>JAGLQO010000009.1 GCA_023136775.1 Candidatus Pacearchaeota archaeon | reverse complement strand
TGACATATGTCACTGGATTGCACAAGTAATCACAAATAACAAAGCCTTATATAGCCAAATTTTGATTTATCTTTATGAAATTTAATGAATTAAATATTATTGCGCCAATTTTGAATGCTTTGAATACGCAAGGCTACAAAACACCGACGCCAATACAGGAAGAAACTATACCTTTGTTACTAAAAGGGTATGATGTAATTGGGATTGCGCAAACTGGAACTGGTAAAACTGCGGCTTTTACAATTCCTATTTTACAAAAATTAGCCGAAAATTCTAGAAACAAAGCTGGAAATCCACGAGCTTTAGTTTTAGCTCCAACCAGAGAACTAGCAATGCAAATCAACGAAAGCTTCAAGGTTTATGGAAAATTTTTGAAAATTAAACATATGACAATTTTTGGTGGAGTTGGAATTGATTCTCAAATTAGAGAATTAAAGAAAGGAACTGATATTATTATTGCGACTCCTGGAAGATTGATGGATTTAATGAATCAAGGTTATATTGACTTTAGAGAAACTGAATTTTTGGTTTTGGATGAATGTGATAGACTTCTTGATATGGGATTTATTAAACCTATTAAGAAAATTGCTTCAACTTTGCCTGTAACTAAACAATCTTTATTCTTCTCTGCAACTATGTCAAATCAAGTTGCCGATTTAACTTTGGACTTTTTGAAAAACCCTGTTCGAGTTGACATCACTCCAGAGTCTACACCCGTTGATAAAATTGAGCAATGCGTATTTTTTATTGACAATGACGATAAAATTAAGTTGTTGCTTGATTTAATTAGGGAACATAAAATTGAGCGATGTTTAGTTTTTACTGGAATGAAACATAAAGCAAATAGAATTTCTACAATCCTTAGAAAAAATGGAATTGAAAGCGAAGCTATCCATGGGAACAAATCTCAGGCCAGTAGAACTAGAACTTTGGCAGAATTCAAAAAAGGAAATGTTCATGTCTTGGTTGCAACTGATGTTGCTGCTCGAGGAATTGATATTGATAATATCACTCATGTAATAAATTATGATTTGCCAAATGAACCTGAAAACTATGTTCATAGAATTGGACGAACCGCTCGAGCGGGAAATGATGGAATTGCTTATTCATTTTGCTGTGCAACTGACCGAAATTATTTGAATCAAATTGAAAGAGTAACGAAAAGAAAAACTCCTCATGCCGAGCATAAATATCATTCTCTTACTGCTAAAAATGCTGAGGGTGAGGACGCTAAGCCTGCGCCAAGAGTTGGTAGGAGTCCGCCTAGGAAGAAAAGCAATAACGTTCGAGGGAAAGGGCAAAAGAAAAGACGAGCTCCTAAGGTTGCTGGAAGTCGAAGTGGTCGAAGTGTTTCTAAAAAAATGGCCAAGATTAAGAAAGGTTCAAGTTCTCAAAGAGTTCGAGCTGGAAGAACAAAATCTAGACGAGTATAGATTTCAGTTGGTAGTTAATAGTTAGACTTATATCATTCCAAGCTTCATTGCAATTAACATTCCGACACCTAAACATAATATAATTATTCCTGCAATTAAGTGAAGTATTTTCAATTTCTTTTTTCTCATTCTTTCCGCTTTTTCTGTTGTCGTAAGTCCAAAAAATATTGCGAAAGTAATTAATATCATGGGTAAAATAAAAATTAAATTATAAATTACTAATAAAAATATTGCATAGCTCCTTGCTGTAGCTTTTGCCAATAATCCAAGTATTACGATATAGGGTCCCGATGTACATGGAAGCAAAAACAAACTCACGACAAATCCAATTGCAAATGCTCCAGGAATTGAAGTAACACTCTTAATGAGTGATTGTAATTTAGGTCTCCAACTCATCGGAACTTCCATGACAAACCACTTTCCATACCATAAATAATCTTTAAGATTGAATAATCCGATAAGTATCGCCAGTATCGCCACAACCGTGTAAAATGTATGACCAAGACCAGTTGCTTGAATTGCAGAATATAATCCTATTCCCATCAAAAAATACGATATAAAAATTGAGAGAGAAAATGCCAATCCAGAGAATAACGCCTTTTTTCTATTTTTTGAACCCAAAATAGTGGACATTAAAATTATCAAAACTGCGAAAGCACATGGATTTATTGCATCCACTAACGCTGCAAAAAGAACCGCAGGAATTGTCAATTTTTTTATTGTTTCTGTTTTCTCAGGGTCAACTGACGGAGAACTGTCTCCCGTTAATTTTATTGTTTCGTCATCTTTAATTTTATTTATAGGATCTTCGCACCCAATTTCAAGACATCTTTTAATTTCCTCTTCGATGGAATTTGCTATAGTATTACTGAATCCTACCAGAATTTTGTTATCAACAAATGTTGTTGGGACTCCTTCAATTTTTTCTTCAAAAGCTTCAGTCATTTTTTCAAACAATTCTCTTTCTTCTTGATTAAAATACACTTCGTGTTCTTCGACTACTAATGATGGATAATTTTCTTTTATTGAGCTTAAAAAATCTAAACCGCTACCACAATGAGGACATCCTTTTCCGTAAAAAAAATGCAATGTAACTTCGTTATCTGCTGCTAAAACTGGAGTTAGCAAACTAAGTACAAAAAATCCTAGTATAATTAAATTAATATTTTTCCTCTTCATTTTTTATTAAAATCTATTCTTCTTTATAAATCTTATTTACATTTCCAGACTCTTCTCTAAATTTCATACCTTTTTCTTTTATGGCAGATACCATATTTCCTCCAATTTTTCCTGCGATAATTAAATCAATTTTTTTATCAGCCAACATATGAGCCACAGAAAAACCAGCTCCACCGCTACCTACTGCAAAAGGATTCTTGATGGTTTCTATTAATTTTTTATCTTCAAAAATTAAATAATAAGGAGCTCTTCCGCCACTTGAACTTATTTCAGAATCTATATCTTTACCTTCAGACGCTATTGCTATTTTCATTTTTAACCTCCATTAATTTATTTATTAGTATTCCCTGAACAATTGAAACAAATATCATAACTATAATTAAGACAAAAATATATTGCCAACTAAAATAGACAATCATCAATGGCAATAGCGGAATCTTTATCGCTCGATTATATAAAAAACATGCAATCAATCCATAACTCAATCCCTTCTTTTTCAAGTCTGCCAAAAGAGGATACCACATATAAATTGGACCCGAAGATAAAATTCCCCCAACAATTACAAAAAACCATTTTTTAATTCCTTTATCTTTTAGATGTTTTATAACAACTTTTGGAGTTATAAAATAATTGGACAAAGTCATTAGAATAAAAACTAAAATAAAAATTGGAATTATTTTATAGATAATTTGATTAAAAAAACCGATACTGCTTAAGTAAAGTTCTTTATTTAATATTGAAAACAATGCGTATACCAAAATTACTGTTAATAAAAAATACCAAGAACCTGAAAGCTGTTTTATTTTATTTTTAAATTTCATGATAGAACTCCCAATAATAATACTGTTATTATCGCAACGACTATTGAAAAAATGAATGCTGATAAATTTCTAAGTAATGCAAATTTTTTACCAAGAATTGTAGACTCTGCTGGCAACTGTATTAAACCCACGGTAACCCATGAAACCAAAAATGCCGTTACTGCGATTAACCCTACTCCTTGGCTCAACATTTCTCCTCCAGCGATATAACTTACCATTGGACTTCCTGCAGAAATACTTCCAATCAAACTCCCGACAAGCGAATCTAAAAATGAATTTTTACTAAATACTGAAATATAAAATGATTTTGGAACCACTACGGAAATTAAACTTATTAAAAGAATTGTCCCGAGTATCATTGGAAAGGCCATCCATAATCCTCTTATAGATTTACGCGCAGATTGTTTTACTAAATTAATATCCACTTTGTTAATGTTCGCATCCAGAATCCATTTCTTTTAGATTTTCAATGTTTTCAATAACTTCTTTAACTATTTGATAATTCCCAGTCTTTAATTTTATTCCCTTTTCATTAAATAACTTTATGGCTCTTGCCCCAATTCCTAAAGTGAAAACGATAGTGGGATTAAATTTCATTATTTGGTCAACAGGAGTTTGATTTTGATTTGAATGATCTAATTTATTTTCTACAATTTCTAAACTTTTATTATCAGTTTCGTAAATCGCGAAATAAGGACAATGTCCAAAGTGTTCACTTAGTTTAGAATTAATTCCATTGTTATCATTTATTGCTATTAATATTTTCATTTTTCTATTTTAATTGCTTTCCCGTTAACTATTGCGTCAGCTATATTTTTTCTTCCTGAAGATAATATTCTCGATAAGGTGCTTTGGGAAATTTGCATTTTACTTCCTGCTTCTGTTTGGGAAATTTTTTCGAAATCAATTAATCTTATTGCTTCAAATTCTGGCAGGGATAAAACTATTTCATTTAAGTTAGTCATCTTTATCCCCGCAGGTTTAAAATATAGAGAATTGGGACTACTCCTAATTCTCCTTGCTTTGCATGGTCTTGGCATTTTAGTTTTAACTAATTATACCTTCGACCATTTCGTCTTCGACCGTTGCAACCGTTCCCGTTCCCGTTTCCATTACCTCTGGCAATTGGCTCTGCACCTTCGCAGTTTCCTAATTGTCTTCCAGTTTTTGGTCCGTTTCCATTTGGTCCTGTTCCGTCTTTATTTGGCATTTTTATTTTTCTCCATGTTTAGTTATGAATATACATTCATAATGCTATTTAAATGTTTCGTTTTGGGTATATATTCATAATTAAAATTACTTCTTTATTTTCTTATAAATTGCAACTATTAATACTCCTACTAGGAAAAAATAAAATATGTTTAAAATTTTCATAAATATTATTCCGAAAGTAAATGCCCCGAGGGATTCGTAGCCTATGCCTGTGTGGAATATGGCATCTAATATAAAACCAGTGGCTGCATAAAAAATAAATAGCGGTATTGAAATTATTAGAATTGGTGCGTTTATTATTTCTGAAATAATATGACCTGTTGGACTTGTTAAATTTAAATCTAAAAATGGATTTATTATATAATTCAACAACAAATAAATCGTCGAACATATAATACCTCCACTGATATAAGATATATATTTTTTAATATTTTTCATTACAATAATCAATCATGATTTATATTTAAACTTATTTTTCAAGTTTACTCAACTCTTGAAATAATTTCATTTGAGCTTTGCTTAATTTCTTCGGAGTTTTTATTATAATTTTTACAAACTGATCACCCTTGTAAAATGGATCGTCGAGGAACGGGATACCTTTTCCTTTTAATCTTAAAACTGCTCCTGACTCAGTTCCTTTAACTATTTTAATTTTCAAATCCTCATCAGATAATGTTGGTATTTTTATTTTATCCCCCAAAGCTGCTTGAGAAAATGTAATTGGTAAATCCATATGGATATCAAATCTATCTCGAGTAAAAACTTTATGCGATTTGACATGAACTTCTAATAATAAATCTCCTGTATTGCCGTGCTTTGATGCGTTTCCAGCTCCAGATATTCTTAGAGTTTGTCCATCATCAATTCCCTTTGGTATACTTATTTTAACAGTTGTTTTTTTATTTTCAATTCCGTTTCCATTACATGTATAACATTTTTCCTTCGGAATTTTCCCTCTTCCATTACAGACATCACAAGTAACCGCCTGATTAATTACTCCCCACGGAGTTCTTTGTTGCATTTGAATACGACCTTGACCGTCACAATTTTTACAAGTATCAAATTTACCATCCTTAGCTCCAGAGCCTCCACAAGCTGAACAAGGAACATTTTTTCTAATAGGAATTTCTTTTTCACATCCAAACGCGGCTTCAGTAAATTTTATAGTAACGCTTTCATATAAATCTAAATTCTCTCTAGACTGTCTTCTTGAGTTTCCACTCCCAAAAAAATCTGCAAATGCATCAGCAAAATCACTTCCACCAAATCCCTGTCCGCCACCAAATCCCTGAGCTCCCGAAAATCCACCAGACCTTCCGCCACCAAAACCTTGTCTTCCGCCCATATCATACTGCTGTCGCTTTGTTTTATCTGATAAAGTTGTATAAGCCTCATTGATAGATTTGAATTTTTCTTCGCAATCTTTTTTCGCTTTATCATCACTAGCTTTATCAGGATGATATTTTAATGCTAATTTTTTATAAGCCTTCTTAATAACATCGTCAGAATCAGTTTTCTTTACTCCAAGCGTTTCATAATAATTTTTTGCCATTATCTTATTTTTATATTTGGTACTCTTCGAGAGCCATTATCTTATAATAAGAAGTCTCTAGTTTTTTAAGCCTAGTGTAAAATTATTCAGAATCAGAATCTTTAGAATCTTTTTCGTCTTCCTTAGAATCGTCATCTTTTTCTTCAACTACCTCAGCATCAACAACATCAGAATCCTTATTAGCTTCTTCTTGCCCAGCCGCTTCAGCCTGAGAATTTTCGTAAATCTTAGCGCCTAATTCTTGTGCAGTTGTTTTTACAGCTTCTAATTTTTCCTTAATCTTTTCTGCATCGTCGCCCTTTAAAGTTTCCTTTAATTCGTCTAATTCGCTTTGAATTTTTTCAGTTATAGATTTATCAACTTTATCTTTATATTCTTCTAACATTTTTTCAGTTGAATAAACAAATGATTCAGCTTCGTTTCTAGCTTCAATTGCTGCTCTTTTCTTTTCATCTTCTTCTTTATTCTTTTCAGCATCTTGAACCATTGTCTCAATTTCTTCATCAGTTAAACTTCCACCAGTTACTGTAATTTTTTGTTCTTTACCAGTTCCTAAATCTTTTGCAGAAACGTTTACAATCCCGTTAGTATCAATATCAAAAGTTACTTCAATTTGAGGAACTCCTCTTGGTGCTGGCAAAATTCCAACCAAATCAAATCTACCTAGAGACTTGTTATCAGCTGCCATTTCTCGCTCACCCTGTAAAACATTAATTGTTACTGCGTTTTGATTGTCCGCTGCAGTTGAGAAAACTTCAGTTTTTCTTGTTGGAATAGTTGTGTTTCTGTCGATTAAAGTTGTTTTTAATCCTCCCATAGTTTCAATTCCTAGAGTTAAAGAAGTTACATCTAATAATAAAACATCCTTAACATCTCCAGAGATAATTGCTCCTTGAATAACTGCTCCAATTGAAACTGCTTCATCTGGGTTAACAGATTTATCAGGTGTTAATCCAGTGATTTCTTCAACTAATTCTCTTACTTTTGGAATTCTAGTACTCCCACCAACCAAAATAACCTTGTCAATCTTTGGATTCTTAGCATCCTTAATTGCTTGTTTTGTTGGTTTTTCTAATTTTGCAAAAATGTCAGCACAAATCTTTTCAAAGTTTGCTCTTGTTAAATTTACATCTAAATGTTTTGGTCCGTTATCGTCAGAGAAAATATATGGAACTGTAATTTTTGTTTGTTGAGAGCTAGATAATTCAATCTTAGCTTTTTCCGCTACTTCTCGAAGTCTTTGCATAGCAATTAAATCTTTAGATAAATCCACTCCGTTATCTTTTTTAAATTCTGCAACTAAAAAGTCAATTAAAGCATCATCAATATCGTCTCCACCGAGGAAGTTGTTTCCAGATGTTGATTTAACTTCGAAAACTCCTCCACCTAACTCTAAAATAGATACGTCGAAAGTTCCACCACCGAAATCAAATACTAAAATTGTGTGATCTTCTGATTTTTCTAAACCGTAAGCTAAAGAAGCTGCTGTTGGTTCGTTAATAATTCTTTTTACATCAAGTCCTGCAATTTTACCTGCATCCTTTGTTGCGTTTCTTTGAGCATCTCCGAAATATGCTGGAACTGTAATTACGGCTTCAGTAACTTCGTGACCCAAATAATCTTCAGCGTCTTTCTTTAATTTTTGTAAAACCATTGCAGAAATTTGCTCTGGAGAATATTCTTTATCATCAATCTTTGTCATCTTTTTTGTTCCCATAGAACGCTTAATTGATCGAACTGTATTTTTAGGATTTGTTGCAGCTCCTCGCTTTGCAACTTCACCAACTAAGATTTCCTCACCGTTAATTTGTACGACAGAAGGTGTTGTATTATTACCCTCGCTGTTTGGGATAATTTTAGGCCGACCACCTTCCATTACACTTACAGCTGAGAATGTTGTTCCCAAGTCGATTCCTATTGTTTTTGCCATTATTTTATTTTTGTATTCTGGTACTCTTCGAGAGCCATTATTTTATTTATACGTCTTGTATATACACGCTGTGTATACTTGCCTATTTAAAGATTTCGGTTCATAGAGATTGACATTTTTTTCTGGTTCATACTCACCTAGTACACCACTTTGCAAAGCGGCGAAAAATCGTCAGTGGAAATCCGCACAGGATTTCAATTTCCGGACCGCTTACCGTCGAGGCCGCAGACTGGTCCGATATATGAGGGAATTTCGTCATTTGACGCGCCCAGTTACGAATCAACGAAGGAGAAATTCCCGTGATTCGGAGTGAATGTTATGTAATTTGTTTGATTTTATTATCTTTTTAATGATCAAACTCTGAGTTCGACATGAATTGATTAATTTTTTGTGCTGATTTTTACTTTAGATGCTCTTAAAAGTTTGTCATTTAGTAAATAACCTTTTTGCAATTCTTCTAAAATTTTACCGTGCTCGTCGCCTTCCTCTTGCATTAGTGCTTCGTGGAATCTTGGATCAAAGGGAATTTTTGTATCAATTATTTTCATTCCTTGTTTTTCTAAAATTGTTTTGAATTCATCATGAATCATTTGAACTCCTTTGTCTTCGCTGTGACTTAATGATAACTCAAAGTTATCTAAAACTTTTAATAATTCTGTGATTAAACCAGCGTTTGCATTAAGATAAATATCTGCCTTTTCCTTTTCTGTCCTATTTTGGAAATTTTGGAATTCGGCTTGAAGTCTTCTATATTTATCAGTAGCTTCAACTAATTTCTCTTCGGGAGATAATTCCTTTGGAGTCTCTTTGTTTTCAGATTCCTCTAAAACTTCTACAGCTTCTTCTAGAATTACATTCTCGTCAGACTTTTTTGTTTCAACCATAATATTAGATTCTAAATTTTACCTTATAAAAGTTACTATTTCTCCAAGTATCTCTGACAGCTATAAAGGCGGAGGAGGTGAAGTTATAATAATCTGAGAATAGACCACTCGATATCCCTTAAAAATCTTTTAAAAACAGTTTTTTATTAATTAATTCTAATCTCCAAATCAAAACTAATAACATTCCAAGCAAATGATAGAAAAATCGAATTAGTAATATTTTACTCTTTGATTTGAGCTTCATCATGAATTGTAGAATATAAAATCTATTTAAGATTTTTTCTTTCTTCTTTTCTTTCTTTTCTTTTTCCAAACTTTTGTCTTTATTATAATCAATAAAAATATCAAAAATACGACAAAAATTAAAAATATCCATTTTGATTTTCCAGTTTCTTCTTCTTGTTTTTTTCCAGTTTCTTCTTCTTGTTCATCGATTTCTTTAAAAATTTCTTGTTCATCGATTTCTTTAAAAATTTCTTCTCGCATAAACTTAACAATTAAATTAGTTTTGTAACCTTTAATATTTTCTAAGAAAATCTCCAAATCAAAAAACTCGTCATCATTTAAATTTATTTTTTTAGTTTGATTAACTGTTAAATTAAAAGTTATGGTTTTACTTGAAACAGTTATTATTGCAGTCCTGTTGATTACTTCATCTAACTTTATTATATGACTCTCGCTATCAAATTCGAATCTTATCTTCCATTTTCTGTACAGGCTTTTTTCATAACCTTCAATTATTTGCTCTTGGGTTGGTGTAAAAGTTGGATAACCTCCGGAAGAAGTTTCAGATATAACTTGTTCTGTCCCATACAGGCCACTTCCATAAGTCCCTTCATCATAAGAAACAGCTGAGGAAAAATTTAAACTGATAATAATTAAGAAAATAAATATCGAAATTTTATTTTTATTAAACATTTGCTATTTTTATTAATATAATGCATTCCAACTAGTTTCATTGCATCCATAATGTTTACCTCCAGAGTAAATTATCCCTCCTGCATTTCCAGCATTACAAGTTATAGCTGTTGTGTTTTCTGCCAATACTATTCCTCCTGCTGTGCCTATTGTTAATCTTTTTGTTGGAGTAAATGTAGTATTTGTTGTAAGTCCTGTATCTGTGTAAAATTCAATTCCATTAAAGAATTTAGTAAATGCAGCAGAAGTCCCGGTTGCTATAAAAGTACCAGCAATAGAACCATATACACCCGCTCCAACAGCTCCTCTTGTTGAAGCATCTGCAGTAAGCCAAAGTCCTCCAGTTATAGTTTCGTCATCAATTAGAGTAATTCCAAAATTATTATTAACAAGAAACATAGGTAGGAAATAACCCCCAGCAAGTTGTTTAAGAATAAAACCAGCCTGCCCAGGTACAGCACTCACATAACTTTTCCAGACAACTCCTTGGGCATCATATATTTTAGTACTTTTACTATTATCTATAAAATAATCACTTGCTAGATTAGAATATCTAACTCCTATAATTTGTGTTTCTGAAGCATTAGCTGTTATATTGATTGCTATTTCTGAACCTGATGAACCAACTATATCAACGCCAATAGCTTTATTTCCATATCCAGAAGGGGGTGAAGGTGCTAAAGAAGAATCACCGTCAAATAAAATTGCTGGATTACATCCTTCAAAGCCACTATCACTGATAGTATTTGAAAAACCCTTAACCCATACACCAGTTCCTCCATCAAACTTTGTTCCTATAATTTTTACATTAGGAGAATAATAATCTATATCCACGCCAACTGTACAGCCAACAAAACTTCCTCCGATAATAGTCTGACTAGCACCACGCAAAGTTTTTATGCCTGTAGCAGAATTTGCAAAATGAACTTGTTCAACAAGTCCCCAACTTGCATCTCCACCAACAACAACATCTCCAGCACCATCTACTTCTAATCCAACTAATCCGTCTCTTAGAGTTACATCTCGAATAATCCAGCGAACCATTAATCTAATTTTTATTAAGGTGGCAGTTCCACCAGTATTATCTATTAGATTAATATTTTCAATAATTGGTCCTTGATGAATCAGATGAATATTACCATCAAAATCCAACAAAGTCATATTAGCAGTATCTGCGATAAGTGTGGACCCATAGCCTCCTGCTTCGTTAAAAGAAGTTCCGCCAGCTCCTAGCAATCTTACACTTGCTTTACTTGTTGAAATATTTGATGTAATCCTATATTGTCCAACAGGAAAAAAGACAGTTCCTCCTGCAGTAGGCAAAGAATCAATTGCTGCTTGAATTGCAATAGTGTCATCTGTTACCCCATCTCCTTTAGCGCCAAAAGCACGCACATCTACATAGGGGTCCTTAGTAATAAAATTTCCACTTAAATTAATATTATCAACTGTAATGTTTGAATGACTTCCATCACTATTATGTTCTGTTACTAAAAAGTTATTTAATATTGTTCCCCAAGTATCTGCATCACTACCAACAGTTGGAAGTCTTGTCCCGCTTGTCAAAGTAATTCCAAATATGGAAAAAATTAAAATAGAAGTTATAAGCCCTAAAAAAAATCTTCTCCCTCTCATGTGAAATTTAAAAAAAACAATTATTTAAAACTACTGATTTTCTGTCACTCCTTCCATGATTTTATCTGTGCAATAATCTTAAATCTGTCGGTTCCTCAATCTGATGAATTTGAACCGGCTCATAAATAGTAGGAATGGCCTTAGCAAAAAATTACCACCGACCAGTGCTTAACTTTATAAAACAAATTTTAGGTTAGTTGATATGTTAAAAATTAAAGGACATGAAATTGAAGAACCAACTTTTAGAGACTCGTTTGACCGACGAGCTATCAAGGTTCAAAACGGTGTTTTTAATACATTAAAGCGTCTGGGTATTGATAGAGATAACTGTGAAGTTTCAATGGAAAGAAATGCTAGATTAAAAAATCCAGCTTCTGTTGAGTTTTGGTTTGAAGGGCGAAATTTGAAGTATAGTTATAATTTGATGCCTCGGTTTATTGATAATCTTTATGTGGTTGATAAAATTTTGGATATTTATGTTGATGAATTAATTGAGGAAAAGATTACTTTGGATCAATTCCAGCGAGAATTCGAATCGAAAGAGGGCGAAGATAAAGAACTGATTGAGGCTCGAAAGACTTTGGGCGTTGCGCATGATGAGGCTGATTTTGAATTAATTTCTAAGAACTATAAAAAGTTGGCAAAGGAACATCATCCTGATATGGGTGGAGATCATACGGAATTTCAAAAGATTAACGCGGCTCATAAGGCTATAAAAAAAGAACTCGAATAGACCCCTTTTTAGAAAAAAGGCCTCTGGGAGAAAAACTTAGTTAGGTTTAATCTAAAATAAATTTGCTAATGACAAATTGATTTTAGATTAAACTATATAGGGCGAAATTAAAAAACTTAACGGTGCCGTCCTTCCCTTCGGGTGGACAACCTGCACCTATTTTTTAATTTCGCATGCTTGGCTACTTTTGTTATTAAGCTAAATTTATAATTGTAAAAATTCTTAATAGTTCATGAAGATAAAAGATTTGCCAAATGATTCACAGCCTAGAATAAAATTCATAAAGTGCGGTCCAGAGTATTTAACAGATTCAGAACTTCTGGCAATTCTTCTGAGAACTGGAACTATAAATGAAAATGTGGTAGATATGTCAAGTGGATTAATTAATGAATTTGGATTGGATAAATTGTTTAGTTGTTCCCTGAAAGAACTTCAAAAAATAAAAGGCATTGGACCAACGAAAGCAATGCAACTTTTAACGATTTCAGAAATTTCAAAAAGAATAAAATTCGCAGAAAATCCAATAATAAATATTTCTAAAGCCAAAGATGTTTTTAAATACTTTCACGAAAAATTAAAAGATAAACAGGAAGAATATTTTTATATCTTAATGTTAAATACAAAAAATGATATAATAGGAGAGCATTTAGTTAGCAAAGGTATACTTGACGCTTCTATTATTCATCCTCGTGAAATTTTCAGACCAGCAATAAAAAACTCTTGTGCTAGAATAATTTTAATACATAATCACCCCTCAGGTGACCCGACCCCAAGTGAAGAAGATTTGAATATTAATAAAAAATTAAGGGATGTTGGGAGAGAAATTGATATTCGAGTTATTGATAGCGTAATAATCGGGAAAGATAAGTTTTGGAGTTGGAGCGAATGCCCATAATCCTTAAAAAGAATCTTTCTTAATTATAATTATGAGTGTGGGGAATATTATTCAATCTATTAGGAATATTATGCGTCGTGATGAAGGAGTTGACGGAGACGCTCAAAGAATTTCTCAAATTGTTTGGATGATTTTTCTAAAAGTATTTGATGCAATGGATGGTGACGAGGAAACTAAAGCAGCAATCGAAAACAAAAAATACAAATCAGTAATTCCCGATTATTTAAAATGGAGAAATTGGGCACAAGATTCAGAAGGAATAACAGGAGAAGATTTGTCAATTTTTATTAACAATGTTTTATTTCCAGAATTAAAAAAATTAAAATCGAAAAAGGATAGAAAAGCATACTTAGTTGGTGGGGTTTTCGAGGATACTTATAACTATATGAAAAACGGAGTTTTAATTCGTCAAGTAATAAATAAGATTAATGAAATTGACTTTGCAACAAAAGAGGACAGACACACATTTAATGATATTTACGAATCAATTCTAAAAGAACTTCAAAACGCAGGAAGCTCTGGTGAATTTTATACACCGCGTCCAGTTACTCAGTTTATTGTGGATATGATAAATCCAAGACTCGGAGAAAAAGTTATGGATCCAGCTTGCGGAACTGGTGGCTTTCTAATCTGTGCGTCTGACCATTTAGAAAAGCAAGTAAAAAGCATTGAAGATAGAGAATTAAAAAACAACTCTATTCTTGGAACTGAAAAAAAACCGCTTCCCCATTTATTATGTACAACTAATTTAATTCTACATGGAATTGAAACACCAAATATTACTCATGGAAATTCTCTCGGAAAACCCCTCCGTGATTACAACGCTGGCGATGCGATTGATTGTTTTATTACAAATCCCCCATTTGGAGGAGCTGAAGAATTAGGGATAGAAAAGAATTTCCCAACAGAATTTCAAACTCGTGAAACTGCTGATTTATTCATGGCTCTAATTATGAAACGACTAAAAGATGGTGGAAGGTGTGGATTAGTTCTTCCTGACGGATTTTTATTTGGCGAAGGCGTAAAAACTAGAATTAAAGAAAAATTACTAAAAGAATTTAATCTCCATACAATTGTCAGGCTACCTAACGGAGTTTTTGCTCCTTATACTGGGATTAGGACAAATCTATTATTTTTTACAAAAGGGAAAACAACAAAAGATATTTGGTATTTTGAGCATAAATTGCCAGAAGGATATAAGACTTATAATAAAACAAAGCCAATGAGAATTGAAGAATTTGATATTGAGAAAAAGTGGTGGAATAATCGAGTTGAAAATGAGTATGCTTGGAAAGTTTCTTTTGAAGATATAGTTAAGAGAAATTATAATTTAGATATTAATAATCCTCGTGCAAGAGAAGAAGATGAGGTTTTATCATCTAATGAGATTCTAGAAAAATTAGAGAAAAGTTTTGGAGAAAGTTCTGAGTTGTTGAATAAGATTAAGGGGGCAATTTAATGAATAAAGATTTTGAAGATTTCTTAAAAATAGGTGCTGGAATGTTAGGTGGATTTGTTCTTTTAGATATCCTATTTGGTAAATGTAAAAAATGTGGAGAGAAAATTTCATTGTCTGAAAATATCTGTCCGCATTGTGGTGGAAGAAGATGAGTTTTTTTGATAATCCAGAAGAAACAATAAAAAATTTCTTAAAAGGCAACTCGTTGGGATTAATGGTTTGTTCAATTATTTTATTTTTTATCCATTATGAATTTAATAAATATTTTAATTTTAAAATTGCTCCAATTATTGTTTTTTTATTTTGGCTGTATTTTATTTTAAATTCTATAGTTTTGTTTAAATTATTGAAAAACAATGTATTTGAATGCCCTACTTGTAAAAGGAGGCATAATAAAAAATGAAATTTGAAAAGATAAAGTTGAAGGAAGTTCTTAATCAATATAGAAATAATTTTTTTATAGACGATTCTGAAATATATAGACAAGTTAGAATATCTCAGACTGGAAAAGTTTCTTTTCGTGGAGAAAAATTAGGTGCCGAAATAGGAAGAAAAAGACAGTTCTATGTAAATCTAAAAGAACATCCTAATACACTTATTTTTATTAGACAAGGTGTTATGAATGGAGGAATTGGAATTTGTCCACAAGAAGTTGATGGATGTATCGTTACAGAAAATATGCCAATGTTTGAAATAGTAAATATTGAATCAGAATATTTAATAAATTATATCCATAGTTCTTTATTCAAGAAAGATATTTCTAGGCTGGTTCCAACTGGAACTGCACAGAAGGCAATTCATGAAAGGCAATTACTTGAGCTAGAAATTCCACTGCCGTCAATTGAAAATCAAAAATACGCAGTAAAAAAAATAAACTCAATAAAAAACGAAATAAGCGAATTAGAAAATAAAAATAAAAAAGACTTAACTTTAATAAAAAAACTTAGGCAATCGATTCTTTCTGACGCAGTCTCTGGAAAATTGGTTTCACAAGATCCAAATGATGAATCGGTTAAAATTCTTTTAGAGAGGATTAAGAAGGAAAAAGAAAAGTTAATTAGTGAAAAGAAAATTAAAAAAGAAAAACCATTGCCTAAAATTGAAGAGCATGAGATTCCTTACGAGTTGCCGAAGGGTTGGGCTTGGTGTCGGTTGGGGAAAGTTGTTGGATATGGGCAATGTCCAAAAATTAATGCTGAAAATATTTCCGATAATGAATGGGTATTGGATTTAGAAGATATAGAAAAAATAACCTCAAGACTTATATCCAAAAAAAGATTTAACGAAAAAGAATCCAAAAGTACTAAGAATAAATTTTCAAAAGGAGATGTTTTATATGGAAAATTACGTCCATATTTAGATAAAACAATAATTGCCGATGAGGATGGGTATTGTACAACTGAAATTTTGCCAATAAAAATTTATAAAAATTTAATAGAAAATAAATATTTAAAATTATTTTTAAAAAACCCTAATTTTATCAAATATGTTAATGATATAACTTATGGTATTAAAATGCCTAGGCTTGGAACTGAAGATGCTAGAAAAACACTATTTCCCCTTCCTTCCCTTAGTGAACAAAAAAGAATTATTGCAAAAGTAGATAAGTTAATGAAATTATGTAATTTATTAGAAAAGAAAGTTAAAGAAAATGAAAAAGATATTGAGAAGTTAATGGATAGTGTTTTGAGAGAAGTATTTTCAGATTAATTTATTTTATAAAATTCTGTCTTCTCACATTTAGGACAAGGTGGCATTGTATCTGTTGTATCATCTAAAACTACTCGTTGTCTACAACTCTTACATTGATATGTCCCCCTACTTGGTTTTTCGCCTGTTGTTGCCATTTTGTTTTATCTCCCATGATTTAGTTAATTACCATCCACGGATACTTTTTTGCAAACCGCTACTATATCCTCTCATTGATTTTAGCCTAACTCCAAAAAGAAACAAAACTCCCGAAACCAAAAAGCCCACAAAGAGAAATTCTACTGGATTGTTTTGCAATGTTCTTAAGAAATAGTTTCCAGATTTTTGTTCTGCTTTGGGTTTTAGATTTAGTCCAGTTATATCATTATATGTATTATATGATTCATTTATTATTCCAGTTTCATCAACTTTTGCAATTTCATTCACAGCCACATCTTTTACTTCTTGCTTCATCGGATTCAACAAAGAAAGGACTGCCAATAAAATCATTATTCCAAATACCAAAAATAACATTTTCTTAAATTTGTATCCTGTATATGCTGATACCATCTTAGTAGATTTTCTTTCCTTTATACTTTAATTTAGGAGTAGTTTTCCCAGAATCTAAATTGTGTTTTAATCCTATTTGATTATTATTTTTATTGTGGCTTACATGAACTTCTTTTCCTTTACCTCCAGTAGAAGCACCAACCGACGCTCCAGCTTTATTTTTTATTCCTGCATAGACATAAGGCTTTCCAGCTCTGGACATTCCTCCAGCTAACATGAATTTCATTCTACCTACTTTGAATATTTTCCTTGCGGTTGTTTTTACCATACGAATACATACCTGAACAACTATATAAATATTGTTGTAGTTCACATTATATAACTTGTGAGGTTATAACTTATGAACTACAGAAAAACTTATAAATCAAAAATAATAGAGTTAAATATGGGGGAGGTTATATTTTTATTATGAGTAAGAAGACTGCCACAGAGATAGAAAATGATATTCTTGAATTTTTAAAAGATGGTCCGAAAACTATCACCGAATTAAAAAATGATATGAAATCTAATTGGCTTACCGTAGAGAAATTTCTTAAAAAGTTAAGCGACGAAGATAAGGTAAAAGAAATTATTTCTACCGATAAGAAAAAAGTTTATCAAAGAGTTTATTCTGATACTTATTTTGATGTTCCAATAACCACAAAAGACAGACAAATGTTTAATTCATTATATAGTTTAATTTTAAGCAAATATAAAGTCCTAGAAAGAATTCCTACAAAAACTGAATTCGCAAAAGTTGCAGTAGATGTTATTGAAAAATCAGAAGAACTAAAGGATCTTCCAAGGATATGGTATCTTTATGGAATGATTCCACTAAAAGCTGCCGAGCCTTCACAGGAATATTTTAAAGAAATAACTTTCAAAAATGAATTAGAAATTGTAAAGTTTATTGCTGATTCTATAAAAGACAAGAAAGACAAGTCTTCTATAACTATACAACAAGAACAACATAAGAGGTTTAGAGAATGGACTTATATTAATTGTGATCAATTTATGAAAGAAACAAAAGACTGGAATGACAAAAAAATATTAGATGCTTTAAATGAAATTTATATCTCATGTCCAATTGATGATGAATTTAAAATATTTGATTTCTTTGATAAATTTAATACAGTGGTTGGAAAATTATCTGTATTAGGAAAATTAAATGAATACAAGAATGAAATTATTATTACATTTGATTCTCTGTATAAATATTATACAACATATAGGGCGTACAAGAGTTTCCAGGAATTAAATTTTTTCAAAAATAATAATGATCTTCTAAATTTTTATATTGGAAATTCAATAGATTCTAGAGCCACAGTATTTGATGAATGTTTTTCAGATCTCAATTCTATATATCTCAGCAATTTAAACAAAAACGTTAAGTTAAAACTATCAGAAGATGCCCTAGAAGTTAGAAATATTTTTGAAGATTTAAATTAAAAATGGTTAGTGATAATTTTTTAGATACTAATATTATTATTAATTATATTAATTATAGTGAAAAATCTAATAATCTTGTAAAAAATTCGCATGATTATGTTTTAAATTCAAAAGGAGAAATCATTGTTTGCGAAATGGTAATTAAGGAATTAAACAAGATTCGTGAAAGAAAATCCCTAATTCGAAAAGTTGTTTTGGAATTATTAAAGAATGAGAACTATGATTTGTCTCTCGTTCTTTCAAAAAAAGACATTCCCTTTGCAAAAAAACTTTATGCTAGATTTAGAAATTATGAAATAAAAAAAGTATCAGAAATATTTATTGAGGAAGAAAGTGTTTTTGCCATAGAAATTGATAAATTTATAGAGACCAAGGTAAATAAAAGAGTAATACCTTTATCAAACATAGATAATGAATTAGTAATTATATTACACGACCTAATCACAAATATTGATGATTGTAAGGTTTTGGCTAGCGCCTTGCAATATCAAAAACAGCAAAGCGAAATTTTTAACTTCGTGACTGCGGATAACACTGATTTTAACGAGAGGGATTATAAATATTTAATAGAACACTTTGAAATAAATCACAATAAAAAAGGTTTTATTTTTCCAAAATTAGTTAATTTATTATCCAATTAGTTAAGCATAAATTTTCATTTCTAACTCTTTTAGCATTTCTTTATATCCAATAACTCCACCAAACAATCTTACAATTTCAGTTAAACTTCCATATTGATTTAATGGTGCAATTTTCAACACCTCAGTTTTCTCTAAATTACGAAGCCCCTCATCAGAATATTTATCAAGTAAAGCATTAATGACATCCCTAGCTTGTTGTCCATACTTGTCAAAATAAGAGTCTTTCTTAACTCTCTTCGCTCTTTCTTTTCTAGAAATTGGCTTTTCACCATATGCTACATGCAATATTAAATCAAACGGATCATATTGTTTTCCGTCTTTAACTTGCTCCCTTAGTGGTCCAAGCAAAAGCCCTTCCTCTAAAAGTTCTTCAACTAAAACATTTTTTTGATCCACTATATTCCATTTTGAAATAAAATCTTGCAATGATCTATATTTTTTATCTATATTTTTCTTCGTAAAATCTTTCAAATTATCAGTTATCAAATTCCCAGCAGTATCATAATATTGAACAACTTCATTTATTATTTTTACATCGACATCTTTTACACGATATTTTTTAACTTCACTGCCGCCCTCCTTAATGTCGATATCGGGAGATTCTAAAATAACTTCACCTTCTTTATCCTCCGCATCCTCTTCATTTTTTGGAAGTTCAACATTTCCTCCTTCATATTCAGCAGACTGAATTGGAATTCCATCAAAGTCAGGATCATAAAAGTTATTTGTAGCTTTTCGAAAATCCATAATAGTAAACGAATATTTTTTGTAATCAGTTCTAACTCTTGTTCCTCGTCCAATAATTTGCTTAAACTCAGTCATCGAATTAATTATTGTATCTAAAACAATCAACTTGCAAGTCTGAGCATCAACCCCCGTAGTCATTAATTTAGATGTAACAGCTATTACAGGATACTTTGAGGACGGATCAATGAAATTGTCCAATTGTCCTTTACCCTCCTTATCATCTCCAGTAATTTTCATCACATACCGACTATCTTCTTTAACTAAATCAGAATTTTCATTAACCAACGCCCGCCTCACTCTTTCTGCATGATCAATATCTACACAAAATACAATTGTTTTGGAAAACCTATCTGTATTTTTCAAATATTCTGAAATTCTATTTGCAACAAGTTTCGTTCTCTCATCAATAACCAAAGTCTTATCATAATCTTTTGAACCATATTCCCCCTTAGGAATATCTTCCTTTGTTCTCCAATCCCTTTTCCCTCTTTCTGGGATATACCCCTCAACATCTTTATCTATTGAAACTCTTAGAACTTCATAAGGAGCCAAAAATCCATCACTAATTCCCTGCTTCAAAGAATACTCATAAATTGGTTCACCAAAATAATCTATATTTGAAACTTTTTTTGTTTCCTTAGGAGTAGCTGTCATACCAATTTGAGTAGCAGAATCAAAATATTTCAAAATATCCCTCCAATTAGAATCTTCTCGCGCGCTCCCTCTGTGGCATTCATCAACCACGATTAAATCAAAAAAATCTTTAGAAAAATTCTTATAAATATTTTTTACATCTTCATTTCCAGTAAGCCCTTGGTATAATGCCATATAAACTTGGAACGCCGGATCAGCTTCTCTATTTGTTACCTTAGTCATAACTTTAGAAAACGGCTTAAAATCATTTTGCATAGTTTGATCAATTAATACATTCCTATCAGCCAAATACAATATCCTTTTTTTCTTTTTAGATTTCCAAAGTCTCCAAAGTATTTGAAACGCAGTAAAAGTTTTACCAGTTCCTGTAGCCATAACCAATAAAATTCTATTTCTTCCTTTTGCTATAGCTTCTATAGTTCTATTTATCGCAATACTCTGATAATATCGTGGCTCTTTACATCCTTCTTCATAATAATAATCCGTCTCAATAATTTCTTGCTCTTGTCCATTTAAACCCTTTCCTTCTAGGTACATTTTCCATAATGTATCAGGATTTGGAAATTCGTCCATAGCTAATTCTTCTTCCGTTCCTTTTAGTTTATTATGAAAAATAAATCCATCCCCATTAGAAGAAAATATAAAAGGAATATCTAGAATTTCTCCATAATCAATAGCCTGTTGCATTCCAGCACCAACTTCGTGTTTATTATCCTTAGCCTCAATTACTGCAATAGCTAAATTTGATTTATGATATAAAATATAATCAGCTTTTTTTGCTTTTCCACGTTTAATTGTTTTATCATATTGGATAATTCTACCATCTGTAAAGTAAACTTCTTCTCTGATTTGGTCCTGAAGGTTCCAGTTTGCATCAATGATGGCAGGGGTAATAAACTTAGTTTTAATATCAGTTTCTGTTAAACTTTTCTTATCCATAATCACATCCAGCAAATAACCTTTATAACAATTTTCTTTATCCAAACTTAAAATTTATTATCCCATCTAAAAACGTCATCAAAATGCGCAACGACACTACAAGCTATAACCCCTCCAAATATTCCCTACACTTAATCAACGGCTTCAAAGACTCTTTATCCAATGGACTCATTTCACTTACTATCGAAGATAGTTCTATTCTATAATTTACGAAATCTAATTTATCTAATTTGAACTCTTCAGAATTAAGAGTCTTAACCGAAGGAATAAACTCATCTCCTTTTAATTTTATTAATATATATTCGGGTATCCAACCTCTAACTTTAATCGCCAGAGCGTGTTGCTTTTCATGATGAATTGTATCTTTTATCCATTTATTGTCATTAGATACTTCATAAAGAAAAGATTCTAAAGAATTTTCGTCATTCCCAAAAGATACTGAATGTTTTTTTATTTTTTCCATTATATCTTTAGACTTATGAAAAAATTCCTCATTTGATATCTCAGAGTTTATCCAAGATTCTAAAATTTTTCCATGACTAGAATCCAATTCATGAAATTCTTCTCTAGACAAAGGCGTAATCATATTCCACCTAAGTAATAGTATTTGCATAACCAACTATAGAAATAATAATATTTAAAGAAATTGACGAATCTATTTCTTAGACCAGCCCTTAGAAATTCATTATTATTTTTCTTGGGTGACCATATTTATAAATATTTTTAATTTGTGGGCACCGCAAATTAAAAATAAATGTAGACAAATTTGTAGACAAATCTTATATTGTAGACACAAACCCGCTTACCCTTCCGCTCCTTACCAATCCACGAACTGACGTTCCAACAACTCATATAACAAATTCTACCAAGTATGCGAAATTAAATTTTAGGGTAAAGGCTTGTCCACCTTTAGGAAGGACAGCACCGTAAAGAAATTTAATTTCGCCTTATATTGTTCAATCTAAAATAAATTTTTTATTAAAAAATTGATTTTAGATTGAAACTACTTAAGTTTTGATTCCCGGGAACCTTTTTCTAAAAGGGAGCCGCTCCAACCTTTGCTAATTCCCGTCGACCAAAACGATGGAAGTTTGTTTGAGATGAATCCTTGGAAATCATCGCTATGGATATAAGCTATTCCTTTGTCTTTTTTATATTTGGCAAAACTCTTTTCAGTTTTTGTATAAAGATTCATTATTATTTTTCGCTCGAAGCTTTTCTGTAAAAGTGAAGAGGGTTTTAGGATTAAGTAATCAGCTTGACGGAGAATATTTATTTCTAGATTTGATGAGTTTTGAGAAATAAAAAGTATACTTAGGTTCTTGTGTCTAGCAATTAACATTAATTCACTTAGTAATTTATTTGCTGAGCTCATTGAATCTCTGGAGTTGAATAAAATTCCGCCCTCGTCAATTAAAATATGGGAGTTATTTTTTATATTTTCTATTGATTCAATACTTTCTATCCAAGAGGGCATTGTTGATTTTTTGAAACCGATTGAATAAAGTTTTTGCTTTGATTTTTCGTGTAAGTTTTCAAATATTTTTATAGCGATTGCGGATTTTCCACTTCCTCTGGCTCCAAGAATTATTCCAATTGTAGAATCGGATTTTGTTATTTTATTTTCCCAATCATCGAACTTTCCCGATAATGCTTCTACTGTTTCGAATTTACTATATGTGGATTCTATTGACTCTCGTTTTTTCTTAGCCAATTCTTTATCCAATTGATTGTCTACTTTTTTGAATATTTTATAGAAAAAATTTATTAAAAAAAATGGAATTGTTAATATGAATTTAATTGTTAGAAAAAATCTAATAATTGGATGAGATTTCTTTTTTTTAGTGTTCTTCTTTCTCTTTTCCACCATTATACTTTATAGAAAGTTATGATATAAAGTTTTCGGGGGGGGTTGGATTAAATTTATCTTAGAAATTGACATAAGTTTTTATAGCGTTTTCCAGAATTAACATAATGGAAAAAGATTGGGATTATGTGGATGTGGATGAAAAGGATTCTAGTAGATTAATTGATGAATTAAAAATTTCTAAAATTGTTGCTGAATTATTGACAAGTAGAGGAATTACAGATATTGAAGAGGCTCGTCGATTTTTGAACCCAATGCTTGAAAATCTGCATGATCCGTTTTTAATGAAAGGAATGAAGGCTGGAGTTTTTCGAATAAAAAAGGCTATAGGGGACAAAGAGAAAATTATGATTTTTGGGGATTTTGATGTTGATGGAATAACTAGTACAACTACACTAAATAATATTTTGAAAAATCTTGGAGGAGATGTAAGTTATTATTTTCCAAATAGGTTAATTGAAGGATATGGTTTGAATAAAAATGCAATTGACAGGGCTGTTTTTGATAAAAGAAGTTTGATAATTACGGTTGATTGTGGAATTACTGCTGTTGAAGAAGTTGAGTATGCGAATGAAAAAGGAATTGATATAATAATAATTGATCACCATGAACAAAAAGAGGTTGTGCCAAATGCTGTTGCTGTGATTGACCCGAAGCAAAATGGTTGCATGTATCCATTTAAGCAATTGGCTGCTGTTGGAGTTGTTTTTAAGGTTGCTCAAGCTCTTGTAAAAGAGATGAATTCTAATTTTGATATTATATCACTTTTAGATTTTGTAAGTCTTGGGACTGTATCAGATCTGGTTCCTTTGATTGGAGAAAATAGAATAATTGTAAAATATGGGCTTGATCAAATAACCAAAACAAAGAATCCAGGGCTTCGTGCTTTGATTAAAGTTTCTCAGTTAAAAGATAAAGATATTAATGTTGGACATATTTCTTTTGCGCTTGGGCCTAGAATTAATTCTTCTGGAAGACTTGAGACTGCTGATAAAGTTATGAAATTATTCAATACTGATGATGAGAATTTGGCGAATGAGATTGCGAAACAGTTAGATGAAAATAATACGAAAAGGCGTGAGCTTCAGCAAACTATATTTAATCAGGCAATGGAAAAAATAAAAACTGAAGTAGATTTTGAAAAAGATAATTGTATAGTTATTGCTGGTAAAGGTTGGCATAGGGGGGTCGTGGGAATTGTTGCTTCAAAAATAATTGAAGAATATAATAGACCTACTATTTTAATTGCTCTTGGTGAAAATGGAATTGGGCATGGTTCTGCTAGAAGTATACCAGCTTTTCATTTACTTAATGCGATGACGGCTTCAAAAGACTGGATGGAAAGTTTTGGGGGACATAGTCAAGCTGCTGGACTGAGTATTAAAGAAGAAAATATTGATGGTCTTCGGAATTCAATTAATGAATATTCCAAAACTAAACTGACAAAAAAAGATTTAGTTCCAGTTCTAAAAATAAATACTGATATAGATTTGAGTGAAGTTGACTTTAAATTAATTGAAGAAGTTCACTCTCTTTATCCTTATGGATTTGGGAATCCTTCTCCTTTGTTTTCATGTAGCAATTTAAGCTTAGTGGAAGACCCAAGAGTATTGAAAGAAAAACATCTAAAGTTAAAGTTAAAAAATGATAGAGTAAAGGATATTGGTGCAATTGGTTTTGGATTGAGTAATTTATCTTGGGAAGTTATAAAGAATAATGGTAAAATCAAGGTAGCTTTTTTTCCAGAAATTAATGAATGGAATGGAAATATTTCTATACAGTTGGGATTAAAAGATATTAAGTTTGATTGAGGGATGGTTATGAAAATTTCAAAATATGATACGTTCCAACCGATGTTCTTCGAGCGTTTTAATGAAAGAGCGTTCAAATTTTGTAGACAAGATTGTAGAAACATTTAAATATGTAGACACCATTATAATACTATGTATGTTGAAAAGAGAAAATATTATGCCAAAACAAAATATTGGCTTGCCCATTCGTTTAGAGAAGGTGGGAAGATACATAAAATTAGGAAATTATTAGGAACAGATTTATCTGAAGAAATTTTAGAAGATAGAATAAAAAAGGCAGAAAAATTAATTCTTGAAGAAATAGAAAAATATAAGATAATTAAAGATCCATTAAATGATAAAATTTCTAAAGAAGAAATTAATTTTATTAAAAGGCTTCAAACAGAAGCAAATTTAAAAATAGTTCATTTGTCTGAAACTGATTGGAAAACATTCTCTGAAGTTTTTAGTTATAATACAAATGCAATTGAGGGTAGCGGACTTACATTAAAAGAAACTGAAAAGATAATTGAAAAAGGAGAATGGCCAATAGAAAAACCAAAAGAGGATATTGCAGAAGCTCTTGGAGTAGATGAGGCAATAAGTTTCATAAGAAAAACTAAAGAACATATATCTTTAGATTTAATTAAAAAATTTCATCAAATAGTTTTTAAAAATTCTAAGAATTTTGCGGGAGAATTTAGAAAGAGAGGTGAAGAAGTAGTTGTAAGAACTGGAACAGGTGTGGTTGTCCATGAAGGAGCACCATCAACTAGAGTTACAACTTTATTGACAGAATTAATAGCTTGGTATAATAAATATAAAAATGACTATCCTGGCATTCTTTTAGCAGCAGTTGTTCATAATCAATTTGAAAATATTCATCCTTTTGCAGATGGAAATGGGAGGGTCGGTAGGATTCTGTTAAATAATATTTTATTGAAGAATAATTTGCCTCCATTAAATATAGACTTAAAAAATCAAAGAGAATATTATGCTACTCTACAAACTTATGAAAATGATGGGAATATAAGGCCAACTATAGAACTAATTCTAAAAGAATACAAAAATTTAAAGAAATTAATTAAATAATTTTAAATGTAGACAATTTTGTAGACAAAATGATAATGTAGACAAAGTCCACCCTTGAATGTGTCACGTTATGCAGACGCCCCAGCCGGCTTGTCGCACAGTTTGACACATTTAGGGAGGGATGTTTTTAGAACTATTATTAATAATAATTACGATTTTTTTATAAAAAAAGTTAATTATTTAAATACAATTAACTTTAATATTTTATGCCTACTAGATATGATGTATTTACAAAAATAATAGAAAAATCACCATGCAAACCAAAAGATTTGAATTTTAAGGTGCCTGTTTATGTCCACATAGATTCTTTAGAAAAAGATGGGTGGGTAAGAAAAACCAAAGAGGGTGTTCTTATCCCAGTTTCTACAAAAAGAAGTAAAGATGCTTTTGAGATAATAAAATGGTCTTTGAAAAATGGAATAAATCCCAATATTTGGTTTAGTAAAAATATTGAAAAAATATTAGAAACTTTAGCCAAAAAAGCTCCAAAAATAAATCCCAAAAAACTTTCTTCAAATTCTAAAAATGTAGAAATAATTGATTTTCTCACAAATAACCAATTTATTTTAATCTATAAAAAAAATCCAAAACTTGGGACACTTCTTAATCATAAAATGTTTGAACTTCTTCAAAATTATTTTGATAAAAAATTTGAGATTAAAGAAAAATACTTACCACTCGAAAAGATTAGGGAACTTGTAGCAAAAACAAAAAAACGTGAAATTAATCCCTTTGGATTGAAGTTATTTGAATTTCTTGCTGGATCTGCACAATTAGAGGGTGGAACCGTAACTATTGGTGAAACTGTAGAAATATTAACAAAAGATATTTATCCAGATAAGCCATCAAAAGATATTCAGATGGTTAAAAATCTTAATGAAGCATTTAGTTATGTTTTAGAACATTTAGATGAGGATATTAATCTTGACCATATTAAAGAATTAAACAAAATATCTTTATTCTCACTACATAAGGGAGCCGGGCAATTTAAAAAATCTCATAATAAAATTGCGGGAAATCCAAATTTCAAGACCGCATCTCCGAAAGAGGTTAATTCCTTATTAATTAATTTTTGTGAAAAATTTAATTCTATAAAATCTAGAGAAAATGCGCTACAAGAATTGGGATTTATTCATAATCAATTTCAATATATTCATCCTTTTTCAGATGGGAATAGTAGAACTACAAGATTAATTATTAATTGGTATTTGATGAAATTTAGATTCCCAATATTGATTTTGAAAAAAGGTGCTTTTGAAAAATACATGTTATTAACTAAGATGTCTAGAAAAAGAAATGATCGTAATTTAGTAAGTTTTTTACTTCATGTGATTTATCATGAAGAATTAGCTAAAAATGATTAATTATTGCAATTTTTTTATAAAAAAAGTTAATTATTGATTAATTCTTAGGGTGTCTGCATAAAAAGGAGGTGGCTAAATTATCGAATTAAAGATGCGAACGCCCGAACGGGGTGCTAAAAATTGCCTATTTTTAGTAAAATAAAAAATAAATATTTTGTTTTATTATCGATAAAACACGCTCATAGAATTGGACAAAGTGGTCGACGCCCCAACCGGGCCTATTGAACTCTTATGGAAATCCATGGGCTTTCACTTTGGATTCCTTTTGCCCTTCGTCATTTAGTTTAGATTTTGATAATTTTAATAAATAATTTTCAGCAAACATTAAGGCTTTATTATAGTCATCATAGAAGTTATACTTTTTAAAAAAATCTTCAAGCTCTCTTATTCCATCATTATCTTTTTTGATCTTTAGGGTTCCATATATTTTCCCCAATAGAAACCAAAACCCCGAAGCTCCCTCATATAACTCAATCAAATCCACTTCTTTATTCTTTATATTTTCTCCACAATTAGGACAAAACTTAGAATCTGTTTCTTTTATCTCAATTTTACATTTTGTACATTCCATCAAGTGTGTGTCCATGTTTAAACTTTTTAAGTCTTGTCGACTACCGAAACGTGACACAAATATTTTTCAATAAGTCTAATAATGTGAAGCTCTCCTTTTCCAGAATCCGATAGGGTAACTTTATTTTCTAATTTTATACAATCCAATCTTATCTCTTGTAATTTTTCAATAATATTTTTGGGAATAATACTTCCATCGCCTTGTGTGCGATGGAAGTATTTTATAAATCTTGTCGAGGTTAATTATATCCTTTCTTCTCCGACAAGACTTTAATATCTATAGAAGCAGAAAGAATCAATGGTAGAATTATCAAAAGATATTGGAGCACAGGTTATAGAAGAATTAGAAAAACTTACTACATTCATTGATCAGGTAAAAAAATAAAAAGATGACATGGAAAAGAATTTCCCAAAAATTATATCGATAGTTGGTGAAAAGAAAAATAATCATTTGCATCTGACAATTGAAACATCTTTACACGATAGCTTAAAGGAGTTATCTAAATCTAGAGGGATTAGCTTAAGTGATTATTGTAGAAGAAAATTGAGAGGAATTTATTGATTATTCTTTATTTTTGGTAAAAAAGATTTTAATTCATCTAGAATAACTTTTTCGACCTCTTCATAAGTATCTGATTTTAATATCTGCCTACTAGAGATATCTATAATATCTTTTCTTTTTTTCTTAAATCTAGATTTATATGATCCAACTAATGCAGAGATTATCCTATCAGTCTCCTCTCCTTTCTTTTTGTTACATGAAATGAATATAGCCTTCCTTATTTCTGGTTTCCCAATTATTCTTGCTATATCCGCCATAGTTTTGATATCTGATTGCCCATCAATTACTTCAAAAACTAAAAAATAATAAGAGTGTTTAGAAATATTTCTCTTTATAATATAATCAGGTTCATATTCTATCACTCCTTTAGAGTCTGGATCGTTTAGTTTAATAGTTTTAATTTTATCTAATTGAGAATAATCTTTTATCAGATTATTAATTATTTTTTTAATTGTATGGTGATGCAGACTGGCCATCTTACCATCTCCAGTTTCTAGGAGTTTTTCTCCTAACTACTTTTTTTAAACTATGCCTAAAAGAACTATACGCTTTATGAGCCCACCAAACCGCACTAGGGTAATAATGATAGCACCCACATTTCTTACAATAGTATGCCATATACTATTCAGTAATTGGAAATTCTTAAAGGTTACTATTCATCGGACAATCTCTTGAATTTTTTCAAATAAACTCTTTATTGGCGTTATTCTTTCAAACTCTTCCTTGGTTAAAATTTCTGCTACTGCCGAAGCAATTTCAGGTTTCCCAATTGATCTTCTACATCCCCTACTTAATAATATTGATAGACTTGCGGAAAATTTATCATCTAATCTTATTGATTGAAAATCTGCAGTTGTCCAAGGTGAATTATCATCTTTTGGAAATTTGCTATTGCAAACCATAACATATTGATCATCCAAAATTGTATCTTCAAATTCTTTGTCCCCGATGAAGAAACACTGATTGGTTAAAAAATTACTATTAAATCCTATTTGTTCTAATTTCTCTTTAGTAACTTGATTTTTCGATGTTGGATATTGGGTGTCTGAATCCAACAATAAAACTGTGCAACTCTCCTTATTTGAATGTAAAAATTTTAAAGCATTATTCCATTGCCCATTCGTTTGGAGGTTAATAAGAATGACCCCATCTTCAGAGAACCACCTACCCACAGTCTTCTTATATGCAATCGGGAGTGCATTTTGTTCACTTTCTCCCTCAACAAGTAAAAAGCATTTTTCATAAAAAATGCTACTATTTTTAATACCACTAATTTCAGAGATTTGATTTAAAAATTCACTTATGTCAGCATCTGTATCACTCTCTAAATGTTCTACTATGGATTCGTCAGTACTCTCATTCCCTATAATATGATTGATACATTTAGCAGGAGCTCTGTCAATCATTGTTAATGAGTGTGTGCAAATTATAGCCTGAATATTAGATTCGGTATTGCTTGTAGAATCATTTATTACATAAAACATCTTTCTTTGTGCGTCATAATGAAGATTTGAATCTGGTTCGTCATATCCTCTTATAATCCCCCTACTTGTTTCAAAATCTGAGTTTATTTCAGAATCCCATTCTAAAATAGATAAAAATATTTTTTTCTTTGACCCTTCTCCTATTTGGTTCAATGATTTTGATTTCCCAGACGAATCTTTAATATTCAATCCAGAAAAAGAAAGTCCTCTAGAAAAATCTATATCACAATTTACACCAAGGCTCGTAACTTCTGATTTGTACCTCTTTATATGAGTCAGTAAATCGCTTTCTAATTTTGTATTAATATCTATTAATATTTCAGATCTTAATCCTTCAAATTTTTCCCTAAGTACTTCATTTCCATCAGCACCTTCCTTATAAAACCATGACCTATAAACAAGATCTAATGTTTTTCTGATTGATGCTTCTGGATTCCCATAATCACTTGATGCATATCTTTGAAAAATTGGTAAGAAACTACTAATTTTATTTAGCCTAATTTCCATCCAGCTGATAGATTTTGGTAAATTTCGACTTTCCTTGATATATTCTTTTATGGCGTCTTTTCTTTCTTCTTTAGTAGATTTTCTGTCAATTTTTAGCCTTATTAATAATTTTTTCAGATCGTCAGCACTCATAGATTCGTAATTATTCAAATCTGCATCATTGAAAATTTCCCTATTCACCTCAACTTTTACCGTACCATCTTTTGGAAATATTTTTCTTATTGTTAATTTATTATCAATGATAAATTCTTTAATATCTTCAGCAGGATTTTCAACACAAAAGACAGCTGTAATTTCTATGGTATCACTATCTACTCTAAAATCACTATCTATTTCATTTGCATTATTCCGAGGCATTTCATTATTTAGTAATAGCCCTAATGCATCTAAAACTGTTGATTTCCCAGCATCATTTTCTCCAATAAATACTGTTAATTCATAAAAGGGTATAGAATTAGAATTTTTATAACATTTTAACCCCTTTATTTCTAAATTTTTTAGTTCCATTTCTATTTAAGAGCAATTTCCCCAATCTCTTTTTGTAAACCAATTATAGGGTGGTTTCCAAGTTATATAATTTACAGGATCAAAAGATTCATTTAACAATTTAATTTTAATTATTTGTTCGGATAAAATTGATAATGAGTGTGGTCTTTCTGGGCTATCTAAATCATAGAAATGATATTTACTTGGATTTACTTTTAATTTTCTACGAGATGGGCCAAAGTCAAAAGGAATACATCTACGAGTTACCATCGCCTTCTCCTTGGGCTTGAAGGTTAATTCTACAAATTTTTTATTAACTATTGCATATAAAAATACTTCATGATTATTCATTTTGTTTTCACACATAAAGTAAAGATAACATTCTTGTTTAAATTATTTGTTATGATAAACAACTAAAGAAGTTTATTATAACAAATAATTTATATTACTATGCTGTGTTGCACAATTAATCCTT
>JAGLQO010000008.1 GCA_023136775.1 Candidatus Pacearchaeota archaeon | reverse complement strand
TAGTGACTATTTGTGCGACACAGCACAATCGAACTAATGTATTATACTGGACTTCGACCCGCCGAATGTATGCAACTCAAATGGCGAGACCTTAATTTTGAAAGCGAACTAATTGCAGTTCGACCTTATCTTAACAAGCGAAAAAATGACCTTCCGGCAATATTCACGAAACCAGCTCAAAGGGTAATTACAAGATACAAGCAAAAACTCTTGGAACTTGGAACAAGTAATGAATGGATTTTCCCCTCTATGTGGACAGCAGAGCCGATAACTGTTTGTGCCATGGGAAAAAAGTTTTTAAAAATCTGCCAAGAATGTGGACTTGCACAATTCGACCGTCACGACCAACGAGGAAAACCGAAATATTCGCTTTCTCTTTATTCTCTTAGACATTCTTTTTGTACCCGAGTATACAAAATCACAGGCTCAGAAATTGCAGTATCGAGACTCGCACGACACACACAGGTTCAATCAGCTTCGATATACACACATCTAAATTTTGACGACAAACGAGAAATCGCAAATTTAGTTTTCAATTAACATGAGAATCTTTATAAATACAAATTCATATAAGAAACAATGGGAGTAAAGAAAAAAAGCAATGCGAAAAAACCAGTTCTAGCAGGATTTCTTAACCTTATTGTTCCAGGTCTGGGTTATGTTTATGCGGGAAAAAGAATTAATTTTGGGATAGCTTTAATCATTTTTTCAGTATTTTATGTAGGTGCGACAATAAATCAAATAGCAACATTTGAGGATTATTTCTTTGGAATAATTCTGTCATTTATTTTTGCTTATGATGGATATAGAACAGCAAAAGAAAAAAACTAGCCCTTGGTTTTATATAAGAATTCTTTATCAGCGTCATTATTCCTATACCATAATTCAAACCTTTTTATTTTTTCTATTTTACCCTTGCTGTTTAGAAAATCTTCTATGTATGTTCTTTCATTCTTTAAGTTAAAATTTCCTATAAACAGATGTACTGATTCGGTCATCAATAATCTAGGATTTCCAAGAGGTCTTTTTAATGTAGTGATCAAACCCAAATCTTGATGACTTCCATTTATTGAGAAGTTCTTAAATTCTTTCGTGGGATTCGCACTAGTAAAAAATAGATCTATATCTTCAATAATCAAAAGTCTATTTTTGAATTGACGACAATAACGAATAAATTTATCTAATTCTTCGGGTGTGTACTCCTTGGGAACCCACCTATTAGGAAAATTCTTATATTCTCTATTTGAATCCAAAATAATTATTTTATCCTTGGGAACTCCATTAATCAATTCTTTTATTGTTGTAGTTTTCCCCCATTGCTTCTTAGCCATTAAAACTACTGTGTCCTTATTCCAATGAAACTTAATCTTTCCCATATAGTTCACAGTATCTTTTTATATAAAAACCTCTTATATGCTATTATGGGATTTAAGAAAACATGGACAGATGAACAAAACGAAGAACTATTAGACTTGCATGGAAGAATTTCAAATAAGGAGATAGCGAAGAAGTTTAACATTTCTTCTGATAATGTTAGCAAAAGGGTTTCATATCTAAAGAAACAAAAAAACAAACAGGTAAAACCAAAGTCTCAATCAAAAAAGAATTCTCAAAAGAAACCAAAGTCTCAATCAAGCGAAAAAATAGAAGTTCTCGCGGCTCCTACGCATGATAACGCAGACGAATTAATGAAAGAATACAAAGTTGATCCAATCAATAACGAAGAATTCGCAGAAGAACCACAAGAAGAAAACATACAAGAAGAACCACAAGAAGAAACGCGAGAGGGCTCACAGGTTAACTGGACTGGTGTTTCTGATACAATCACAACAATTTTAGATAAAAGATTTGTAGCGAACGATTTAACGCCACTGACAGACGAAGAAAAGCTACTCTTCGCAAGTGCTCTTAATCAGACTTTAGAAATTAGGGCACAATTCTTTTTCAAATATGCGGATGTATTAAATCTCGGACTCGCAGGTTTTGCTATAATGAGTCCAAGAATTTTAGATTTTTTAGATAGAAAAAAACAATCAAAACACGAAACAGCGACGAGTGCCAACTTAGATTTAACCGATCCAGAGCCACAGAAAATTAAAGTCGTCGACGAGAAAGTCGAAGCAGATAGAAGATATGCGGAGGCTATGGTACAATGATGGATAAAGAAAAAGCAAAATTAATGATGAGAGAACTTCTCGGGGCGTGGGAAATCAATTTAGGATCAATGTATTTAGCTGTAATTGATGGCAAAATCGACATGCTCAGCGACGATAAACTAGAAAAAAGTTGTCAAATCATGAAAAAATATTTTTAACGCCAAGTTTTTATATAAAAGCCACTTTTAAGTATCATAAACGCGAGAAAAAGTATCACTCGCGTTTTGCTCTTTCTCGCGTTTGTCCTTAGGGACAAACTAACTAAATAAAACAAAAATATGAAATGAACACGAAAACAAAAGCAGGAATTCACGCTTGTGAAAGTCTTTTAGGATCTCAAATAGTACGATTTGTACCTCGAAATGTAATATTAAAAAGGTATAATGGTATTGCCGTTGCTCTAGCTGTTACAGTTGCAGGTATAATGGTTCCAACAAAAATGTATGGAAACCACATCTTAGCTGTAGGAATAGGGGCGACTGTTAACGAAATCCTCGATGTTGTCGGTTTTGCTTGATAATATGGGAAACCAAGTTATTCAAAACAAAACTAGAACATTAATGCAGTATTCTAGTGTTTCTTTAAGTGCTAATGCACAAGTTCAAAGTACTCAAGTGATTCCAACTCTTGCCGACGTTACTGGCATTGATTGGGACTTAAAAGTTAATGTCGCTGGAACTTTGACAGGTGCAAAAACTGTTGAGAATGCAATTCAAAGATTGGTTATCAGTGATCGAAACGGAAAGCCAGTTATGGACGTTGCAGGTACAGACTTACCGCTACTTTCTTTACTATTAAGCCCTAACGGATCTTATAGTACACCAGAAACAGCAACGGAAAGTACTGATAAATATTACAGAGATGTACTAGGTATCACGGCAGTTTTAGCAAACCAACCATTAAGTATGCAAATTACTTTTGCCCCCTTCTCTGCTCTGGCTACGTCAGGTGCAACAGGTGCAACAGTTGATTTAACTATGAATGTATGGTATGGTTCAAACTTAGGGAACGAAACTACAAGAATATACAAAAGAAATGTTAGTGTTACAGAAGGAGATAATTTCGAGGGAATTAACCTTGTTAATGGAGTTGATGTAAATACATTAGCTTTCAAGATTGGATCAGAAAGCAATCTTACTGGAATTACCTTTTCTTCTAACGGAAATATGGACGACCTTTCTAAAATGCCACTTCAACAGATAAGGAATTTAGAGAATGACGTTTATAGAGACGGACACCAGACAGGAATTTTTAATTTATTTGTAACTCCGTTTAAAGTTGCAACACAGAATACAAGATTAGATTTTGACGCTAGTGGATCAGATACTATCAGTATCTACCAAATTGCTAACAATTAATTAATTATTTTTATTTTTTTCTTCCATTTTTTTTATAGGAAGCCAACAAAACAACAAACAACAAAACAGATGGGACAAGGAATATACTTTAAAGTAAAACAAGCAAGTGTTTCTAGTCCTAACTATGAAAAAGTTTTAAGCTTTGAAATTCCAGCTCCAAGCCCAATAAGAATTATTGATATTTCATTAAACCCCGACGCTGTTTTTTCTTCGACAGGTATTTTTGGACTTACTATTGGTGGGCAAACAAACGAAACGGACGGGTCACCCTTGCCGACTGCCCTAGACATTCCAGTATGGGCGTTTGAAGATAAAGGTTTGGTTTTGAATCCTGGAGATACCGTAGATGTTTTTGCTTCTAATTCTTCGGGAACTGGAAAAATAACTGCGGTGATTACTGGGGAGATTTTGTAAAATGGTTTGGGGAGCTATCGGCACAATAGCATTAAAAGTTGGATCAAGCATTTTAGCTGTTGCAAAAACAGGGCTCGGAAAGACTATTTTATATACTGCTGCTTCTGTTCCAGTTACTTCGGCTATTAGCAATTCTTTAAGTAATATTACGACCCCTCTGGGAATTAATAAAGACGCGAATGCAAAGAATGAGATTGCGTTAAACGAATCAAAGCATAAGATATTGGAATCATCAAAAAAAGCCAATGTTGGAGCTATTAACGCCGTCACAGAGCAAACTGAATATGGAGAGAGGAACATTAAAGATATAATTATAATTGGGGGACTTTTAGTTGTTGCACTTACAGGTTTTTACTTTGTAGCAAAGAGATAATATGGCGAAAAATAATAATGGTTTGATTTTGGGTCTTGGGATGTTGACAGTTACAGGAGTTGGAGTATATTTTTATTTGAAAAATAAAGGTTTTGATTTTTCCAAACTCGCAAACAAAAACCTTTCTAACGGATCTAGTGGCGGTGCAAGTGTAGGCACAAAAGAAATTAGTTCAGCTATAACAGACAGTGCAAATGAACCAACAGCTTCGATAACTTCAAGTTCTTCTGATGGATCTAGTTCCTCAGGAAAATCTAGTTATTCTGGTAGATCTAAGTCTTCTGGCGGTGAATTTTTGCTAGGGCAAACAATTAGTAGAAAAAAAACAATTACTCCAACAGTTTTTGTATCTTCTAATAATTCCCCTGCTCAAAATGTAACAATAGGGGCGAATCTTCCAACTTATACTTCTCCAAGTGGAACAAAGGAAGCGGGTCATATGAGTATTATTGTTCCAAACAGTTCTGAGGGATCTTCTATAGTTTCACAAATAGGGAATAAAGTAAGTTCTGGCATTAATTCAGCTAAAAGTTTTGTGTCGAGGTTATTTTAATATGGGATTTTCAAGCGGTGGAGGAGAGATATTAGACGGATCAATCACTTCCGAAAAATTAAATGGAAATGTTTTATCACCGATATTTGAAGTTATTCAAGAAAACGCTATACAAATGTTAATTAATTCCGCTGGGGCTTCTACAACTTTAAATGATTGGGAAGATATGATAGTAGATAGATTTATAGACGCTGACGGACAACTTGAAAGCGTTGATATTGGAAACACTACAAGTATTTTTGATAATATAAATTCAAAATATTCAAATGCTTCAATTTTTTTGAACGCCACACAAACAGGAACTACATCTACAAGTTATGTTTTACAAAAAACAATATCTTGTAATGACTCATTAGTTAAAAAAGGCGAAAATGAATTAAAACCAGAAGACGGTGGAGGAACTAGGACTGCTTATTGTAAATATGAATTTAATTATACAGACAGTTCGACCGACAGCGTTGAACAAACAGAGACAAGCACGGGGAGTGTTTTTGTAGCCAAAACTTATACAAATCCTAATCCAGAAAAAACTATTGATAACATAAAAATTTATACAAAATCAAGTTACAATTTAATTTCAGCTCAAGAGAAAAATGATTTAATAACTTTTTTCCCATTTCCTTTAGTTGTTCAAATTAATGCAGAAGTTGTCGATGCTGGTATAGTACAAACCCAATTATTCTGTCATAGAGAAGTTGCGGGATCTGGAAACGTTACTTATAATGTTTCTCTCGACGGTGGTTCAACTTGGACAACTGATTTAGAACCAGATGTAAAAAACACCATCACTTCAGCAGACGGGACTAGCTTAATTGCAAAAATAAATTTAAATGGGGCTGGGGTTGGGAATATTGCAAACATAGAAGATTTTGCCCTAATGTCTTTTTATTAAAATGAGAATTAAAAATAAAATTAAAAATAATGAATTGAAAGCAATAGTAGAAGTATTAAAGGAAAAAGGACTAATTACCGACGAGGAAATAAAAGCTAAACAGCTAAGAGAGAAGAAATAAAATGGATTATGTGACTGCTGTTTCAAGTGTTGGCTTTCCGATAGTAATGTGTGGATATTTTATGGTTGTACTTAATAAAACTTTAAAGCAAAATACTGAAGCTACAAATAATAATACTGCTGTTAGCAAATTAATCTTAAAAAAATTACTTAAGGACTAGTACTTATTTTTAGTTACAAGGTAGCTCGTCGCTGATTTTTTTAAAAAGTGGCCGGAAGAGCTGCAGTTCCAGGAAAAAGCAAAAAGTCTATCGACGATAAAATTTTTAAGAAAATTATTTTTTTACTTTTTCCTGCGTAACTTTGAATTAGTGATTTTATAATTCACCAATTCTTGCAAGAATCCTAAGCTTAACCTCTGAGGTTTTCGGATACCATTGACCTTTTAGGATCTGATAGACCGCCGCTTTATTTAGATCTAACTTTAACCCAATCTGCGAGTAACTCAATCCCTGCTTTTTTAGACTGCTAATCGTAGTTATTATTTTATCTTCCATTTCTATACCTCCCGTTTATTTTTGTCCCTGAAACTCTTTTAACGCCGTTTTAACGTCCATCCATTGCAGATTTCTATATTTCTTTTTGTAGATATCTTTAAACCTCATCATCCACATTGCAGGGCTCAAATTTGGATAACTTTTAAAATCAGTTAAAATTTCTTGGGGTATTTTATTGCAAACCCTCAAAACTTTACTTTCTTTTGCTCGAATTTTTGCGATTTTTTGTTTGATTTCTCTAATTTTTCGTAACGAAACTTTCTTTTTTTCTGTCTCTTCGGCTAATTTTTCATTCAAAATTACAATAGTTTCATTTTGATTTTTATTAAAATAGTCTTTTAGAAGTTCATTTATGAGTCCAGAGGCATTAATTTTGCCTAATTCCTCGAATAATTCTTCATCTAAGGTAAATGGTCTTGATCTTTTTCCCATTATTGATTAATTATAATATATATACATATATACATATATACATATAAAAAATAAAAAAGCTCGAGGCTAATTTATTTCAAGCCCCCAATTTTAGTTAATTTAGAATTACAGTTTTTTACTTTTCTCTGTTCTCTCTGTTTTTCAAAACTTTCACAAATGTCACTAAATCCAAAATCTTTCAGATTTCCATTTTTATCACTATTGAATTTCATTGATTAACTCCACTAACAAAGGGGTCTTTGATAGTCAAAGGTCCAACCGTATAAATTTCCCCATTAAGATATTTTCTATTTAATCTAATAAGAGAATTGCTAAAATAACTCATTAACCATATAATAAATCTGATTTTGAAACTCAAATAATTTATAGATTTCATTTACCAGCCTCCTTACTTGACGCACAGTTTGCGTCGCATTCTCCATACTTTAATCTGTCTCTCTTAATCCAGTCTTGGTAAAGTTCCCATTTTTTAGGATATTTTTTAATCCAATCTTCTTTAGGAATTGTTTTTGTATAAATTTTATCATCACAAATAGAACATTTTTGTATCTCAATAAACTCCCAGTCTTCTTCTGCTTCAACTGCTTTCTCGTATTCATGATACTTCAAAAATTCGCTATAAAATACATATTCATGTCTACCTTCTCCACAATCTTTTTTTGAAGTACTGTATTTTACAGTGACATCTTTTTCATAACTAAACTCTTTACCACACTCATCGCACTTCATTTCGTCAGAATATTCAGCCCATTCCCAACAATCCCCATATTCGCAACCGCACCAAGGACATACAACTTCATCAGTATATTCATGTTCAAATTCCATTAACTAAATCCTCCGCGAAATTATTTGTTTGAGTAGAAACCGAGGGAAGAGATGACGAAACCCTCGGTTCATTTTTCCGAAAAAAACATTTAGAAAAAATATGATTGTCTTCGAGCCACTTTTGAATTTCTCCGACGGTTATACATTTATTAACTTTAATAGTTATTGTTATTTCTCTTGTTTCTTCTTTTTGTGCCATCATCTTTCGTTAGTTTTATAAACAAAAGAGAGGTTTTACAGTCATTAAGCCCGTATCGCATAACGGTATTGCACCGGTCTAGAACACCGGGCCCTTACGGGCATCCCCGTTCGACTCGGGGTACGGGCGCTTATTATCTAACAAATATGCTTATTTTTAAAAAAGAAATCTAAATTGTAATTTACTACCGACGAGAATTATAAAAATCATCCCCTTTAAGAGCATTAAAAAGAAGAGTCATTTTATTTTTATTTATTGGATTTTTCACAGGAACTGATTTATTAAGGAACGTTCTAACTTTTCCATGTTTGAATATTCTTTCAATTCTCTTTTTATTCTTCCTAGCCTCTTTCTCGCCAATTTTGATAATAGCTCTATGTTTCACAAAATCAATTAAAGTATATGTTTTCAAATCAGGGACGATGAAAAGGTCAGAATTATCTTTAGAATAATTAATCATATGTTCATTGGACTGCATAATAAGTAGAGATTTTATCAACACCTTTGATAAATGAGGAAGTTTTCTTTTATTTTCTTCATCGGATGCAGTTTCTAAAACGCTATCAGCTATTTTATTTGGTCCAGCATTTACTGTTATTATTTTATCAATTTTTTGATCTAATAACACCTGTAATGGAATATTGTTTTTTACCCCACCGTCGACCAAGAACCTATTATTAATAATTGCAGGTTTAAACATACCAGGAATCGCGATACTTGCCCGAACAGCTTTTGCCAAATTTCCCCTATCAAAAATTATCTCTTCACTAGATTCTATATCCACAGCATTAATATAAAGCGGAATTTCCAAATCTTCAAAATTTTTATTCTCAAATAGTTTGTTAAGATATGTTTCTATTCTGCTTCCATTTCCTCCATGACTAAAAGAGATTCTAAGAATATTTTTTAATGTTAATTCATTAATCATCTTCTCAATATTTTTTCCATCGTGACCAAGACAATAAAGAACTCCAATTATTGCTCCCATACTACAACCAGAAATGCAAACAGGTTTTACTTTTAACTCATTTAAAATTTTTATTATTCCAACATGGGCAAAACCTCTAGCTCCACCACCACTTAAAACTAAACCAACCCTATTCATGCCAATTTAACGACGACGCAGTATAAAAAAGTTTGTAGTCATATTTTACCTAAATCTTTAGCAAGTTTTTCTGCCTTATCCAAATTCTTTTCAATCTCTAAAAGTCCGTCAATGAAAAATTCCTTATTAATTTTTATTCCCATTTTTTCAAAAATTTCTCTTGGGGTGCTTGATCCACCTGTTCTTAAAAATTCTTTAATATATTTCATAAAAGAGTTATCTTTTCTGTATTTTGATTGCATTGCTTTTGAAATTAGTGCCCCAGAAGCATAAGAATAAACATAAAAATACATTCTAATATGTCCCCAGTAAATCCACCAAAGATTTGCATTTTTCATAGTAACATTTTCCCCTAAATAGTTAGACATGTTTTTAACAAAAATTTCGCCAATTCTAGTTTTTGATAAATAGCCTTCTTCTTTGTAAATTTTATGAATTTCTAACTCAAATAAATAAAGTGATACTTGTCTATGAATACTTGAAATTTCTTCGCCAATTTTTTTTATTAAAAGACAAAACTTTTCTTCTTCATTTGCTGTTTTTAAAATTTCTTCGAATACAAAATCTTCCATAAAAATTGAAGCAACTTCGGCTGTGGCCTTTGGAGTTTCGTAGTTTAATGCATTTTCTTTTTGTGTCATTATTGAATCATTAATAGCATGCCCCATTTCATGAGCAAGAGTTGTAACATCTCTCATGTCTCCAGTATGATTAAGCAAAACATAAACTGGATCATTTTTTCTCCAATGAACACAAAACGCTCCTCCATTTTTACCTTTTTTTGGAAATGCGTCCAATCTACCTTCTTCAATCATATTATTGAATATATCTAAAAATTCATTATCTAAATTTGAAAAAACTTTTTTTACCATAGTAATTCCTTCCTCATATGAATATTTTTTGTTAATTTTTCCAGTCTCGACATTTCGTTCGTGATATCCAATTTTTTCTTGACCAATTAATTTCGCAATTAAAGAATAATATCTTTTAGAAATACTAAATTTATCCTTGATTGCCTCAAGAATGGAATCTATAAATTCAAAATCAATACCATCTTTCTTAATTCTACTTTCGTCAAAACGATTAAATCCCCTGAGTTCGTTATCAACTTTTATATTTTCCAAAACTGCGTTTAATTCAACCTCTGCTATATCTTCATATTTCCTCATAATATTTTCAAATTCTTTGTTTGCCAAATCTCGGATATCTTTTTTTGTAGATCTCATAGTGTTAATTAATTCAGGGTAAGTCATTTCTTTTCCGTCGACAACTCTTAATTCTTTTGATAAAAGGGATTCCACCATTTTAACCCACATAGAATATGAGCCAGAACTTTTTAATGATAATATTTTTTCCTCTTTAACTGATAATATATGTTTAGAATTATCAAAAATATTTTTCAAGAAGTTTTTATATTCAAACAAATTTTTATCATTCAAAAATTCAATTTGTTTTTCTTTTGATATTTTACTTAAAGTTATTTCAAAAAATAAAATTTTGTTTGATTGTTTTATGGAAAATTCTTCTGCTTGCATGAATTTACTACGAGTATTTATATCATTTTTATCAAGCTCTTGCTTTAACCAGTAGTAATAACCCTCAGTTCCACAATTGTCAAATTTTTTAATTAAATATTCATAATCATCCAACACGCTCTTCAATTCTTCACTAGATTCTAAATACTTAGAATTATTTTCCCAATCCAAAACAAAATCATCAAATGCTTTCTCGATTAATTTTCTGTCTTCAACAAAATCTCCGTTCAAAGATTCAAATTCCCAATTAGTCTTCATGAAATAAATTAGCAACTTCCCTTTTTATTATTTTACAATAACTTGGCATTTCGAACCATTTGAAGCTCTTCATCTGTTGGAATTACAAATATTTTAATATTAGAATTTTCTAAACCAATTGCGTTGCATAAACCAGAAAGAATTGAAGTCTCATCTTCGAAAACTTGGAACTTAATCGAACTAGAACCTGCGTTAATTACCAATGATTTTGTCATGAATTAAATTTGGAGATTGGATTTATAAGGGTTTGGAAAAGAATATTAAAAATTTAAATAAGTTCAACATTTAGTGTTTTCAAACTTTCTTTCAATTTCTTAATCGATTCCTCCCTATTTCTTTCTAATTTTTCATATCGTTTTTCTTCTTTATCATTATCTGCTTTTATTTTTTCAATCTCGTAATCAATTCTTTTTATCTCAGAAGAAATTTTTTCAATCTCATCTTCGTCTAATTTTTCATCTTCATTTTTCATCTTCATTCTTTTCATATTAATTTCTTTTATTTCTTCTATAATTGAATCATTACCAGGTTCAGCCTCAGTTAATAATTCAATTATGATTTCCCCATTATCTTTTTCGAAATTTGCCCGAAAATGTTCCCTGTAATCTTTAATTATATTCATCTTTTTTGAATTGATATGAAAAAAACTTGCCAATGATTTAAAATCTATAATTTGTTTTAGCCTAGAAATATCCCTTTCTAGTGTTTCTTTAAGGATTCCGATTTCCTTTCTTTTATCTAAATTTTTCAGATAAGCTGAATCATTTTTGGTCTCTTCTAAATTTCGATTTAAATCTTTTTTCTTGTTTTCCTTTTCTTCAATCTTTTTTGCCAAATTAGACTCATTTTTATTGATATTATTCAAGTTCTCATCAATGGAAATTATTAGACTCATTTCTTTTTTGATTATTAAAATATCCTTAGAAAAATTTATAAGAAATTTGTTTTCATCAAATATTTCTAAAATATCCTTAGAAAATAATGCTAAACTTGTTTTTATATTCAACATTTCTTTCCCAATTAGGTAAGTGGTCCGTTCATAACTCTTAAACGATTTTTTATTAAAATCAGAAAATATATCATTTATTATCTCGATTAATTTTTCAAGATCAGTTTCCTCCATATTATTCAGTTTTTCAATTAATTTTTCTAAGAATTCGATATAAATATTTCGATTATTATTTACGATATTTATGACTCTTTCTCCCTCCTTTTTTAATTTAAGGTCAAACTTTTTTAAAAGAATTATTTTTTCTTTAATCTTATTATTAAAATGCAGATTCTTTTCTTTAATAAGAAATATAACATCTTTTTCCTTCCCCTTCTTTTCCAGTGTTTCCTTTTCAATCCATTTTTCGATTTCAGAAAAGATAAGTTTTTTTATAATTTCTTCTTTGACTTCATTTCTCTCAGCCTTCCTTCTAAAAAAATCAAACACATTCATTCTTGTATGCTGACAACATGTTATAAAAATGCATCTAAAATCTAAACGCCTATACCACTCGTCTACTCACAATTTGCATTTTCTTTAAAGCGAATTGCTTGCTTGGGCAGCCCAGCTTCTTTGTTCTGACGCCCACGCCAGAAGTCGGGGGTCACAAACTTTAGTTTGTTGAGCCGTCCTTTTAGGAAACCTGGAGGTTCGCTCATGGCGCATTTCTTAGAAATGCTGGGCTACGCCCACGCCAGAAGTCGGGGGTCACAAACTTTAGTTTGTTGAGCCGTCCTTTTAGGAAACCTGGAGGTTCGCTCATGGCGCATTTCTTAGAAATGCTGGGCTACGCCCACGCCAGGAGTCGAACCTGGGCGCCCCGAAGGGCCAAGAGTTCCAGTCTTGTGCAATACCGTTATGCGACGTGGGCAATACTGTTATTAAATAAATGATTTAGTTTTTAAAAGTTACATAACCTAATCGGGAATTTCGCCCCGAAGATTCGTAACTGGGCGCGTCAAATGACCAAATTCCCTCAACATATAGAACCGTCTGCGGCGAGTCGGTAAGCGGTTCGCAATAGTAAGCAGAAATAACAATCAAACAAAATTACATAACAAATAATATTTAACCGATTAAGGTTTTTAGCAGGAAATTTCGCATGGAAAAACTTTTGCCGTGTATATCAATACATAAAAAAGTTTTTACAAAGAAATTTTCGCTAAAAACCTTAATCGACCATTTCGATTTTGATTTTGACCGTCCTCGGTACTGAAATCCTCATAATAGAATGTAAAATTTTATCATTTGCTGGGATATCAATAATTCGCTTATGGATTCTCATTTCATATCTGTCAAATGTTGCTGTACCGTCACCACATGGAGACTTACGAGTAGTCACCTTCAAACGCTTTGTTGGCAAAGGTATTGGTCCAGCAATTGGAATACCCGCACCGCTAGCGATTGTTTTTATTCGATCGATAACTCCATTCAATTTATCGATCTCAACACTTTGCAGTTTAATCCTTACTGTTGTCATATTACATCAATAAAAATTACCCTTTTAAACCTTACTGTGCTTAATATTTTATGCAATTAAAACATGTAATTTTGGCGATTTTGTTTGTAACATCAGGCATTTTTTATTATCAAATCACTGACGCTGAAACTGAATTAATTGAGGTTAAAATTTCACGAATAATTGACGGAGATACAGTTGAAACTTCCTCTGGAATGAGGATTAGACTCAAAGGACTCAATACCCCAGAAAAGTCCATGAAAGGAAGCCTAGAAGCTGTAGAATTTTTATCTGGAAAGATTCTCAACAAAACAGTAAATATAAAATCTTACGGCCAAGATAAATACAGTAGAACTTTAGGTTATATTATATTAGATAAGGAAAATATTAACGCAGAAATATTAAGAAGAGGACTCGCGTCATTATATTATTACGAAAAAGATGAATTTTATAATGAGATGTTTGAAAGTGAAGAGTTTGCAAGAATGAATGAACTAGGAATCTGGAAAAAATCAATAAATTCAAATTGTCTAGAAATAGTTGAATTTAAATTCAAAGAACCAGAAAGTCTAAAATTAAAAAATAATTGTAAAATAACTTTAGAGGTTTTAATTAAAGACGATGCAACCCACATATACAAAGAATCAATCGAGCCAAAAGAAATCCTAGAAAAATCATTCTCACACATCTGGAACGACGCAGGCGATACACTTTACGTCTTCGACGACAAGGGTTTATTAATATTTCATCGTTATTAAAAATCATCAAAATAAGCGTCGAAAAACGACGCAACAATGTCCCAAAGATAAATCGTAAACCAATGTTTACTTAATTAGTACCTCCATCCACCGTCCCCATACCCCAGTCCGTAAATCTAGAAAGATTTACACCTAAGGGTTTATTAATATTCCACCGTTATAATTAGTATGGGTTTAGACAAGGCTGTGAATATTTTTATGCAAGAAGTGGAAAATTCTTCACTTACTTTTCTTTCAGAAATAATTGACATAGCATTAGACCCAGTAATTCTAATCGTAGTTTCAGTTTTAATAGCAGCAATATTTTTTATTAAAAACAAAAAACGAGAAGGTGTATTTTTCATCTCGATAATGGGAATTGCTGCGATTTTAATTAAAGGATTCAAGTTCTTTTTTAATAGAACCCGTCCATTAAATGCCATCTTGGAAGAAGCCAGTCCATCATTTCCTAGCGGTCACGCAACAATTGCGGTTGTATTTTTTGGATTGTTGGCATTCCTCATATTAGAGATAATAAAGAAAAAGAAAAATTTACACTGTACAAAAATCTCAATCATTTTTGCAGCAATACTAGCATCCATAATCAGCGGGTTTACCCGTATTTATTTGAGAGTTCATTGGTTAACAGATGTGTTAGCAGGATTTCTTTTAGGCGGAATAATTTTAATTAGCGGAATAATCTTTTACAAGAAACATTAATCGCGTCATTAGTCGAAACTAAAGTTTCGATAATATATAATAGCTCAATTCCCTCCATTCGACTGCGTCTCATTCCACTCATCTCACCTTCCAACCAAACCAACCACCGACGCTCCCGACTTGTCCATTTAATCGCTAACGCTCCAACACTCTCAAAGTCATTGCCTTAATCTGTGAATGACGAAGTCATTCGTGAAAATCCGTGAGCCAAATTGCCTTAATATCTTCCCACTCTAAATCAAATATACAACTTTATTTTTTCTTAGAAACTTTCTTTGGTTCTTCGTGTCTATGAATTACTCGATAAGCCACAACTCCAAAGACAGCCAAAATAGCAAGTAAAGAAAAGAACACAATTCCTTTATTTTCTAAATTAATAACAATTCCTTCAGCGACTAAAATTCCCCCAGCGGCTAAACCAGTTAATTGAATAATGTTTTCCTTAAAAAATAATCCAACTAGAAGTAAAACAAATCCAATCCCAGCGAAAATATAATACCTATATTGATTATATGGTTTTCTAGCTTCCTGATAAGCGTCACTGCATTCATTACTCGCAACTCTTTGAGCCTCTCTTTCGCTATCAGTCATATTCTCTTTCCATATCATTTCAGACTCATCGCAATAATCACTATGCTCAGGCTCAGTTAATACAATGCTAGTCCCAACATTAACCAAAGAAATCATAATCACAGTCAAGATAATACTAACAATAATCGTCAAAGCAGTCTTATTTACCATAATAATCTCAAGAACTTTTTATTATTAAACCTTTTCATCCATTAAAATCCAAATCAATAGCCCAATACGAAAAGCGCGACTAAAGAGCGCAACAATGCATCCCACTACTAACTACGAGCGAAGCGAACTAATTACTTCCAACTCGCCTCCCCCAACTACAAAATCAAACCTTATTAATTTTGTAAACTTCGGTTCCATTCAAAGCCCGAACTCCAAAATCAATTCCAACATCGTCACCCTTCTTAATTGATTTAACATCTCTCCCCTCTAGTTGAATCGACTTAACCTTCACCCGTTTTATTGGAGCATTATTAGAAATCAAATAAACTTCTTCCCCAACTTTCAATTTCCCAGAATTCATTTTCAAAGAACAAACTTTCGCCCTCGGCCAATACTTGTAAATTTTCCCAACAAATTCTTTTCGCTCCTCTTGGTCGCCATGTTCTGAAAAAGAAAAATCGTCAGCCGTTGGCATCTTCAAATAAAATCCAGAACTAAATCCACGATTGTAAACTTTTTTCAAATTAGCAATTCCCTGAACAATTTCTTCTCGAGTTAATTTTTTATCAAGAGCCTTTCTATATTCCGAAACAACGGTATACACATATTCCGCACTCCGATTTCGCCCCTCAATCTTAAAACTAGTAATTCCAGCTTCTTTCATTTTTTCAATAAACGGCAAAGTACACAAATCTTTAGCAGACATAACTCTATTATTTTCTAACTTCAATTCATTCCCAGCATCATCTTTAATATTCCAAGACCTTCGACAAAGTTGTGCACATTGCCCCTTGTTAGCTGACAGCCCCTGAGAGTACTCAGACATAAAACATCTTCCCGAAACAGCAACACACATAGCCCCATGAATGAAACATTCAACCTCAATAGATTTAGATATTTTTTTAATTTGTTTAAGATTTAATTCTCTAGCCAAAACAACTCGTTCAGCCCCGAGTTTTTTATAAAATTTTGCTGAAGCCAAATTAGAAATTGAAGCTTGAGTAGAAATATGAAATGGAATTTTATATTTTTTACATAGTCCAATAACTGACATATCAACACAAATCACAGCATCAACTTTCCCACATATACCTTTAATAATTCTTTCCAATTTTTCCTGATCTTCTTCGTACATTACAGTATTCAGCGTCAAATACATTTTTACTTTTCTTTTAGATTCATTACAAATTTTTCTAATTCTTGGCAAGTCTCTAAGAGTAAAATTCTTAGCAGTAGCCCTCATATTAAAGCCCCTAATCCCAAAGTATACCGCGTCACACCCAGCTTCTATTGCCGCATATAAATTTCTAAAATTTCCAACTGGCGCTAATAGCTCATATTCTTGCTTCATAAAAAAAGTAATAAAGCTGAGTTTAAAACAGTTACTCTCGTCGCTAATTTGTTTTTTCAGGATTGGAAATAATTAAAATCGCGATTAAGGAGCGAAATAATGTATTTGCGGAATTAGATTTTAGGTTAAAGGCTTGTCCTCTGGACGGCGCCGTAAAGAAATTTAATTTCGCCTTGTATTGTTTGTATTAAAATCAATTTTTTATTAGAAAATTGATTTTAATACAAAACTAATTAGAGGGGGCTATCTGTAGGGAACCCTAGGTTCCGTCAGTTGTAATTCTAAAGTTACAAAAGTTTTATAAATATAGTAAATATAATTTATTATGGAAAAAACAGCAGCACAAGTTGAAAGAAATGTTTCAGCAAGTTTTGGTTATGTCAAAAAAGACATGCTAATGCTTAACGACGCATTTTCTGACATTCACGAGAAGATGCAACAACTGTCTTTGAACCACGCCATGCTTCTAGAAGAGATTGGAAAACTCCGATCTGACGTATCAAAGCTAACTGAAAAGAAACCAGCAAAGAAAATTGCTCTTGTGAAAAAGGTCAGAATTGTAAAAAAAAAGAAGTAATCGATACTCTTAAAAAGCAATTCTCTTAATTATAATTATATTCATGACACTGTAAAGAGTTTTGAATACCACTGCCTCAATAGTATAGTGGTTAGTACACGGCCCTGTCGCGGCCGAGATCCGGGTTCAATCCCCGGTTGGGGCGTTCTGGACAAAAATGGAAATCGATGGGCTTTCCGTCGATATACAAGATTTATACAATGGACTTTTTATATAATATCTCTTCTAAAATGAATGAAGATAGATCCCTATAAGCATAAGGAAAGATATCTTTCCTGGAAAGAATCTGTGAAGGATGGCATTCCAGAATTATCTAAAGAGAATTCAAAAACTATTTTAGATTATATTTTTGACATGGAGCATGGTCTAAATATTTCTGGCAAAAATAAAAAAGGCTCTAGGAGTTTTACTCGTCTAAATAGTTTAAAACAAAGAATGATATTTCTCTCAAAAAAGTTCGATGAACTTTATGATCTAAAAGATATAACAAAAGTTACAGAGAGAACCTTACATATATTCTTTAGTGGTATGAGAAATGGCACAATTGAAAAGGTTAAGGGGGGAATTTACAGAGACCCTGCAAACTTTGTTAAAATATTCAAAGCATTCTGGCATTGGCATCAAAAGGTTAACAGAAAAAATGGAATAAATGTAGAAGACATTACAATTGACTTAGATACTACTAAAGATAAGCCATCTTGGGTATATTTAACTGAAGAACAAATATCTAGATTATGTGAAAATGTGAATTTCAAATATAAAACATTAATTACATTTCTTTTTGATACAGGCATAAGAGCACCTAGCGAATTGATAAACATCAAGGTTTCAGATTTGCATAACAATTGCAGAGAACTTACTATAAGAGATGAAGTTAGCAAAACTTTTGGAAGGAGAATTAAATTAATGTTCTGCTCTAGAGTTATAAAAGAATATATTGAAATTAATAATCTTCAGCGGGAGGATTTTTTATTCCAGATTAAACCAAATACTGTTAATGAATATCTGAAAAAATATGGGAAGAAATTATTTGGAGATATCAAGAGTCTTGCAGGTCAAAAATACTCAGAGCTTACAATGTATGATTTTAGACATTGCTCCTGTTGTTATTGGCTTCCGAGATATAAGTCTGAATCAGCACTAAAATACAGATTTGGTTGGAAAAAGTCGGATAAAATTCATTATTATTCTGATATGCTTGGAATGAGAGACACTATTAATGAAGATGATATGTTAATAGATTTGACAAAAACAGAGATAGAAAAGGAGCTAGTTAAGGCAAAAAATGAAAAAGAGGTTTTGCAAGATAGAGTTGAGATGTTAGAAAGACAGATGAGTGTGATTATGCCAGAGGTTGATGAGATGAAGATAATGATTAGGGAGTTTCAGTTGTTGAGGGTTATTCAGGTGTGAAAATTATGAAATAATCCAACTTATAGTAGCGGGGAAGTTTAATTAATTAATAAAGTATAATAATATTTAAAAAGATAATTGTTTGATCATTTTTATGAAAGAAGTAATATTTTTGATTTTCTTTTTCTTGTTAATTGGATTTGTTAGTGCTGGTGATAGTGATAGTGATGGTGTTTTGAATAATGAGGATGAATGTCCAAATACAGAGGGGAAGCAAATAATCTACGGTTGCAGTTGTAATCAGATTCTAGAGATAAAACCAGGTAAAGATAAAGTTAATTCTTGCTCCAAGGGAATATTAAAGATTTTTGAGAAAAAAATAGGATGGGCTAAAAGTTACACCAAACCCATTGGCTGCAGTATTGAAAATTTAGACTTATGTAATGCAAACGAATGCTTAGAGGTTGGGATATGGTATAATGAAACCTGTATATCTTCTTGTGAAGATGACATATTTATGTGTGAAGATGGTAGCCAAGTTATAAGAAATGAAAGTTTGGGATGTGATTTTAATGTCTGTTCCTCTATAAATGACACTAATCAAACAGGTAATAATACTAATACTACAGTTATGTGCTATAATTCTTTAGATTGCGGTATTTCATCTTATGTTGGGGATTATTTCTGCCAAGATGATAATGTCTATCAAAATTTTCAAAATTATACTTGTATAAATCCTGGGACAACAAGCTCTTTTTGTGAAAGTCCTGTGATAGCATTACCTGTAAACAAATCTAATGAAATTTGTGCGGCTGGATTCACGGTGTATGTTGATGGTAATTATAATACATCTGAAGATGGATTTGGATTAACCAAATTTAAACTAATTCAAAATGCTATTGATAATGTGGTTAATAACAATATAATTAATGTTAAAGCAGGAATTTATAATGAAAATATTATTATCACAAAAAATATAACATTAATTGGCTCTGGCTATGAGGAAACTATAATTGATGGAGGTAATCGTGGTCTAACATTAGTAAAGGCACTTATACCTTCTGGACTAAGTAGTACCCTTAAGGGGATTACTTTAGCAAATGGTGGAAATAAAGGTGTTCATGGCGGAGGAATTTATATTGAGGGCAATGTTAATTTAGAGGATTGTAGAATTACAGGAAATACAGCGACAAATGGAGGTGGAATCTTTATAGAGACTGGAAATGTATCAATTATCAATTGTTTAATAGACAAAAATTATGCGACTAATTATGGAGGAGCACTAACCTTAGAATCAAGAAGTCATACAAATTTAATATTCTCTAGTAATACCGTTGTTGAAAATACTGGTTATTGGAACACTCCAGGGGTTCATCTTTCGAGTGGATATGATAGTGCGATTATAAAAAATATAATTTTCTGGGGTAATTACCGTGTTAGAAATTCTGCTCCGATAATAAATGTAGCATCAACATACTCTAACCTAGAGGAGTTTGATCCCTTATTTATTAATCCGAATGATGATAATTATAATCTACAACTAAATTCTTTAGCTATAGATTCTGGAGACCCACTGGATTCAGTACCCATAGGTGGAGGTTTAAGAATTGATATGGGTGCTTTTGAATATATTATATAAGTATAAAAATTATTATCCAACTCAATACCTACCCAACTTCCTATAAGCCTTATAATTGATTGTATTTCCACTTTTCAAATTATCTTCAATCATTTCCATCTTCGAAGCCATCATTATAAGTTCCATTCAAAACATTATCTATCTCCTCATCAGTCTTAGAACTCTTGATTGCTTCTCTACGTCTTTCAATATATTCGTCTCCCATTTTCACCTCCTGCAAACTCCTCTTCAACAGCTTTTTAATCAGGCTCATTGTGCCCATCCAAGCTAAATACCATATAGTAATTAACATTAATTCACCAAAAATATTATAACTAAAAAGAGTTATTTGCATATTCATCAAAAATTCATATAGCAAAAATCCTGTAATTGTAAATATAGCAAAATGTTCAACAAATCTCAATTTTAAAGTATTATTTCCCATTATCTTTCTCTCTCCTATTGATCCACTTCTCATCCAACTCAATTCCAATCCACTTCCTATCAAGTTTTTCACAAGCCTTACCAGTAGAACCACTACCAGCAAACGGATCCAAAACTAAATCTCCAACCTTAGAACTATGTTCAATCATTTTCATTAATAAATCAACTGGCTTTTGATGAGGGTGATTTGATTTATTATGATTTATATGCGAAGCAGTTTGGACATCTGAGAAATTCTTTAAATTATATTTAGGTTTACCTTTCTCTAAGACTAATATTAATTCATATTGATGTCTAAACGCCCAACCCAGTCCAAAATTATGTTTTTCCCAAACTACCAAGTGTCTAATTTTAAATTTAGTATATCTAGAGATAAACTCTGTTAAGAATGGATAATGTTTCCAATTAGTAAATAAATAAAGAGAACTATTTAATTTTAGAACTCGATACATTTCTACTAAAGCGGTACAATTAATTAATGGATTTTCATTATTTATTATTGTCTTGTTATTCCATCCATATCCAACATTATCTCCATAGGGTGGATCTGTGACAATTAAATCGATGTATCTACTGGGCATTTCTTTCATGATCTGGATGCAATCCCCTTGAATTATTTTATTTAATTCCATTTTTATTTAATAGTTTGTTTAATTTTTCTTCAATAATGGTTAATTGAGGTCTTGTGTAAATCCTAGATAAACAATAATTATTCAAGCTGATATTTTCTTCCCTTGCTAATTGTTTTAATTTCTCAAGCCGAAAAGTTTCTAATACAAGATGAATTTGTGCATTCTTTTGCATTGTTCCTCCTAAGAATATTCTTTAATATTTTATTTATTTCTTTTAATTTAATAATTATTTCGTCTCCAATATCTTCTGAAATTTTTCCTTCCATAAAATAATTATTGAATCAAGACTTATAATAAATAGGAAAAGAAATGGTTATTTTTTAAACTATTTTCTAGTAACCAATTTTTCTCCGAGTCGCTTTATAACCAATCGATCTAGATAAATTATGGAAACACAATGTATCCTTTGTGGAAAAGAACTAAATGAGGAATCTAATGTTTGTGAAACTTGTTTTAATGTTTTAAAATCAAAATACAAAAATAAGAAAAAACTCAAACAGATTTTGCAATGGCACATAAACCACAACAAAGAACTAAACAAAGATTGAATCTTACCTTAGTTGCGATATTACTATTAATAGTAATTCAGATTGGGTTAGCAGTTGCAGCGAGTGATGCAGATTTTGAAGAAATCTTAGCTCCACTTACTGTGATATATGACTTAGTCAAATATGCAGCGACGGTAATAGCAGGATTGGTAATGCTTTTTGCAGGTATTACTTATGTTGCTAGTGGTTCAGATCCAGGCAAGCGAGAGAAGGCTAAGAATATGGTAATGTATGTTATCATAGGACTCATAGTAATATGGGCAGCACCTTTTGTCGTAGATCTTGTCCTGGGATAACTTTGTGAAATGAATAAAATCTTTTTATTATTAGCAGTTGCCTTAGCTTTGCCTTTGGCAACTGCGTTTAATTGTAATGATTTAATCGCTGGAGAAATAGAAATTTGCAATTCAATTAAAGATAGCAGTTTAAGTATAATAGAAAAGAATCTTTTAATTGCAGATATTTTTAATCCTACAAATGTATTTCCAGATCATGATTTTGTTTATTCTTGGAATTTAGATTTAAATATTGAAGAATCTCCCAATGGGATTACAACAAATAGAGGAGTTATAAAAGATGCTTGGATAAAAATTATAGCTCCAATGCCCTCGGTTTTAGAAGAGGGTATACTTTACATTCCAGAGAGAGGAAAAATATTATCTGAATATAATTATGATATAGAACTTCCAACTCATAGGCAAAGGTATGATTGTAGGACGAGATATTCTTTAAGGGATCAAGATGAAACTTTAAGAATTTTTATTAATGGGAATTATATTGGAAATAATAAATTAATGAGTTTCGTAATTAGTGGAAGTAATAACGATAATATAATTTTGAAATCACAAGTTGAAATCAAAGTCAAATATAGAATCAAACATTATAGAAGAAGAAATGGATGGTGTAGGTACAGTTATAGCGAATATGTAACAGATAGAATAACAATATCAGATACTCTTAATACTAAATTACTAAAAGCTAATCCTGAAAGCTTGTTTGAAATAACAAATGAATATAACGGAATGACAGCAGGTTATCTTGAAGCAAATAATATTAGTGCATTAGAATTAAGTTTTATAGACGCTGAATATAGAAGAACCAATTATATTTACAAATTGAATTATACTTTACCATATTATGTTTTAACACTGGAAGCAATAAGAGAAGAAAATACAGAACTTAATAATATTCATGTTGATGAGAATCAAGATAGATTTGAGTTCGTTATAAAAGATATTGCGAATTGTAGAATAAAATTATTTAGTCATTTTGGAAATATTCTAAGAAATTGTGATTTAAGTTATAATGAAATTGATTTTGAAATAAAAACGGACAAATTGAATTATTATATTGATGAAACAATCAGTGTAACTATTCTTCCAGAGAATTTAGAGTTAAATATAACTTATGCTGGAGAAAGTATAATAGCAAAGAATTTTGCAGAATTCAAAGCCGTAGAAAATCAAAATAAAATTACGGCTCAATTAAATACAAGAAAAACAAAAAGATTCATTAATGTTTTTGATGAAGATGATAAAGAACTTCTAATTGAATTTTCCTCTATTGGATTTTTTGGATATATTATATTTAGCTTTTTGAGTAAATATTATTTTTCACTTAGGTTATTATGAGTGATTGCGGAATAACTAATCTTGGAAGTTGCTTAGTTGAAAAGTTCTTTGAATTTTTAATTTATATTTTAAATCAGCCAATAAGACCATTGCTAGATATGGTTGACAAGCTTTTGACCGAGCCAGTGAATATAGAAATATTTACAGAAACGTGGGTAATTATAATTTACATCCTTTCATTATTTTATGGTATACTTCTTTTGATTACTGGGTTTAGGTTTTTATTGTCAGGACATTCCGTAGAGCAACGAGAGAAAGCAAAGAGAAGTCTGTCTAATATTATTTTAATGATGATATTTATTCAAATTAGTTTTTTTCTGTATGAATTAATCCTTAAGGTTATTTCTGCCGTATCTACTGTAATTTTTAATTTAATCAGAGATGATTTTTTCTTAATAACTATGGATAGTATAACAAATATTGGATTAGAGCTAGTTCTTCTACTTCCATATATCATGACTTTGGTAATTACATTAATTTTCCTAGTTTTAAGATATATTTGCGTAGGAATAGGAGTAATCTTCTTCGCTATTGGAATTTTCTTTTATTTTGTAGAACCATTAAATCAATATGGAAAATTAATTTTAAATTATTTATTCGTGATAATGTCTTTGCCATTTTTTTATTCTATAGTATTCTTAGCATCTTCAAAGTTCTTGGAATTATCATTGTTTAGAAATATGAAAATAATTGTTATGATCGGAGCTTTCTCCTTAGTAAATTTGTTGACGGTATTTTTAATTTTATTTGTTATTATTAAAGCTGCCAATGCTTTGGCTGGTCCAATTGGAACTGTTGCCAAAGTTGCGGGGGCATTAGCATAAGATGTATGAAATTCCTCAACAATTAGAATATAAGGAGAAAATAGTTTTTGGATTAACTTTTACTCAACTATTTTATGTTTTAATATTCTTACCAATAGCATTCGGGTTATTTTTTAAATTACAAGCAAATTTACCCATAAGGATATTTTTATCTTCAATACCAAGCTTACTAGCTATTGGCTTTATGTTTTTTGATTTGCAAAACAATATAAAAAACTGGTATACTTGGTTAAAATTTAGAAATTTAGACACACAAGAAAAATTAGAAAAGGCTTTGGCTTTAGGTAAAATAAAAGATAATCTAATTATTTCCAATAATAAAAAGATTGCAGTCATTAAGGTAGAGTCGATAAATTTTTCTATGAAAACTCAAAAAGAAAAAGAAACTATAAGTTATGCTTTTCAAAAATTTCTTAACTCCATAGATTTCCCAATTCAGATATTAATGACAACTGGGACTCTTGATCTAGATTCATATCTCGATTCTCTAAAGAATAAAATGTCTAATGAAAATCATAAAGAAATGTTTGATTCTTACAAAAATCACATGGAAAATTTAATTGAAGATAATAGTGCCATGAACAGAGATTTTTATGTTGTGATTCCAGAAACAAGTGATATTAGTATTCAGATAGATTTATGTGAAGATAGATTACATAGTTTGAATCTTAAAACTTCGAGAATGAAAAGCGATAAGTTAAAGATGATTTTTTCAAAAATATTAAGCCAGAAATCCAATCTTTATCCAGATGAAATAAAGAACTCTCCAGATTTTCTAAATATCGACGGCAAATTTCATAAAATAATATATGCTTATGGTTATCCAAGAAGTGTTGAAAATGGATTTCTTGATAGACTAGTAAGTTGTTCTGGGGATTTTGATTTTTCCTTACATATTAATCCACATCAAATAGAACAAACTTTAATTTTATTAAATAGAGAATTGCAAAAACAAAGAGCAGATTTGTATGCTGCGAAACTAAAAAACCAACTATCCCCAAGTTTAGAAATTAAATATCAAGATACAAAATCTATTTTATCTAATTTGCAAAAAGGAAATGAAAAATTATTTGATGTTAGTTTATATATTAATTGTAGAGCAGATAGCTTAAAGGAACTTGATTTATTAACTAGAAAAATAGAATCGGAACTTAATTCTTTATTAATAATTCCGAGAAAGCCACTTTTTAGAATGTTAGATGGATTAAAATCTTGTTTGCCTTTAGCAAAAGATTTTTTAAAAATTACAAGAAACATAACTACTCCTGCATTGTCTGCATTCTTTCCATTCACATCCTCTTTTTCTAAGTTTGATGAATCAGGAGTTTGGCTCGGGCTTAATAAAAATAATATTCCAATAATAAAGGATATTTTCAATTTATCAAATCCTAATGGAATAGTGTTGGCACAATCGGGTGGAGGAAAATCTTACTTTTGTAAGTTGTTAATAATTAGGTATTTGTTGAATGGTGTTAGAGTTATGGTTATTGATCCACAAGGAGAATACGGAGCCCTTGTGTCGCATTTTAAGGGGCAGAGAATCGATCTTTCTAGAGATTCTAAGACAATCATAAACCCTCTTGATTTGATGGGACACGACTACATAGAAAAACGATTATCATTGATGGATTTAATGAAAGTTATGCTAGGAGATTTAACAGATATACAGAGGGCATTTATCGATAAGGCGATAAACAGAGCTTACAAATTAAAAGGAATTACGACTAATCCAGACACTTGGAATAATGAACCACCAATCTTAGGAGATTTAATGAAAGTATTTAAACAAATGGAAACCGAAGCTTCCAAATTGGAAAAGACTACGATTAATAGTTTAGCTAGTAGACTCGATATGTATGTTTCTGGAGTTTTTGGATTTATGAATAGGCAAACTAATTTAGATTTTAATAATAATCTTGTTTGTTTTGATATTGGGAATCTACCTTCCCAAGTTAAGCCGTCTGTTATGTTTTTGGTTTTGGATTATATTTATATGAAGATGAAATCCAATTTAAACAGAAAAATATTGTTAATCGATGAGGCTTGGTCATTACTCTCTAAGACTGAAGAGGCTGGGTATATCTTTGAGATTGTAAAAACTTGTAGGAAATTTAATTTAGGATTATTATTAATTAATCAGGAAGTTGAGGGATTATTGGATTCAAAAGCTGGGAAATCGGTTCTTGCAAATTCTGCGTATACTATTCTAATGAAACAAAAACCTGCAGTGATTGATAGTATTTGTAGAACTTTTCATTTAAGTGAAAATGAGAGAATTCATCTTTTGACTGCAAATATCGGAGAAGGGCTTTTGATGATGGAAGATGATCATTCTGAATTGAAAGTTATTGCTTCACCTGCTGAACATAGGTTAATTACTACTAATCCAGATGAGTTGAAAATAATTAAGAAAGAAAAAGTTATGCAGAATAAAGTTAATATTAAAGTTGATCCGAATAAAAGATTTTTTCACAAAAAATATTTGAAAAAGGATGAGATAAAATTTCTTTTGGATGAAAGTTATCAGATTAAGAAATACAAAAATTTGTTGAATGATAAAATGGAAGAGTTTGTTTTACAACCAAGACATAATGAAAGTTTTATGCATTTATTTATGACACATAATATTTCAGAATTTTTAGAAAAGAATGGGATTGAGACCAAACTTTACACAACTAAAAAGCCTGATATTGTTTTTGAAATTAATGGAAAGAAATATGCAATTGAGATTGAGACTGGAAGCGTTCTTTCTAAAGTTAGCAGAATGAAAGAGAAATTAAAAGTCTTAAATCAATATGAAAAATGGTTTTTTGTTATAACTGATAAGAATAAAGTAAAAAAATATAAGAAATTTGGAGATGCGGTCGATAAAAGATATCTAAAATTAAAATTAAATAAAGTTTTAGAATTTGCTAAAAACTCCCAAAAATAGGACCCCTTATTTTAGAGAATAAATCTGTGTTCGTCGTATATAAAATATTCAAAAAATTACCAGGAGCCAGTCGGCATAATAGAGTATATTGAGGGGACTGGCTCTATTATTTGGATAACTTCGTTATCCAAGATTTATTCCGATTTGGCTTTTATCAAAATTCTCCCTTAAATATTCCTATTGAACTAAATGATAGCTTCACAACTAAATTGTTATAAAGGTTATTAACAATAATTTTATATGAGTGTGGGAAATATTATCCAGTCCATTAGGAATATTATGCGTCGTGATGAAGGTGTAGATGGAGATGCTCAAAGAATTTCTCAAATTGTTTGGATGATTTTCCTAAAAGTATTTGATGCAATGGATAGTGACACAGAAACACAAGCAGCAATCGAAAACAAAGAATACAAATCGGTAATTCCAGAAAATCTAAAATGGAGAAATTGGGCTCTAAATTCTGAAGGTATAACAGGAGAAGATTTATCAGATTTTATTAACAATTCGTTGTTTCCAGAATTAAAAAAATTAAAATCGAAAAAAGACAGAAAGGCACAATTAGTTGGTGGAGTTTTTGAGGATACTTATAATTATATGAAAAACGGAGTTTTGATTCGTCAAGTAATAAATAAGATTAATGAAATTGATTTTGCAACAAAAGAAGATAGACACACGTTTAACGATATTTACGAATCAATTCTAAAAGAACTTCAAAATGCAGGAAGCTCTGGTGAATTTTATACACCGCGTCCAGTTACTCAGTTTATTGTGGATATGATAAATCCAAGACTCGGAGAAAAAGTTATGGATCCTGCCTGCGGAACAGGTGGCTTTCTAATCTGTGCGTCTGATCATTTAGAAAAACAAGTAAAAAGTATTGAGGACAGAGAAGTAAAAAATAAATCTATCCTTGGAACCGAAAAAAAACCACTACCTCATTTACTTTGTACAACAAATTTAATTCTACATGGAATTGAAACGCCAAGTATTACACATGGAAATTCTCTTGGGAAACCTTTACGAGACTACAACGCAGGAGATGCTATTGATTGCTTTATTACAAATCCCCCATTTGGAGGAGCTGAAGAATTAGGAATAGAAAAAAATTTCCCAACTGAATTTCAAACTCGTGAAACTGCTGATTTATTTATGGCTCTAATTATGAAGCGATTAAAAGATACTGGAAGGTGTGGATTAGTTCTTCCTGACGGATTTTTATTTGGCGAAGGTGTTAAAACCAGAATTAAAGAAAAATTACTAAAAGAATTTAATCTACATACAATTGTCAGACTCCCTAACGGAGTTTTTAGTCCCTATACTGGGATTAGAACTAATTTATTATTTTTTACTAAAGGAAAGCCAACAAAAGATATTTGGTATTTTGAACATAAATTGCCAGAAGGGTATAAAACTTATAATAAAACAAAGCCAATGAGAATTGAAGAATTTGATATAGAAAAAAAATGGTGGAATAATCGAGTTGAAAATGAGTATGCCTGGAAAGTTTCTTTTGAAGACATAGTTAAGAGAAATTATAATTTAGACATCAATAATCCTCATGTGGGAGAAGAGGATGAAGTTTTATCTTCTGGTGAGATTTTAGAAAAGTTAGAGAAGAGCTTTATTGAGAGTTCTAAATTATTGGGGAAGATTAAGGGGGCTATTTAATGGAATTTCAGAAGGTGAAAATTTCAGATTTTTTAATTGAGCGACCAGATAGATATAAGCCATTTGAGGCAAATGATTTAGGATTAAAAAGATTAAATAAAATAGATTTTTCAGGGAATATACACTTAAGTGATAAGTTGACAAATACTAATATGATTTTAATTAAGCACGGGGATTTGGTTATCTCTGGAATCAATATAGAAAAAGGAGCTCTGGCTATTTACCAGGGAGATGAAGACATTATAGCTACTATTCATTATTCTTCATATGAATTTGATAAAAGTAAAATTAATGTTGAATATTTTAAGTGGTTCCTCAAGAGCGCAGTTTTTAAAGAAATTGTAAATTCTCAAATCGGTGGTGGAATAAAAACCGAACTTAAAGCAAAAAAATTTTTGCCTCTAAAAATTTCCTTACCTTTAATTAAAGATCAAGAAAATATTCTAAAAAAAATTAATTCAATAAAAAACGAAATTAAAGAATTGGAAAATGAAAATGACCTATCCCTAATAAAAAAACTAAGGCAATCAATTCTTTCTGATGCAGTTTCAGGGAAATTAGTTTCGCAAGATACAAATGATGAATCGGCAGAAATACTTCTTGAAAAAATCAAAAGGGGAAAAGAAAAATTGATCAGAGAAAAGAAAATTAAAAAAGAAAAACCATCGTCTAAAATTGAGGAGAGTGAGATTCCTTATGAGTTGCCAAAGGGTTGGGTTTGGTGTCGTCTAGGGAATATATCTAAATTAATTACAGATGGAACACACCTAACTCCAAATTACTCAGAAAAAGGTATGCCTTTTTTATCTGCAAAAAATGTTAAACCATTTAAATTTATGCCAGAAATCTATAGATGCGTCTCAAAAGAAGATTATAATAAGTACGTTACAAATAAAAAAGCAGAATTAAGAGATGTTCTTTTAACCCGTGTTGGGGCTGGGATTGGAGAAGCTGCAGTTATAGACAAAGATATTGATTTTGCCATATATGTCAGTATAGCATTAATTAAGATGTTTAATAATTATATAGATACAAACTATTTAACAATTTGGTTAAATTCTCCAATAGGAAGAGCGCATTCTACCACGAATACATTAGGAATAGGCCATTCCCAAGGAAATCTAAATTTAACTCTTATTAGAAATTTTCCCTTTTCACTTCCCCCATTCCCAGAACAAAAAAGAATCGTAGCTAAAGTTGATGAGCTGATGAAACTATGTGATTTATTAGAAAAGAAAATGAAAGAAAATGAAAAAGATAGTGAGAAATTAATGGATTCAGTCTTGAGAGAAGTATTTAAAAATTAATTTATTTTATGAAATTCTGTCTTTTCACATTTAGGACAAGGTGGCATTGTATCTGTTGTGTCATCCAAAACTACTCGTTGCCCACAACTCTTACATTGATATGTTCCTTTACCTGGTTTCTCGCCTGTTGTTACCATTTTATTTTTACTCCCATGATTTAGTTATATGCTAATAAATAAATTCCCATAGAACTCAAAGAAATTAAGACAAGAGTAATCCAAAAATAAAAATGAGGAAATTTATAATTATTAATTTTCATATAATATAAGTAGCAAAATAAAATCCACGATACGCTAACAGGGATGAGAAACAGTGGAACAAATGAAAAGAATTTTGTTAGCCCGGTTTTAATTAATGCAATGACACCCACTACTAAAATTAAATCTATCATAAAAAATAAAAACCCTTTCTCTTTTGTTTGAAATAAATGACTCCATCTAACTTTCTCAAAGCCATCTCCTCCAGAATTAAGAATACCAGGAAGCATGGGAGAAATAGTTATGCTCATCATCCAAACTAATAATGTAGAAAAAGTGTTCTTTGAGAAATTAATAAGCAAATCTTTCTTTATCCAAGCTAATAAAAAGTAAATTACAAATGAGGGAATTATCACATATAAGAATATTTTTTCTTCCTTTTTCATTTTCTTTTATTCTAACAATCCCCCATTTTTATTTTTTTTATGTGTTATTTTGCAAGCCATTTTAATCTACTGTAATTTAATTTTTACTCCCTATGAAAATCAGTCCTATACCTATAAGTGATACTAATAATTTCGCGAAAAAATTAATACTCGAAAACCAGGGAGCAATGACCAAAACTATTCCGCCCAAAACTGCCATAGCAGGTCCAGATATAACTCCAGTTGGATTAACATTAACCATTCTAACTTATCCTCCCAATAAAAGGTAATCCCTTAGGTGTTGTTGCATCCATTAATAAATGAGTCTTATATCCTAAAGAAACATCAGATAATAAATTTTTAAAATTTGGATTAATATTTTCATTTTTTTGTAAAATATTTTCTCCCAAACTAAGCAACCCAAAAGTCATCCAACTATGTGCGAAATTTCTATGATTTGGATTTGTTGCAGGTTCAATTTTATCTGGCAATATTCCCCCTAGAATTGATGCTCCAGTTGATAATAATAATTCTTTTGGATCTATAATATTATTTCTTTGTTTTTGAGAACTCGCATTTCTACAAAATCCTGCTATTGCGCTAGCAATAAAATGTTCTTCGTAATTCATCGTCCTTTATTTTTATACCCCTTCTTTCTCATTCTTTCATTTATCGAGCCATCTTTATTTTTTATTTCAACAATTGATCTCCCATAAACTCCTCTTGCAACAGTTCTCACTTGCACAATTCTTTTTGTTCGGCCAATCATCCCACCAAGAGTTCTTTTTGCAGTTGTTCCACCAAATTGATGCTTCTCATGTGCTCGGACATTTGCAAGTCTAAATCTAGTTCCATCTGCAAATACTCCACTATCTCCGTCATCCAGAGATTTAATTTTTTTCTTTATGTATTTTACCATCTCAATAAATCCGCCTTCCTTTATATTTTAATTTAGGAGTAGTTTTCCCAGAATCTAAATTATGTTTAAATCCTATTTGATTATTATTTTTATTGTGACTTACATGAACCTCTTTTCCCCTGCCACCAATAGAGGCACCGACTGATACTCCGGCTTTATCTTTTAGCCCAGTATAAATATGGGGGCTTCCAGTTCTAGATATTCCTCCAGCTAACATCAGTTTCATTCTGCCTAATTTGAAAACTTTTCTCGCGGTTGTTTTTACCATATCAAATATATTCGCAACGCACTATATAAATATTGTTGTAGTTCACATAATAAGAATATGAGGTCACAAACTTATGAACTATAGAAAAATTTATAAACCAAAAATAATAGAATTAAGTATGGGAGATGGTGAGTTATTATTATGAGTAAGAAGACTGCCATTGTTATAGAAAGCGATATTCTCAAATATTTGGAAGATAAACCTTTAACCATTACCGACTTAAAATTTAAACTCGGCTCCAACTGGACTACTGTAGAAAAATTCTTACAAAAATTAAAAGATGAAAAGAAAGTTAAGGAAATTATTTCTACAGATAAGAAGAAAATGTATCAATTATCTTATCCTGAAACTTATTTTGAAATCCCAATTAGCACAGAGGAAAAGAAAAAATTTAATGCTCTGTATAATTTAATTTTAGAACAATACAAAGAACACAAAAAAATTCCAACAAAAACAGAATTTGCAAAAGTTGCAGTTGACGTAATAAAAGATTCTAGTGAATTAAAAGATCTTCCAACTATTTGGTATCTATACGGAATAATTCCTTTAATGGCAGCAGAGCCAGATAAAGAATATTTTAAAGAAATTCATTTTGATCACGAGATTCAAATTAAAAATTCAATAGTCAAATCTATTGAAGACAAAAAAGGTAAATCTTCTATAACTATTCAAAGAGAACAGCATGAAAAGTACGGAGATTTATTCTATGTCCATTGTGATAATTTTATAGACAACACTAAAGATAAATGGAATAAAGAGAAAATACTTGAAAATTTGAATAATATATATATTAATTGTCCAATAGATGAAGAATTTCATGTGTTTGATTATTTCGATAAATTTAATTCTACAATTAGAAAATTATTTTATTTAGAAAACTTGAAAGAAGAAAGTTATAGAAGAGATGTTATTATTACATTTGATTCTCTATGGAAATATTTCGCAACATATAGTGCATATAAAAGTATAAAAAAATTAAATAGATTCAAGGATCAAAGTGAAATTTTAAGGTTCTATATTGGGAATATGATTGAATCCAGAGAAATATCTTTGAAAGAATCTTTATCTAATATCTATTCTATCTATTTAAACAGTTTAGGAGAAAGTGTAAATTTGGAGACTTCAAAAGAAATCAATGAGATAAGAAATATCTTGGAAGATTTGTATTAATAATATGACAATTGACAATTTCCTTGATACAAATATTGTTGTGAATTATGTTAATAGAAATAATACTTCTAAAAAGATTGTTAAAGATTGTTATGATTATGTAGAGAGTATTAAAGGAAAAATTATTCTATGCGGATTTGTTGCGAATGAGTTAGAAAAGCTTTTTGAAAAAAGATCGAGAATTCACAATGCTGTACTGAAAAAAGTAAAAGATAAAAATTATGATTTATCTGAAAATTTAAACAGAAGAGAATCTCCTCGTGCAAAAAAACTTTATGTTAAAGTAAAAGATATAGAAATAAAAAAACTCTCTGAACTTTTGGCAAAAGAAAGAGTTTCATTCGAAATGGGAGTTGAGAAATTTCTTAAAATTGAAGTAGATAAAATTATTATAAATCCTAGGGAAATTAATCAAGAATTAGTGAGAAAAATAAACGATATAATTTCTAATATTGATGATTGCAAAGTTCTCGCAAGTGCATTGCAATATCAAAGCAAAGAAGAACATTTATTTAATTTTGTTACAGCTGACGATGACTTTAGCGAAAATGGATATGAGTATCTAAAAGAACATTTCAAAATAAATCATTCAAAAGATGAAATAAGATTTCCAAAGCTAGTCAACCTTTTAACTCATTAATGTTCAAGCATAAATTTTCATTTCTAACTCTTTAAGCATTTCTTTATATCCAACAACTCCACCAAATAATTTCACAATTTCGGTTAAACTTCCATATTGATTTAATGGCGCAATTTTCAAAACCTCAGTTTTCTCTAAATTCCGAAGTCCTTCATCAGAATATTTATCGAGTAAAGCATTGATGACATCCCTAGCTTGTTGTCCATATTTATCAAAATAAGAATCTTTCTTAACTTTCTTCGCCCTTTCTTTTCTTGAAATTGGCTTTTCACCGTATGCCACATGTAATATTAAATCAAACGGATCATATTGTTTTCCGTCTTTAACTTGCTCCCTTAGTGGTCCAAGCAAAAGCCCTTCCTCTAAAAGTTCTTCAACTAAAACATTTTTCTGGTCAACTATGTTCCACTTAGAAATAAAATCTTGCAATGACCTATATTTTTTATCTATATTTTTCTTAGTAAAATCTTTCAAATTATCAGTTATCAAATTCCCAGCGGTATCATAATATTGAACGACTTCATTTATTATTTTTACATCAACATCTTTTACACGATATTTTTTAACTTCACTACCACCTTCCTTAATATCAATATCAGGAGACTCCAAAATAACTTCACCTTCTTTATTCTCTGCATCTTCTTCATTTTTTGGAAGTTCAACACTTCCTCCTTTATATTCAGCAGATTGAATTGGAATTCCGTCAAAGTCGGGATCATAAAAGTTATTTGTAGCTTTTCGAAAATCCATAATAGTAAATGAATATTTTCCATAATCAGTTCTAACTCTTGTTCCTCGTCCAATAATTTGCTTAAATTCAGTCATCGAATTAATTATTGTATCTAAAACAATCAATTTGCAAGTCTGAGCATCAACTCCAGTAGTCATTAATTTAGATGTAACAGCTATTACGGGATATTTTGAGGATGGATCAATAAAATTACCCAATTGCCTTTTACCCTCCTTGTCATCTCCAGTAATTTTCATTATATATCTGTTATCTTTTTTAACTAAATCAGAATTTTCATTAACCAACGCCCGCCTCACCCTTTCTGCATGATCAATATCCACACAGAATACAATTGTTTTGGAAAACCTATCTGTATTTTTCAAATATTCAGAAATTCTATTTGCTACGAGTTTTGTTCTCTCATCAATAATCAAAGTTTTATCATAATCTTTCGACCCATATTCTCCCTTAGGGACAACTTCCTTTGTTCTCCAATCTTTCTTTCCTCTTTCAGGAATATATCCTTCAACATCTTTATCAATCGAAACTCTCAAAACTTCATAAGGGGCCAAAAATCCGTCATTAATTCCCTGTTTTAAAGAATATTCATAAATCGGTTCACCAAAATAATCTATATTCGAAACTTTTTTTGTCTCCTTAGGAGTAGCTGTCATCCCAATTTGAGTAGCAGAATCAAAATATTTCAAAATATCTCTCCAATTAGAATCTTCTCGCGCACTCCCCCTATGACATTCATCAACCACAATTAAATCAAAAAAATCTTTAGAAAAATTCTTATAAATATTTTTTACATCTTCATTTCCAGTAAGTCCTTGATATAATGCCATATAAACTTGAAATGCTGGGTCAGCTTCTCTGTTTGAAACTTTAGTCATAACTTTAGAAAATGGTTTAAAATCATTTTGCATAGTTTGATCAATCAATACGTTTCTATCAGCTAAATACAATATTCTTTTTTTCTTTTTAGATTTCCAAAGTCTCCAAAGTATTTGAAACGCAGTAAAAGTCTTACCAGTTCCAGTAGCCATAACTAATAAAATTCGATTTCTTCCTTTTGCTATAGCTTCTATAGTTCTATTTATCGCAATACTTTGATAATATCTGGGCTCCTTCCCACCCTCTTCATAATGATAATCGGTCTCTATAATATCTTGTTCTTGCTCCCCCAATCCCTTTTCTTCTAAATACATTTTCCACAACGTATCAGGATTCGGAAATTCGTCCATAGCCAATTCTTCCTCAGTTCCTTTTAATTTATTATGAAAAATAAACCCATCTCCATTTGAAGAAAATATAAAAGGGATATCTAAAATTTCTCCATAATCAATAGCCTGTTGCATTCCAGCACCAACTTCATGATTATTATCCTTAGCTTCAACTACTGCAATAGCTAAATTCGATTTATGATATAAAATATAATCAGCTTTTTTTGCTTTTCCACGCTTGATTGTTTTATCATATTGGATAATTCTTCCATCAGTAAAATAAACCTCCTCTCTAATTTGATCTTGAAGGTTCCAATTTGCATCAAGAATAGCCGGAGTAATAAATTTTGTCTTAATATCAGTTTCTGTTAAACTTTTCTTGTCCATACCCTTTATCAGTAATTTAACTTTATAGACATTACTTTTAACTTATTACCACATAACTTAACTTAACTTTCTCAATGCACCAACAATCTCAACCTCAGCCAAAGTGTCCAACTTGCAATATTTCTCCAAATCATCTCTAACTTTCTGTTTAGCCTCATTACTTATCAAGGGATCATAAGTAACTCGCTCATATTGATAACTCGCTAAATCCCCCTTATTAATATCTAACTCTTTATAGCTTAAATCAGACAAAACTGGTAACACATATTTGATTGAAGCCGAGCCTTTTTGTTTTGGATCGTAATAATAAAAGTTCCTGAAAACATCCCAAAGATCTTTTATTCTAGGTAAAATATTTTCTTCATACCATTCCCTAAATTCTGGGAATGCGGTAGCTCCCTCATTCATAACTCCTTTTTCAAATCCTTGATTATAAACTAAAATACTACCCTTATCTCCAAGATTATCTTTTAGAGATTGCATAAATTTAGGACGGGTGTCATCTGTTCCCTCTGCTAAAAAAGAAATATGTTCACATTCCCCGCCTTCTTCATTTTGAATATGCAAAGAAAACTGAAATGGAATTCTTTGGTAGGGCTTCATCCTATTAAATTTAGGTAAAGCTGGATTAATAGTTTCAAAATCCAAATAATAAATTGGATATTCTAAATTTCTAAGAAAATTATTAATTTCAACCTTGTTAATATGCTTTCCACCATCATTTGCTAATCTTCTTTGAATTTGCTGTTTTTCGTTTAATTTAACACTTTCTGGAACATCACTCATAAGTTTATATCCATCTTTATACAACTCAATAGTTTTCTTTTTTAACATCCTATAAAAATCAAAAATATTATCATTAGGTAACTCGCTCATGAACTCATCAAGGCAAATATTATCATACTCTGTAGTAAGCATGTCGTTAACAGAAAATTCGGGTTCTTGTCCTGAAATAATTTCAATCATATCTTTAACTCTAGGCTCAATCCCTTCGGAAATTTCTTTAACTTTCTCTGTAATATCTGTTTGAGTAAATAATTCAGATGGCTCGATAGTCTCATCCAAACAATATTGATTATTGATATGCATTAAGAAAGATTTTCTAATTTTCAAACCAGCTTTTTCATAAGTATACTTCTGAAAAGAAACATCATGTAAATTCATATCTTTTACTTTTGTTGCGCTTTTAACCTCTATAATATTCCATTCATCTTCACCAACTGGCACTAAAACATCTGCCCTAGAATATAATCCATCAATCATAAAAGCAGGTTCAAATAAAGGAATTCTTTTTTCAATTAACTTTTTAGTATTTCTTAGGTTTTCCATGAAATTATCATCTGGGATATTTTGTCCTTCTGGAAAAACTTTCTTTGCTAATTCTCCAAGAATATGACCATCTGAGAATTTTTTCTGGGTCATTTTATCTGGTTCTGGAATTCTTTGCTTGTCATTTTTAGTTATCCATAGGAGTTTTGGACATTGTAATCCCGTGAGGTAGTTCGATTTTGTTAAAAGTTTAGCCATAATTGTGATAGATATTACAGACTTATAAAATTAGTGCATCTAAATCTTAAATAAATAATATGATAGTAAGACTTATTAGGTGTATCCTCATGATTAAAATATGTCAGAAGTTAAAATAATCCACACAGGGGATTTGCATTTAGGCATGACTTTTAAATCTCTGAGAGATAAGTCGAAACTACATCGGAGAGATTGTCAAGATGTTTTTTCTAATATTATTGATTTATGCATAAAAGAAAAAGTTGATGCTTTGCTAATTGCAGGGGATTTATTTGATGATCCAAACCCTTCAAAATCTATAGTCACTTTTGTTATTGACGAATTAAAAAGATTAAAAGAAAAGGATATTTCTGCGTTTATAATTTCTGGAAATCATGATCCTTACAACAAGGAAAGCTTATGGTTTGGATACAGTTTCCCTTCAAATGTTTATATTTTTGATAGTAATAATATGAGCTCAAAGACAATCGGAAATCTTACTGTTTATGGGCTTGCATACATAAACAATGCAAAAGAACCTTTAGAAAATTTTAAAGCAGAAGAAAATGACAATTTTAATGTTGGCTTAGTTCACGGTTCTACTGTAAATCTTAAAGTAGATGAAGACCCTGAATATAGCTATCGACCGATTAAGAAATTACAAATTGATAATTCCAATTTAGATTATGTTGCCTTGGGACATTTCCATGATTTATTAGAAATAAAAGGGAAAGTAAAATGTTTTTATTCAGGCTCGCCAGAAGGATTAAGCTTCAAAAATAATGCTAATTCATCAGTTCTTCTTGTCGAGTATTTAGAGGGGAAAGTTACTGTTAAACCAATTAAAACAGCTATAAGAGAATTTCATACACTTGAGGTTGATTGCACAAAACTTGATAATGACTTAGAAATAAAAAAAGTTTTAGAAAAAAACAAGGGGGGGAATAAAATATTAAGACTTGTTATGAAAGGAAGTCCTTCGCTTGATCTTCAGTTGGATATTAATTTTTTGATGAAAGAGTTCGAGTCAAAGTATTTCTTTTTGAAAATAGTTGATGCGGTTCATATCCCAGAGAACCTTACAGAAGATGAGACTATCCGAGGTCAATTTATTAAACTGATTAGGGGGGATATCAGAAAGGAGAAAGATTCTCAAAAAAATAAAAGGCTCGAAAATGCTTTGAGAATTGGAATTAGATATTTAGATAAAAAATTATAAGATGGTAAAATTGATAAAACTTGATATTGAAGGCTTTGGGAAATTTAAGAAAAGTAAGGTTGTGGAATTTAAAGAAGGAATTAATTTTATAACAGGCTTAAATGAAGCAGGGAAGAGTACTATTTTGGAAGGAATTTTAGCATCGCTATTCAAATACACTTCTCCTAAAATTAAGCCTTATATTTGCTGGACAAACCAAGATATATGCAGAGCGTCATTAACTTACAAAACCGATAAGGGTGAAATATTCAGGGTTACTTCTGATTATAAAAATTCAAAAAGAAAATTAGAGAAAATAGATAAGGGGAAAACTAAAGAGATTTCTTCGGCTGGGAGTACAGTTGATGATTATATTAAGGAGCATTTTGGGTTTGATGAGCAGAAAGTCTTTGAGAACACTACTTTTATCAGACAATCACAAATGGCTATACTTGGAGATAAAATTACTAAGAATAAATTAAAGGATATGGTAGAAGAGGTTCTTGTTGGAACTGGTGGAGCATCTGCAACAAAGTCTATTCAAAAAATAAAGAAGATAGAAAAGGACAGTAAAAAAGAGGCTGGATCTATGGAGACGGATTTGTATGAATTAAAGGAAGATTTGCAAAATGCTGAAGAAAGCAAGGAGAGAGTTATTGAAGATTCAGAAGAACATGAAGAAGTTAAGAAAGAACTATCTCAAAAATCAGAAGAATTAATTAAACTGAAAGAAAACAAGAAATTATTCGATAAGAAAGAAGTTTTGTTAAAAGAAGAAGAGCATATCGATGAAAAAATAAATCAAGTGGATGATATGATTGAAACCTTTGAGAGAGAAGAAGAACCATCTATTGAAAAAAATAAAGTTATGTCAATAGTTCTTATTATTGTTGGAGCATTATTATCCCTTACTATAATTGGTGCAATTATAGGGGTTCCTCTTATAATCTATGGAAACAAATTAAGAAAAGAAAAAGACTCTCCTAGAGAACATAGTGGCATCTCGGAAAAATTATCAAAATATCAAAAACAAAAAAAGGAATTGATAAATAAAAAAGCTGTAATTGAATCAAAGCTTGAAGGATATGAACTTATTAAATTTACAATTAACGATTTTAGAGATATGGGTAGCTTAGAACAAGATATTGACAAATTAAAAGAAAGAAATGTTGAGTTGAAGACAGGTATTAATAAAACAAAGGAACTCGTTAAAAGCCCTGAAGAGATCCAAGAGGAAATAGATATTATTGAAGATAAAATTCAAGGATTAAAAGAAAGGGCTGAAGAGTTTGAGTTAGCATCGAGGTTTTTAGAAATGGCGGAAACCTCTGTGCAGCATAAATTTACTCCAGCGATAGAATCTAATTCTAAGGAGATACTTGAAGAAGTCACTGATGGAAAATATTCTAATTTAAAAATAAATGAAGAAGATTTAGATATTCAAATAAAAGCACCAGAAATTAAAGATTATGTCGATGTAGACCTTTTGAGTCAAGGAGCAAAAGACCAAGTTTATTTTGCAATTAGAACTACTATGTCTGATCTGCTAAGCGGAGATATAAACATTCCTTTAATTTTCGATGATCCTTTCCATAACTTTGATGATATTCGATTGGGGAAAACTATGAGTGCAATTAAGAAATTATCCAAGGATAAACAAATTATTTTAATTTCCCATAAGCCTTACCATAAGGAATTTAAGAATTTTGCAGATAATATTGTTGAGGTTAAGTAGATGGAATTTTTAAAAAAATTATTTAATTCTCAAGAGGAAAAGTTACCTGAGGAAAAAGTTGTTAAAAAGATATTGCCTGAAAAGATTGGAACTCTCGATAATTCTATTGGAGAAATTGACTCTTGCCCTTACTGTAAGAAAAAACTTAATCCCATCCCTACAAGAAAAAAGACATGCCCCTTTTGCGAAGAAACCATGTATAGTAGAACAAGACCTGCTGATAGGAAAAAAGTTCTAGTAACTGAGAAACAAAAAGATGAAATCGAAGCTCAATGGACTAAATTTTATGAAATTCAGGAAGAAAATAATCTTATGCAAGATTCTGAATTTGTTTCAGCAGAAAAAGAACTCACTAAACAATTTGGAGGGAAACCGAGTTTGAATGATATAAAGTGGAGAGTTTATAATAAGAATATTATTGAATATGCTTCTAAACGAGAATGGGGACTTTATAGAAATAATAAACTCAATATGGCATTCCTTCTCCAGAAGGGAGGTAAATTGAGACAGGCATTGAGCACCATGTTTGAGGTTATTTATTTAGATATTAATGGAGCTAATAATATTGGGAATATGTATTCTGCGAAAGAGATGGAGGAATACAACATTAAGGAATTTGATCCAAAAACTGCTTTTTTCGCCCCTGGAGTGATTAGACCAATTCGGGATCTTATTGATGAATTAAGCTTATCTGAAAATGAGACTAAGGAGTTGTTTACTTCTACAAACAAGAAAATGAAACCTGTGAAAGACATGCCTATTCCTGAAGGGAATGCATGGGGCAAACTTTTCAAAGAACTCAACATAAAAAAAGCTAATGCAGAAAAAATAGAAGAATTTGATGCTGAAGATATTGACGCTGTTATTAAAGAGATTAAGGATGCAAGTAAAAGTAAAAATAATGACACCCTTAATTCTATTATCTACAAGTTTAGGGATAAATATAAAACTAAAAAGATAATTGTGCCAAACGCCGATAAAATTAAAGAACTCATAAAAACCTTACTTAATTCTAAGGAGTCAATAAAAAGTTTGGGAGTTTCAATAATGCTTTTTTATATAAAAAGGGATAAAAAATTATTTAGTTCTCTTGCAGAAGATTACATAGAGCAAAATAAAAAACATTTTGAAAAGTGTCCTGAAGATCATACTCTTGGAGAATTAGGAAAAATTGAACCTGAATGGGTAAAATCACTAATCCCAATAATGATTAAATCGTTGAATAATGCTCCAGAATGGAATACTCGTAGATTTATTGCATTTAATTTAGGGAATATAGGCTCTAAGCATCCTGAACTTGTAAAGGGGATTATTCCTATTCTTATTGACTATCTAAAAAATTCTTTAGAAATTACAAAAAGAAAGCCAACAAAAATTGAAGCTCATGGCATCATAGTTGAAATAAACCTTAGCTCAGAAAGGATGCTGGGGGTAGATCAAACTCAATGGCTAAAAGATGCTTATATTGATACATTAGGGATGATTGCTAAGGGGGATAAGAGTTTAATTGAGCCATACAAAAAAATCTTTGAGAAAATTGTAAAAAAAGATGAGAGTGAATATTCAAGAAAGAAATCTCAGAAAGTTTTAGACATCTTGAGATGATTATCTATATTAAATCTTAAACCATCCTAATTTTAAAGAAACGATAGTGCCTAAGAGATTAATTCCGCATAACAAAAAGAAAATCCAATGAGGTAACACTTTCCATAACCAAATAGTAAGGAAAATCCCTCCAATCATTCCACCAATCAATAAAATTCCCAATAAAATAATGCCCAAGGTTACTTTATCCATAATTAGATTAAATATGACTGGCTTATAAAATTAGTTATGTCTAAATCTTAAATAATTTTAGCTTAAAGAAAGATGAAAGAGAGAACTATTTGATTGATTTATATCTCTATGTTTTCGAAATTAATTTTTATACCTTTTATATTTCTTTTTAGGCATCCATTCTTTAGGGTTCTTATTAAATCTAGTTCCTTTAAATCTTTTACATACATACTAATTGTTGCTACAGATTTACCTAATGTTTTAGCTATTTTTGTTAAATTACTCTCTCCATTTGCTAGGATTAATATCCTAATTGAAATTTTACTTTTCATAACCTTTCCCATATTTTGTAATTCTTGGAAATTTGAAATAGTCGTAATTTTTTCTTCAATTTTATTTGTTTGTTCTAAAAAACTCTTTTTCTTATCCTGTAAGAATAAATAAAGCATATTGGAAATTACTATCTCAATATCATTTATTTTTTTCGTTTTATAAAATTCGCTAAGTTCATTTATCTCAAGATTTAGCTTATCAGATTTAATATTTTCTGAAATAACATTTTCTCCTTCAAACAAATTAAAAATTTCTAATAGTTCTTTTTTATTCGTTTTAGAATTCTTAATCATTTCAAGAATCTGTTTTCTTGAATGATCCCAATTCGGAAGATTAAAGTTTTTGTCCATGAGGAATGGGAATTTCCTAAGTATAAAGAATAAGGGAGATTGCGTTGAAATTATTCCTTCATTTAGCATAACATTTCTAGTCTTCTCATAAATATCCATTTTATGATCTCCAAAAAATATTATGTCAATAGGTTGGGTTGAATCTTCTGGGCATAACTTATGGAAGTAGTTGCAAAAGAAAATATCCATTGTATCCTGAATAATATGAGAACATTTATGCCCAAGAAAATCGTCTGCTTTCATTCTAGCCATAATTGAATAAAAATTTTGAAAGATATCCTCTTCTTTATATGATATTAATCTTTTCCACAAATCAGACGATTTATACAGAAAAGTAGAGTCTTTTTTAAATCCAAGTGAGAGTATAATATTTTCAAGTTCGGTATATTTGTCATTTATGAATTCTTTTGAGTTCGTAACTTTTCTAGATTCAACTAATTTTTTATAAAATGGATTTACTAAAGTATTCATATCCCACATCAATATTATTACTTTTGAATTTGTTTTTTCAGCAACTCTCTTTAATTCTTTCAATGTAAAAAGTAAGACGTATGTAGAAGTTATGTGAGTAAAGGAACAGAATATCGCAGTTCCCTCCTTTTTAAAAAATTTTGGACAAATATTGCTTTCAAAATAATCTTTATCTGTATGGTATACTTCATTTTGTAGAGTCATTTTGTTAATATTTTTTCAATTTATTAAGTAAAAAGTTTAACTCCGTTTAAATACTTTACTTGTCGTATTTTTCTTATGGAAGACAAGAAAGATACGCTACATAAAATCATTAAAGAAATGAAGTTGCCATACCTAAGATTTAGTGTTACAAAAGATTGTAATGGTAATTGTGCATTTTGCCATAATGAAGGGCAAGGTATTGGTGTAAGGGGAACTCGTTCAAAAATATGTAATTCTGATCTTGATTTAAGTAAGATAAAAGATATAGCTATTTATTTTAAGAAATATTTCAAAATTGTTAAATTTACTGGGGGAGAACCCCTTCTGTTAAACAATTTTACAGAAATCGTAAAAGTTTTTCATAATGCTGGGTATTTATGTACATTAACTACAAATGGATTTTTACTAGATGAACAAAAACAAATAGAGCTAAAAAATGCGGGTATAAAAAAAATTAATATAAGTATACCTTCATTAAATAAAAAAGAATATGATAAATTATTTAGAGTTAAGGGCTATTTAGATATAGTATTAAAAAATTTGAAAACTATATCAAAGCATTTTAAGAAAGTAAAGATTAACTTTATGGCGAATAAAAATAATTTACAAGACGAATTATTGAAATTTGACAAATTAAGTAAAGATTGTAAAATAGATATAAGTGTTATGGAGCTTATTACTCCTGGCAGTTTATCAGAACCAATATCCTCTGAAATAATAAGTATACTTGAAAAGAAAAAGAAAATAAAACACATTAAATCTATAAAAAATAGTTTTGGAACAAAAAAAGTTTACACTTTTTGTAATGGTGGAACTTGGGAAATTGATGACTTCAGGGAAAGTAATTATAGAAAAAAAGCTTTTGATAACAAAATATGTAGCAAATGTCATATGAAAGATATATGCACAGAGGGGCCATATGCTATGAGATTAAGCAGTAGCGGAACATTGAGACCATGTCTTATTAGACAAGACAATTTAATTGAAATTGGTGAGTTAAATATTTATAAGAAGGAGGTTAATTAAAATAATATGGAATTAGAAATGAAATTTAGATGCGACGATTTAGAAGCTGTAAAAGAAAAATTATTATCCAATTCGTTTGAGTTAGATAAAATAAAACATCAAATAGATACTTATTTTATTGTAAATGAAACTCAGAAGGACGGAACACGTGATTATCTTAGAGTTAGAGAGGATAAAAAGAAAAACTTTATCTCTTTGGATTACCATAAAGTTCTTTCATTATTAGAAACTGACGAAACAGAAGTTGACGTTATGGACAAGGATAAAATTGTCAAAATTATAGAGTTACTTGGAAGGAATGTTCAATGTGCAGTCGATAAACAAAGGGAACAATATAAGAATAATGAGATTATTGTTACTCTAGACTTAGTTAAGGATTTGGGATCATTTGTTGAAATAGAAATCAATGCAGACTTGACACCCGAAAATGAAAAGAAATTAATGGATACCATGGATCTTCTTGGATTGAACGAATCACAGAGAGTTAAAAAACAAGGATACCCTGATTTGTTACTAGCTTCTCAAAAAGAATAGAGCGTATTCTAACACTTATTGCAAGAAGAATTTATTAATGATCTTAATTCTGCAATATTGTCTAAATAATGATTTGCTATTTTAGCGGTATCAGACTTATAAGCTATACTGATATCGCTATTATTTAGCATTTCTTTATCTCCCAAACTATGTCCTACGGAAATAATAGTATTACAATTTTCTCTAAGTCTTTGGACAATATACCCCTTGTCTAGATAAGAAATAATTAATTTAGATCCCCTGATTTGATTATCTAGAAATAAAAATTCTCCACCGAAGATATTTTTTTCATTAAAATTTATTTCTTTTAATTTTGAGTAGCAGATATCTTTTAACCCAGAAGAAATAACAATTACAGTAAATTCCTTGACTAATTCTTTAATTAATTTATCAAATTCATCTCTCCATTCGATTGTTTTCGCTATATTATCCCTTGTATTTTCATATTTTGATATATCTTGATTCTCCATTAGGTTATTTAAATAAAGTATTCCCTCAAATGAACACAAATTCATATTTTTGATTTTTGATTTATCCATAGGTTTAGAAAGTTTTCTCGTAACTATTTTTGTCAAATGTGTTGGGACTAGGAGTTCATCGAAATCAAATACTATAGCAGTCTTTCCGTTTAGTTGTATCTGATCTATTTTTTTATCAAGATAAATTCTATTTTCTTTGCTTGTTAGCACCATATATTTTTTATAATAACTTGTTTTAATAATCTATCTAGTTGTTAACAGCAGCAAGGACAAGACTTTAATATACTTTAATATATGTTAAATTATGGAAAAAGAAATTAGAAAAAACAAACCCAAAAAGGTAATCTATGAGAATCAAGAAGTGGTCCATAATATTATTTTTACTTATGTTAAATCTATACTTAATGATATAAATTGCGAGGCTTATCTTGTTGGGTCTTCTACTACTGGTAAATTTGGAAGATATGAAGAATCTTATGAAGGAGAAAGTGGAAGTGATATAGATTTAGTTATCTTCTTGAAAGAAATTCCAAATGGTTGGGAGGAATTGAATGTTAAAAGGGACTGGTGGAGCTTATATCGTGCGGGAGAGCTAGAAATAGAACACACTATTCATTTTGTAAATGCCATGGTTGTCAAAACTGGGATGAGAGATGTTGCAATGCAAAAGTTCAAAGAACTGAAATGGAATGTTGAAAAAATAAAATAATTTTTCTTTAAGTTTTTATTGACAACATAAGTAAAAAATTAAACAATGTTTAAATAAAAAGGTTAACTCTTATTTCTAGAGGTGTGAGGTGGTAAGGATCTTACCATGATAGAAACACCACAAAATAGACAACCACTGTCTCCCAGAAAAATAATTAATGTAAAGGGAAGAATGCATTATAGTGAAAGTAATCAAGCATGGAATATTATCAAATTTAAGTCAGAATTTTTAAATGAATTTCGACAATTAAAAGAAAAAAGATCTAAATTTTCTTATGAAATGGTATTTAGCAGAACTGAAGGTGAGATGATCGAGACTATGAAAAAAATTATAAAAGATAGGACATTAATGCCTGTTCTTATGTTCCTATATAAAGATAATTAGTAATATGCTGTGTCGCACAAATAGTCACT
>JAGLQO010000007.1 GCA_023136775.1 Candidatus Pacearchaeota archaeon | reverse complement strand
GTTAAAATCTATTCTGGACAGCGCTACCAAAAGGAAAAGTTTAAAAAATATTTTATCTAGCCAAAAAGAATGGGCTTATTTGGCTCTACTCAGAATAGATTATAACAAATTGTTTTTGAAGGGAGATAGACAAAAAAGATATGAGTGGAGTTAAGATTTGTTTTTTGTTTTTTGTTTTTTGTTTGTTTTTTTGTTTTTTGTTAAAATTATTCCTTTTATATTACGTTTTTGATATTTATTAATGAAAGATGGTTTAATTAATGTTAGATTTGTTATTTTGCTTAAGTGTTAATATTAAGTGAAAATGGAAAGTGAAAATACCGAGGACAAGGTAATAGGATTATCAAGAAAGGGTAAAGATGGTTTGACTATTACTGAATTAACCAGTCAGTTAAATTTTTCGCAATCTACTACTGATATTGCATTAACTCAACTTTGTAATAACGCTTCGAAAGATTATTTTTTGAATATAAATATTACTGAAATAGATCAGGCACCAAGAAGAAGGCTGACTATTTCGGATTTTTTAAGAAGGGATGTTTCTGAGACTCAAGAAAGGAATTTGATTGTAGAAGATAATATTACAGCCGATTATTTTATTGGGAATGAAAGTTTTCTAACGGGCGTTGCTGGAGGTGAAGATATAAATTCTGTCCAAGGAGATAATATTTATATTTATAATGGGAGTAATAGTGGGAATGTGATTTTGGTTTTTAATAAGACAAAATTAAATACAACAGTTGATTTGAGGGTTTCGGGAATAGGGGATAATTCTTCGTGGAATGAATCTTATGCTGATACAAAATATTTGAATCTCTCGGAAACAAATGCTAATCAAAATGTTAATATTGCTCCTTATAATTTTCAATCTGCTAATTTAACTTTGACTCAGAAAATAACATTTGCATTAGGGGAAGTTATTGATAATATTGTTAGTGGATGGGTTAGGATTAATGGTGGACTTAATGTAACTGAGAGTGCAGTGATCGCTGGGAATATTACAACCGAGGGTATTTTCCTTGAGCAAGATTCAACTAATCACCGAATTTATGATAATTCTACTTGTGTTATAATTCGGGGGGATACGTCTACGATGTATATTTGTTAATGAGAGGTTTTTTTATATTAATGATTGTGGGTTTGAGTTTTTTTTCAATTGTGAGTGGGGCAGATAGTCTTGATTCTTTTAATGGAAATTTTTTTGAAGGATTTGAATCGGGGAGTTTGGCGACTAATAATTGGACGACTTCTGGCACTGGGGCTGCGTGGGTAATTGGAAATGGTGAGGCAACTCCTCGTACTGGTGTTTATAATATTTGGACGGAGAATACTGGAGCAGAGAGCTTGATAGAAATGGAGGTTGATACAACAAATTATCAAAATATTAATTTTTCGTTTTGGGGGATGACTACGAATATGGATGCTGGAGAATATGTTGCAGCTGATTGGTATAATGGAACATCTTGGGTAAATTTAATGCAAATAGAGGATATAAGCTCTTATACTTTTTATTCTTATAATTTAACGACTGATGCGAATAATAATTTAAATTTTAAAATTAGATTTAAATGTCTAAGCAATGCTAATAATGAGGCTTGTGATGTTGATGATGTGAATGTTAGTGGGACTGAAATTGTGAGTATTGTTTTGGATGATTATTATGGTTTGAATGGTTCCTTGGCGAGAATTGATGGATTTAATACGATTAATTTGGAGGAGATTGAGCATATAGAGTTGAATTTTTCGGTTGATTCGACGGAGACGATTGATAGTTGGTATTTGAATTTTACAGCGAATGGGACGAATGGATGTAGTCTGGGGAATAAGCAATCCCAAATTTGTTATGCTTATCCGAATTGGATACAGTTTGTGAATAATAGCGAAACGACAACTTTTGATGAAGCTCAGATGAATACGGGAGATGGAATAGTTGTGACACAGACTAGTTCTGGGAACAATATAAATTTAAGTTTTAGGCTTGATGAACATTATAATCCGAATGTTTTCAAGTGGTATGATGCACTTTATAATTTTTCTGATATAAAATGGCAGGAAGGTGTTTTGCAAAAGATTACAGGAGATAATTTTATTAAAATAGAGCTGAACAAATCCTTGATTCCTATTAATGCAGATCAGTATAAGTTAGATTTTCGGGTGAATGCAACTAATAATCCGACACAGCCTCTTGAAGTTTATGCTTGTAATAGCAGCTATACTAGCGGAAATGTTCATGATCTTCCGGAATGTCTTTTTGTTGCTGAAAAGGTGTCTTCTGAATTCAAGGATGATGGGACTAAGTTTAGAACTATATATACTAATTCTACGATAAATAGCATTGGAGATATAAAGTATATTATTTTATATACTGATGAGACGAATGCTTCGAAGTATTATGCGCTTAAGACATATAGGGCGAGGACTCCAGCATATACGACTCATTGGGAATATTCTAATGATTCGGGGGATAATTGGACTAATTTGGGAGATGGGTATGAGACGGAATTGAATGTGAATTGGTTTTATAATTATATTGAACCTACTGCTTTTATTTATAATTTGTGGGTGAATACGACTTCCAGTGTTGAGACGAATCTTATGGGGAATATTACTTGGAATATTGATCCGACTTATAATTATCCTCCAGCTCCACATTTTCGTCATCCAGAGAATAATGAATCGCTTAAGTTTCCGTATGATGTGATTTTTAGTATGACGGATCCGAATGATGATAATTTGAATGCGAGTTTATATTTGTATAAAGATGGAGCTTGGAATGCAACTTTTGCGACTGGGATGAATCAGAGTAACACGAGTTATTATTGGGATGATTTGACTATTAATGGGAATTATGAGTTAGTTTTGGAGACTTGTGAGTTGGGGACTCCTGAGTTATATTGTGTTAATACGACGAATGCGATTGTTATCGATAATACGGCTCCGGCTGTTTATGATTTGATTCCGACTGGGGGCGGGAGTTCAGGTTGTATTTATGATAGAGATTATGATTGGGAATGTGGTGAATGGGGAGAATGTATTAGAGGTATTCAATCTAGATTTTGTAAAAAATATAATAATTGTGGGAATATTTATGGTCGTCCTGGAGTTGAAAGAAATTGTGTTAAAAAAACTCTACCAGAACAGTTATTTGATATTACCTTTAATTTAGAAGATATATTAATTCAGAATACAGATGAGCTTTCTGGAATTGTAACTTTCGAGAGCTTTGGCACTATTCCGACTTTTGTAAATTTGACATTTATTATTTTAAACGAGCATGGGAATGAGATTTATAGAACACCTAGTAATATTACAGTTATAACTGAGGAAGTTTTAAGGTGGAATTATAAAGATTTGGAATTAAATGAAGGAAAGTATATTGCAATTTTAGAGACATTGTATAATGTTGATGTGCATGATGAGTTTAAACAAGGATTTGAAATAAAAGAAAAATTTGATTTAATTGTCTGGATTTGGTACATTGTTATCACAGTAGGTGTTATTTCGATTTCGCTGTTTATTAAAAGAAGGAGAGAGACCAAGAAGAAAGCTAAGGAAAGTTTTATTAAAAGAATATAAGGAAAGTTTTAGAAGTTAAGATTGATAAGCCAAAAAATACAATTTAAAAAAAGGCAAAGCATAAAAAAATAACACTAATATATTCTAAAAAGAAAAACCTCGAACCAAAATTATCTTTTTATATTCCAATAGATTTTATTTTCCAATTCCAAAAAACGCAAGCAACCTTGCAAAAAATCCCTTTTTCTTAACAGTAAAAAACTGCCTAAATTCATCAAACACATCCACATTATATAAAGTTGTAAATACAAACTCATACTCACCATCGAGCAAATTCAAATCAGGGAAATCAATTCTTTGCATCTCTTCAACTTCTACAATAATTTCACCAAACTTAGTATAAACTTTCCCCCCAGATTCATCATAGACAGAATAATCTAAATCTACATAAGTTGGGACTCTTCCAAAACTTTCATAAGTAATAACAGCCCTAAGCTCATTAGAATTTTCTAAAGTTGTTTCCTCTAAATCCATCCTAATATCAAAAAGTTCCGCAGGAATAGATTCATCCAATTCATTAGCTGATGATACAAAATAACCAGAATAAATAAATGAAAATATAGCAACTATTACTATAAAAATCCCAGAACAAACAAATACTTTCTTCTTCATTTTTTTCTCCTAAAAATATCAACCATAACCAAAATTCCAAGGAACACCATCCCGCCAATTGTTATAAAAAAATATTTTGCTATTCTGTCCAGTCCCTTCTCTGCCAACTTAAATCCCGTTGAAACATCCTCTTCTAAGTCCCCGTAATCTCTAACCTCAATCTTCAAATCATGAAAACTAGAAGGACTTCCCTCTGGGATAATTATATAATCAAGGAATGATGCTTGTGTCTCAACAGCCTTAAGAGCTTTTGACCTAGTTACAACCTCTCCATCTTTTTCAATAATATAATTTAATCTCAAATCTACTCTTGTGGGGTTCTCTGGATATTTAACAGCAATTTCAAAATAAAGTCTTTCTCCTGGATACACCTCTTGATATTTTTCTGGAATGTTAGCCGTAATGCTTATTGCATATACCGAAGACAAATTAACTAAACTAAAAAAAATTATTCCAAGAATAAAAATAAATGCTTTTCTCATTTTTTATTTCCCCCCATTTTATTCATCAAAAATGTTCCACCAAAAAATAGCCCTAAATTAAGAATTAGCACTATTACAAGATCAAAAACAGTCCTCCCCTCTTTTGGAAGTTCTATAACTGCATCCTCTTTTACTTCTGAAACCAAACACCAATCAGTCTCTTCAATATATGCATAAGTTCCATAAACATTATCTCCAACAAAATCCTTAGAAATACTAATTAATTCTAAAGAACTTAACTTGGAATTCTTGTTGTCAAAACATTTTTCAGAATTTACATTTGATATTTCTTGAACTAAAATATTATTTTCATCTTCACCAAGCTTAGTAATTAAAAGTTTTTCTTCATTTAATAAATAAGCTTCTCCATATTTCCCAAGACCAGTTTTCTCTACTGTCATTTCATTTAAATAATTAGTTAAAACATTCAAAAAGACAACTCCAACAAATTCATCATTAGAATAAACTGGTGAAGCAAAAGTCAAAATCATTTTAAATCCATCTATTCCTTCTATCATATAAGGCCCATGAATAACTTCCTTTCCACTTATCTTTACTTCAGAATAAATTACCCCCAAATCATCTTTATTATTCGCCACAGATTCCAAATTAGTTCCAAATTCAAATCCATTTATTACTTCATGAACAACATAACCATTTTTATCAATCAATAATAAATTATTATAATTAGAAATTTCTTTAAAACTATTAACATAATCAAATAAATCTCCACTAATATTCTTACTAATTTTAAAGTCATTAGAATAAATAATAAAACCTAACCCTAAATTAATATTATCTCCAGTTTTCAAATTTAAATTTTTAAAATACCCGTCATTAATTCCCATTACTTCAGAAAAGCTTTTTCCAATATTATCAGTTTTCTCGTCAAGAAGAATAGAATTATCATCAGAATTTATCAAAACCATCCCACTATCATCTCCAAATTTTTTAAAAATTATTTTTTTAAAATCCTCATCTTGCTGTAACTCTAAAAGACTAATCGTTGGATATTTTTTTATAAAGATATCAACTTGTCCAGATATTATCTCTAACCTTCTTTTCATATTTTCTTCTATTGAAACATAATCGTATCCAGATTCACCATTCAAAATGGCCTTAACTTCTGAAGAATATCCAAGAACTTTTGCATCATGTTTTCTCTCTAAAAAATAATCATTAATTCGCTCACCCTTTATTTGAACAATACTAATCAATTGATTCTCCATTTGAGAATTAAATTTAGAATCCCCTATGTATAAAACGTTATACACCTGAAATGCTCCCATTAAAAAAAGCCCAAACAACAAAATATAAGAAAACTTAAAATCAAATTTCATTTTTTAGACTCCTTTAGCGAATCATAAAATTTATTTTGCTCCATCTCTACAATCACGCACCATCCAGTCCTAAGAATATACTGATGTGCTCCGAATATTTTATCTCCTTTATAATTTTCATAAGTTCCACTTTTTTCAACCTCTTCAACTTGCTGTCCCTGTCGTTTAAAATAATAATTATGATAATCGTTAAAACAATCCTTCTCTATTTGAGTTTTTAATTCTGTAATCTGCTTTCCCTTAACATCAATTAATTTAACAATTGGAATCTTATCTCTGTTTACCAAATAAATATTTCCCGCTTCACCTAACCCCACATCACTAATCACTCTTCTCTCAATTTCCGAATTATCAATTTGCAAAGCTATAATACCAAGCATATCTCTCTTCCCCTCGACCGTTTTCGAATCTCTCAAAATAGGAGTTGTAACAAAAACAGAAAGTTGCTCATCTACATCAAAATATCCTGGGTCAAATATTCCAACACCGAAATCATTTTTAACTTTTTCATAGACTTCTCCAAGCTTAGTTTTAGAATATTCATCCGTAGAAAGATTCGTTCCAACAATATCATCCCTAGAAGCACTCCATAAAACTTCTCCGTCAATGCCAATTAAAATCAAATCCAAATACCCATTAGTCTCTTGAAAAAAAGTCAACTTATCGTCAATGTCAGATGTTAGCGTAAAATCATCGTCAAAAATAGATTGAACGTCAGATAATGAAACCAAAAATTCTAAATCATTTTTTCTCTCATCTAAAAAAGATCCAATTCTACCCGCCTTTGAAAAAGCTACAGATTCTAAATGACCAAGCACTTGAGTTTCCAATGCACCGTTACCACTATAATTTGAATAAAGTCCCATAACAGCCCAACTAGAAAAAATAAGAAAAATTCCAACGAATAAAATAAATATTTTTTTCATTTAATCACCCTTTAAAATGAAAAGGGCATTAACCTTATAATATAAAGGACTAATATATTCTAACTCCCTAAAAAAACAAATCTCTTACTATTCCAACAATTAATGCCAGAAGAGTAAACCAAAAAATAAATAACGAATTCCATCTAACCTTTGAAGTTCCAACCGATTTTATAATATAACTAAGGGCACTTTTTTGCTTTTGTGTAAGATGAGTCAACTCTTGAACAACCTTAATTAAATCATTATCATGCACAAGCTCACTTCTTTTCTTTTGAATATGCTTCCTGTGCCCAAAATACAATATAAATCCAACCGTTCCTATATACCACGCGATTCTTGTAAAATATGAATCCAAAACAATAATAGACCTATAGGCAAGTGTAGCAATTATACCCGCCCAAAAAAAGAACCACCTTTTAAGCCCCTTGTTTGCATGAATTATCTCTTTCATAATTAGTCTAATAAAACCTCATTAATAAAATTACTTATTGTTTAAATAAAATAAATCTTATTTGAAAAATTGCCATAAAAAATAACAAACCACCTCCACCCAATTCAACTCCCCCAAAAACCAATCAACCCAAAAGCGTCGACAAACGACGGAGTCTGCCCCAGTCAAATTAAATTACAAATCAACGAGGGTATAACAATGTTCCCAAAAAACTAATCGTGAACGAAGTTCACCTATCTACCAACCCACTCACCCGTAACCCGTAACCTGTTCACCGTGAGTCAAAGACTCACCTGCTACCCGCTCACCCGTTACCACAGACCAGTAAATTCCGCAGAATTACACCCACCAGTTAAATAAATTCAAAGAATTTATTTAACTATAATCTTTCCCTTCATAGTTGGATGCGGCTTACAATAATATGGGTAAGTGCCCTTTTTATCAAAAACATGAATATACATTTCCCTATTCTTCAGCAAAGCTGAATTTAATTCTTCACCATCTTCACTAGTAACAGTATGTTGTACCCCATCAAAATTCGCCCAAGCAACAGTATCTCCAACAGAAATTTCCAAAGTCTCCACAGAATATTTATAATCCCTAATTGAAATTTTATGAATCACGCCTGGGGCTTCTAATTCTCCAACAACTTTTCCAGTCATTACATTATCAGAAGCCGTATAAATTATATTCGCAGCCAAAAGCACAAACGCAAAGCCAACCATTGACGCAATCCAAACACCATTTTTCATAGAATTATATAACACTAGAATTATATATAAAACTATGCGAATATATTCACGCAAAAAACATATCAAAACAATTCACTCACCAAAACAAATCAATCAAAATCAATCCATTCTTAACCAGAAAAACACATCAAGTAAAATAAATAACTAACCTGTTTCGCTCTCTCTTAAAACATGCCTATCATAAATTTCCTGAAATTCTCCACTTTCCATCATCTTTGAAAGTTCTACATAAAACTGTTTTCTAATCCCGTCTTTATTTGGATAATTAGATTTTTTAGTAAATAACATATGATACGGCTTCAAATACAAAGAATCACTTGCAATTTCAATTTCATCATAAAGCCCTATTTGAACAAGCTTCGCCGAACCCGCAATCTTGTCCGTAACAGCTAAATCAATTACCCCATCATTCAAAGAATTCATCATATCCTCGATTGTCTTAAAAGAATAAAAATTAAAAGGAATATCCCAAAACTCATCAAAATAAGTCTGTCCATTTATAATACCAACCGAATAGTCATTTTTTTTAATAGTCTCATAAATGGTGGCCTCAGAATCAAAATCAAATTCCCTACCCTTTTGTTTATAAAAAATATACTCTATCATCCAAATAGTATCGTCCGAAATTTCCCCAGTCTCTTTGAATTTCCTATGTTTATCATTATAATAAAGATATTCTTCCCTATTTTCTTTATATGAAATACTAAAAATAAGATCAGCAGTTCCGCTTTTCATTAATTTCTCTGCATCAACCCACGGAAGAATTTGAATTTCATATAAAATTCCCATCTTCTTAAAAATCTTATCCACAATCTCAACATCTGCACCCTTAGGCACTCCATCCTCAATATATTCAAACGGAATAAACTCCTCACCCGTTATTAAAAAAATCTCATCCTGCCCATATAAAAAAATAAAATACCCCCCAGCTAAAAGTCCAATTATTAAAAAACTTATTCCAATATAAATCAATTTTTCATTTTTCATTTTTCTCCAATGAAGATGTTTAACAAACTTTTGAATTAATCAAAAGATTATCTAAAACTTCGTTCCACCTCTCTCAAACATTTCAATCCTCGAGAATAAATCCTCAAAATAACTATCACAATCAATCCTTTCCTCATAAATTCACAAACAAAAAAAACTAATTAAATCATCGCACTAATATATTCTACCGCCAATTACAATATCTTTTATCTCTTATATAATTTCTCAATTTTTTAACTTTCTCGCAATCACCATAAGGCTCCTTTTCTTTCTCCCCTTAATTTCCCAGTTAAATTTGAAACAAATTATATAAATAATAACGATTAAAAGCAAAAAAGCAAAACTCATAAGAATAAAATTATTCCACTTCTTCTTATTTAAGTATCTGTCACCTAAATCCCTAAATGAATATTCACCGAGCAAACAAAGTTCCAATTCATCAACCACATCATATGTCCCAGAAATCATTTCTTTTTCATAATTAGAGAAAGTAAAAATTTGTTTTTCACTATATTCAAAATCCTTACGTAAAAAATCCAAACATCTTTCTGCACTCTCACTTCTAATATTTTGAACAAGAATACTCCAATTATTAAGCGGACTAACCAACAATCCCTTATTATTTATTAAAAACACATCAAACTCATATAAATTTGTCTCAATCATATCATAAATTACTTCAGATTTAATTTGAATCATAAAATATCCCAAATGTTTCCCCTCTCTATACATTGGATAAATCATAACAAAAACAAGTTCTTCATCCAAGTTATATTTTGGTCCAAAAACAACAACTTCACTATCTGGATTTTCAAGTACTACTTTAACTATACTATCATTAATATTTATACCAATATAATCATCATTTGTTCCAGCAAGAATATATCCATTTTTAGAAACAATAAATATTTCTTCATAATCCTCTACTATTTCAAGTATTTCGCTAAATTCCATATTGTTATTTTCAGGAACCTTTTTCATAACTTTATAATCATCTATAACAACCGTAGTAATAAAAACGAGATTAATAGAATCCGCTGTTCTAACACGAACATCTTCTATTATTGCATATCTTCTCTCACCGGTAGAATTCAATATATATTCCCCTTCTGCATATTTTTCATCTCCAAGAACATTCCATTGCAAATCATACATTTCTTTTCCAATAATCTCTGGCATAAAAATCTCACCTTCTACATCTTTATCCTGATGCATAAGAATTTTACTCGTCTCATCTATAATTAAAGAATATCCTCCTTTCTCAATTGGAAAAACAACCGTCTCACGAAAATCCAAACTATTTCCAAGATCATCAAGTGTCAAATATTTATTGAAAATCAAATAATTTTCCAATTCCTTTATTCTAATATCATGTGCTCTCTTGGCTGCTCTCTTGGCTGCTTCAAGATTAGAAGCAATAGATTCGCTCAAAACATCATAAACAAAATCCATTTCAGAATAAGTTTTAATAATATTTGCCTCTTCTCTAAAATAATTAGAAATACTCTCTGAGCTAATCTCTGAGCTAATTACCATTTGATCATTAGCAAGATTTAATAAATAAGTATCATCATAATTAAAATTTATATAAATATAAATTGAAAAACCAACCGTCAAAGAAATTAAAATCATTAAAAAAATAAATTTATTTACTCTATTTTTCATTAAAAAAATCTCCCCCAACTATGTAAAAAATTATCAATATAAAAAATCCAACCACACACGCGATCAAAGAATTATTGAAATTATTGAAATCTTTCTCTTTAGAATGAAAAATAGAAACAAAATAACATCCATTTGGAGTTGTAAGATTTCTATATGAGATATATGATTCTTTAAATTTTTCTCCACTTATACAACTTTCATAATCGAATTCTAATTCTCCAGAAAAATTAACGGGAATCATTACCTTATTGTCATATCTTATCATATACAATTCTCCAACTTCACTTGGAATACTAAAAATTTCCTCAATAACTTCCATATCCATTTTCCAAGCAAAAATCCCGCTAGAATCATTTCCCAAATATCCATCCATGGAATAAAAAGCATTGTTCTTTTCCGAAAAATAAAGCACACCCGAAGTTAACTCATCCCCAACATAATCTAAAAACTCAGCATAATTTATAGCATTAATTTTTTCTGAGGAATACGTCATCGCCCCATCATTATCAAATACATAAACCTCTGAATAAAATCCATTTTCAATAAGTGAATTACTTACTTTCTCTTTATTCTCAATATCTCCATAAAAAATCTGCATCTTAGAAATCACATTAGAAGCCGATATACGCCTATCTATTAAACTTTCTATCATAGAAAACTCATGATTTAATAAATCACCTGCATATCTATTATAAATTTCATCAATAATTTTATTCTCAAAATAATTATGAGAGAAAATCATCGCAAAAAATAAAAATAAAAATAAAAAAAAGCCTACAAATAAAATTTTTCTTTTCATCTTCTTAAGCTCCTAATATTTACTGTTATTAAAATTAAAATAAACATCGTTATTTCAATAACTGTAAAAAAGTAAACTTGAGGTCGTAGACTTTGGTGTTCCATAAAACCAAAACTAACCTCTTCACCTAGCTCTTCACAATTTAAAATCTTAACATTCATTATAAAATCCACTCTTAATATTTTTAGAAACTTAAATAAATTTTCTTATCGAATTTTTTGATCAACTAAATCTTTTAAATCTCTAGCATCTCCAGGTCTAACAATTCCAGATCCCGTATCTACATAAAATCCTGGAAATCCATATTTTTTAGTTAAATAAGAATTCAAAACCGGCAAGTAACCTTGTAAATATGGTTGCTGATCACTAACATAATCAACATAACCATCCTCAAGGAAATCAAGCACTTCTGGGAATAAATCAAAACTTGAAACAACATATCTATCTGGATCAATTCCCTCACGCTTCATAAGTTCAACAAAATATTTTTCAGTTTCAATGTCATCTATAAAAACAGCTTTAACATTTTCATTATCTTTAAACTTCTCATAAACATCATCTACAATATTCGCTATAGTCCCTTCATCATGAGATGATTCATAATAATTTACTTTAATATCATTCTCCCGCAAACCCTCAAGAATTCCCAAGGTTCTAAGTTCTCTTGCTGTATAATCTCCATCCTCAACATCTATAACTCCGAAAACAATCGCCTCAGAATCCTCTTCGTCCAAATCATAATTAACTATACCATAGAGTGCCAATTGCTCTCCTGACGAATAGGTTTCTTGTCCAACATATCCAGTTCCTTCAAGCATATTTTTCTTCCGAACAAATGGATTGTCAGAATTCCAAAAAGTAATTAAAATTCCCCTACTCTCTGCGATTTTCATAATCTCCAAAGCTTCTTCCTCTTCAGCAAAAGAACCAAGAATTATAATTATATCTGGATTTTTATCAAAAATCTCATCAAACTGTTTTTTTAATTTGACACCATCCCAGCCAGAATCAACATAATTAATTTTCAATCCTAAATTTTCTGCTGCATCTTTTGCCCCATTGTAAACAATTCCAGAAAAAGCAGAATCAATACTCCCACCAGTAAAAAAATAGATATCCAAATCTTCCTCTTTTTCCTTGATCAAATTTACATCCGCAAACAAAAGATAGCCCACAATAAGAATCAATAAAGCAAAAACTCCAATTTCTATAAAAATTCTTTTATTTACATTCTTTTTCATGAATTCACAAACAAAAAAAATTAATTAAACTATTGTGCGAATATATTCTCTAAATTTTCTCTAATTCTTCTTGTAAATTTTTCTTTATCGCATTATAAGATTTTCGAGACATCTTCCCATATCTATACTGCTCATCAAGTGTCTTCAAATTACCTTCAACATCTTTCCTTTTTGTCTTGTATATTCTAACAGGCTTAATTGTTTTTTTCTTAGGCGTACTTTTTTTATTAAATAATTTCACATTAATCTTCCTCCTTTTTATTTTACTTTTTTTCCGAGCCACCCTATGAAGCTTTCTCCTATCTCTCCGATTTTTCTTCAATCGCGTTTTTCTTTTCCCAAGTTCTTTTCGACTAATTTTTTTTATCTTAACACGCTTAGCTCTACCTTTAGGCAAATATCTCTTTTTCAAAATACCAAACTCATACTTCTTTTTCATTCTAATAAAAACTATTCTAAGAACTATTACAGAAACAACTAAAATCAAAATAGAAAATGCAATCAAGAGATAAATCATATTAAAAAATCCAAAACCAAAATCTCGACTATTAAGTTCATATTCTATTTCCTCAATATCATCCTCTATCCTATCAAGATATTCCAAAGTATCAAGAAACCTTCTTGCAAGTATACTTTTATCAACAAGATTAAAATCCAATTTTACACTTTCCACTTTTGCAAGTAAAGCATCAACCTTAACTCCATTTCTCTTCGCCTGAATAATTCGACCCTTTAAACTTTCAAGCTTAGCCCTCAAACTTATAACCCGATGATTAATTAATTCATCCTTAGAATCAAAAATATTAATCTGATAATTTTGCTCAATCGTTTCCCCATTAGCTACAACCTTTAATTTACCAGTATAAAATCCACTCTCAAAATCTTGAGGTATACTTACCTTTATCGGAACCATTATTATATCTCTCGGGAGTATTGAATACCGCCCTAAACTCTGAGTAAGATTAAAAAAATCCTCGACAATTAAATCAACATCTATATCACTAATTTCTTCATTAAGATTATTTTTCAACTCAACCATAACATAAACCATATCGCCCCTTCCAATGTTTAATTCGCTCGGATCAACGTCGACAATAACCAAAGGCTCCTTTGGAAAAATTTCTTCAATTATTTTATCAATTCCTGAACTACTTCCATCGCTTGATGGGACATCTGGATCAACTGGCTCAGTTTGATTATCATCACCTTCCGCCAAAACCAAAAACGTGCCAGTTGTAACAATTGGATCAAGTACCATAGAATAATCCATCTTCACTGTCAAAGTATGAAGCTCTAAAGGTTGACTAGGATAAATATAAAGACTTCTAGTAATCGTAGTATTTCCATGAGCTGGAACAAAAATAGCCTCTCCAGTTACCGCACTATAATTATTCCCAAATTGGTCTGATACCCAAAAATCAAGAAAAACATCTTGAGAAACCTCTCCCATATTCTTCATTAAAATATCAAACTCAACATTTTCTTTTCGCTCTACCTCCGTATCATTAATTGTCAAAATAAGGTCGAACGGCCCCCCCGAAGAAACAATGAAAGATTCAACATCATGAAAACCTCGCTGTCCAGTATTAACATCCACCACCGCCAAGAAATTTCCAACCGGAGTAGTTACTGGCATCGCATATTTATAATAATAAAGAACTGAGTCTGGAGTCTGTTGAATAATTGACATGTCCCCCAGACCCGCATTCAAATAAATATTTTGAGCTGGATCATAAACTGTCAAATTAATTCCCGAAGGCATTTCATCCATACTTCCCTTAGTATACGCCAAAACATAAAATGTCATAATACCGTTAGGATACCAAATAACCGTCGTATCCAAATTCACAAACAAAGGATTATGTACAGAAAAATTATTACTAAAAACTTCCAAAATTTCCTTATCTACAATAGTATCATTATAATAATTTTCACTAGTCAAATTATAACTCCCCACAGGAGCATCATCTGGAATTGTAAAACTAGGCGTTACATCAAGTATACCCTTTTCATTTGTTTCATATTTTTCAAAAGACCTTAATCTTAAATTGGAATCATAAAGTGAAATATTAACCCCTGTTGGAATCTCTGCTCCCGCACCATCCACAGCAGAATAATAAATAGATCCAGTTTCCCCCAAAAGATAATCTTCCCAACCAGTAAATAAACTTATATTTAATTTAGCATAAATTTCCAAACTAGATGAATCCGACCCAATTCCGCCACTCATATCTTCAGCATAAATTAATACACCATAAACTCCACGCTGAATCGTATTTGTATAATTAAATTCCCAAGTGGAAATTCCTCCAGCAATATTGGAATCAATATTTATTAAATCCACTGTATCAATAGTTAAATCTGGCAACGTGACATTCGCCTTAACCCAATTAATAGTAGCTCCACTTCTGTCATCCAAAACGGCCCTAATACTAAACTGACCCAACTGACTAGATTCATTCGGAATAGAAATTACTACAGTTGGACCAAACACAACATCCAAGAAAACATCAAAATTATTACTAACATTACCTCGTAAAGAACTTGAATTTATAAAATAAGAAGAATCAAACTGTTCTTGAGTAGCTCCCGTTGTATTATAATTAACATAAAATGTCGTAGAATTTTGTTTGGAAATTACAAACGACGTTTTATTCAAAACAACATAATTATAAGCCGTTGGAGTTATAGTAAAATCTAGTTCCAAGTTTCCAGTATTGTTTACTAACACTTGACAAATAGCTCCCGCATCTTCAATTAAAACAGTTGAAGAACAGTTATGAGGAGTAAACGTCCAAGAATCATTCATTGGAACTTCTACATTGATAGTTAAATTTTGAGTAGGAAAATTATCAGAATAAATTTCTAGTATACCACTATAATTACCAAAATCAAAACCACTCGAAACATCCACAAAAATTTCCACCGTTGAAGAATTAGACTCTGGAAGTGAGATTACTGTATTTGGAATAAATGTATAATTAAATAAAGAACAAGCAGCACCGCTAACACAATCAAATGTTAAATTCGAAATCTCGAAATTACCCTCAGAATTCAAAGTAAAATTTCCAAGACTTGTATTTTGTCCTTGTTCAATAGTTCCATTAACCTCTAATTCCGATAAATCCAAAATAGGATTTACCCCAACACTAATCGTTAAATTTTTAGAAACCGCATCAAATGTTCCATCCAAATTTTTCCAAGTAGAAGTAAATGTAATATTATAATTTCCTGGAGTAGTTTTCTCTAAAGTATATACAACAAAATTATTCGAACAATTTTTCCCCTTTAAAACATCGCCACATTCTTCAAAACTAGAGTTGAAATTAAAATCCGACGTCGGGGGGACAATAGAAACATTAACGACATAAGCTCCACCAGCTCCCGAATTATTAACAAAAGCCCCAACACTAAAATTATCCCCATTAGTTTGACTTATATCAGGTATCGATTTAAAATAAGTTGTTAAAGTAAAATCCAAAACAGTTTTATTGACCTCCTCCAAAAATAAATCCGACGCAATATCTGTATTATTATCTTTACTCCCATTACAAACAAGCTCATAAGCCCCAATAATACCTCTTGATATAAATGAAATAGAATAATTTCCATTAAATAAATCAGTTATCCCTAAAACATCTGTTCCATTATAAGCACAAGTTACATCAGCATTTCCAATCGGAGTATCATTTCTATAATTAAACAAACTAAAAGTTGCATTTATTGTTCTAAAAATAAGTCCAGACGGATTATGAATTATTAAATTTGCACTATACTCATTCGTCACATCAAAATTCTTTGAAGAAGTATAAACAACCAGACCAAATTCATCGAATAACTCTACGGTACTATTCCATTGTCCCGTATTTTCTGACGAACCAATTATAAAACTATTCCCAAAAATAGAATCATTAGCCTCGGAATCTGCATGAAGCCCATCATCAAAAAGTTTGATCGTTTGATCATCAAGAACACTCACAGTTCCCATATCAAGTGTTACATTAGTATTTTTAACAATCCCCTTATTATCCAAAAATACATCTGCATTAAACATAATAATCCCATTTAAATTATATATCGAATAATCTAAAGTTAAATTAACATCTACATCAAATCTCTCACTTTGAGATTTTGTAAAATTTACTGGCGTCACAAATTGATATTGCAAATCTTGTACCTTAGTATGATTATCCTCATCATTAAAATAAATAACTGCTTCTTGAGAAATCTTAGAACCAGCGTCAATATCTGCAGAACCTAATTGTATACCAATTTTCCCCGCAGGAATACTACCTTGAGCAAAATAATTCGTCGTTCCACTTTCCTCGATATTTATTATACCAACTCCGAGAGCCGTAGAAGTTTTCGTTGCCGACTTCCAAGAATATGGATCAATACTTGGACCAATTAAATTTTCAAGTCCGAAAGCTCTCTGGGCATCTATCGCTAAAGCATTAATTCCACTCGATGAACGAGTAACACTTGTCGTATTAATATTCTCATAAATTTGCTCAACTTTAATCCATGGAGTCCCAGCATAAATAGTATACTTCTTTTCCATATTCCCAAAATTAGTCAATGTTTTTGTTCCCCACAAAACCTCACTACCTGCTTGAGATATAACCATTTTAACTTCGCTGTCAAAAGTCAAAGTAGCATTTCCATCAAAATCAAAACCATAAAGAGTAGCACCATTATTATATTGCATATATTCAGTTGTCCTCTCTGTATCGGGAGTATTAAATATCGTCTTACCAGAATCAATTCTTCTAGCGAAATAAAGACCAGATGTCCCATCAATTCTATAACTATCAACTGTTAAATTTAATACAGAATTACCAAAAGTAAATTCATCTCCATCCCAATCATAATTCAAAGAACTAGAATATGACGGAGCAGATTTTGAACTATTTACATTGTCAAAATAAATATAAAAATATCTAGTCTCACTAGATAAAGTTGTCCCATTTAAAACAAATACAACATTTCCCCTTGCATTCGTTACAGAATCAAAATCACTAAATGGTTCAAATGCTGAATTTAATTCATACAGCACATTTCCAGAAGAATCATATTCTATTACTCGTATAGAGTCACTATCTAATCCATCACTATCTTCAAGACTCAAAAATTCGCTAGTAAAATTAATCGGAAATTCAACTGGCCAGTCTGTCCTTTCTAACCCCGAAGCACTTACATTTAATTCGACCCTATAATGCCAAGAAGAATCCCACCAATCACTAGCAGAAACCAAACTAAAGCTAAAAAACAAAATAAAAGTCACGACTAAAACAAATCTCTTAAACATAGTATTCATGGAGAAAAGACGTAATTGTAATTAATATAAGACTATACGAATATATTGCCCAAACAAAAAACTTCGTCACAACAAATTTTTTATATTAAAAACAATGTAAAAAACAATGGAAACATTACAAGAAATAATTAGTCATTACCAAAGCAAAGAATATTCTAAAGAAACTTTTAATCAGTTTTATCCCAAAGGAAGACTTACAAGAATAAAATTAGAGCAAGTAGACAAAAAAGCTCTACAATATTTTGAAAATAAAAGTAAGCTATTTGTATCCTCCGAAGATTACAAAAAAAATAATTTTTTAAAACTCTTTAGAATAAATATAGAAAACACAGAATCATTTGTGGCAACTCAAATGAAAATGTACCACAATGACGAGGCTGAACATTTAACTTATCTATTTGAAAGAAATGGAAACGAAACAATAGGACATGGGGAAATTAGATTTAATCCAATATCCCCTAAATTATATTTCAAAGACAAACCATTCATAGGATGGACATCAACAGAAAGGAATTTTCAAAATCAAGGTTTTGGAGAAAATAGAGTTTATGCATTCAATGCACTTTCACATATGATACATGGATTATCGCTACACTCGGACACTCTACACTGCAGCAAAAACCAAACTAAAATATGGGAAAAACTAGAAAGAAAAAATGAAGCAACAAGGTATCTAGAAAATGGCCATAACAGATGGCATTTCAACTAAACCATTATACTAACAACAATTTTGATTTTAAGCGACAGTTTCTTGATAAAAAATTTTTCGCGTACTTTTGTACGCCACTAAATTTTTTATCTGCGAATCTGCCTGCTTAAAATCAAAATTAATCCAAAATTTTTGGCAATATTCGCTTATACGCTCGAAAAACATTGCTATAAGTTGACTTCAAACAATATGGAGAAAAATTCGCAACTGACTTTTGAACCCCAATATTATACGGGATAGCCCCAAGCAAATCAAGTTCACTAACTAAATTAACATCTTTTTCCTTTAGTTCAAAACTTCTATTTTTAACCATATTCAAAATTACACCCTTTACTGTAATTTTTCTTTTAACATAATTAGATAATTGCAAAACCGTATTAAGAGAAGGATAATCAGGTGTAGCAATAAATATTAATTCATCAGCAACGGCTATCACTTGCGACAATTCTTCCAAAATAGGAGAAGTATCAATTAATATAATATCATAATGTTTTTTTAGTTTATTAATTAACTTTGAAAAAGTCCATTTTTTCAAAAATTTTCCACGAAGCAAACCCGGCATTACATGTATACCCTCGCTATGTTCATAAATCGCCGATTGATATTTAGCCTTCCCATCTAAAACATCCTGAACAGTTATTGGAACATTCATATATCCAAAATGTATACCAAGATTCGGAGCAGAAAAATTTGCATCAACAATCAAAACTTTCTTCCCATAAAGTCGAACAATAGCACTGCCAAGATTAGCCGCAACCGTAGTCTTTCCAACTCCACCTTTAATTGAAGATATCGCTATTATTTTTTTTGCCATTATTTATTTTAACATATAGTACTCTTTGAGAGCCATTATTTTATTTTATTTTTCATCTTATTCTTTTACCTATTTCTCAAGCGCGGAAAAACCGCGCAACATTCTAACCCCCGTCCTCCGCCCCGTTAGCTCTTAAAAAAGAGCGCCCCCGTCCGTAAATCCCAAAGGATTTACTTCTTGTGTGTTTTCTTTAATTGAGACAATATTTCTTTTTTTACCTTAGCAATTTCAACATTCGCGGAATTCTTACGAACAGAACTAGTTATATCATCCAAAGACTTCCGACGCTTATAATCCATTTCATTCACATAAGTCTCCAATTTATTCAACCTCTTTTCCCAAAACATAACAAGCTCTATAATTTCATCAAGCCTAACATAAACTTTATCATTAGCCGCATTTGACTCTTTCTCAACCACCTTTATTCTCTTGTCATTATCCTTAAGCCCATCCAGAATTTCTTTTAATACACTCTCCTCGTAGAGTTTCTGCTTCCCGCTACTCGATGAATTATATTTTTGAACATGATTTAATTTACCTTCAACCATATTTAACTTATCAGAAACAGTTTTTATAGCCAAATTTCCTTCACGCTTACCGTCCTTAATAGATTGTTTTATCTTATCCAACCCCTCTAAACTCTTAGAAAAATTATTAATCTTCTTAGAAAAATTAGAAATATCAATCTCCATATTCTTTCTATCATTAAAACTAGATTGCCTCATCTCCTTGCTAGACATTTTAAAATCATTCAAAATAATTTTTTTATTATCAGATATAAGAGTTTGAAGCTCATTAATCTTCAAAGCAAATTTATTAATTTCTATCTCAATTCCCTTCCTGTCACCAAGACTAAATTGCTCCATCTCCTTAATAGCAGCCTTAATATCATTTTGACCCATAAGTTTATTCTTTAAAATAACTTCACGAAGTTCATCTACCCCTGAATTCACTCCCGCAAGTTCTGATTCTAAATTTCCTCTAGCCTCCTTTTCAAACTGCAAAACTTCATCAGCAGCAATTTTAATTTGCTCAGAAGAAAATAATTTATTTTTCGAAATAATATCTTCAAGCAAATTAATTTTTTCTATTCTTTTGTCTAGAATATCAAAATGTTTACCAAGATCAAGAACACGTTTTTCTTCGACCTTATTATCCTCAAGAACTATATCTCTAAATTGATTTAACTTCATCAAATTCTCGCTCATTGACCTTGAATCTTTATTTATATTCGCAATACTTTTTACAAAATAAGATTTATCCTCGACAACAGTCTTTTTTATTTTATCAAGTTCTTTTCTTTGCTCAATTTTATTTACAGCAAATCCCAAATCTCTAAAAATTTTTAACTCTCTATTAATTTCATTAACACCCTTCCCAACCCTTTCAAATTCCAAATCAACATCAATCCTTTCCCTGATGAGAGCTTTACGGACTTCATGAGATCTTTTATCAACTTGTCGAATTTTTTCCAAAACCGAATTATTTTGAATATTAATATTTTTCTCACTCATCGCAACCGATTTTCTAACTCCACCGATTTTCAACAACTCTTCATTAACCGCCCTTAATTTATCAGAAAAAATCTCATGCTTCTTATCGGCATTTTTACGAAATTCGTCTCGAACTCGAATCATATCCTTTTCCATTCCAGTCTTATTGTCTCTTAGATTCTTCTCAAGAATAACAATCTTAGCAAGTTCTAAATCCGTCTTTGACATTTTACCAAAAATTGTCTCCAATTGAGAATTCACCCTACCAAACTCAATACTTACAGATTCATTTTTTACATTAATATTATTTTCCAAAAATTCTCGCCTCTTTTCTATCGCAAAAATATTATCTGCAACACTTTTTCTATTCAGTTTATATTCTTTCTCATTCTCAGTAATTCTTGTTTTTAGTAAAGGAATTTCTTTTAATTGAGAATCCACACTTCCCATCTTCTTAATAGAATCCTTAGCAAATTTATCCGTTATTTTTTTATTTTCAAGAATTGTTTTAATTAAATCGTTATTAACAACAGTAACTCTATTTTCAATTCCTATTTTATTATTTGCAATTTTCTTTTCTATAACTCGAAGAACAGTAAGCTCCTCTTCAACTTCTGCCAACCGATTAAAAGTTTTAGCAAAATGTTCATCCAGCCTTTTCCTGCTTTCAAAAACAGATTTTGAATCTTTCAAAACGGTGTCCTCGATATCATTAATCTTTCTAGAAATTTTTGAAAAATCCAACGAAATATCTTGTTCACTTTCCTCAACTCGTTTTTTTAATTTATCAATATCTTCTAGCCTTCGTTCAACCATACCTGCATTTTTTGAAAGTTTAATAATTTCAGAATTAAGATCTTTTTTATTTTCAAAAATAGCCTCCTTATTTTTATGTATACCCTCCATTTGATCCTTGACAGCCTTTAATTTTTCTACAAAATTTTGACGACTAAGCTCATCAGCTTTTTGAAAACTAGCTATTACTTCTCTAAGCTCGTCAATTGATTGCAACTTTCTCTCAAAGAATCTTATTTTATCTTCAGCTTTGGGATGATCAACTTGTTGCTTCATAAGACTCAAAGTATTTTCGATATCGCTTAATCTATTCAAGAGCGGCATTTTAATTTCATTATCAGCCGCCATAAAGCTCCCTCTTAATGTCTTTTAATTGGCTCGCAAGTTCTTCAAATCTCTGAGCAGAATCAAGTGAGAAAATTTCACCAACTCTTAATTTCAACGAACCAAGATCTGATTGTAATAATTCAAAGTCTGAAACTTTAGATTTCACAGAAACCATATCGGGCAACATACTTCCATTAATATTATTTTCAATCGAGCTTAATTTAGGGGCAAGTATTCTAAGCTCTCCTCGGAGTCCAGAAAGTGCTAAATTCAAAGCCTCCAAAGTTGATTCATTAGAATTTAACTTATCAAACATCATACTCTTACCGTCCTTAAGTGCTCGAATCTCTTCGCTAAATAAATTAACCATCTTCAGCTTATCCCTAACTTCCAAGTTAACTTCATCTTTCACAAGCTTTAATCTCTGAGTAACTTCATGCTGTTGAGATTCAACTGAAGCCTCCGCCCTAATCAACCTCTGTCTAAAGTCACCCTCCATCTTATTTTCAATTGAACCAAGTATTCCCTTTACCGTATCAATATCACTAATATTTCCCGCAACCAACTTTTCGAAATCATTATAATCTTTCTTCAATGAACTAAGTCCCGTAATTATTTGCGTAATCTCTTTAACCTTTAAATCAGAGTCAGCTATATCTTTTTCTGCCGTCGCCAACCTATTAAAAATATTTGTTTTAGCATCCTCCAAAATAGCAAGAGACCTATCAACCCCTTCCCTATCAACATTACTGCCAAGTACAGAAACATCTCTCTTTAATTTTTTAAACTGCTCTTCAGTTACTGCCGTCTTCATCAAAACCGCATGATCATTAACAACCTTCGATATCTTATTTAATTCCAAATATAATTTTTCAGTATTTATCCTCTTCAAAGCCTTCTCGATTTCATCATTTCTTCTTTTCGCCTTACCAACAGCTTCGAGATATGTATCTTCACTAATTTTCTTTTTCTTGTAATCCAAACCTATCTTTTCGATATATTTTTTAGACAAGACTCTCTCATCAATTAAGTCTGTTACGTTTCTTGATTTATATTCAATCTTGCTCATAGAATCTTTCATCTTAGACATTTCTTTTTCCAATGCGTGAACAACTTTAACAAAACCTTCCTTAGTAATTCCAAACTTTTGCTTTTGCATATTTTTCCTAAACTTATCCAAATCATCCTTCGACGCATATTTATCTTGAAGTGCATTTAACTTATCGACCGAAATCAAAAGATCCTGAGTAGATTCATCAGTTTGATCAATCTTCGCCAACTGCCCCTTGAAAAGCATAACCTTATCATTCATCTCTGAGAAAACATGTTCAATCTTCGCAGAAAGTCGCTTTGAATATTTACTAGTATCTTGAATTTCCACCACCTGCTCCTTCAACTTATTTAACATTTCAACCAAAGCATCAAAATCTTTAATCTTATTCATACGCTTCCTATAATCTACAAGTTCCTTAGACATAGCCGAAATTTTATTTTCAAGCGTCTCAATTTTAACATCCCTTTTTTCAAGTTCTTGCTTAGACTTTTCCAATTGCTTATTTATCTCAATCGGATTAATATCCCCAATAGTATCGTTCATTTTTTCAAAACCACTTTGGACATCATTAAAATCTCGCTCTTTATCCAAAAGCATTTGCCTAAGTTCACCAATTCTTTCCCCTAAATCACCAACCCTTTGGTCACTACTATTTCTAAATTGATCAATGACCTCTAACTTACCATTAATCTTTTCAATAATCATTAAAACATCATCAATTGATTTTGGCTTATCCTTATCGTCTTCCTCACCCCTAGCTTCTGATTCCGTCGCAACAATCCCCTCTTCAGCCAAAAGCTCAGCAACCGACTTTGCCTTCTTAGGCTTTTCTTCATCCTCATCAGAATCTTCGTCATCCTTAGATTTTTTTTCCTTCTCCTTATCCTCGTCGTCGTCCTCTTCCTCTTCGTCATCAGATTTCTTTTCTTTTTTCACTTCCTTATCCTCGTCTTCTTCGTCTTCATCGTCCTCTTCATCTTCCTCGTCATCCTCCTTCTCTTCTTCTTTCTTTTTTGTTTTCTTCTTTTTCTTTTTCACTTTTTTATCCTCCTTGTCATCATCGTCATCTTTTTTTTTATCCTCGTCGTCATCCTTCTTTTTCTTTTTAGATTTTTTCTTCACTTTTTTATCTTTTTCTTTATCGTCGTCTTTTTTCTTTTTAGATTTCTTTTTTTTCGACTTTTTCTCATCTTCCTCATCATCCTTGTCGTCATCTTCATCTTTTTCTTTTTTACCTTTCAAATAAGGAGTCAACTCTTTAATCCTAGTTGAAATCTCATCCGTCATTTGTTTAGAATCTTTCATCTTTTCCAAATGTTCACCCAAAACCTCATCCCCCAGAGTATTCGTAACCCACCAAGCAACATCATTATCTTTCTTATTCACAATTTTATCAAAGCTATCATCATCAAGAGTTTTCAAATAATCTCGAAGACTTTCCATATTAAGCAAAGGCTCTTTTCCCTTAATCTTAAAACCAACAGTATCCTCTACATCACCAAGAACCTTCTTAGCAACTTCCCCCTTATCTTCATCAGAATCCTTATCTTTTTTCTTCCGACCAAAAAAACCCTTCTTTATCTTCTTAAGTTCTTTTATTGATTCTTGCTCATCATCATATTCAAAATTTATCACCATATTTTTATCTCAACACCACACAATCATAATCGTCGAAGAACGACGAAATTATGTATTCCATCCTCGCCCTCAGTCCCGTCACCTCCGTCCAGTAAATTCCAAAGAATTTACTACAATCCCCTCCTATTTAATTTATTTCTAATTATTTTATAATAAGAATTGCCCAAATTAATAAGTCCAAGATTATACTTTTGTTTACAATTTCTCAAATCTAATAGAAGTTCTTTTCTTACACTTATCGAGTTTTCATGGGAGATTCTTTTTCTTAATTTCATCAGCTCTTTGTCTAATTTAATTTTAGAGTCACTAGGTTCTCCCAGATCCTGAACTCTTTTTTCAACAGAAGTTTTCTTCTTTACAAACTTCTTCTTACGTCTATACAGCTTAATACTTTTAAAAATCTTTTTACCAACTAGTGCAATCAAAATTAATCCTATGGATATTCCAACATATATCAAAACGATTATCCAATCAACTTTTGCAAAATATTCTCTCATATAACTAAAAATACTAGGGCGTTTTTTGGATTTTTCAATTTTAAGTCCAAGCTCAATATCTTCCCTAGTCAAATCTAAATATTTTCTACCTTCAAAACGCATATCTCTTTTGGACAATTCCTCAGCTATGACAATTTGTTTTTTAGCATCATTAATATACAAATTGTCATAATCATAAGATACTTTCTCTAAAATATCTTGATAATATCTAGTGGAACTAATCATCGCTCTTTGAGAATTCGTTACCTCTACAGACATTTCCTTTTCAAACACAACCTGCTCACCCGAACTTATTTTCCAAAAAACAGTATAATTACCCTCCTCATTTTCACCAATCAAAGTAAATGGAATATGGTCATTATCTTCTCGCGTCAGAAAAACTCCACGAACCTCTCTAATCCCAAAAATTGAAGAAATAACCTCAATCTTAAGTTCAATATCTTCAAACTCCAAATTCTCTATACTGATAACCGCAACAAAATCCGAATCTGGCAAAATAGTTAAATTATCCGCGAGTGCCACATCCAACTGCGGAATACCTGCAGAGACAAAACTAAATAAGAAAAGAAATAAAATAACAACTAATATCTTTCTACTTTTAATATATTTCATACAAGAAGTAAGAAGATTATATTAATATAAGACCATACGAATATATTACGTCCGATGAAAAATAAAACAATTAAATATATTTTAACATATTAGAGTATTTTGGATGAAATTAAGAAATAATATATTTATATTCACAATACAAGATATCTTGTATTTATAATACAAACTTTTTGAATGAAATCTTAAACAGCGTTGTAATGAGAGCTATAGCAATCAGATATGGTATAAAAAATTCAACCCTACTGCAAAAACGAACTATCCAAAAAATTAGACGCAAATAATTCTTTCGCCATATCCAATTTATCGTGAACTACTCCACCCTAAAGGTTCTCCCTTCGGTCGAATCGCCTTCGGCGAGTGGAGCTTCACACAACGGATTAATTGACACAAAACAATGTATTGAACCTATTAAATCCCCAAAATCCGCGAGCAAATTGCCTTCCTGTCTTTTGTATTTATCTTAAATATATTTCCGTAACTAGAAAACTAATCGCATTCCTATACACATTGAAATATATAGCTTCCTGCTCCGGGGGAGTGAGCTAAAATTATCTTAAAAAAGTAACAACTACTATCATTTAATTTCATTTCTCCTCCTCCTTTTTCTTTTCTGGTTTCTTCTCCTTAATCCCGAACCGCTTATTCAAAGACTCGATATAAATTTCCGCCATCTTAAACCGACCCTGCTTTAACTTATCCGTAGCTAACTTAACCTCTAACTCAACATCAGCAACATCTTTCCCCTTCTTCTTCAATGCCTCAACCCGCGCCCCAATCTCTGTTAACATCTCTCCATACTTAGCATACTCAGCCAAATCAGCCTCCACCAATTTATGCGGCGAATGCATCAACGGTCTAAATCCAACAAAGTACGGCTTACCCTCATTGTACTTAGGATTCTGAAGCATACCAACTCCAACCTCTTGCTTAGTCAACCGAGCCGCAAATTCCTCACCATACTTAGTAGCAACCCTCTTAATATCGTCAAGCCCCTTAGTATGCATCTGAACCTCAGTTGACACATTACCCTTAATCGAATCCTTAAAGTCTGACAAAACCTGCGAACAAAGAATTATACCAATACCCCACTTCCTAAATTCTCGAGCAGCTTTCTCAATCGCCTTATACCCAGCTCCACTTCCACCGTAATCTCCTAAAAGTCTATGAACCTCATCGAACACCAACAACACCTTCAAATGACTAGACTCTTCCCAATTCTGCTTGAAAATTGTTCCAATAACATTCGCAACAGCCTGATCAAATTCCTCAACAGTTAACTTAGCCATAGAAAATACAGTTATCTCCCCAGGATTCAAAAACTTCTGAATATCAATCTTACTCTTCGGATCCTTAAATTCATAAATCATACCCTTGTAACTCCTAGCATCGTCACCCTTCATTCCAAATTTCTTATAATTCTTCAAAAACTTATCATCCTTACAAGGACGCACAAAACCAGTCCACTGAGCAGTCGGATCAAACACAACAACCGACAATTTATTATTCAAAGCCTCTTCAGCAAACACTTGTGCCGTCACAGATTTTCCACTACCAGTTGAACCCGCAACAATCATATGCGTACTCAAATCATCGAAACTGAACTTAGCTGGAATATCTGTTTCAGCAACCTTACCAAGATTAATCTTACCATCAGGTAATTGATCTTTCTTAACAACATTCAAATATCTTTTCTTCCCAGCTTTCATCTTCAAAACCTTCTGTCTAATCTTCCAGCCAGCAAATCCAAGAGTAACTAATAACAAACCAAGCAACATCCATCTAATCCTTGCCCAAGTAAAAAACGGCGTCTTAACTATAAATAAATCTACAGAACTAGCACTCCTATTTTCGTAAGTTGCAATAACTTCAATTAAATACTGACCAAATTCTAAGTCCTTATCTAATTCTTCACTCATATCAAACAACCTAATAAATCCAAGACTACTTTGAAGAGCAAGTTCTTCTTCCTTCCACATAATCAACTCATCATCAACCGATTTAATGGTATACTTTAAATGAACATCAAACTGCTTTCTAAATCCTACATTATATAATGATGTATGGAATTTCAAAGTTCCCTTAGGCGTAATTGATTTAGTAATCGTCTCAACCTTAACATCCATCAAAGCACTATCGTCCGCCTTAACCAAAAGCGTAATTGGAATATCTTTCACGTCACCTTCAATATTAATAATTAAATTACCACTATAAATTCCAGGAACCGTAGTTTCAAGTGCAAACATTTTCAAGTCAACAGCCTCAGTACTTTTTCCTTCAATACTAATACTTCTCGAATCCAATTGAATATATTCCCAAACTGGACCATCAATTTCAATTGTTGCAACACCCGCCACATCCAAATTATTTGTAATCCAAAGGGTATACATCTTACTTTCTCCGGGATATAAACTAGCCTCAATTAAATCAGTTTCAATTTCAAATTCTGGAGGCGACGTAATTCTATCTCCAAATAATTCTCTAATTTGAGAAATTGTAACACCCCTACTACTAGAACTACTACTTCCCCCATCCGTCACAGTTCCACCGTCTACGCCAGTATCTTCACCTTCTCCCCCCGTCCCTATAGCACCCTCTTCTTCTTGAACAACCGCATAAGCTGGACTTACAAATGTAGAACTCTGAATCGTAACAATATCTTCAAATAAAGAAACATTAACATTATCAACCTCATACCATTCTCCACTACAAATTCTCATCGTATAAATCCATTCGCTACATTTGTAAACCGAAACCAAACTTCTATCCGTATAATTCGTTCCAGTAAAATTAAATTCTATCTCAGTATCACTAGCAGTCAAAATTGTTTGACCAGAAATTCCCCCCAACACGATATCAACATCGTCAGAAATTGATTTAGGAGGAAGATAAGTACGAAGAGGAATTTTATCAAACCTAATTGGATTATTCATCGTTTGAGTAATTGGAACACCAAGCAATTTAACAACATGATTAAAGACTTTGAATTTGGTATCATAAGTTCTATTTCGAAGACTAATAAAATATTCTCCGTCATTTTCAGCCGAATCACTATAAAGCAATTCTGAATCTTTCATCCCTAAACCATCTCTATACATATCAATATCTCCCTCATGAGTCACTCCAACAGCATCACTAAAAATACCTCCAAAGATTACAGTTCCAGTATACACATCAAACCATCCCGAATCTTTCATTAAATTTCCAGTTGAATCGTTTGCATAAACAATCATCTCATAATCACCAAGCAAAGTCAAATTTGAAAAATTTACAGACCATGTAGCCGACGTCAAATTACTTGTTATATTTTCTAAAGTATAATTTGTAGAATTTCCATTAGGCTCAACCAAAATTACCCACGCCTCTTCCACAATAACATTATCACTAATATTAATTAAAACAGTTGTATTCCCACCCTGCTTAATCGCTGGAGCTAAAATAAAATCCAAAGTTGGCGCACTAATATCACGGTATACCAAAGTTTCATATTCAGTATCAAAAGTTGACGTATCAATTGTTGAGTAATATGCCTCCACAACAAAGTCATGACTCAAAGCATCAGTCGCATTTGGAAGAGAACAATTAAAGAACCATATTCCAGCATTCATCAAACTAAAATTATTTATAGCACAAGCAAGTCCCTCGACATAAGCACTAAAGGTCAAATTATCACTCAACGGACTACCATCAAAACTAACATTCACAACAGAAACTATTGTATCATTTGCTAAAACATCCAAAACTGGGGTATCATTTGTTGGAATAATAATATCGACATTAAATTCTCTAACGTAAAAGCTAAGTGTAACATTAATCGCATTAGGACTGGCTATCGGATTAAATAAATTAACAGTAACATTATATTCTCCACCAACTGCCGGAGCCGTATAATTAATTTCCAAAGGATAAATTTCTCCCGGTTGCACCGTAAAGAAATCAGCACTAACATCAACCCAATCAACTAAACTCCAATTATCTGTATCTCTAATTTCTACAGTAAAATCTACAGGAACATTCGCCAAACTTTCTACATCAATCGTTCCAAGATCAAATTTACTAGCTGTTCCAACTCTTTCTTGTGGGAAACTCCAAGGCGTCGCATTCCAATCCATATTAGTTGGAACAGTCACCAAAATATCTGACTCGTCTTCCATTTCTGTGGAATTAGCTCTCAAAACCAAACTATAACCCCCTGGACTCTTTTGTAATGGAACTTCAACACCAACCTCTAATATAGTTTGAAATCCCGCATCAAGTCTAGAGATTGTTTTTGGAGCAAATGTTACATTAAAATCACTACAGTCACCAGCAGCACAACTAAAGTCAATTCCTCGAACAGCGTCGTTACCAGTTGACTGAATAGTAAAATTAACTGATGCTATTTTTCCATGTTCTATTGTAGCCGTTTGAACTGGCTCGACTATTTCAAACAACGGATTAGATTCTACAATTACCTGAATTAAACTAGTCTCTTGATCAACACTTCCATTAGGATTTAACCATTCTACGAAAGGTTCAACCAAGTAATTTCCAGGGGCTGTTGCAGCCGCTATGAAAATTTCAGCGGGAAGGGTTGCATTTTCTCCCTCATTAATTAATCCATAAGATAAATTTTGCAAAACACTCCAACCACTTGGAAGAGTGAAATAAACCATAGTACTATACGCACCACCAAGTCCAATATTATCTAAAGTTATATTTGAAATAAATGAACCTCCCACCAACTGAGTTATATCACTAAATGTAATACTAGAAACCTCTGGAGTAATTGCTAAATTAGTAGCACCAACAGTAGTTAAATTAAGTGAATAATTAGATAAGAGTCCCTTATTATCAACAGCCCATAACAAAATATCATAAAATCCAATTTCATCAGGTACATAAGAAACACTATAATAATCTCCATCCTTTACCATAGAAAGTGATTGAACAGTTTCATTAGGAAGAGTAATTTCTACCCAAGAATCTTGAACAAATGCATTGTCTGTTATCGTAGCACTAATTATTGTTGATTCATAATTAATATCAACCTGAGGTGGAGCCACCGTTGCATTTGCAATTATTGGGCCGATATCTTTAACGTCCATTATTATCGTTGTCATATACTGAGTTGGAACTGCCGATGAATTCTCCATTGTAACATCAAAAGTATAAATCCCCTCAGTCTGATCTGGCGAAATGGTATACGGAATTAATAACTGATCCGTTACTTGCTTCTCAACCGTCACACTTGATGGAATCAAAACTAATGCCGTACCAGCCCCAGCCCCACTAACAGCATAAGTCATATTAACATTACCTAAATTAGTAATATCAATAGCAAAATTACCTGTAACTCCAGGGGGAATAATTTGAGAAATTATTGTTTGAGTTCTATTCCAAGATGTATCAATAGGAATAGTTGTTTCAATATTAATTATATCACTTCCACCGTTACTTGAAGTTGCATTAATTGTCGTGTTGTAACTACCAGGGTCTTGACCCAAAGGAATCGAGACAATAGCATCAACTAATAAACTACCACCAGCACTAATAATAGTTTGTACTCCGGACGCTGGGAAAAAGCTTACCCACGACGACGGCATAGTTCCATTATTCGCAAAATACAAAAGAGATGTCAAGAAAGTATTACCAAGTGAATTAATCGAAAAATTACCAATTGTATCTAACTGCCCATGTTCAACTACCCCAGATAAATTAACATCAGTTATATCTAAAATTGGATTTGGCTCAACCAATACATCAATTCTATCTGTAGTCCAATTGAAAGTATAATCTGAATTATTCCAAGTAGCATTAAATAAAATATCCTTTGAACCTGGCGACGCTCCATCAGGTAAATAAATTGTAAAGTTCTTAAAGCAAATTTGTCCAGGAGCAACATTACCACAATTCAAAGTGAAATTTGAAGTATTCCATGCATTGGCATATTCTGGAGTCACAGTTATTTTCGCATCCCGAAGAGTTGAATCTCCCAAATTTCTAAAACTAGCATTAACAACAAATGAATAAGCTTGTCCGTATACTAATCCAGAAACAATATGGGATTCTGGTAAAGTTATAACATCTGCCGTCGTTGTAGCATTAACTAAGAAATTTCCTGCATCAATATTCACCTCATTACCACTAGTGTCATTTACATAAATTGTAACATTATGAACACCGCCAAACTTAGGAGAATAATTACCAGCAAACAAATCTCCACTATCGTATACCAAAGTTATATTTTCACTATAAGTTGGAGCAATAATTTCAGCCCACACAGTACTGACATTTACATTATCCTGAGCCAAAGTTGAAATCGTAATGTTCTCATAATTTGGTTCCAATGAATCTTTAGATAAAACTGGATTCCAAATCTCTGGGTCAATATCATCAGCCACCAAAATCTTCAAACTAGTATTTCTCTGAGGAGGATAAAAAAACGAATTATTAATAATGACATCAACTTCATAATCTCCAATCGCCTTACCAATCGGAACATCGTAGTATACCGTTAAATTATAACTCTCCCCAACACTCAAATTAATTGTGTTATTTGAAAATGAAATCAAAGAACTTCCATTTCCAGCCTTTCCAATATCTAGGAAAATATCGATTTCACCGTCGTTAGTAATATTTATTTGTCCGTATTCTCCACTAATATTATTAAAAATCGTCTTTGTAATTTCTAATGGTCTTATACTCCAAGTTTTGTCAGTTATCTTAATAGTTGTAGTATTAATCGCCTGCTCCAATATTCCATTTGCATTCACCCAATCAACTGCCACATCCACATCATAATTACCAGCAGGAACTTTTGTTATAGCCGTAATCAAAAAGTTCCTTACGCATTCTCCGCTAACATTAAATTCCTCAACCTTTCCACACTCTTCAAACAAACTATTCGATGAAAAATTCACATTAGGTAAAACCATAGAAATATTAGTTACGTAAGCTCCACCTTCCAATAAATTATTAAAATCAATTTCCAAATTAAATGTTGAATTATCAAAATAAGTTACATTAGTAATTTCTATAAATTCTGGAGCAACCAAAACCTCACCGTCGGTATCTGGGATAATTCTATAGCTATCAATATTAGAAAATAATTGATTTCCATAATTATCTCTAGCGAAAATATAAACAATATGTTCTCCAGGCACAGCATGTGTATGATTGTATTGGAAAATATTATTTCCAATATCTGCCATAACTTCACAACCACCAAATCCTCCAGCGAATTCCATATTTGTTCCAAAATCATCACAAACCCAAACATTTGAAAGTCCAATATTGTCTGTCACATTTGCTTCAAAAACCACAGTCTCAAAATTCATATCGGCAATAGTTGGAGTAGATGGAGTAACGATAGTGAATTCATGAATAATTGGCTTCACATTATCACTAACCGTGAAACTCATACTTGTATTAAGCTGATTTGGGACTGTAACAACTTCAGGTGTTATCTTAAAATTACCAGTATACGTAGCTGGAAATTTAGTCAAAGGAATATCATAGTCAACCGTCAAAATTCTAGTTGATTGTTTAGGAACACCAACAGAATTTTCAAACTGAAGTAAATCAGAAACTCCGTCATGTGAACTCATATTGAAAACCAATGGAACATTTCCAGTATTATTTATTGTAATATTAGAATGATATCCTGTTGTATTTACAAATACCGCCCTGTCTACCACACTCGATATATCTCGCTCCCAAGTCTTTGTAATTGGAACAACTACTTCTAAAGTTAAATTATTATAGCAGTAATCAAAATAACAAATAGTATCTGTTGCATTTGCAAAAATTTCACCATAATAAATTCCAGGATTATATCCAAGAGGAACTCCAACAGTAACAGTAATTATTTTATTTTCCCCAGGAATCATATCTATATTATTAAAATCATAATCAACAACAAAGTCTGAACAAACAACTCCACTTGAACAATTAAATGTAATATTATTCAAATCATCATTACCCGTAGAATTAATCGCGAACGTAGTAGTATTCGCAGTATTATGAGTTACCATCGCACTAATCAAATTTTCTTCCAACTCTAAAATCGCATTACTAGTTACAGTTACCGTCGTATTGTCAGCTCTAAAGCTATCTGTCAAATCTGGATTTGTCCAAGTACAATTAACCAAAACATCAAAGAATCCCGGGATTTCTTTTTCCGGAACAGTCACATTAAAACTTCTAATACAATTATCTCCACTTAGCACATCTCCACAACTCTGAGGGAATCCCAAGTTCTCAACCCAATTAACTGGCAATCCAATTTCAATTCCTGAATCATAAGCAGTCACCCTTCCAATATTTGTACAAGTTACATTCATTGCAAACGTAGAGTTTGAAATTTGAGAAATATCTTCTACTGAAACTGTTCCAGGAAGAAGAAGCGTTTCAACATCTGTCAAAGCAATAGCCTCGAATTGTAAAACTGAACTGAACTGAACATTTCCAGAAGTATCATTAACTTTGAAAGTCAAATTATAAAATCCACCAAGATCAGGAGAATAACTAACATTATAATTTCTCCCATAAATAAGAGGATAACCTTGGTCAATGGTATACCTTGAACTAACAACCTCATTCAAACTAATATTAATATTAGATAAATCTGGCTTTAAAATTTCAACCCACACATGACTCACATTAATATCATCCGTCACATTCATCGCAAATACAGTATCTTGATGTGTTTCAAGAACAGTTGGAATTATGGTTCTACTCTCAATTACAGGAAGAGTTGTGTCAAGTATTTGAATCAAATTAGAATCCTCAGATATAGAATCATTATAATAAAGAACGTCGTCGTCGGTAATCAAACATCTAATACTATAATTATCTAAAGTTACAGGATTCCAATCATGAACAGCATATCCAGTTGCATTTGTAATATTAGTACCAATATAATTTGAATCATAATAAAAATCAACGCTATAATTCTCAATCCCCGTAGTCATATTTGAATCATTTACCTGACAAATAATTTCACGAGTTTCGCCATAATCATAAACAGCTAAACTTGGCTCAATTAAATCAACCTCCGAATATCCATAAACCAAAGTATCAACACTAAACAAATTAGTATCAAACCAAGCTCGACTAGCATTTGCATATAACGTATCAGGACCAAGCTTATAATTCAAAGGTATCTGCCAAACAATTGAATTTGTCCAACCCGATGCCCCCGCAACATTCTCAAATAAATTATTATACCAATTAATTACAGGAGCGAGTCCAACTTGATTATTATTTTCATCAACCACCGTCCAAGTTAAATCTAAATTATCTCCCTTGTGATAAGTTCCAGACGTAGGGGAAGTTGGACTTAAAGCAAGTCTTCCACGAACAATAATAAAAACCTGCGAAGTATCCGACGGATCATAACTAGCCAAAGTCGCATTAATATCTATAGTATAATTCTCCGGAGGAAGGGTCTCGCTCGGATTCCAAATAACGCTACAATAACCTTGTGCATTCGATGTGCAATTCAACTCACCATCAGGAGTATAAACATGAGCAATCGCATTTTCTAAAGGACCAAGTGCAGACTCACTAATTCTCATAGTAAAGTTAGTCGCAAAAACACCTTCACTATCTTTCCTATAAAGTGTATAATTATCAACCACCAACTCCATTATACCAAGCTTTGATTCAATCTCAATATCCGAACTCTGATTCCAAACATCTGATATATTATAATATAGCGTTGCGTTATCTCTAATTTTACATTCAATATTATATGTCGAAGGCTCCTCTGTCGTTGTATCCCATGTCCAACCCGCAACACCGTTCACGTCAGTAGTAGTATTAAACCGAGAAATACCACCTTCCAAAAACTCAACTGGATAACTAAAAATCGGAAGAGTAGTATTATAATCAGTTACAGTGCAATTAAACTCCAACTGCTCTCCCTTCAAATGCGCACCAGAAGCAATTGAAATATTATCAATTCTACTCCAACCATAAGTATACAAATTCACCAAATCCAAATCACTATCATAATAATTCCCAGTAACTTCAGCTTTAATATTTCCAAGTCCCAAATCTCTAGTTGCAGGAACATTAAAGATTCCTCCTTGAGTTAAAGCAAAACTAACATTAGTCTCATTAGTCCAATTAACAGCATAAGAATCCGTTGGAGGAATTGAACAAGAATCCCCAACAACAGAATTAACATTAACCGCATCAGTTCTGTGATGTGCAGCACCTTCCAAAGGTAAACTAATATTCAAATCCAAAACATCCCAAATCGCAATACTTGAATTATCATTATCAATAATCGTATCATAATAAGAACCGCTAGACGATCCTATACTTACATTCACATCGTGAGACCCAACAAGATAAGAACAAATCGGATCAAAACTATAAGAACAAATCCCCGTACCATTAGTCAAACTCCAACCAAGAAATAAATCATCAACTAACCAAGAACAATTATACCCTTCTAAATTAGTTCCATTTGTATCTCGAACATTAGCCTGGTATACTGCAGTATTCCCCCTATAAACAATACTTGGCTCAAGGACCAACTCAACAACACTCCCTCCGAAAACCCTCAAACTAAGCAAATCAAAACCACTATCATAATACTGTTTATCAACACTCAAATTTGCATCATAATCTCCAATTCCATAATTAACTGGAATATTCCAAGTTACATTCTGCAAAGCGCCTAAGTTCTCAGCATTTTGAACGAACTCCCAATCATAAGAATCCGCAACAACACCCAATCCATTTTCGTCCATCAAAATCGACTCAAAATCAATGTCATTTCCTCGATAAAATTTAGTATAATTCAAAGGCAGCGTAATATTTGGAACCAACACACCTCGAATAATCAAATTATTCGTAGCCGAACCATTCCAATAATAAGCCTTACTCGAATTCAAATAAGCAGAATAATTATTAGGCGTTTTAGTGTCCTCCGGATTATACGTCCAATTCAACTTACCCGCTGCATCACTAGTCCCAGAATTATTAGTATCATCAACAGTAAAATCAAAATTCACAAAGCCAACATCAGCACCATTTTCATCTACAACACTCGCAATAAGAATCGCGTCACTCGGCACAAACGAATCGTTCCTATAAACATCATACCTATTCAAACTCAAAGAAGGAACCAACGCACCATAAACATCACTACTAGAATTCACAATTAAATCTGTATAATTATGATAATAAGCAACATCTCGAGCATTCGCATAAACATCATACGCCCCAACCGCCAAAGCACCTGCAGGATCCCAAGTTCCTTCATAAAATCCTCCAACACCTCCAAAATCACTATCAACTTGTCCAACTAAATCAACATAAAATTCCAGCATAGCATTATCAATAGCAGCTCCCAAATCATCAATAACCGTCGCATTCATATCAAGAACCGTTCCATGCCCATTATCAAACTGTCTATCAACTGATCCGCCCGATTCAACCCCAGAAACTAAAAGTCGACCATATAAATCAACTGGAGCATTACCCCCAGAATAATTCAACGAGTACAAAGAATGAGTTGTTACATTCGCGAAATAAGTTCCAACACTCCAAGCATCATTTGGATTCCAATAATAAATCGCAACCCCACTAGAGTTCGTCGTATTTACTCCAACATTCGTACCATTAACAAAAAAGTAAACCGTCACATTATCAGCAGGACCTCCACTAACATTAATAGTTGCGCTGAGCATTGCGTTTTCACCATAGCCCCAATCTCCGCCCCTATCAACTCGTGCTTGACTAGAAACATCCATAACAGTTAAAATTCCAGCAATATTGAAATAAACCTTATCCAAAGAAACCGCTCTATAAAAATTCTTAGTTGCACCCAAAGTAACTCCCCAATTACCCTCTGGGTCAGTTCCCAAAACCGAATAAATACCATCCCAAATATTAGAACTAATATTATAATTCATCGTCGGGAAAGCATGCGTTGTATCGTGCCTAACAACATCAGCCGTTACACTAGCAACATCAATCGAATTCCCTAATTCATCAGTCAAATTAAACTGAATACTTATATTATCATAATTAGTAAAACCAGACTGATTAGGAGGAGAAAGGACCGTGGCGTTCAAACATCCCATAACATCAATAGCTTGCAAACCCCAGCTATCAGAAAAATTGTTCGACCCATGATATGGAGCAATCTCTAAAGCCTCAGCATCCCACGTATAACTCCCGGGAGTAATCGTGTCCTCTGGATTAATCGTACAATCATAATTTCCGTCTCCATTATCAACAACAGTACAATTTCCAGACGAAGTATAAAAAATAACCGTAGCTCCCATCGCAGGCTGTGGCGAAATCAAATCGTCCTCAAGATAAATTCTAAGTGTCAAATTATCTGGAGAATCACAAGTTGACCTATAAACATCTTCACCATTAGGAGGACTCATCGGCTGAATATACGATCTATCCCAAACAGTAAACTCCTTCGTTAAATTAACTTCTCCATGCCAAAATCCTCCAGTTCCCGCGTCAAGTCCACTAGTCACCAAAATAGTCGCGTTAATAAAATCGCCAGCAACATTATCCAATGGATTCCAGTCCCCAAGTTTCAAACTAGCATTCTCATTACTATCTCCTCCACTCGGTTCCGAATAATTCGCCTTATTCACAATATTCCCTAAATTATCAATTACAACTAAACTCCCATCCCCATAATCAACAGCAGGCTGCAATCCAGAAGAACCACAAGCAACAGTCGTAGGAGCAAAATTATCAAGACAAGTTCCAGCTGGCTCCCAATCAACATCACTAATCTCAACCAAATATCCATAAATCAAATAACTCTTATTAAAAGAAAACTCTCCCTCATAATCCCCCATCCCACTAAAAGTCACCCCAGGCAAAATACTAGTCCCAGCCGCGTTTGTCGTTGCATTATGATCCCCAGTCTTCAAAATCGAATAATCCACCCCCTCAACCAAAATATTATCATTACTATCATTAATCACATACGAAACCTCAACATCAGGACCCCCCTCGGGACCTCCAATATAATTATCAATATAATCACCCGACGGAGTCCAAGTCGCAACAGAATCCACAGAAGAAATAACGCCATTCACATTATAGTCTAACGAACTAAAGGAAAAATTACTATAATCCACTTTCGATAAATTAATAGAAATAATATCATCCACTGCATCTAAAGGATTATCATCAGGTATATTATAAGATCCACTAAGCGTATTTCCGATTAAGATTTCTTTCCAATAAACCTCAACAATAACACCCGCAACTGCCAAATCATTCTCATCTCTAACATTTGTGACGCTCCAATTAACAACCGACGACGAAGTTCCCCCACTAACCCTAGTCAAAGGACCAGGAACACTAGGGTCTAAAGTAACATCTGCATCTAATCCCCCCGTCACAAGAATATCAACATATGAATCAACAACACTCGCATTATAATACAGACTGTCATTATTCCGAATCCTACACTTAACCTCATGATACCCAGGACTAGTCGTCGAACTATTCCAAGTATAATTAAATATCCCATTCGCATCCGTTGTACCATTAAACACACTTTCATCATCAACAATAAATTCAACAGGATAATTATTAATTCCACCCCCAAAGCTATCATTCACAGAACAACTAATTTCCAATTCCCCCCTAATGTGACTCATTCCATCAATAGGATAACTCATATTAACCTCACTATATCCCCAAACTTCAAAACTAGTAGAATTTGAAGCCGAAGTATAATAAGACTTGTTCGTCGAAACATTCAAAGTATGAGGACCCAAACTATAATCCGTAGGAATTTGCCAACTAGTTTTTTCGCCCGAGGCAATATCAACAGAATCAAGTTCCCAAGAAACACTCGCCCCACTATCCGCACAATCATAAATTACAGTCGAGTTCAAAGTCACAACATCGTTCTTATGGAAAATCGCATTCACTGGATAATCAATATCAATGCCAAGTGCCCCATTAACCACCGTCGCAAATTCCGAAGATTCATCTGCCTTATATTCAAATGTACCAGAATAATTTCCCTTCCAATTATGCGATCCAACCTCGACATCACAACCAGGATTCCAATCATAAGTCACATTTCCATCCACATCAGTAACACTTCTGTTAATATTATTCCAAACGCTATTATAGTAAACCCACAAATCAATATCTTCTCCACTCACATAAACCTCCCTATCTAAATCCTGAAGTCGAACCCCAAGTGTACTAACATTAGTCCCAACCCTAGAAACAGCTGAATTGTCTCCAATCAAATGCTCAACTCTAACATCATCCTCCTCAATCGTTCCATTAACAAGAATCCCCAACTGATCACTAGTATTTACTTCATTAAAACTATCATTCAACTGAAATTTGTAAAAGTACAATCCAATATCAGACGACGTATAATCGTCCACTGACAACTCACACATATAAGGAGCCGTCGAAGTCATACTATTCTTTTTAGTCCACACACCAGTCGTATTAACCCATAAAGTACAGGTCACATCGTCATTCTCAATATCACTAATATTCACCGAATAATCAAATCGTTCACCCCAACCGCCATACAAAGGAAAACTTACCAATCCGACCACTGTAGGATCTTGGTTATTCAAGAAAAGGACATCCTTATAGTAAGTCGAATTGACATTGTAGTTCGTCGCACTAGAATTTATTCTAATACTATAAGTCCCCTCATCCACAACAGAAGAATCCCAACTACAATTATAATACCCACTACCCTCGTCATTCACAACACTACAAATATAAGAATTATTATTCGAATCCAAAACCTCCAACTCTACCGTCGCTCCAGAAACAACGTCGCCACATTCCGATGTCAAATTACTTCTCAATAAAACATTCTCACTAACATTAAAACTTCCTCCGCTAGGCTGCACTAAAGAATCCCTTAACCAACCAGTCACACTAAAAGACTTCGAACTAGAATTTTTATCCTCATAAGCAGCGTCCCCATAAGTTCCACCAACCCAATTGTGCGAGCCAACACTATAAGAACAATCTGGAGCAAGAGTATATCTCAATTCCCCATTAGAGTCCGTCACATTCAAATACTGCGAAACATCGTCATAAAAAGCACCGCTAACATTGCTCTCAACATAAACTTCTCTATCATCATCCTTAATCTTAACACCTAACTCAACAGTTTCACTATTCCTATTCAAGACAACCCCGTCGCCAGATAAGTACTCAGATGTCACATTATCCTTCTCAATATTATAATTCCCCACCTCACTTTCATCAGCGCCACGATTAAAGTCCGTAACATTCAACTTCCAATACCGCGTCCCAACCAAACTTTTATTATGAGGATTACAATAAAAATCTCCAACAGCATGCTCGCTTGTAACAGAACAATTTGTAGAATTAATATAAAAGTTTTTAACAAAATATCCACCACTAGTCGGCGTATAGTTTTGAGCAATAGCTTTTTCCCAACTAATACCATCAACACTCTCCCACAAAATCACTGAAACCAATTCTTGATCTGGCTCCCTAACCTGAAAATTAAATGTGAAAGTTTCACCCCAACCAGCACTTAAAGGCACTATAGATTCAGATGTCAACGCCGGAGACTGAGAAACACTAAAATTAGTCTTCCCATTATTCGAAAATCCAGTCAAATCATAGCCGTCCACACTAATATTCCAACCTCCAGATTCAGTAACAAACGCTGCTGTAACATTAAATTCATAAATACAACCTCCAGCAAAAGGCGTAACGCAACTCATCAATACGTCATCAAATGGCGTCCAACTCGGAGCAGTCACAGTCACTCTAGCCTCGTCAAGATTATCTTCGGGATCCGTTACATTAGCCCTAATCGTTACAACTTCACCAAACAAGAACTGTGTCTCCTGGACACCATCCAAATAAGTCTCAACAAGATTCACCGTAGGAGTGGGATTAACATATTCAAAAAAAGTTTGATTAATATTATCAAAAAAATACTCACCACTAGCAACCAAATCAACACTATACGTTCCATTCGGTACCCAGCCTCCAATGATATCTCCAACATAATCCCCACTTAAATTACTCTTACTTAAATTTACAAACGCAGTCTCAGTTCCATTCGGATAACTAACTTTTATCTCCAAGTCAGCATCTGCCACCCAACCGAAACAGTCGTAAACATTTCCAAAGGCCCGAACAACTTCGTCATAATGAACATCCATCGTCTTATTTAGGTCTAATGTCACATTCAAATAATCTCTAACAATAATATTAAATTCCAAACTCTCTTCATCATTATAATTTGCATTTGTAATATTAGCTTTCCAATCTCTCCATCCAACATCCACCGTACAATCTGTCACCCAAGTTACATTAGAATTACCATTCACGTCACCGATATCGCTTCCTAAGTCATTCCAACCAGAATCATAATATCCCCAAAAATCAACACTCTCTCCACTCACATAAACTTCCCTGTCTAGATCAAAAAGTCTCACTTCTAAATCGGCACTCATGCTTCGATTAATATCCGAATTATTTCCTGAAAAATATTCTAACTGAACATCATCTTTATCTACTGTCACCGAAGTACTGAGACTTGTCAGTCCTGAATATTGATCATCAGCTCTGAATTGGAAATAAGAAGTTCCGATATATGTTTCGTTCCAACCAGGATCTCTGTCAAAACTAACTGGGGTATCCACGCAAGGACAAGAAATAGTCGTATACTCTTGCAGTATCCAATCAATATTATTCGTTGAAAAATACATATCAACATCAACAAATTGAGTATTCGGATCGGTCACTTTCACTGAATAACTCCAAGCCTCACCCCATCCGCCGTCATCTTCAAATGTAGAATTTATTTCACTCAAAACAGGTGCTGTAGTCAAAACCTCAAACTCATCTAAAAATAAATCTGAATTATTATAGTAATATTGTTTTGACGAATTAATTCTCACATCGTAATCACCGAGTATTATTACCAAAGGAACCGTCCACATACAATTATACCAACCATTACCCTCGTCGGTTATCTGACCAAAATTACAAGCATTCAAAACAACTCCAAGACTAGAAATAACTTCTACTGAATTCACAACTCCATTAACCATCGAAGTTGAATCATCAGTTATATTCCACCTCAAATTCACAACCTCATCAATTTCATATGTCTCAGTTCCCGTAGGTGCTTTCAAAGTCGCCAACAAATCCCCAAACAAGGTTAGACTTTGTATACTAGAATTCTCGTCATTGTACCGCGTGTCCTCAAAAACTCCACCTTTGAAATTTTGTGAACCGACTGCATAACTACTATCAGGATCAAAACTATAACTACATACATTTCCTGACGTTACCGAGTCATATCTTGTATCAAAATTAGATCCATCTTTTGTAGTCCAAATCGAACAGTTTGTCCCATCAAGAACAGGCAAAGACTTATCAGTATCATTTATTGTAACCTCTAAAGAAGTTGAAGCAGTTCCATCTCTATCAAGATTAACGCCAGCGCCAGCACTAACCGTAGAAGATACATCATCTTTCAAAACACTAACCGAAGTCGAAGAATTATCTTCTCCTAAATTACCATCGTCGGCTCTGAATTGAAAATACGAAGTTCCGATATATGTTTCATTCCAACTTCTATTGAAAACAATTCCAGAATCTATGCAAGGACAAACAAGGCTAGTTGAATTCTGTAAAATCCAACTGGTATTATCTGTCGAAAAATAAAGCGTTACGTTAACATTCTCAGCATTAGGGTCCGTCATATTAATAGAAAAATTCCAAGCCTCACCCCAGCCGCCGTCATCTTCATTCGCAAAACTTATTCCAGTCAAGACTGGTGGACTAGTCAAAACCTCGAACTCATCTAAAAATAAATTACTTGCATTGTAATAATATTGTTTTGACGAATTAATTCTCACATCATAATTATCCAAATTCAAATCAAATGGAACAACATAACTACAGTTATACCAGCCATTTCCTTCGTCGTTGACAGTTCCGCCACTACAAATAGTTGTACTAGTTCCAACAGAATCTATAATCTCAACAATATTAGAAGTCCCTAAAACATTCTCACCAGCGTCGCCAGTTACATTCCATCTGAAATCAATAACATCAGTAGCATCATATT
>JAGLQO010000006.1 GCA_023136775.1 Candidatus Pacearchaeota archaeon | reverse complement strand
GTTAAAATCTATTCTGGACAGCGCTTTATAATCAACATCTTTATAAAATTAGTAAGTTAGTAAATAAGATGGTGGTAAAAAAAGTTGCGGGGACTAAAGCTGTTAAGCCTATAGCTAAAGTTGCTACTTCTAAAAAAATTGTAAATTCTAGAACTGTTAAACCTGTGGTGAAAAGTTCTGTTTCCAAAAAAGCGGTTGTACGTAAAAATGTATCTTCTAAAAAGAAAGCTGTATTAAATAGTGTGCCTTCTGCGAAAGATAAAGTCCCAGTTTCATCGGTCGCACGTAAAAGTGCGCCTTCCAAGAAGAGTTCTGTTACCTCAGTTTCATCTGGTGGGAAATTTGGCATAATTAACAAGGCTCCTAAAAAAAGGAAAAAATTCGAAAGGGTTTCTTCTGGAATTAAAAACCTTGATAAAATTATTTCGGGCGGGTTTGGTAAAAATTCTACTAACTTGATTGTTGGCGGAAGTGGAAATGGTAAATCTATTTTTTCTATTCAATTTTTACTTGAGGGTGTAAAAAGAGGGGAGAGTGTCTTATATATTACTTTTGAAGAGAAGAAGGATGTGTTTTATGCCAATATGCTTGAACTTGGATGGGATTTAGAAAAGTATGAGAAGGAAGGGAAGTTTTTCTTTTTATCATACACTCCTCAGAAAGTTAGAACAATGCTTGAAGAGGGTGGTGGAGAAATTGAATCAATAGTATTGACACAAAAAGTAAGTAGAATTGTGATGGATAGTATTACTGCTTTTGTTATGCTTTTTAATACCGAGGTTGAAATGAGGGAGGGAACTCTTTCTTTATTTTCTATGCTTAGAGGTTGGACGTGTACTTCACTTTTGGTTTACGAAAGAGATCCATTAATTGATGAGAGAGAGAAATCTAGAGTTTTAGAATTCGAAACTGATTCATTGGTATTTTTATATTTTATTCGTTTAAAAAAAGACAGAGAACGATTTTTAGAGGTTTACAAAATGCGGGGAACAAATCATTCCACAAATATTTATTCGTATGAAATTAAGGCAGGAAAAGGAATATCTGTTTCAGCTACTCCATACAAGGGGAAACTACGGAAGTAGTATTGACAATTTTTTCTGGTTTCATACTCTACCAAAGTACACCACTTTGCAAAGCGGCGAAATTTCGTCAGGTTGGGTTTCTGCAAGAAACCCTAGATTCCAAATCGCTTACCGTCTAGGCCTGGGCCTCACTGGCAGACCCAAATGCGTTTGGGCCACGGATTTGATATAATTAGGGAATTTGTTTCAAATTCCCGTTGTGGGAGTGGATGTTATTTATTCTATAAGAAATTATGGCGTCTACTGACGCACACAATTTCTTATAGAATCTTAATTGAATTATTTAAATATTTTAGACTTGCGTCATAAGTAAAAAATATTGGGACGATTTCGTCCCTAAATAAGTAATAAAAATAAAAAAAATTATGTTTGGATTTAAGCTACCTGTCCTGAAATAGAACCTGTAGATGTTAATTCCAATGCACTACCTGGTCGCAAGTATGTTATTACAATATCTCCTGCAACGTTAGTTCCACTTGGAATTACACAAACCAAATCTGTAACTACGGCACCAGCTCCTGCATTATAATTAGCTGCTGCAGCTGCAGTACATCCATTGCCAGTAACATTTACAACAACATTAGATAAATCTTCTCCACCTTTGTTTTGTAATTCAAGTCTTATTTCGTTGACGTTAAGTTGTGCCGCTACACCATAAAAAGGTGCACTTGCAAAAACATTAACTGAACCTCCTTGATTAAAGTAGAAATATGAACCTAGAGCTCCTATAACAATGACTGCTGCTAAAATAGCCCAGCCATATGTCATTAAGAATTCCATAGCTGCTTGTCCTTTTTTATTATTAAAATTTTTCATTTATATTACCTCCTTCTCCTCTCTTAGTAAGTTAATCTGAATTATAGACGAGTTTTTAATATATAAACATTTCCCCAAATATCGTCGATAATAAAAAGTCTTATTTAGTTTAATTTGCTGAAAATAAAATGAAATATGTTTTATTAATTTTATTACTTACTAGCTTTGCGATAGCTGAATGTAGCGATGGGCAAATTGATATTAATTCTGCTTCTATTGAAGACTTAGATGAACTGGTTTGGGTTGGTCCTAGTACGGCTGAAAAAATAATTAATGAAAGACCTTTTGATTCTGTTGACGATTTAGATAAAGTTCATGGAATTGGGGATGTGAAGGTCGCGGATATTATTGAGGAGGGACTTGCTTGTGTTGAAGATGAGGATAATGAAAATAATATTGAAGCCAAAAGGAAAACAGAAAAGGAAATTGTTGAGGTTGTTTTGGAAGAACCTAGAGAAAAGGTTGTTTACTTGAATGATGAAAAGGCTGTTGATTTGAATGATGAAATTTTTGAAGAAGTGGTTTATGAATCTAAGAATGTTCGGGTTTGGAAATATTTGCCTTATGGGTTTGCCGTGTTTTTAATTATTATAATTGCTATGCTAGTATACAATCGATGAATGGGACAAAGGTTTTAAAATCGAATTGATTAGAGATTTATATGGTTAGAGCGATAATGATTGTTGAAATGGCTGGTCGTCCGGCTGCGCATTTAACTGTAAGTTTAGAAAAACATATTGGAGTTTTGAAACAGGTTACTGATATTGAAACTCATTCTATTAAAGTTAGCGTTCCTCAAGAAATTCCTGCTCCGGAAGGAAAAACCGTCTCTAAAGATGAAGTTATGTTTAGTGCTTTTGCCGAGGCTGATATTGAAACTGAGAGCTTCGCTAGACTTACCCAAACTATGTTTGATTTTATGCCATCTTCGGTTGAGGTGATTGAACCCTCTAAAATTACTATGGATTTTACTGATGCTACTGATTTGTTGAATAATATTTCTGGTAGGCTTCACCGTTATGATGAGTTTGCTAAAATTGCTGGGCAAAAAATGCAGCATATGAATGCTCAATTAATTAAGGCTAAAGAAATTCTTGATGCTAAAAATATTGAAATTGCTGAACTCAAAAAAGGAATTAAGAAAAAAACTCCCGCCAAGAAAGCTGTTGAGAAAAAGCCTACTAAGAAAAAGACGGTGAAGAAAAAATCTGAGAAAAAGAAACCTGTTTCTAAAATTTAAATTTTATTATGATAGACTTTTAAATTTATAAAATTGAAGGGGAATTTAAATTACTTTAAAATATTTTAAAAATATTACGCTACAAATTCTGTGGTTGAAGAAGTTTCTTTGTCATCCTTAAATCAACATTTTTCTAAAGAAAAATAGTTGAGAAATTTATTTCATAAATTTAAATTCCAAATTCCTGGGAGACGCGACTCCCGATAATTTGATACAGTTAGGCAAAACACTTGTTTCGCCGTTATTCAGAACATCCTTCCAAAAGAAATCACAGCATCTTCGACGCTGCATTTCTTGTGGAGTTGTAAATTAAAAACTAGAATTGATATAAAATATTAAGCTACAAATTCTGTTGTACTTGAAGTTTCTTTGTCGTCCTTCTTAACTATTCTTGTGATTACACATTAAATCAACATTTTTTTCTGGTGAAAAAAATCGTTGGAAGAAATCCACACAGGATTTCAGATTCCGAACCCCTTACCGACTCGCGTCGCAGATGGTTCGATACATGAGGGAATTTATTCTAAATTCCCGACTTTGATATTTTCTTCCATAAAAAATTGTGACATCTCCAGCGCACCCTCACTAATTTAAAATAAATATTGGTTGGCCTCAAACGGCATGGCTCTGGTGACCCCGGGCAAGCTTCCACATTTCTTATGGAGTTTTACTTTAAATTATTATAGAATTAAAAATATTAAGCTGTGAATTCTGTGGTTGAAGAAGTTTCTTTGTCGTCCTTCTTAACTATTCTTGTGATTATTCCTTTTCTTTTTGCTTGTTCTCTTACTTCAGCGGGTTTTAGTTCGCTCATGTTTTTAGGATAAACAATATCTGTAACATTAATTGTATGGGTAACCGCTATTATTTTAAAATCCTCATCGCCGAAAAAAAACTCTTTTAATACTTCTTTGCTTTCGGTTTTTAGAGAACAAAAATCTACAGCTGGTCCTTCATCCTTATCTTTTCCTTTTTTCCCAGAAGCTGGAGCCTTAGGTTTAATTTTTAATGTAAATCCTGGTCCAGAAAAACTTAGGGCAAAAAATACTTTTGGATATTTATCCATTAAATTAATAATAACTGAAGGTTCAATTTCTGTATTGATTACGTTCTTTTTAACTCCTTGAAAGTTTTTAACTTTTTCAATTGGAAAAGGAAGCTCATCTTTCAAATCTAATGTTGAAACTATCACACCTTTTACGGCAACTTGTCCTGAAATTAATTCTAAAGATTTTCTTACTAATGTATTAGCATATTCTGCACTTGCTTTAATCGCCCATTTCTTTGCTTGTTTTTTTCCTTCAAGCATGTATTTGTTTTTATATTCTCCTCGTCCGAATTTTAAAAAGTTCGCATGAACTTCTGCATCGAAAACTCCGTCAAATATTTTTTTCATAACCATGAGACAAAATACTCTATTATCTTTATAAAACTTTTGTCGATTTCGACGACAGTTATTTGTTAAACTTTATAAGTATGAAAATCTTATTGTAAGTATGCATAATTCTGATCAGGTGAAAAAGGGAATGGTTATAGTAATTATTTTATCTATCTTTTTATTAGCGTTTTTAGTACTCAAACCCATTATTATTCCTATAATTTTTGGATTATTATTCGCATATATTTTTGGACCAGTGTATAAAAAACTCCACTCAATAATAAAGAGGAAAAGTTTATCGGCATTTCTAATTGTAATTGGATTTATTATATTAGTAGGTGTTCCTATTGTTTATATTGTTCCGAATTTAGTTAATCAAACTTTTGAAACTTATATGAAATTCCAGAATTTGAATGTTGCTGAGATTTTAGGAAATCTCATGGAGAGTGGTATCACTTCGTCCTTAGCAAAAAATATTGATAATATAGTTGGTCAAATATTTTCATCTTTCCTAAATCAATTTACTGATATATTGGTTAATCTACCGTCACTAATGCTACACTTTGCAGTTTTCCTGTTTACATTTTTCTTTGCAGTTAGAGACGGGGAAAAACTTCGGGAAAATGTTTCTTCACTTTCTCCATTTTCAAAGCATATGGAAATTAAAATTATGAATGAATTTAGGGGAATTACTAATGCTATTGTATTTGGACAAATGCTTATTGGGGTAATTCAGGGACTTGCTCTTGGGGCTGGATTATTTTTCTTGGGCGTACCCAATATTTTAACGTTGACATTTATTGCCTGTATAGTTTCTATTATTCCTTTGGTTGGATCTTGGACTGTTTGGTTACCTGTTGGTGTCTTTATGCTTATTGAGGGACAAATTTGGCAAGGTGCATTCCTTTTGCTTTATGGGGCACTATTTGTATCTACCATTGATAATTTTTTAAGACCATATATCCTGTCTAAACAATCTAGATTACCTGTTGCGTTAAGTATTATTGGAACTGTTGGTGGACTTTACCTTTTCGGAATTGCTGGAATTTTACTTGGTCCACTTATCTTGGCATATGTATTAATAATTATTGAATTTTATCAGGAAGGAAAATTGAGGGAGTTGTTTGAAAAATAAATTTGGCGGCACATTTAAATGTGTTAATCGCGGGGTTAAATTATGAAGTTGAAAATAAAAAATTTTAATTGGTTGGCAGGAAAGCCTGTTGTTATTCTTAATGAGAAGACTGCAAAGAAGATGAATATATTTGTCGATGATAGAATTGCTATTATGGGGGACAAAAAGTTTTATGCTGTTGTTGATATTTTTTCAAAATTGGTTAAAGAAAATGAAATCGGACTTTCTAGTGAACTTGGTAAAATTATAAAAAAGAAAAATAAATCTTTTATTGAAGTTGGAACTAGCGAGATGTCCAACGCATCTTTTTTAATTAAGAAAAAGCTTAATGGGACAAAGCTTAATGGGAAGGAACTTGAATATTTAGTTGCTGAGATTGTTAATAATAATTTGACTGCTGCTGAGATTGCATTTTTTACTTCTGCTCAAAAACTTAATGGAATGACTATGAAAGAAACTATTAATCTAACTAGGGCTATGGTTAAGACTGGTGCGAAATTAAAATTCGAAGGAAAATATATTGCCGATAAACATTGTATTGGTGGGATTGCTGGTAACCGAACTACTCCTATTAGCGTCGCTATTTGTGCTGCTATTGGATTAACTATTCCAAAAACTTCTTCGAGGGCTATCACGTCAGCTTCAGGAACTGCTGATGTCATTGAAACTATTTCTAGCGTAGAAATTCCTTTAGCTAAAATTAAGAGTACTGTCAATAAGGTTGGAGCTTGTCTTGCTTGGGGTGGTTCACTTGGACTTGCACCATCTGATGATAAAATTATTCAGGTTGAGCGATTATTAAATTTAGATGTTGAGCCTCAATTGTTGGCTTCTATTATGTCCAAGAAAATTAGTGCTGGGTCAAAATATATTTTGATTGATGTTCCTTATGGGCGTGGGGCTAAGATAGCTACAAAGAAAAGGGCTGAAAGCCTCGGTAAAAAGTTTGAGGCTATTGGAAGAGCATTTAAAGTTAAATTAAAAGTTGTTTATACTAATGGAAGTCAGCCTGTGGGGAATGGATATGGACCAATTTTAGAAATGCTTGATGTCATAAAAGTTTTAGAAAATAATGGTCCTGAAGATTTAAAAGAAAAGAGTTTATTTTTAGCTACTGAATTAACTAAGCTTTGTGGAATTAAAAATGCTAGAAAGAAATGTGAAGAGGCTTTGTCTTCTGGCAAGGCTTATGATAAATTTAAGGAAATTATTAATTCACAAAATGGAAAGAAGAATTTTAATGAAAAGATTGATGCTTTGAAATTGGCTAAATATAAGCAAATAATTAGAGCACCTAAAACTGGGAAGATTACTATTATTAGTAATAAGGGAATTAATAATTTATGTCGTGTTCTTGGAACTCCTGAAACTATTAGTGCGGGGGCTTATATGCATAAACATATTGGGAAAGTCAAGAAGGGTGAAAAATTATTGACACTTTATAGCGAATCTAAAACTAAGCTTCGTGCTGGTGTGAAATTCTATAAAGAGTTTAAGCCGATAGAGATAAAGTGATTTTTCCTTTGAAAAATCACGGTTGGTAGTTTTTAGTTCTAAAATCAAAGATTTTCTGGTAGTTGGTAGTGGGATACATTGTTCCGTCGTTCTTCGACGTTTTTGTTTTTTTAGAGTGAATGAGATGAGTGATTATTATTATGGAGCGATTAGCGATTGGCTGTACAGGGTTATATGAGCGAGTGTAAAACGAAGCGGTGCGAGTGCAAGAAATATGAGAGCAAAGCTCTCCAAATGAGCTTGCTCAAATTAGAGTTGCTTTTAGAATTATAACATCTTCAACTGGCTTGTCTCCTGCTCCAGTTTGAACAGCTGCGATTTTGTTGACTACATCCATTCCTTCAATTACTTCTCCGAATACTGGATGCTTACTTGACAAAGGTTGCTTGTCATAATCTAGAAAAGAATTATCTACTAAGTTTATGAAGAATTGGCTTGAACCTGTATTTGGTCCTGCGTTTGCCATAGATAAAGTTCCTGGTAAGTTTGAATGTCCTGAAACAAATTCATCTTTGATTGAAGGAATACTTTTATCTCCCATTCCAGTCCCAGTTGGATCTCCGCCTTGAATCATGAAGTTATCAATAATTCTATGGAAAATTACTCCATTATAAGTTCCAGCTTCAACTAGTTTCTTGAAATTTCCAGTTGTTATTGGCATGTCGTCGTATAACTGAATTACGATGTCGCCGTGATTTGTTTCTAATTTTACTTGGGTTGCCATATTTCCATTAATATTACCCACCATATTCATGACAAATAATGTAAATAGAATAAGTAAAGTTGCAGTTAAAAAGATTGCGACTGTTTTATTTTTAAGAATTTTACTGGCTTTTTGTTTCAAACTTGGAGATTTTTTTTCAGGCACTTCTGGCGGAGATTTTTTTTCAGAAGTTTTTTCTTTTTGCTTATTGCTTTTCACCATAATAGATTTAGGAAAGTTTGGTTTATAAAATTAATCCAATATTTTTCCATAATCTCTCATTTCCACAACTTCTTCAATCATTTTCTTCTCCTTATCGTCTAATACTACTTTTCTAAATATTTTATAAATTATGTCTTCTAATAAAACTCGTCTTTGCCAATCATCCATAATATTATTTTGAATAAATTTTATTTAAATCTTTCGGTATAGATTCAGTGCAACCCTTTTTTATGCTAAATACTTGTTATTTCAATGGAAAAAGATTATATTTGGGTAATTCGAGGAACTCAGAGAACGAAAATACTTAAGGTCATGAATAAACCCAAGATGCCTACTCGGATAAAAGATGATGCGGAGCTGGCTCTAAATAATGTTAGTGATATTTTAAGGGAATTTAGAGAGAAGAAAATTGCAAAATGTATTAATCCGAAAGAAAAAACTGGGCGAGTTTATGAGTTGACTGCTAAGGGAATGCGAATTCGTGAAATGCTAGACTAATCCGTTTTCCATTATGCTCCAGTTTCTTCCTTTGCCAATTATTATATGATCTAAAACTTTTATCCCGAGTATGTTTCCTGCTTTTAGAAGTTCTTTTGTTATTTGAATATCTTCTTCGCTTGGGGTGGGATCTCCCGACGGATGATTGTGAACTAAAATAACTGCTGCTGCATTTTCTTCTAGGGCTATTTTGAAAATTTCTCTTGGATGAACTACTGATTCATTTAGAGTTCCTTGGAATAATGTTTTTTCTCTTAGAACTTTATGTCTGGTGTTCAGATAAATGCATTTGAAATTTTCTGATGCAAGATTACTCATTCTTGGGGCAAGCATTCTTATAACGTCTTCTGAACAGTTAATTTTTATTTCTTCTTTGGTAAAACTTGATGCCCTTCTTCCCATTTCGAAGCTGGAAACTATTTGGCAGGCTTTTGCTGCTCCTATTCCAAATTCTTTTTTTAATTGAGATGTGTTTAATGTAGACAACTGTTCAATGTTATATTTTCTTAAGATTCCTTTTGAGATTTCTGTTACGCTTTGGCTTGCGTTTCCTGAAGATATTAGAATTGATAATAGTTCTGAGTTACCTAGGCTTTCTGGTCCGAGGCTAATTAATTTTTCTCTTGGTCTGTCAGATACGGGTGTATTTTTCATGTTAAATGTTCCCGTTATAATATTAAGGGATTTTAGCTTTTAAAATTAATTGGAAAATATTCGTGATTATTTTTTGTTTAAAATTTTATTTGAAAAGGCTGTTCCTAGAGTTGCTCCTATTAAATTAAAAATTAAATCTAGTGCCGTGTTGTAATATCCTCCGACGGCTTTGCCTGCATCGAAAAAGACTACCATTGCGAACTCTATTAAGGCTCCCTTTTAGAAAAAGGTTCCCTGGAATCAAAACTTAGTTAGTTTTATTATAAAATCAATTTTCTATGGAAAATTTATTTTATAATAAACAATATACGGCGAAATTAAAAATCTTAACGCTGCCGTCCAAAGGACAACCTGCAGCTAATTTTTAATTTCGCATACTTGGCTGCTTTTGCTAATTTGCTTGGAGTTATTTTTTGTCTAGAACTTTCCTTGAAAAAATTACTGATAGAATTGATCCTGTGAAGTTGAAGACTAAATCTAGAACGGTATTGTAATATCCTCCGACGGCTTCGCCCGCGTCGAAGAAAATGACCATTGCAAATTCTATTATTTCGTAGGTTGCGCCGATTCCTGTTGCCATTAGAACTGTTGTTATGAATAGAGCTTTTCCTTTCTTGATATATTTTTTTAAGACGTAGTAGCAGAAAATTGTTATTGTAAAAAATGCGAAGGTGTGAGCGAATTGGTCGTATTTTAGAATGAAAAATGGGTCTCCTAAAATATTAATTAGTACTATGTCGAAAGCCCGAGTTCCTGCGATGTAGACGCTTCCTCCGAGCGAATGAATTACTACCCAAATTGAGATTAACCAGACTGAGGCTATTGGGTAATTGTAGACTTTATCTGTTTTGATAATTATTGCGAAAAGTATAATTATTACTGTACAGTATCCTAGGAATTCGAAATTTCCTTTGGTTATAAAATAAATGATGTGACCTAATAATGTTATAGCTGCTAGAGAAATTGGTAAACGCCACTCTTTTTTCATAATTGATTAAGGGGATGTTTGTTTATAATTATTGACATTTTTTTGTGGTCAAAAAAATCGTCAGAAGGAAATCCACTCAAGGCATTTCTGGATTCCGAACCGCTTACCGTCGAGGCCTGGGCCTTGCTGGCAGACCCAAATGCTTTTGGGCCACGGGTTCGATACAAGTGAAGGGAATTTGTTCCAAATTCCCGTTTTTGGGAGTGTACTTCCATAAAAAATCACACCGTTTTCAACGGTGCATTTCTCATGGAGTATTATTGTTAGAATAAAAACGCCTCCACCAGGAATCGGACCTGGAAGCCCCGAAGGGCAGAGGAGTTCCGCCCAGTGCGATACCATTAAGGCTCCCTTTTAGAAAAAGGTTCCCTGGAATCAAAACTTAGTTAGTTTTATTACAAAATCAATTTTCTATAGAAAATTGATTTTGTAATAAACAATATAGGACGGCCCCTCGGCAGACCCACGAATTGCGGATTTCTGGGGTCAAATTAAATTTCTTACCCTCACAAATAAATTACACTATTGGTTGGGGCAGACCCTAACGCGCCCGTCCAAAAGACAACCTGTTACTAAAATTTAATTTCGCATTCCATAATAAATTGCGACGTTTTCGACGGCGCATTTCTCATGGAAATTTTTTAACTATTTTAAATAATAAAACGCCTCCACCAGGAATCGGACCTGGAAGCCCCGAAGGGCCTGGTGTTCAAGACCAGTGCGATACCATTACGCGATAGAGGCATTAATTAAAAGTAGATGGATTGGTTTTTAAGAGTTTGGGGATGGGAAATTGGGGATAGAGTATTTGTTGCGAATATATTCTGAAACCTACACAAAATGATGCAGTAAATGATGCAGTAAATGATGCAGTAAATGATGCAGTAAATGATGCAGTAAATGATGCAGTAAATGATGCAGTAAATGATGCAGTAAATGATGCAGTAAATGATTATTCTAAAATAAACCAATAACCCCTGTCTTTGCCTCTTACAATTTGAGGATTCCCATGAAAATCTATTGTACCCTCTTTCTTTAACTCCCGCAACCACCTACCTATTGTGGTTTTTGGAGTTTCCCCTCCTAATACATCAAAGAAATTTTCCATATACCCCTTATTGTAATCTCTTATATGTTGAAGAAGGAGCTCTTTGTTTCTTCTTTTATCAAGCCCCTTTTTTCTCGTATATTCTCCTTTATTCATGATATCAATATAGTACTTTTTTGATAAGATATACTTTCTTGGGCTGACTTTTTCTATAATGTCTAGATTAAATAAATCTTCAGTTATCTGATCTGAGGAAATTTTTTTACCTTGTTTAATTGCCATCAAAACTAACAATTCCTTATAGCTCATCTCTTTATTTTTTCAATAGCAACTTTTGATACGTATTCTGCGAAATCTTGATCATAAATAATTCCGTCTATTTTAAGCATTACCGAGCTAGAAGTTGTTTGACTATAATCAGGATATTTCTTTCCGGTGGATAATTGATGTTGAATTATTAAATCTACCCCGTTTCCAAAAGCCTCTACGAAATCACACTTACTAAGTACATCTGCAAGAAGTCTATTTCTTAATTTTGTTTCTTCAGCAATATTTTCCAAAGTGACTCCTGGTAGGAATCCTCCTGGATTTCTTATCGAAATCTCTTTTGGAGTTTGAGTTATCATTACCGGTCCTTGCTCGGAATAATTTCTATGAATTATGGCATTATTTGTAGCTTCCTGAACTGTTTCTTCTTCAAAAGTTCTTCTTTTTATCTTTCTTAATCCAATTTGAATATACTCTAATGAGTTTCTAGAATTTATCTGTTCCCATAATTTTTCGTAATATCCAAGATATCCTCCTCTAAAAACATTCATGACATCTCCCCTAACTTGATTTTTATTTTCTTTATACTGATATCTAACTTCTGCAGATGGGAGGTATATACCCAATGAAAATTCTTTGCCAAGAAGTATAAGCGCCGCATAAGTGATTCCTCCTTCTCGGATTAAACCAATGTCTGTTAATAATTGACTATCTGAATATTGATTTATTTTCTTATCTACCTTTCTAGAAGTTTTTAGTAATACTTTTAATATCTTAATATTAATGGGATCCAAATCTTCTATAGTTGTATTATTTACTATTTCCGAAGAAAAATCTTGAATATATTCTTTTGATATTTTATTGTGAGTCTCTGCATTCATGGGCACCAAAGATTCACCTTCCCTCATTAAAAATTTCCCATCAAAATCCAGGGGCTCTCCTATCGGTCTAGATGGAATGCTAAAAATCAGAACTCTTTTACTATCATAATTAATTTCCTCAACTTCGATACTTCTATGAAATTTTTCATAAATATTTAGTTTTGTTCTGTTTAAATCTCTAAAAGCATTTGTACCTACAACTTTTCTGGGTATCTTGTCTGTAACTCCCAAAATCAATTTTCCTCCTCTTTCATTTGCAAGAGCTACATAATATCCACAAAGAGATTTGTCTCCACTATTATAAGGATAACTTTCTTCGGCTCTTTTAAATTCTAAATGCTCTGACTCTTTGTTTGAATTAATAAGCTCTTCAAATTGATTTTTATCCATACATTTCAATCTAAAACATAATATAAAAAATTAACTGATAACTTTCTCACAAATAGGATAAAAATAACTTTCCCACAAACAAAGGGATAAAAATAAAAAAATAATAATAACGGACAGATGCAAAAATACTCGTCCGACTAGAAAGGCTTCGTAGTTCAGACAGTTTTTAATTGAATGAGCAATCGCTAGATTGACTTCATTCTTTGATAAAACTCTAACGTCTGGGTTCAACTGGGTTGACTTCCAAACGTTTAATTAATTCTTTGAATTATTTATCCGAATAATGAAGCCAAACCTGCAGCAGATTCTACCTTAGGTTCTTCTTTCTTCTTTTCTTCTTCTTTTGGAGCTTCAGCAGGTGCAGCAGCTGCGGGAGCAGCGGCCATAGATGCATTTGCTAGCTTGTCAGCGATATCAACACCAGATAAAGATGCAACTAAGACCTTAACCTTAGATTCATCTACAGTAGCGCCAGTAGCAGCGATAACTTTAGTTAAGTTATCAGCTGTGATGTCTTTGCCAACTTTGTGCAACAAAAGAGCAGCATATGTATATTCCATTTTATTGTTTATCTCCAGAATTTAATCTTAGAGTTTGATATTTTTCCATTGTTTGTATTCTACTTTGTAAATTTGTAAATCTTCCACTTGGAACTTCTAAAGTTTTTCTAACAATCCCTTCTTGATCATAATTTAATCCAAGAACATCTGAAAACCAAGTTGCCAAATATTCACCACCTTCTATACCATCTTTTTCAAATCTTAATCTAGCTAAACTTGATTCTGCCTGTTGTGAATTATATAGTGCTATAACTTCCATTTATCCGAATAAGCTAGCTAATCCTGCTGCGGACTCTGCTGGCTTTTCCTCCTTTACTTCTTCCTTAACTTCTTCAACTGGAGTTTCTTCTACAGCTGCTTCAGGTTCAGGTTCTCCTGTTATGATTCTAGTAATAACTCCTTCTTGTATAGAAGCTTTTCCTAGGATAAAATCAATTGTTTCTGCACATGGATAGTTAATTTCTACTGCGAAAGGAACAGCTCTTGCGAAAGCATTTTCTAATTCAGCAGTTACAGCTTCTTTATCGATTACAATATTAGCATAAACTTTTTTGTCATCTCCATCAAATGCAGCGATTGGTTCTAATCCTACTTCGAAAGGAATAATATCTAACTTTGCCATAATTGAAGCTACCGCTTCTGTAACTGTTTTTCCTTCTTGTAAAATTACTTTATCTTTCATAACTGCTATTTTACCATTCTCTACTTTTGGAGCTAATCCAACAGCTGAAAGAGCTGAAATGTCTGGTCCTGGAATTAATTCAGTTGGTCCTGCTTTAACTTCAATATCGAAAGGTGCAATTTGTCCTGCCTTTGCTTTAGAAGGAGACTTTTCACTTGCTAAAATTCCTGAGATTTCAAAAGCGTCATGGTCAGAAAATAACATAGCTGTTGAGTCGTCAACATAAGGAACCAAATCGTGTAATTCTTTCATTCCACAGTGATCTAGAGCGAAATTAACTAAAGATTTTTTTACAACTTGAATCTTTGCTTTAGCTCGTAATTTTTTCTTAATATCTTGAAATTGAGCTGAAGGTAGTCCTTTAACAGAAACAACCATAACAGTTTTCTTTTTCATCAATTCAGCTAACTCTTTAACCTTAGATTTTTTCGCTTCACTAACATGCGCCTTAACTTTTGCCATCTTATTTTTTCTCCACTACTGCAATTGGTTTAGTCATAGTAAATTTAATAAGAACCTCTTTAACATTGTCATTTCCTTTTGGGAGTTTCTTTTTTAATCCAGAAATTGCGGCAGTTATATTTTCAGCTAAATCGTCGTCAGACATATCTTCTTTACCTACTGTAAATTTGATTGAATTTTCTTTATTTTTAATTCTTATGGCTGTTTCCAACTTCTTAACCATAGCATCAATCATAGCAGGTTCTTCTTTTGGTATTATACCAGCTTGAGGAGAAGGCATTTTGTTCATAGGTCCGAAAACTCTACCGAACTTTGTAGCTACTTTACCCATCATTGGCGCCACAGCGATAAAGCAATCGTATTCTTTTGCAAGCTTTTTAATGTCCTTCATTTCTTTATACTTAGTAAAATCTTCTTCTGTAATTGTTTTAATGTGGTCAGATCTCTTTTGGAAGAATGCTGCGATTTTCTTTGGGGACCCGTGAGGTACAAAAACGAAAGTATTCAAGGCTTCTCTTCGAACATCGAAGTTTTTCAAATTCATAACTACGTCTACAGATTGTACGAATTTTCTTTTCTTCTCGTTTCGGAGTTCAGATAATGCTTGTTTGATTTCCATGTTATGTGTAGCTGTTAGAAGTTTTGTCGAGCAAAGCTCTTCTACTAACAGTAGTAATTATTCTTCGAGATTTTGGTTTATAAATATTACTGTTGACATTTTTCCGTGGTCGGAAAAATCGTCAGGAGGAATCCACACAGGATTCTAAATCCAGACCACTTACCGTCAAGGCCGCAGATGGTCTGATATATTGAGGGAATTTATTCTAAATTCCCGCGATTCGGAATTTTCTTCCATGAAAAATTGCGACATCTGCGGACGCCGCATTTCTCATGGAGTTTTTAGCTTATTGGAGCGAATGATAACGAGCGATTAAATTAATTAGTTTGGAGCGAAATTTAATTTCGCGATTTACAGTCGTGCGCTGCGAATTGCAGCGTGCAATTATATAGTCGAACGGGACGTTCGAGAAAGGATTGCTTTTGGTTATTATTGGTTACCAATTGTTACTCATGGTAACTTTGATTTTTAGTCTAGTATAACAATCCTTAAATAACATTTCAACTTTTTTTTATTATGGAATTAGTTGCGTTATTATCAACTGGAAAAGGGACTTGGGGACAGGTTGCTGGGTTGATGCAAAAAGGCGAATGGGAAAAAATTGTTGTTGTTGGACCTAGTTTTGCTAAAGAGTTTTTAGTTCATGATGTTCCGTTTGATTTTATTGAATTTGATTCTAGTAAAAATTTAGTTCAATTAAAAAAAGAACTTTCTACTAAGCTAAAAGGAAAATTTGATGGCTTGGAAGTTGCTCTGTCTATTGCTTCTGGAAATGGGAAAGAGCATATGGCTTTACAATCTGCTTTACTTAATTTGCCCGT
>JAGLQO010000005.1 GCA_023136775.1 Candidatus Pacearchaeota archaeon | reverse complement strand
CCGAGGAATATTGTAAACATCTTAAGACAGCCCCTAAAGAGAAATATCGGCTTAAAGAACATTACACTTGTAAAATAACTCATCACCATTGTGTTGGCGAAGTTATTGATGAAATCAACTTACAACCAAGTCATTATTCTCCAGAAGATATATATTTGTATAATAATTCTATCGCAAGAAAAACTTGTCCTGCATATGGACTTTCAAATGAACTTGTTAAAAAGATTTTAGACTTTCGATATACTAATTCAAATTAGACTTTGTCTATTTTTAATTTAGCGCCATCTTTGGCTAACATTACTACGCAACATCTTTCGTCTTCGGCCCCTATTTTATATCCATCGCTTAGTAATTCTTTTTGCATTTTTTCTGCGTAATCTTTTACGGCTTCAAACCATGGTTGGTTATCGTAGCCCATTCTTGCTCTGGCGTATCCGACGGATTTGTAACCTTTGACGTGGACAAAATCTGGTTCAGCTTTTCTTATTAAATCACAATATTCTTTTACGTTTTCTTCGGACATATTTGTTGTTTCGTTAAATTCGCCTTCTTCGCCTATGTCAACCAAGGTTAATCTTATTACTCGTCTGACTTTTCCCTTGAGGGATTTTATTACGTCTAAAGTTTCATTAAAAATTTCCCAAGCATTTGACTTTGTTGATCTGTGCCATATTTTAAAAAGCGATTCGTTTGGTGCATTTGTTGAAACTGTAATTTGTGTTGGAAATTCATCGTCTTTGAAATTTTTTATTACGTCTGGATTTAATCCATTAGTTACTAAAAATGAAACCGCATTTCTTTTTCTAATTTCTTTAAACATTTCTCCAATTCGTGGGTAAAGGGTTGGTTCTCCAGAAAGACTCATTGTGTAAAGTGACGGCTCCAGTCCTTCTTCTAATTTTTTTAAGTCTGCGTTTTTACTTCCCCTAAATCCAATTAATAATTTTTTTCGGGCTTCTACGATTCCGTCTAAAATTTCTATTGGGTCGTCTATTTTTGGGAGCGTTGTTCCTAAATTCATCTCTATTGGTCGCCAGCAATGAAGACATTGATTCTCGCACCACATAACCGCAGGAGTCATTTGACAACAACCATTTGTTTTTACTCCATAGAAGATCTCTTTCCAACATCCTCGGTCTCCGTTGATTGAGTTTTTGGTCCATCTACAAATTTGAACCGCTGAAGTTTCTCCGACTAAAGCATAGTTCATTTTTTGTAACGTTTCACGCACGTCGCTAGTTTTGCATTTTCTTGATGGATTTGTTCTTGCCATAATTAAATAACAAAAAATTAGCTTTTAAAAGTTAACCAAAAGCTTAGAAATTATAATAAATAAAAAAATAAAGTAGTAAAAGAAATGCGTCACACGTGACGGACCTTCTGAATAGGGAACCTGAGGTTCCATCTTAATCAGTCCTATTTCTTTTTCTTGGTTGCTTTTTTAGGAGCTGCCTTTTTCTTTGCAGCAGCCTTCTTTGCAACTTCTGTAAGTTTCTTCTTTCTCTCTGTCATTGCGATAACTTGCTTCTTCAAAGAAGCAATCTTGATATCACATTGTTTTGGAGTTGTTGGTAAAGCCATAGTTTGTACACCTCATTTAATTGTCGAGTCCGAAGACTCTAGTATAAATACGTCGCTGGCCTTTAAATATCTTCACATGTTTGCTCTGCAAATGGCGACGGGCACGCTACGCGAGGCAAGTGGGTGACAGGTGAGCAGGTGGCGGAGAAATATATTGTTCGCTCTTGTATCGCGACTGCTTTTATTTGAAAAAAAATAACTCAATAAATTAGAACCTTGCGATTGCCCAATAGATCATCATTAATGCGAAGGCCAAGCCGATAAGATACGCCATTGCTTTTGAGGCTCTTTTGGCAACACGCTCTGATTTGAAAATTCCTGCAATCGCTAGATAAAAGAACCTTCCACCGTCGAGCATTCCGAGTGGCATCATGTTGAACATTGCTACTAATAAATTAATTATCATTACCCACCAGAATAAATGATAGATGAAGTAAACAAATTCTCCGTCCCATGTTGGTTTGTATAACGTTGAAGACTCTTTAAAGCTCATAAACCTAGATAAGAATCCTTGTACTATTCCTTTCGCTTGCATAACATTATGCCCAACTCCAAGATAAGCTTTTGTAGGATTTTGTGGGTGTACTCCCAAAATAATTTCATATTCATTTATACCGACGCTATCTTCTGTTGTAAAAGTAACTTTGTCTCCTGGATTTTTATTTTCTAAAAATTCTCTTAATGTTTCTTGTCCTAATATTTTTACATCGTCTGCTTGAATAATTGCTCCACGCATTTGTGCCAAAACTGCTGGGGCTTCTATGTAGGCCACCAAATATTCTCCGTTGTCTTCGATTAATTGTGTCGCTAATGATTCATCTAGGTAAAAGTTTCCTGCGGTCGTTGAAACTAATGTCATATTATTTGTCATGTTTGAGAATCCCGTTATATTTTGTAATGGGACTGTTGTCATTCCGTATGAATTAAATATGTATCCTGAGGCTGCGAATGATGTGAAAAAGAATCCTACATATAGTCCGTAAAAAATTAATGCAAAGACCATGTTCGCAAAAACTCCAGCTCCGAGAACTGTCATTTGCTCTAGTTTATTTTTACTTTTCATGCTTTTGTCATCTTGTTCCACGAAAGCTCCGAGTATTGGCCCTAAGAAAACCATTCCTGTTGCTTTGATTTTGATTCCGAAGGTTCGCATAAAAATTCCGTGAGAAAATTCATGGACTATGGCTACTACTGCTAGTGCCACAATAAAGTAAGTGAAGTAGAATGGTGGGAAGAATGATTCCATTCCGAATAGTTTTGGAAAGTATGGAATTAGTGGAGCGATTGGTGGAGCTTTGATTAGTTTTGTGATTTCTGGATGTAATATGTATGTTGCGACGGTGGTTCCGAGCATCCACATCATTGCTGCCATTAAAACAAATCCTAGTCCTATAACTAAGCCCTTCATTTTGTGTAGTACTTTTTTGAAATTATCTCCTATGTATTTTATCGCTTTGATTCCGAATTTTGTTCGGTACATAAAAATAATTCCTTCGCGGCTCAGGTCTTTTTTACGGGTTGTTAAGAACCATGTTACTAATGCTGAAAAAATTATCATGAATGCGACGTCGTATACCCAAAAGCTCACCATAGTAATATTATATTAAATTCTTTTATAAAAGTATGGAGGAATTAAAAGTTGGTAATTGGGGGGGGTAATTTGTCTCACGGATTATTTTATATTGGTTGATATATTAATTTTGTTTTGGGGGTGGTTGTTATTTTTTAATTGCTCACGGATTAACACAGATGCTTCGCATTCACGGATTTTTTGCTTTGGGAGCGAAATTGGATCTGGGCGATTGGTGTCGCCAAATTGTGGCAGCGGAGTGAATGAAATGAACGTAGTGATCGGTCGAATGAACGGAATGAAATGGAGCGAGGGAGACTTAAATAAATACGATAAGCGAAGCTTATCTAAAGTGCTTGATTAATTGAATTAAAAAATTATTTCTTTCGTACTGGACGAAAATCAGTGGAGTGACATTTTCTACATCTTACTTTTCCTGCTAAGATTTTTAATGGGTCTACTTTCATTTTATGTTTGCATTCTTTACAAACGAATGCATTCTTATATAATCTATTTTGTGTTGCTGGGATTTTTGTTGCCATAATAATTATAATACCTTCTTTAGTAATTTATCGTTTTCTATATCCCAGTACTCTACACTTACTCCATCAACTAAGGTAGCTTGTAATTCTTCTGGAATTTCTAATTCTAAGTTTTCGAAAGACTCGTTATCCATAAGGCTTGCTTTTGTTCCTTCAACAGATAAAACCTGTGCTTCATGTTTTGTAATCATTGGAACTTCAAATTTATCGTGTCCTGGGATTACCATAACTTTCTTCTTTCCTGTAAAAGCAGAAACTGCTTCGAAACGAACTTTAGCGTGACCGTGTTTACCTGTCTTAGAAACATCCATTTTCTTAACTTGATGGGCTACGCCGTCAAGTAAAAGATAAGACCCTAGTCTCATTTCTGTTGCGTCAATAACTTTTGCTACCATAAATAAACAATAAAAAATTTGATTTATAAATATTACTATTGACATTTTCGCGTGGTCGCGAAAATCGTCAGGGGAAATCCACACAGGATTTCACTTCCAGACCGCTTACCGTCAAAGCCGCAGACGGTCTGATACTATGAGGGAATTTCTTTGAAATTCCCGTGAGTCGGAGTGTTCTTTCATAATAAATTGCGGCATCTGCGGACGCACCCTCACTGATTAAAAAGATATTGGTTGGCCTCAAACGGCATGACTCTGGTGACCCCGGGCAAGCTTCCGCATTTCTTATGGAAGGCTATTGTTTGAACTAATTGATTGGAGATAAAAAAGTTGTTATATATATTAGATAAGGATTCTCCTTTGCCACTAAACTTAAAAAGTTAAACTTCGAGATTTGATTATGGCAATCGCTAAGAATGATTTTATTGAAGTTGAATTTACTGGGGAGATTACTGGGACTGATGAAGTTTTTGATACAAATGTTGAGAGCGAGGCTAAGAAGGCTGGGATTGATTCTAAAAATATTAAGCCGTTTGTTTTATCCGTTGGGCATAAAATGCTTCCTAATGGATTTGATGATGATTTAGCTGGTAAAGATGCGGAGAAATCTTATACTTTGGAACTGAAAGCAGTGGACGCTTTTGGAAAAAGAAATCCTCAGATGATTCGAATGGTTCCGACAAAGATGTTTCATGAACAAAAGATTAACCCCATTAAGGGAATGCAGATTTCACTTGATGGACAATTAACTAAGATTTTGTCTTCGGATAAGGGGCGGACTCTTGTGGACTTTAATAATCCACTAGCTGGGAAAGATGTTACTTACAATTATAAGATTACTCGGATTGTTACTGATGATAAAGAAAAGGTTAATGCTTTGCAGGATTTTTTATTTAGAAGAAGATTTGATTTTGATATTTCGGATAAGACTGTAACTTTCAAAGTTGAAAAACAATTCGAACCTTTTGTTAAAATGTTTGCTCCTAAGTTTGAAGAAATTCTTTCTCAGAAGATTGAAGTGGAAATTGTTGACGTTAAAAAAGATTAGTTTCTAGTACAACATTCTTTAAAAAGTAATTTAACCAAATTTTTCTATGGAAGATATATTGAGTGGTGATATTGGGGGGATTGATGTGCCTGCACCTAGAAGTTCTAATAATTCTGAAATTGATCATGAACTTGAACAGATTTTGAAGAGACAGTCTGCTCGGATTAAGGTTATTGGTGTTGGTGGGGCTGGTGGAAACACGACTTCTCGAATGAGACAAATTGGAATTAAGGGTGGTGAAATTATTGCGATTAACACTGATGCACAGGATTTACTTTACGCTAATGCGGACCATAAGGTTTTGATTGGTCGGGAAATTTCTAAGGGACTTGGAGCTGGGTCAAATCCTAGAATTGGGGCCGAAGCTGCTAAAGAACAATCTCAAGATATTAAGAAAAAAATTGCAGATAGCGATTTGGTATTTGTTACTTGTGGACTTGGTGGTGGAACTGGTACTGGGGCTGCGCCTGTTATCGCCGAACTTGCAAAGAAACAGGGTGCTTTAGTTATTGGTGTTGTAACTTTACCGTTTACGGTTGAGGGGGCTAAGCGAATTGAAAATGCTATGGAAGGTCTGGAGAGAATGGAAGGAATTGTTGACACTTTGATTGTTATTCCAAATGATAAACTTCTTGACCTTGCTCCGGATTTACCTTTGCCGATTGCGTTTAAGGTTGCTGATGAGATTTTGACTAATGCTGTTAAGGGAATTACTGAACTTGTGACTTCGTCTGGTTTGGTTAATTTGGACTTTGCTGATATTAAGGCTGTTATGGCTAATGGTGGGGTTTCTTTGATTGGAATGGGGGAATCAGATTCAAGTACTCGGGCAATGGAGGCGGTTGACAAGGCCCTTAATAATCCTTTGCTGGATGTTGATATTAAGAATGCTGCTGGGGCTTTGGTTAATGTTATTGGTGGACCTGATTTGTCTTTGGATGAATATAAGCAGGTGGTTCAAAAGATTGGAGAGCAACTTTCGCCCGACGCTAAGTTGATTTCAGGGGCTCAGATTAGTAATGATTTGGAAAAATCAATTAAGGTTATGGTTGTGATTACTGGAGTTAAATCTCCTCAGATTTCTGGTGAGAGGGTTTCTATCGAAGAGGGAAAGCGAAGTGATATGGAAGGAACTTTTGGAATAAAATGGGATTAACATTTTTTTCTGGTGATAAAAATCGTTAGTGGAAATCCACACAGGATTTCTGAATCCGGACCGCTTACCGCACAGGTCGCAGACGGTCCGATATATTTTAGGGAATTTCTTTGAAATTCCCGTTTTGGGGAGTGGTTGTTATTTTTTACTTGGAGTTTTCTTTCATGAAAAATACCCTCACATATTTATATTCAATTTGGTTGGGGCAGACCCCGAATTGCTGGGCGCAATTATATAGTCGAACGGAACGTTCGAGAAAGGAAGCGATGATAAAATAATTTTAAAAAGATGAAAACTCTACTAATATTATGTTGAAAAAGCTAGAGGAATATGTTAAGAAGAAATTAACTAAAGACAAAACTGGGCATGACTTTGAACATGTAAAAAGGGTTTTGAATCTTTCTTTAAGAATATCAAAAAATTATTCAGATGTCGATGACGAAGTATTAATCGCTGCTTGCCTATTGCACGATATTTCCTATATGAATGGATATGTAAAAAATCACCATTTAGTTAGCGCTAATTTATCCAAAGATATTTTGTTAAAATTTAAATTCCCTAAGAATAAAATATTGAAAGTCCAAGATGTCATTGTTGACCATGTTGCACATATGGGAAAAAGTAAGAGAGTAAATGAAAAACTTCCAATCGAATCTAGGATCCTTAGAGATGCCGACAATTTAGATGCGCTTGGAAGCATTGGACTCATTCGAATGATTTCTTTTTCACTAAGACAAGATATTCCATATTTTAATTTCATAAGTGACAAACTAGATGAAAGTTTTTATGGCAACGTTAAATTTTTATTGGATTGGCCAAAAAAAATGCTAACTCCAAAAGGTGGGAGCTTAGCCAAACAGCGAGTTAAAATCTTGAAATCATTTATTGTCGAAATGGAAAAAGAATTTTCTTAATTGATTAGTTTTAAAAAGTCAAAAATTGTTAATGTAGTATGTCAAAAAAATTAATGAGAAAGTTGTCTTCCGAATTTGCTAAGTATGTGCGAGTTTGGAAGCTTTTGAAAAAGCCAACTCCTGAGGAGTTCAAGACTGTTTCTAAGGTTTCTGCTGTTGGTATTTTGATTATTGGAGCAGTTGGATTTGCAATTTCTGTTGCAATGAAGATGATGTTCTAATCGAAAATTTTTCTGGTGGTCATTTGACACTCCCAATTAGCTATCTTCGGGTCGAAAAATTCTTCGTAAAAATCCACACGCGGCTGCGGCACACCTCTAATTTGCGAATTATGAGGCGATTTTAGATTCCAAACCACTTACCGCACCCTCACAAATATATAATTAATTAAGTTGGCCTCAAACGGCATGACTCTGGTGACCCCGGGCACACTGACTTTGTCGCAGATGGTTTGATTTAATGTTTTACTTGTCAAGTTCCTTTGAAACTTGTTAATTTTTAGTTCGCTGCCCGCTCACGACTTAACCATTCAATCGCGAAAATAATTTTCGCTCCAATATGCTTGATCATTTCCCTCCATAAAAAATCATGACACCTTCGGCGCCAATGATTTCTTATGGAGCTGTGAATTTTATTGTATTATATATTAATAAGAAACAAGTTTGTACTATTTTGGAGGTGCGGAAGTTTTATAAATGGAAATTTTCTAGCTCTTATATCTAGTTCTAAGATTTTTTACGAACTAATGTAAACAAATATGGCAATGGGATTTGACGATGAATTTGACTACCTTGATGAAGAGGATAACAGCAACGCTGATGACGCTTTTGCACCTAAGATTAAGGGGGCGAGTAAACCTTCATTGATGCCCGAAGAAGAAAAGCCAGAAGTTAAGGAGGAGCCAAAAGAGGAAGTTAAGGAAGAGCCAAAACCTAAGCGAGAATTTGAATCATCTATTTATATTATTAAGGTTACGACTAATAAGGAAGACAAGGCTCTTGAGATGATTGCTGATAAAGTTAATAAAAAGAATATTGGGATTTATGCAATCGCTAGACCTCATGGACTAAGGGGATATGTATTTTTAGAATCTCCAGATCACAAGCAAGCTGAAGATGCTGTTTTTAATTTACCTTATGTTAAAGGAATTATTGGCGAGACTGTGACTTATGACAAGGTTAAACAAATGCTAGAACCTGTTGCGGCTGATATTAAGATTGAAAAGAATGATATTATTGAAATTATTTCTGAACCATTCAAGAATGAAAAAGCTAAGGTTGTTCGAGTTGACAAGGCTAAGAATGAATGTGTTGTGTCATTACTTGGAGCTACAGTTCCAATTCCAGTGACTGTGAAATTAGATAATATTCGGGTAATTAGAAGGGAGGAGTTAGAAGAAGAGCAGTAGTTTTAAATATCATTCGGAATATTTAAAAACTGATTTTTCAAAAATATTATTATGGCAGTAATCAAATTAATGGTTGAAGGCGGAAAGATGACTCCGGGTCCAGCAGTTGCTCAACAATTAGGTCCAATGGGAGTAAATATGGGAAAGGTTATCAGTGATGTTAACGAGGCTACAAAAGAATTTGCTGGGGTTACTTTACCTGTTCATTTAACAGTTAACGCAGATACTAAAGAAGTTTCTATTAAGGTTTTATCTCCACCAACTTCAGAATTAATCAAGAAAGAATTAGGAGTTAAAACAGCTAGTGGTGCTCGATTAAAACAGCGAGTTGGAAATTTTGCGATTGAACAAGTTATTGGTGTCGCTAAAGCTAAGCATGATGCTATGCTTTCTAATGAGTTTATATCTTCTGTAAAATCTGTTCTTGGAACTTGCCAAGCACTTGGTGTTCTAGTTGAGAGCAAAGAAGTTAGGGAAGTATTAGATGAAATTAATGATAGTAAATACGCTGAGGAAATATCTGCTCAAAAGACCGACGTGTCTGACGAAAAGAAAGCAGACCTTAAAGAATATTTTGCAACTATTGAAGCACAGCAAGAAGCTGTAAAGAAGGCTGAAGACGCTGAAGCTGCAGAAAAAGCAGCTAAGGAAGAAACAAAGGATTAACTTTATTAATCAACAATTCCCCCTCATATTCATGGGACCATGGTCTAGCCTGGTATGATTCGAGGTTTGGGACTTCGCGACCGCAGTTCAAATCTGCGTGGTCCCATCATAATAAAACAAAACACAAAAATAAAATGGCAGTAAAACGAAAAAAAATCGGAGCAGCAGGAAGATTCGGTGCTGGGTACGGAAAGGTAAAGAACAAACTTATAGCTGTGGAAAGAAAACAGCGAATTAAACAAGAATGTCCTTTCTGCAAGGGAACAGCTAAACGAGATAATCGATCTATTTGGAAATGTATTAAATGTTCAAAGGTTTTTGCAGGTGGAGCATTTCACTTAGAAAATCAGAGGGTAAAAAATTAATATGGCAGAATACAAGTGTTTTCATTGTGGGAAAGAGATTAAGTCAACTTCTTTAAAGAAGAGATTTATTTGTCCTGACTGTGGTTCTAAAATTTTCTATAAACCTCGAAATAAAATGAAAACGGTGAGTGCTGATTAAATGGCAGAAGAACATATGCATGACGATTCTTGTGGACATGACCACGCTAACCCTTTGGCAAATTTGTCTCCAGAGATACAAGCTAAGATTCAAGAACTTCAAATGATGGAACAATCTTTCCAGCAATTAATGCAACAAAAGAATGCTTTTTCTATGGAATCTACTGAAACTGATTATATAATTAAGGAAGTTGAAAAGACTGAGGGAGAAGTTTCTAGAATCGTTGGTGGACAAGTTGTAATTAAGACTACAAAAGAGGAAATTATCGAAACCATGAACAACAAGAAGAAATTAATTGAAACTCGAATGGAATCTATCGAGAAACAAGAAAAAGAATTTTCTGAAAAAATTGAGACAGTCCGTGAAGAAGTAATGAAAAGCATTCAAAATTAATTCTGACAGTTTATTCTGCGTTAAATTTTATTTATTATGTAGATTTATTTTAAATTCTTGATTTCTCATGGAGTTTTCATTTATTAATTTTTTATGTAATTTATTTGATTATCATCGGTGATTCAATATACCGATTATAACATATTTGTCTAACTACATAAATATTTAAATACGGTTGGATAGAAGTTATATTATGGTATTTGATAAATTCAAAAAAATGTTTGCACAAGATGAAGATGTTAACCCTGATTTCATTGAGATTGATTTAGAGCAAGAAAGAAGCGACTCTAAGGTTTATGTTAAGACTTTTTCTTTGAAAGTTTACGAAGATATTAATCCGATTTTGAATTCTCTTCGAGAAGGTTACACTATCGCTGTGATTGATATTAAGACTTTGAAGTCTAAGGATGTTGTTGAGTTGAAGAGATCAATTTCTAAGATTAAGAAAACTGTTGAAGCACTTGAGGGAAAGATTGCAGGATTTGGAGAGAACACAATTATTGCAACTCCATCTAAGGTTTTCGACATCCAAAAGGGTGCGGCTGAAGAAGCTGTTGTTAAGAAAGATGATGAATTCGAACGGTTCTAGGGCTCTTTTTAGAAAAAAGACACCTGGGAGAAAAACTTATTTTGTTTTATTATAATTTAAATTTTCTAATAAAAAATTGAAATTATAATAAATAATACAGGGCGAAATTGAATTTCCTTACGCGCCTGTCCTTCCCTTCGGGTGGACAACCTGTCGCTAAAATTTAATTTCGCGGGAACATTGTTGCGCTCTTTATGAACGCTTATTTTTTTTAGAGATTAATTGCCATTGCCAAATTTTAAAAACCGATATTTCTGTCCTATTCTATGGATAAATTATTTATTGAAGCTCGAAAGAAGTTTGATTTAAATGCTGTGAAGCTCGAATTGTTAGATAGTTTGCCTGGGGATAAAATTGCTCTGGCTGGGACTGTTCAGTATTTGGAGTTGATTGATCCTGTTAAGAAATATTTGGAGTCTAAGGGTAAGGAAGTTATTGTTAAGAGTGGGGCTTATTATGATGGTCATGTTCTTGGTTGCAATTCTTCTGCTTTGAATAGTGAGTGTGATACTTTTTTGATGGTTACCGACGGTAGATTTCATGCGATAAATAATGCGATTCAGTTACAAAAGGAGATTTATGTTTTTACGACGCATACGTTGGAGAAAGTTGAGCAGTCGGAGATTGATGAGCATAATAAGAAAACTTTGACTAGGCAGAAGAAGTATTTGTTTGCTGATGTTATTGGGTTGCTTGTTTCGTCGAAGGTTGGTCAGCATCAGAAGAATATTTTTGCTGTAAAAAAGAGAATTGAGGATTCTGGGAAACGGGTTTATGTTTTTGAGAGTGATAATATTAATACGCTTGAGTTTGAGAATTTTCCTCAGGTTCAGATGTGGGTTAATACTGCTTGTTTTGGGCTTGGGCGGGATGATATGAGGATTGTTAATTTAAGTGATGTGTTGACATTTTTATCTGGTGATAAAAATCGTCAGTAGAAATCCACACAGGATTTCGATTTCCAAATCCCTTACCGACTTTGTCGCAGATGATTTGATATATGGAGGGAATTTATTCTAAATTCCCGCTGTTCGGAGTGTTTCTTCCATGAAAAATTACATCGTCTTCGACGCTGCATTTCTCATGGAGTATTATTATCAGAGTGAATGTTAATGAGCGGTTAGCCTTTTAAGTTACTGGAGCGGAAATTATTTCCGCGATTGAGCAGCCAAGGTGCAGTCTGTATTTTTTTAGGACGGAGTCTGTTAGTCGCACGTAAAAGTGTACCCTCTAGATAGGCAATTTGAGATTGCATTTTAATCGGGCAAAAAAATCAGCTGCAAAATATGAGAAACGAAGTTTCTCCTAAAGAAATTGTATCAAATTATCTGCGACGCTAGTCGGTAAGGAATTTGGATATAAAATTCTGTGCGAATTTTCTCTGACGATTTTTCCGACCACGGAAAAATGTCAATTAAATTTTTGCCATTGCGAAAACTGTTTTTAGGGCTACAATTATTGTTGCTGGTACGAATAATACTAATAGAGAACCTAAAATATTTCTTAGTGATTCTACTACAAAATTGTCTGCTATGTAAATTAATGGTTCTAAACCTAAAGCTCCGACGATTACAATTGAAAGACTTGCTAGTAGGAATGTGTGGGAGTCTTTGTCTCCGACATTCATGAATCCAACAGCTACTCCTATTATAATAAGGGCTGTATATAATGCTCCAGTTGCTTGAGATAAGGCGTTGTTGAACATCCCAATAACTATTGCTAAGACTACTCCTATTAAGAATGCGTAAGCACCGAGTAAGTTCTCTTTTGATTTTACCATATATCAGCGACGATTAATTTATATATAAAGTTATTGGCTTTTTTTCTGGTGAAAAAAATGCCAGGTTGGTCTTCGCAGGAAGCCCCATTTTCCAAATCCCTTACCGACCTTGTCGCAGATGATTTGATATAGTGAGGGAATTCGTCATTTGACGCGCCCAGTTACGAATCAACGAAGGAGAAATTCCCGTGATTCGGAATGCTTGTTATTTATTCCATAAAAAATCATGACACCTTCGGTGCCGATGATTTCTCATGGGCACTTGTTGGGATTTATTATCTCAAAAAAACCAAAAACCTTTTAAACTAGTGTAACTCAAGAATTACAACATGGCAAAGAATACTTTTGCAGTCTTTGGAATTTTCGCACTTTTACTTGTAAGTTTGACAATGGTTAGCGCGGCTCATGGCTTTACTTTATCTACTATTACTGAATTACCAGAAGTGATTGTTGCAGGAGAAGAATATACTATTGAAGTTAATTTTGATAATGCAAACAATACTTATGATTTTGTAAATGTATCTTTTGAAGGCAATAATGATTCTATCTGGACATCACTTCCTGAAAATACTACTATTGACTTTGGAGAAAATGAAAATTTTATGGTCAATATCACAATTCCTGCTGGAACATATGAAGAATATTCTGAACGATTAACAGTTTACTATTATAATGGAAGCGAAAAAATTTCTCACGTATATCAAGATTTAGAATCCAATACTAAAGACATAACTGACCCAGTTATTACTTTAGTTGGGGCTAATCCTCAAAGTATTGTGGTTGGAGAAGATTATGCTGAACTGGGTGCAACTGCAGATGATTCATTTGAAGGAAATTTAACAGCTAATATTACTATTGATAATACTGACGTCAACACAAGCCTTATCGGAACTTATACTGTAACTTATACTGTTGAAGATTCTGCTGGAAATTCTGCTACCAAGAATAGAACTGTTAATATTATAGAAGAAACTTATACTATTTGTGATGTTGAAAACTTAGGAAATGATTTGTCTGTAGAAATTAAAGATATTAATGTAGAAGAAGGGTTTGGTGACGACGAAGATTATTGGTACCCATTAGATTTTGTTGAAATCGAAGTTGAAGTTAAAAATAAAGGATATGATATGGAAGATATTGAAATGATTTTTTGCTTATACGATGTATCTGAAGACAGTTGTGTATTAGATGAGGATGATGTTGATTTTGATGAGGATAACTTTGATTTGGATGATAATGATGATCAAACAATTATTATTACATTTCAAGTTGACCCTGAAGAATTAAGCGAAAATAAAGATTACCAAATTGTTGTTGGAGCAAAAGGAACAATTGACGATTCTGATGCCAGTGAGGCTATTGACGGAGAAGACTCTTGTTTTGAAGACAATGATGATATTGAAATTAGAACTGACGAAGAATTTGTAATCTTAAATAATATAGAATTTGAATCTTTATCTGGAATGGTTGGAGAAAATGAATTCTTGACAGGAAGCAAAGTAAAGATTTCTGGAGAAATTTGGAATGTTGGAGACAAAGACATAAAGGATGATGAAATATTTTTAGAAATTTATAATAATGCTCTAAGAATAGATGAAATTATTGAATTTGATTCTGGAATTGATGCTCTTGATAAGGAACTTTTTGAAATAACAGTAACTATCCCTGTAGATGCGGAGTATAGAGATTATAAGATTAAATTCACTGCTTATGACGATGAAAAAATGGCAAGTAAGCATATTTATGAAAATAAGGAAAACGATAAAGCTGAAGAAACAAAAACTATTACAATTCAATATAAAACTCCTAGCCCTTCTATAAGTCCAACTTTGGAATCGGCTACTGTTGAGGGAACTGAATTGGTTGTTAAAACTATAATTACAAATAATGGGGACAGTGACGACTTTAAGGTATTTGTTTCTGGATATGAATCTTGGGCTACGCTTGTAAGTATTACGCCTGAAACTGCAACTATTGCTGAGGGTGAAGAAGTTGAGGTTACTGTGGTTCTTATGCCAACAGAATCTGGAATGCAATCTTTCAAGATTGGGGCTACTGTTGATGGAGAAACTTTCAATCAACCGGTTACTGTAAACATTAAGGGAGATACTGAATTCTTTGGACTTAGTGGGATGACTCTTTATTTGGTGGCTGGAATTTCTGGAATGTTAATTTTAATCTTGGTTGTTTTGATTGTAAAGGTTTCTTCTAAAAGACCTGCAAAAGCACAATTTTAAATGCCGAAAAAATTTCTGGTGAAATTTTCTTCGTAAAAATCCACACAGGATTTTAGATTCCAAATCACTTACCGACTAGCGCACCCTCACTGATATATATTTTTTAGGTTGGGGCAGACCCTCGCAGATGATTTGATATATTGAGGCGAAACATTTGTTTCGCCGTTGTTCGGAATGTTCTTCCATAATAAATTGCAGCATCTTCGGACGCTGCATTTCTCATGGAGTATTGTTATTTTTAGTGGAAGTCAGCTTTTATTTTTTGGAGCAAGGGTTCCCCGAACGATTAAATGAGTAAGTTGTGCAACGGAGCGTTAGCGTAGTGATTTGCCCGAGTGAATGTAGCGGAGCGAAATGAGGGAGACTTATGATATACGAGAAGCACAGCTTCTCTAAAACACTACCACTAAGTTTCAATAATTAATTAAAGCTCTGTTTGTTTTTGGATATATGGAAATGATTAGAAAAGTATAAAACTTTGATAGAATTTATATTAATCATGGAAGATAAGAAATTGATTGTTTTTGATAATAAGAGGATTAGGAGAATCTTGTACAGGGGGGAATGGTTTTTTAGTATTGTTGATGTTGTCGGAGTTTTAAGTGAGAGTCCCAATCCAAGACAATATTGGGGGAAAGTTAAAAATAGAGAATTTGTGCAACTTCAGTTGTCCCCAATTTGGGTACAACTGAAAATGATGTCAAATGATGGGAAAACGTATAAGACTGATTGTGCCGATAAACAAGGTATTCTCAGAATTATTCAATCAATTCCATCTAAGAAAGCTGAGCCATTTAAATTATGGTTGGCGAAGGTTGGTTCAGATAGAATTGATGAAATTGAGAATCCTGAACTTGCCCAAGATAGGATGAAAACTATTTATGAACAGAAAGGTTATCCCAAATCTTGGGTAGATAAACGGATTCGTGGAATTGCTGTTAGACAAAGTTTAACAGATGAGTGGAAAAATAGGGGAGTTGAAGATGGTAAGGGTTTTGCTATTTTAACTAACGAAATTTCTAAAGCTACATTCGGCAAAACGGTTGACGAATACAAAAATCATAAGAATTTGGACAAGGAAAATCTAAGAGATCATATGGATGATGTTGAATTAATTCTTACTATGCTTGGAGAGGCGACCACTACAAGATTAACTAAAGAACGCGATTCTGAGGGATTTCCAAGATTGAAAGATGATGCTAAAGATGGTGGTAAAGTTGCGGGAAATGCAAGAATTGATTTTGAAAATACGCTTGGGAAAAGTGTTGTGTCAAAAAACAATTATTTAGATATTAAAAAGAAAAAATTAATTGAAAAATAGGAGAAAAAATTATGGACAAACAGAATAAAAAATTGATTGGATTGTTTTCTAGATATTTTGCTGTGCTTTTGCTTGGACTTGGCGATTTATATTTGTTTTACAAGGTTCTTACTCCGTTGACTGTTCGTGTTTTTTATTTTATTGTTAATCTTTTTACCGAGGCTAACTTGTATGGAAATATTGTTAATTTTGGTGAGACTGTTGTGGAGATAGTTCCTGCGTGCGTTGCAGGGGCTGCTTATTATCTTTTGTTCGTTTTAGTTATGTTGACAGCTATGAATTGGAAGACTAGGATTAAGGTTGTTGGGGCTTCTTTGGTGGCTTTTTTTATTGTCAATATGTTTAGGCTTTTGGTTTTGGCTGGCTTAATTGGAACTTCAAATTTTGAATTAGTGCATTGGATATTTTGGCATTTGGTGTCTACTTTGTTTGTTGTTGGAATTTGGTTTGGTGTTGTTAGGTATTTTAAGATAAAGGCTGTTCCTGGATATACTGATTTTATGTATATTAGAAAATTGTCTGGTGAGGGGATTAAGGGGAAGGGGAAATAAACTTGGGTTTTGGATTCAAGACAAAAAGCAATTTGCTCACGGATTACACGTATGACTTCGTCATTCACGGATTTTAAGACATGAAAGAACTATATTGCATACGAGAAGCAGAGCTTCTCTAATTGAGCGATTTGAATTTTTATTGCGTAGAAATTTTTCATCTAATTGATTTTATGTATTTAAAAAACTCTAGCAAATCCGAGAGTAATAAGAAGTACAAGTAGTCCTGCGATTATTACTCCTGCTGCGATTGCGATTAAGCTATTTTTTCTATTTAATCCTAAAATCCATGAGACTAAAGCTCCTGTGTAAGCTCCTGTTCCTGGGAGTGGAACTGCGACAAGTAGCATTAATGCAACGTAGCCCCATTTATCCATTTTCTTTTCTAGCTTGGCGGCTTTTTTTTGAGCTTTGATTAGAACTTTATTGATTAATTTTTTGTAGAATTTAAAGTTCATTAATATATTATGCAAGAAATCCAAGAACATAAATGCTAAAAATATTGCTAAGATATTTAGGATAATTACTATCAAAACGTATGGCCAGATTTGCTGATTGTTTTTTAGGGCGTATTCAATGACTAGAGGCAGTCCTGCACGAAGTTCAAAAACTGGAAGAATTGTTAATAAATATGCAAGGTAGATTTGAGCTGACATTTATTGCTCCTGCTTTTTTGCTCGAGCTTCGTCTAGCATAGTTTCTATATCGTCTACTGTTTTTACGATGAACTTTTCTGCACCCGTTAAGTCCGCACAACTAGATGCATAAATTGTGTAACATTTTTTATTATTTTCGTTTTGGACCACTTTTGACTCGTCGCCTAATTCTACAATTACTAAAGTTTTTCCTTGAACCGAATCACAAGTTGCGTATGGTCTGTCTAAATTCGTCGCTGATTCTTGTACGGTTGAGCCTACAACTATTTCACTTACTCCAAGACCTTCTTTTAAGAAACTGCTTAAATCCAACATTACTCTACTTAATTCTCCTCGGCAACTATCTACTTCTGGACTCATTGAAATTATTGCTTTTGAGTCGAAATCAACAAATTCTCCAACAGTTTCTATGTTGTTTTCTCTTGGATCTGTTCTTAGATATGTATTGAATGTTACTGTCGGGTTTGTAAGAACTGGGAATCTTCCGTGATAAATTCGCAAACTTTCGTAATCTTCAATCGCCCAATCTATGTGTGCGTATTCAAAAGTCTTTGAATCTTGAATGTAAAAATATGGTCCCAAAAATGACATAAAAACAATTCCTATAATTACAAAGAACCAAATCAATTGTCTATTTTCTTTTTGTCTGACTGACTTTTTTGGAAGTTCACCTTCTTGAATTTTTTCTTCCTTTTCTTCTTCAGTTAACTTTTCAACTTTCATTGTGTGATACCTAGAATTTTATATAAAAATGCGTCAGCTGCTTTAATCGAATCACCGACGATGTACACGCAGTTTTGTTTGGAATAAACTTTTGTTTCGTTACCTGCTTCGAATATGATTATGTTACTTGAGCAGTCTTTTGTTGGGACATCTTTTGTACAATTTTGTCCTTGCAGACAAGCTTCATTAAATCTTTGGATATATTTTCCTATGTTGTTTGATATTTCTTGTATGCCTTGATTTGGATTTACCAAGTATACTGGCTGGTTTGAATATTGCCCTAGAGTTATATTTGTATCTACTTTTATGTTTGAAACTTCTGAAGGTAAATTTTGAAAAGCGAAGGCCTCTTCTCCGATTAGTGTTTTCCAAACTCCGTTTTCTCTATAAAACTCTAATCCGTATTCTTCTACTTTTGAGGAATCGTCGTTATCTTGACTCATAAGTGAAAATCCTGCGACTGAGCCTACTAATAAAAAGACCATTATTATTCCTAGAATTAATTGATTTCTTTTTTGTTTTTTTTCTATTTGATTTTTGGATTTGATTTTTCTCATTTAATAATATTGAGATGTTAGTTTAAATAACTTGTTGGGAAAGCTGTTTTGCTCGCGGATTTGATGGATTCAGAGGATTCGAGGCAAGGGGAAGGAAGGCAATTTTTGCTCACGGATTGCACGGATGGGCTTGCCCATTCACGGATTGGGGACAATGAATTTGGGAGTATTGGATGAGATTTATAGGTAATTGTATTTTTTATTCTAGTTTCTTTGTTTCTTTGTTTCTTTGTTTCTTTGTTTCTTTGTTTCTTTGTTTGATGGGAATTCTTTTTTTCCTATTGATTTTTCTTTCTAATTTTTTTATATCTTCTACTGGGATAATTTTTCTGGTACAATATTGTCTTCTAACAAAACTCCTCCTATTCTTGTATTATTTCTTATGTGTTCATCGGTGATTTTATTTTCTCCCTGTAAGTTATCTTTTTGAACATTAAAATTTGTAATTTCTGTTGCAAAATTTTTTGCCGCTATGGTTACTGTTGGTAAAAAATCTGCCAAAGGTCTACTTTTAGGAATGTTGAATTTTTGTTTTATTTGCTTGGTGTCGTTTCCTCCAAATAATGCATTATCTCCTTTGCTTCTTATTCTTCCAAAGCCCATCTCGTCTACTCCGCGTTCATAGATTAATTTTGATAATTCGGTTTCTGATTTAATTAGTTTTTCTCTAGTTTCAAAACGTTCTTTTAGTGCGATTCGCTCTTCGATTAATTCTTGTTTTCTGGTTTGGATTGCGAAGTAACTTTGAGCAAATGCTATTTCTTGTTTTCTTGGGTCACCATTTTGTGCTATAAGATAACAAGCATATCTTGTGAGCATATAGTCCTTAATCTCCTTAGTTGCTCCTTTGGGCATAGCTATCGTTTTGTTGGCGTCAGCAAAATGATAGCTGATTTGCTGATTTGCTGATTTGCAAGATTCTTTTGCTCTTTCTATAGCTTTTAGGAAATTTCTCCATTCAGTATAGCCAAGTAATACTTGTAAATCTCTTGCAAACCAAAATTCAAGGTTATCTTTTTTGTTTACGTGTTCTTCGAAGTTTTTGGTTAGTTTAGTTACTATTTGTTTTTCCATTTTCTAATATTGTGACTCTATGATTAATTAGGTTATATTCTTTTTTAGGTTTTCTAAAAATTAATTTTTGAAGTGAAATTGATTGGCTGAAATGATTAAGTGGGATAATTGATTTTGAAAAATTTAATTGATGAAGAGGATGAGGAAAATAATATTGAAGAAATTGGTGTTGTTGATTTTTGAGGATTTGGGAGCAACAATATTAGTTAATATGATTTAATTTTTTATTTATCAGTTATTATTAACCATTTCCATAAGGGAATAAATAAAATTCCCTTTTCTTTTTTTTCTAAATCCTTCGTTAATAAAATCAATTTTTTACATTTTTCAAATTGTTTATTAAAATTTAAGAGTCCCCTAGTTTCTCTATCATCAATTTCGTCCGTATACGAGACATTTATAGCAGTCAAAGAATTGTTTTTTTCTTTAATTACGAAATCGACTTCTTCTTTTGGAGTTTTCCAATAATAAAATTCATTTTCTCTTCTTTTCAATTCTACAAAAACTAAATTCTCTGCTAATTTTCCCAAGTCTCGAGAGAATTTAAATGAAACTGCATTTCTTAAACCACTGTCCACACAATATACTTTAGACGCCATTGTCTTTTGTTCCTTTAAAGAATATGAAAAATAATCAAGGGTAAAAAACAAAAAGGCATCTTTAAAATGTGACATATATTCTTTAATGGTATCATAGGATAAATTTAACGAATTTCTTATATTTCTTAAGGAGACTAAACTTGTAACGTTAGTTATAAAAAATAATGCCAAGTCTTCAGTTTTCTGGCTATTCAAATTGAATCTATCTATTATATCTTTAAATAAAATATCATCAAAATACTGTTTCAATATTTTCATCTGATAATCTTTTTGTTTGAACTCTATTTCTGGAAATCCTCCTATATTCAAATATTCATTAAGATTTTTTAGAATAGAATTTTTTGTTTTTTCCAAAATTATGCCTTTTTTTATATCTTTTTTGTTAATAATTACTTTTTTAAATAATAAAAATTCATCAAAGCTTGAGGGAAATACTTCAAAGGTAAGATTTCTGCCAGTCAATAATGTTGAATATTCCTTCTTTAACAAATAAGAACATGATCCAGAAATAATAAATTTATCATTTGTTTTAAGATCATATTTTTTCCTTACCCAACTTTCCCATCCTTCTCTTTTATGAATTTCGTCAAGGAAAATGTATGCTCGTTTATCTGGATTAATATCTTTTCTGTAAGTCAAATAAATATCTTCCAGAGAATCTTTAGACAATGTTTTGTCTTCTAGATTAACAAATAATATTTGTTTTGGATCAATATTCTTAGCAAACAAATTTTCTATCATTTGATACATCAGTGTACTTTTTCCTGCTCTTCTAACGCCTGTTATAATTGTTATTTCTTTTATTTTAATAGAATTAACTAGTATATTGTATGCTGGTCTGGGCTTACCTGTTAGATTGGTTAGTAAATTTTTATTTTCCCACCAGGGATTCCATTCAACTAATTTTCCAATTTCCATGTTACATTTTAATGTAACATATACTACTTAAATGTTACGATTTTGTGTAACAAACGTGGATGAATTAGTCGGAATATACTAATTTTGAAATATGGGACAAGGGAGGGGAAATTGCTCACGGATTCTCACGGATTTAAGACACTAGCTAGTAGATTAAATAAAAATTATTATTCAATTTATTGCCTTGAATCCTTCAAATCCCCAAAAGTCCTGAGAGCTAATTTGTTTTAGGAATTTAGATAAAAACTTAGTCTCTCGACATAGGCAAAAGAAAATAAAATTCTTCTCGAAATTAATCAAGAATAGATATTGATTCGCCCCGAAGGGCGAATCAAAAGTAAAAATAAAAAAATAAAAATTTGTTTTTTAACTTAAGATCTAAGCAGTTACAACAGTAGCTTCAGTAGCAGATGTACCTTTTACCTTAACTCCGACAGTTGTATCAACGTCTTCGTTTAGTAAATAAGTAGCGGCTTTAGTTGTATCGGCTGCACTGTAACCAGCAACTAATAGAGCAGTCTTTCCAGATCTATCGAAAGATTGGATTCGAGAATTCTCCGTCAGCAACACCAATGGTAGAAGTAAAAGCTTCGCTACATTGCATAAAATAGATTTAAAAGATTAGGATACTTGGCGATTATATGGATAAAAAAGAAAGCGAAACGCTGGAATTCAAAAAATCTACATCTGAATTAAAGGAGGCTATAATTTCAATTTCGAGTATTTTAAACAAACATCAAAAAGGAGAAATTTATTTTGGGATTAATTCTGATGGTAAAGTTATCGGACAGAGTATCAATGAAAAAACTTTGAGAGATATTTCTCAAAAAATTTCTTCTAATATCGAGCCAAAGATTTTTCCAAAAATTCGTGAAGAAGAGGTAGAGGGGAGGAAATGTATTTTGGTAGAATTTCAGGGAGGCAATATTCCATATTATGCAAATGGTCGGGCTTATATGCGGGTTGCCGACGAGGATAAATTGATTTCTGCCAAAGAACTTGAAAAAATAATTTTAGAAAAGAATAAGGATAAATTAAGATGGGATACAGAAATTTGTGAAGATGCAACGTTAGAAGATATAAGTATTAAGAGATTGAAGTGGTTTTTGAAAAAATCCGGTAAAGAATATGAATCTGTCGAAAGTTCTCTTAATAAATTAGGACTAGTAAAAAATAAGAAGTTACTTAACGCTGCGATTATTCTCTTTGGGGAAAATCCCCAAAAAAGATTTTTGAATGCAAAGTTAAGGTGTGCTGTATTTGGAACCACTGAAACATCAATGATTATTGATCGACAAGAATTTGAAGGGGATTTATTTGAATTAATTGAAAAAGCAGAAGAATATATTTTGAAAAATATTCATATAGGTATGAAAATTGAGGGAATGTATAGGGTTGATATCCCTGAAATAGATAAAGATGCCTTTAGAGAGGCGATCATTAATGCTTTTTGTCATAGAAATTATTACGACGATGATTCTGTTAATATAGCTATTTTCAAAGATAGATTAGAAATTAGAAATCCGGGAAGTTTGTATGGAGGACTTACAATTAAACAAATTAGAAAGGAAAAGGTTTCTAAAAGAAGAAATGAAATAATTGCAAATCTATTTCATGATGTACATTTTGTTGAAAAATGGGGAAGAGGTATAAGTTTAATTTTATCGGAAGAACCAACAGCTAATTTTAAAGAAGTTGCAGAAATATTTATCACAACATTCAGGCGTAAGAACTACTTCCCAGCTCCTACCCAAAAGACTACCCAAAAGATTCTTTCATTAGTCCTAAATAATTCTAAAATTACGAGAAATGAGTTGGCTAAAGTTCTCAATATTTCGGCAGATGGGGTTAAATATCATCTTGATAACTTAAAGAAAGATGGCTATTTGAAACGTGTTGGGGGAAGGAAGGAAGGGTCTTGGAAAATTGTAAAAGGGGGTTAGAATAATTATGGACTACTTCAAGGCAGGAATACAATTTGCTCACGGATTTCACGGATACCTTCGGTATTCACGGATTAAGGTACTAGCTGGTAGATTAAATAAAAATTGTTATCCAAGTTATTGTCTTGAATCTGTGAACGTCGAAGACGTCCGTGTAATCCGTGAGCCAATTTGTCTTTCTGCTTTTGTCTTGAATCCGTTAAAGTCTTGAGTAATCCGTGGCTAAAATTGCCTTGGAGTTTAGATAAAAATTTAGTTTCTCGACATAAGCAAAAGAAAGGAAAATCCTTCTCGAAATTAATCAAGAATAGATATTGATTCGCCCCGAAGGGCGAATCAAAAGTAAAAATAAAAAAATAAAAAATTTGTTTTTAACTTAAGATTTAAGCAGTAGTAACAACAGTAGCTTCAGTAGCAGATGTAACTTTTAACTTAGCTCCTTCAACCAAATCGAAATCTTCGGATTCGTGAAGTAAGTAAGTTGTAGCCTTTGCAGTGTCAGCAGCCGTGTAACCAGCAACTAATATAGCAGTATTCCCACTGTAAGGGAAAACTTCAATTAGAGCTTGTCCGTCAGCAATACCAGTCTTCTCAGTGAAATCAGCACCATAAGATGGGTAATTTAAACTAAGTAAATCAGCAGCAACACGGTTGATAGCAGAACCACCAACAACAATCAAGTTTTTACCAACGAGCTTATCAGCATCAGTATCTAAAACAATTAAGTTTCCAGATTCTGTAGAAGTAGAAAGTACAGCATCAGCAGATGCAATTGAAACGTCAGCAACAACCTCTTCTCCGAAATATGTTATTTCGTAAGAGTGTGCGTCTGTATCATAACTAACCATAGATGTTAAATCAGATTCAACATAACCTATGTAATTGTTATCAGATTCTTCCTTGAAAGTAATAGCAGTAGAATTCTCATTTGCATATACATATTCATCAGAAGTATCCCAATCTAAATCGGCATAGATATCAGCAGTAGCAGATGAAAATGTTGTTTCTAAATCACCATCATCTTTAGCTTCGTAGAAGATTAAAAGATCGTCGTTATCTGCTACATCAGCAGCTACAGGGATCTCTACAATCATACCAGTATCAGAAACTACCTTGTCGAAATGTAAATCAATACTATCGTCTTGAGTAACAGTAACCTTTGCAATCTCTACTAATGTAGAGTTATCACTAGGATAACTAGTCAATAGAGCGGTAGATAAACCTGCTGCATCAATTAATGCGGCATCAGCATCAGTAACATTAACACCATCTTCATAAACTAAATTTAGCTTAACCTCTACGTCACCTCGAGAGGTATCAGTTTCGTCAGCTTCATCATCATCAAATGGTATGTCTTTATCAGCATCTGTTAAATCATTTAGCACTAAGTCAAATCCGTTAGAATCATTCCTCAATGTAGTAACTTCATAGTAAAGTTGTTCAACCTCACTTAAAGTTTCATCTAAATCAGTAGCCAAGAATCTATCTCCATCTTTTAGGAAATATGTTTTTGTGGAACTCGGAGTTGCATCAATGTGTAATAAATTACCATCGTCACCTTGAACACCATTTGCTTCAGTAGTAGCATACATTAAATCAACATCGAAATTTTCCATGTTTAATGTAACAGTTTCTCCATTGTCAATTGATATCTTTTCAGAGTCTTCTGGAAAGTTCATTCCACCAAATAGAACCTTGATTGTTTCAAAGCCTGGCATAACCATAGCTCCTCCTTCAACTAAAAATTCTTCATCATCAGTAGTCCAAGTCAATTTAATAGACTTGATTACTTCTGTGCCTACAGCATTAACTGGAGTAGTTCCAGTAGAATATACGTAAGATGTTAATCCAGTAACGGTTTCATCGTTTATTTCAACTTCTCCACCATCATTAGATAAAGTTAACTTACCTTTACCAATAGAAATTTCAGCACTACTAATTCCACTATCTTTAGCATTGTAATCATTTGAAGATACTACTATATAAGAACCATCATCTAATTCTTGATACAAGTCGTAATCAGTACCAGAATCGTGTAACTTATCAGTCATTTCTCCATTAACTACAAACCTTACATATGTTTCAGCAGCAACAGATATAGAAATTGTTTTACCATCAACAGTTATTGTTTCTCCTTCAGTAACAACTACCTTTTCAGCAGAATCCAATAGAGTTACCTCGTCAGCTGTTGCATCCAGAACATAATACTCTCTTCCCATTAATGGGATTTCAGTATCTATCATGTTTACATAAACTTCATCAGAATCATCCAAAGTCATCTCGTAAGATAAAACTTCAGTATCATCGAAATGGAATCCAATTGTTGGAGTCTTATCGTCGTCGTAATCAGTATCAGCGAATAAACTTAATGCCTGAGTACCTAAAGTAATCTCTTGAGAAAATTCAGAATCAATAACTCCATCGTCATATTCTCCATCAGCTAAGAAACTTTCCATTTCACCATCATCTAAGCTTGTGAAAACACTAGATAAATTGTAACCAAATTCAAACTCGTCAGAATCTTTACCTAAAGAAAAAACTTCTCCACCTTCAACAGTTGTTGTAGTTGTAGAACCAGCAGCTAAAGATAATAAATCAGCATTTAGGGCTGTAGTAGCAATGTTATCAGCGGCTCCAGAGTCGGATCCGTAAACGATAACTGTGTTACTTGCTGTAAATTGAGCAGGGTAAGCAGCAGCAGCAGCCGCACCTACAGTAGCACCAATTAAAGCAGCACTTCCTAAAACTGTTATAGCTTTTCTAAATATTTTTTTCATTATTATTAAACCTCCTTTCAGTACTATTTTTGTTAGCCGCCAATGATTTGGCTGTGGTTAATCCACATTCAACAAAATAGTCTGGCAGGTTCTTATAACTAGGGAGCGTTATAAGCGTCATCACTAGGGTTCCCATTTGAACACTGACTAGTCAGCATTATTGATAACAATAACACTTAATCACTTTAGCCGTTTTCTATATATAAAGCTAATGGTTAAGCGTCCTCGACAAAATGGGTTAAAATGGCTGTTTTTGCTAGTTTATTTATAAAGCTTTCGTTATTACATTTGGAGACAACACATTTCTTGTTTTGGGGTTGTTAACGATATTGGTTAAATTTATATATATGGTATAAAATGCCCCCTATATCTGCTGATGCAGATGGTCTGGGGTGACGGGTGACGGGTGACGGGTGACGGGACTTGTTGCGTCGTTCTTCGACGCTGATTTTTTATGACTTTATTATTATCGACGAGGAATTAATAAAAAATTATTAATATACAAAAACACAATCTTTATATATCTGGGTTGACTTACCGGATATATAAAGAAATGGTAGTACTATTAAGATTTGTCGACGAGGGATTTGGGTTAATGGTTAATCAGCGTCGGGGGATGCAACTTGGTTCGGGGATTGGGAAGATTCAATGCAGGAAAGCAAATTGGCTCGCGGATTCTGGGGATTTATGGGATTCAAGACAGGGGACAGATAGATTAAAAATATGGAAAAATATAATCAATGCAAAATGGCTCACGGATTTACACGGACGCTATCGCGTTCACGGATTCAAGGCACTGGCTTAAAAACATATTCAAAAATGAGAAAACACTCTCAAAAACAGAAATCCGTGAATACTCGATGAGTATCTGTGCAAATCCGTGAGCAATAAATACAACTAAACTTCCAAGGCAAAACTTGAGTGAATAAAATGATAGAAAATATGAAACATGAGGAAATTACTGATAAAGTAATAAAGATATTTTATAAGGTTTACAATACTCTTGGTTATGGATTTTTAGAAAAAGTATATGAGAAAGCTATGATAATTGAATTTAACAAAATGGATTTAAAATATGAAAATCAATATCCTATAAAAGTTTATTATGAGGGGAATATCATCGGTGATTATATTGCCGATTTTATTATAGAAGATGTAATAATAATTGAGATAAAAGCTATAAGGGAACTTTTGGACCAAAATATAAATCAATTACTAAATTATTTAACTTCAACGGATAAAGAAGTGGGATTACTTTTAAATTATGGAAAACAGCCTGAGGTTAAGCGTAAAATATATAATAATGAGCTAAAAAAATCCGTGAATGTCGAAGACATCCGTGTGGATCCGTGAGCTAAAAAAATAACCAAACTTTCCAAAGCAATTATATAAATTAATGATAATACGGCTATAAATCCGTGAGCTAAAATTGTCTTGGAATTTATAAAATAAAATGGTAACAAAGAAAAAACTAAAAACTAAAATAAGATATGTCGATGTTAATGTTAGTAAAGACAGTTTTGTCTCTAAGTTAACTGGAGCTAAAAAATCTCATGACTTTAGTGATGTTAAGCTCTTGAGATCTCTTTTGAGTAATGAAAAAGCTCGGATACTTCATATTTTGAAGACTGAAGAACCTCGGTCGATTTATGCTTTGGCTAAAAGTCTCAAGAGAGATTTTAAGTCTGTTCGAGAAGATATTAAGGTTTTGGAAAGGTTTGGATTTATTGAATTTCATGCGGAAAGAACTGGAAAAAGGGAATCTCTTCGACCTGTTTTGGCGATTGATAAGCTTGAGATAATTATAAATATTTAGAAAGTACAAGTTTTTAATGTTATTAGTAACCTTTCTGAGCCTGATGATAATGTTCTCATTGCTGAATTTACATTTCCTGTGCAGTTTCCCTCAGTGAACATGAGTAATCCTTGTATCGCTCCTTCGGAATTTTTTTCTGCAAACTGTAATTCATATGCCATAACCGAGGACTCACTTGCCATCATGTCTGTTAAAACTTCCCTAGAAGCTTCTTCTAGGTATTCTCTTGCTGGTTTGTTTAAATTAGTACAACTTTCTCCTTTATATGCACTTTTGAATAAATCTTCGAAGGTGTCATAATTTGGAACATATACTACTGCGCATTCTGTTGTTTGTTTCATTAATGCGTCTAGTGCGTTCGCGACCTCTAAACTCCCTTCGTTTTCTGGGGAGCTTCTAAGCGACATTGTTAAATATATCATTAATCCCACCATTACGACCACTACAATTAAAACAAATCCTACGATTTCTTGTTGAGCTTTTTTATTCATTGTTTATTATTCCTACCACTAATTTACCTATGTTACATCTGGTGTAAACTGAACCAGATTCTCGTTCCTTGCTACATATTGATACGAATGTCGCGAATTTCTTGCTATTTAATTGGCTGTTATTATAGACATTGTAATAATTACAATTCGGAGCTGGGCATTCTATTTGGGAGTCAAATGCTGGATATGCTTTGAAAACTTCAACTGAGGCTACCGGCCAAAATAAATCATAATCTTGTCCAAAATCTCCTGACATTATTAGTAATTTATCTTTATCTAATGTCATGGATTCTTTGCAGTCAAAGTTCAATTCTGGCATATCTGCTATAACTTGCAATGAAGAAATCGCTTGTTCTTTTTGTAATTGTGCGGCACTCCCCTTTATTCCTCCAACTTGAACTCTTAGAAAAAACATCCCGACTAATGCGAAGAATATAAACACTGCTATTAACATAAATGACATTTGTTGAATCTGCATTTGTGCTTTTTTTACCATAAATTACACTGTTCCCTATAATTTTTATTTTCAAGTTCTTCTAAATCCCCTAAAAGATTATCTATGGTATCTGGGGTCGTGCTATTTAGCATGGATTCCCAAATTACTAAATCGCTATTAAGTGAACTCGTACAACCTCTTGTACTCATTATCGCAGTTTTTTCTGACAATTCTCTTGCGATTTTTTTAGTTCTGTAAAGCAATCTTTTTACATTACAGTCGTAGTTTCTTTTATCTGAAAATATTGCTGCATACATTAAATTCCCTACGAAATTTACGTCCTCATTAGAGTCTTTTTTTATCACCGTTCCCTTGTCGTAGAGTGAATCACAGTTTGTATAGCATGATCCTGAAACTACTATGTCACAATTAGAAGTGGACGAGAAACATACTTTTATTGAGTCTGAGACTGTGCAGTTATTTATTTCTATGTTCGGAATTCCGAGTCCTAATATTTCTGTTTCTATTTCTTCGGGGGCACCTGTAAAACAATAATTTTCTGAAATCATAAATATTAAATCTGCTACTTTATATGGGAGGTTAAATGGTTTTGATAAGACATAATAATCTAATCCCGAACTTCTCTCTTTAGAAAATATATATTTATTATGAATTGATATCGTTGCTCCTGGTAAGTTCCACTCTTCTCCTACTTCACTTTTCGTCGAGACTGATATGTCGTTTTTACCAAATTCATCTGAAAAACAAATATTATTTACACGGGTTTCTTTTTTAAATGAGATGCTTCCAAATGAACCTTCGCTAAATCCTGCTTGCAGAGGGTCTGTTAAAATTGAGATTTGTTTTGCAACTTGAGTATCTGTTTGGAATCTTGCGGTGTCTCCTGTTTTCATTGCTCCAAAAATTGCTAAGAATAAAATTGCAGCTCCTGCTAAAATTGCAAAGAGCCATGCAAAATTAAATTGTCCTTTTTTCACTATCTTTCTCATTGTCATATAATGTAAATAGTTTTTTTAAAGGAAGCGGTTAAATTTCTTATATTATTCTATTGTAACTTTTCTATTATGAAAACCCTTCTTTATTTTTAGGTCGTCTTTAACATTTACACAATAGGGATTTTTTGTAGCTGTTATTTTTGCTATATCTAAATTAATTCTAAAAGTTCATCTCTAGAAATTTGTACATCCTTTTTTAATATTTTATTTAATAGTCCCCTATCCAATTTCTCTCCAGGATGATTTGGGATTACTGTCGTTCTACCATCTTCATGCCTTAAGAATACATGACTTCCAGATTGCCTTATAGCTTTGAAACCTAATTTAAATAAAATTTTGATAAATTGATTGGCAGTTAACTGAGGTAATTTTTGCATATTAAACTGCTATTTTTTGTACTCCTAAAAAACTGTTTCTTGTTGACATTTCCTCTACTTGCAAATAAAGAGTAATAACCTCTTTTGTTCTTTTAAGAAGTTCATTCATATCTTTAGCTTGAGTTCTACAACCAGGAAGCTCAATTACTTCAGATAATAAATACCCATCTTCTCCTTTTTCAATTATTATATTAAAATCCATATATTATTTAATAAATTGGAATTTAAATAATTAACTAATTCCTCAAGACAAACAGCTCTCAGGACTTTAATAGATTTAGAAGATTCAATGCAAATATGCTTAATTATAATATCTAATATTCATGTTAATTGTCTTTTTATATCTCAATTTCCTGCCCCTGTCTTAATCCAAACAATCTCTAGAAGTCCTGAGAGCAAAATTGTTCCCTTCCTAATTTATAAAAATTAATCTCCTATGCTATTGTAACTTTTCTATCATAAAAACTCTTCTTTATTTTTAGGTCGTCTTTGACATTTACACAATAGGGATTTTTTGTAGCTGTTATTTTTGCTACATCAATATGGTCAATCATTTTCCATTGCATATTTGACGCAAATTCTGGTGGAAGCAAAAATGTATTGGCTTCATAAACTTCATAATTTCTAATTGCATCGTACTCTGAACCTGGGTTTGTAATTGTTGCTGACAGATTAGCAAAACAAACTTGCTTAATCTTTTTTGGTAAATTTATTCTAAAAGTGGATTCACTTGATTGTCCACGCATAGCGTCATTTACTTCTTCTTGTAATTCGTCATAGAACATTCCAACATCTGCACTTTTCCCAATATCTAAAAATCCACCGACCGCCATAAATGCAAAAACTACAAAAACTATAATTAGAAAAATTGCGAATATCATACCAAATGGCATACTCATTGTTTGTTGTGCTTTTTTATATTTCATTTTATAACCACTCCTGTTTTTAGTGCTTCACTAACTATGCCAATTTGATTTTTCTTAATTCTTAATTCTTCATTTGTTAGGCAAATAAAATCTATGTCTATGTCTATATCCCAATTTAGATATAAATCGTTTGCTCGTTTGAATGATTTAATATTTTCAAAATCATTTGAAATAACTAATAAATCAATATCGCTTCCTCTTTTTTGTGTCCCTTTTGAGTATGAACCAAATAATATTACTTTATCTAATTTAATATTTTTTATTTTATTTTTAAAGTTTTTAATTAACTTTATTACTTCACTTTGATTTCTATCCATTTTAAGACCTCCTGTGCAATATTACAAAAATTTATAGCATCTTCTTCCTCTATTTCTTCTGAGGGAATTTTTTGACTTATGCCTGGATATCTTGCAGTTCTATGTATTTCTTCAAGTTCTATTATTTTAGATAAAAGTTCTTTTGGAAGCTTAAGTTCTTTAGCTAGAGAGCTCACACTATGAGTTTTCTTTATAGTATTTTTTTCCTGAATATAATATGCTTTTAGAGCTTTTTCTACCGATTGTTGTGAAAAAAAAGCACTTGCGTAATAAATTTTTCCTTGGAGATTATATCTTGCCGTACCTAAATCTACTTGTGCTTGCTTTATCCAATCTGAGATTTCTATTTTCATAGTATATACTCCGTCTTAATTATTATTAAACCTCTTGTTTGCTGTGCTTTTTTATATTTCATTTTATCTCTCTCTTAATTTTTACAATTGCTCTTTTTAAAACTGGTAATTCGCTAATTAAATCGGCAATAACTTCTATTAGAATATCATTATAAGTGTGACTTATTGAATTTCTAAAAGCGTAATATTTTCTCCAATTTATTTCATTATGTTTTTTAAGAACTTCTCTTGGTAGTTTGTCAATATTTTCTCCCATAACTTGAAACCTCATAAGAGTGGCATCCCAAACAGTTTTATCTTCTAGAGATTTATTTAAATCTACTTCAATTCTTTCAATCATTTCCTTGATTAAATTTAAATTTAAATCATATTTTGGCATATACAGCTTCCTTTTTTACATAATTTAATTCTGGTCTTAATGACTGAACTGCAACTAAATCAATTTTCCTCTTAAATAGATTTTCTAAATAAAACAAGACTTTAAAATAATTCTTCCCTAAATTTTCTTTTTCAAAAGTAACTAAAAAATCTATATCACTTCCTTTTTTCTGCGTTCCTTTCAAATATGATCCGAATAATCCAATTTTTTTAACACCTTTATCTTTTAGTTTTTCACGTCTTTTTTCAATTTCATTGATTATCATTTTCTTATTCATTTTATCAAAGGAAATCTTTCGTTGGACGAACTGTTATAGAACAGCCATCTTCTACGTTTCTAAATTCGTCCCTACATTTTATAAAGAATGTTTTATCTGGACTCCATTCTGCTACGTGGATTGTTGAATTTGGATATGGCATCACCGTTCCTTCATCAAACTCGAAAGCACAACTTTCGAAACTATAAGAACATTCACTATCTCGCACTGTTACTATCTTTAACATTCCCGCTTCTTCGTATACTCTTGCAACAATTGGGGCGTCTTCGTCAATATCTAATTTGAATTCTATACTATCTTCTATAATATTTCCCCCAGCATCGATGCATCGAATGAAATACTCGTGAGTATCTTCTTCTAGATTCAATAATTGTGTATGAATTCCGTCTTCATTATTTGTATCAAAGAAATCAATATATCCTGAGCCCGTTTCAGAATATTCATCTGAATATGCACAAGTTGCTAAACCGTTGTCACAACCCATTGATGTTTCTGCATAGAGTTCTACTGGCATTGGGCTTATTGCTCCGTAAATTATCTCACTTCCATTAGGTTGCAAATTTCTCATTAGAAGTCCAGTGCTTCCTCTCAAAGAAAACTTAAGGCTTTCTTTCATCTTGTTGTTAAATTCGCTTCCTCTTGGATTGTTATGCGTTTCTCCATCATCTTCACATCTTATGTAGAAATCAGCTCCGTCCATTGGTATCCCTGAGAGTTCTGCACTGCAAGGATATAGTAAATTATTATCAGCCCTTCTAGAACAAACCATCTCATTTGCCATACTATCATAATCTTGATCTTGATTACTCCATTTACAATAAGATGGTTCGTCTGTATAGAATTTTACAGGAGCTGTCTTTTGACCTTCTCCGACACATGATCCATCTTTAATTGAGGTCGCAATTATTTTTGGAGCTGTCGTATCTGGCGTTGGATCTACGCAGAAGTTAACTGAATATTCTGCCTCATTTATGTTTCCTGTTTTATCTTTACATCTTATGAAGAATGTTAGATCTTTTCCATTTTCTATACTTAGTGATGAATTTTCAATCTCTCTTGCTGTAGGTAGGGTGATATATTCTGAGTGATTATATTTGTAAAGATTACTTGAACCCATATAAGATCTCATTTCTTCATAACTTGTTGTATGTTCGAAATCTATTTTACATTGGGCTGGTTCTCCTCGTCCATCCTCTCCATCTGTTGTATATATCCCAAATTGTACTGGAGTAAATGCTGGAATGCATCCATTATCACTAGCATCGTTAGTTATTGTAAATCCTGGACTTGGAGGTGACGTTACTACATTTGAATATGAATAATCATCTGCCAATGCACTATAACTTGGTATTACTATTGGTTGATTCACATCGTTTGGATTTACATTTACACATTTTTCTTCCGTAGTTCCTTTGTTTACTATCTCGCAATTAAGTCCCAAACTTCTACACCTATATTCTGAACATGGGAGGGTGTCGTCATTACATACTTCACAATCATAATCAGTTCCATCTGGTGCTTCCCAAGGTAAACATTGAAATTCTACTGTTATACTTTCTGTGTCTCTATATGTCAATGCAAAATAAGCTACAGCTATTGCTCCTGCAGTCCATGGTGATGCCCATTTAGTTTTAGAAGTTGCACTCCATTTTGTAGTGAATGCATATATTCCAGCTGCTATAGCCGCTGACTCTTGCAAGGTTTTTGTTTCACCTTCATCAAATCCCAATATTCCTCCAAACATTGCAGCTCCCTGATAAGATGCCCATGCTGCTCCTCCGCCTATTATTAGAGCTTTTCCAAACCCCAGAAGACCTGTTATAGTTTCATTCGTTATTTTTTTTGCTTCATCTTTTGGAATACATTTATCTACATGACAAGTTTTAGTTTCATCTGTACAATATGTATATTTTGCTGTAACAATATTATCTCCAATTCCATCTAGATAACCACATTCTTTTCCACTATCTTTTAGATCACAATTACCTGTGGCAGGATTACATTCTTGGGATGTACATTCTGCACATCGCATGGGGTCTATACATCCACCCTCTACATAAATCTTATTAATCCCTTTGCAATATTCTGGGTTATAAATACTATCACATGTATTAGTAGCTTTATTCCAAACCCTTGATTCATCTACATTACATTCATATTTAGCTAGTTCTAACATTGCTGCGTCAGTCAAAACTGGTATGGCACTTGTTCCAGTACCTGTTCCATCACCCATTGGAATAGTTCCTGGTGCTGTTTTAGGTATACTATCAACATTCTTTTTTGCTACAGTCCATTTTGCATGTGCAGTATTAAAATAATCCTGAGTAAATTTATTCTGATTATTTTTATCCAATATAATGAAATTATCAGCTGGACCATAGCCCCATTCATTTGCAGAATTTTGATAAAATTTTGTTCCTTTTGTATTTCTAACTGTGCCTTGATTATCTATTGTATATGTTTCTCTATCTGGATCTCCATAAATAAATGTTGAGGCAGTTAATAATTCTCGTTCGTAAGCCTCTCCCAGACTTACCATTCCAGTTATAGTTCCAAGTCCTGCGATTGCTCTTCCTGTTATTAATGTCGCTACGTTCGCTGTTACATATGATCTTATTTCACTTTTTAATGATGTAAATTTTAATACTTCTGATTCCCATGGACCATCTTCGTTTGTTGCTGAAACCCATCTGTATCCACCTGCTCCTAAATCTTCGTTATAATTTACATAACCTCCACAGTCACCGAGTGATGCACAAATTCCATTTGCTGATAATGCCCAATCTTCTTCCAAACATTCCTCATTAGTCTTAGCTTCAAATCCAGCTCCTTCTCCTCCTTTCCAATCTCCAATTTTATCAAAGATACCTCTTTCAAACTCAACAGTACATTCTACATTCCCTTGCTTGCAAACTTCTTCAGAACTACTGTCTTCCCAAAATTTTAATCCTGGTGGGAAATTTGGGACACAAACTCCATAATTTCCAAGAACACTTTCTTCTACATTCATTCCCTTAACTGGGATTCTCCATTGACAATCTCTTGCTCCACTTTCACAATCATCTTGCCATACTTGAGCTGCACAATCTTGCCATCTGTTCACTCTACATGCTGCTGTTCCAAAACCTTCCGAAACATCTTGAGTTATAATTTCATCTTGTATACAAATTTCATTTCTATAATCTGAACATGGTTCTACAACAACTTCTCCATCTATACAAATTTCTCTAAAATATCTTGAGCCTACCTTATCTGCACTTGAACCTGTGTAATCGGATTCACCTGGATTTTTATAATCGTAATCATATTCATTAACCCCCTCTAATCCTGGACTAACACACCATGATTCACCATTTTTTCTTGGATTATCATCCCTATCTCTACATACTGTTAATCTACATTCGTGTTCTACCCCCGAATTAAAAATTCCTTCTTTTGCTGCACAACGAGTTCCCGCTAAATAATTACAATCACCTTCTGCATTTACACTTGGACTCGCAACTTTACCATTTGCCCAACTGTCTGCTTTTTCAGCATCACTGTCTCCCGCATAAACATTTTCTTTATTCCCACAAGAGTCAACCCAATAAACATCACCTTGATAACATTCAGTTGTTGCCTGTCTTGCACACGTGGTCGCTAAATCATCATTTGAACATAAGAAATCTTTATAGAATTTTTTTTCTGATGAAGTAATTATTTCTGCACCTTCACTTGTTTCTATTCCGTCTGCTGCTCCACACTCATTTCTTGTCGTAAAATCACAAACTCTTTCATAATCTCTTTCGTAGACACAAGCTCCCATATCTTGAGATTGAGCCATTGCTATACAGCTTAACTCGTCGGCAATATCGCTTCTATAATTATTTGCAACTCCAAATTCTGTAGACATTTTTTTACATTTTGTTAATGTTACAAATGCTGCTTGATCTGCAATTATGCAACATCCTAGTTGACATTGTGGAACTTGATTCATTGGTCTAGCATCCCAAGTATTGTCACCATCTGCTTCGCAAGTTACCTGAGGAGTATTTGACATACAAAGTCCTTCTTTGGAATTATAACAAGTCCCTGTTTTACAATATGAGGTTGACTCACAAGAAGTTGGGGCGGCTTTGGCACTTGGAGAACATTCAGATTCTGGAGCATTTTGACAAGAAGCACCATCTCTTGTTCTTTCACAACAATAACTAGCCTCTGAAGTTATCGCAGTTACAATTGCCTTATCTGACATAATGAATGCAAACGCAAACATTGAAAATAACATTAAAGTTAACTGTAATACTGCTGAACCTTTTTTATTGAATCTCATTTTATAACTACTCCTGTTTTTAATGCTTCACTAACTATGCTCACTCGGGATTCCTTTTCTTTAAATTCCTCGGGAGTATAACAAATAAAATCTACTGCAAAATTATAATCCCAATCATCATACATGAGAGAACCTCTTTTTATTATATCTTTATCCTCAAACGCTTCACTTACTACAATTAAATCAAAATCACTTTGTTCTGTGGAATTTCCCGTTGCTCTGGAACCGAATAAAATTACTTTAGAATTTTGGAATCTTTTTGTTAGTTTTTCTTTGAATTTTTCGACTACCTTCAAATCTGTTTCTCGCACCATTCTAGCACCTCCTTAGCCCAAGAAAGATATTCTTCCACTCTTTCTTTTGTTAAATTTATTTCTGGAATGTCTGGATAGCGATTTACCACATAAAATTGACTAATTTCTTTACAATGATCTAGATAATTTTTAGGTAAATTTAACATGTTTCCTAAATAAACCAAATCATGATTTTTAACCAACCTACTTTCTCTTTTTATTAAAACCGACTTAAGTGCTTTTTCGGCTGATTGTTGTATTTGAAAAGTTGCCCAACCTAAATTATTGGATTTCAAACTATCCCTAGATACGTCTAAATCTTGTTTTGCTTTTTCCATCCACTCTATAAAGCTAGTATTTGTTTTTTCTTTATCCATTTTATAAATCATACCCCGCTGGGAAAACTAGGCTTCGACTAGCAAACTGTAATTTGTCGCCAAAAATTTTGCTTTCTATTGAATAAATAGTTGTTCCATCTCCCATTTTCATTTTTGTAATCTTATACTCTGGATAATATTGTGACATTGTATTTAAATCAGTATCGCCAAAAGTTGCTTCGAATTGTAAAAGAGAAGTTGCCATCATTGCCATGTCATATACTGGACTAGTTAATTTAACATCAAACTTTGTGAAAGATTGTGAACCCACAACTGTTGGTGCTTTTATTTCCATTCTTACAATTCCTGTTTCTAAAAGCACATCGTAATCAACTCGTCCTGCAGTCACTTCGTAACCTTGAGATTTTAATTCCTCTATTGAATCAGAATAACATTTGTCGACTTTATCTCTCATTATTATTTCTAATTGGTTGTCAATTTGACTTGATAAGAATGGAACTTGGACTGTACATGTTTTATAATATTCATTTGTATAACAAAGATAAGATATTTCCTCTCCTTCGTGCGTATAAGAAAATTCTGGCTCTACAAATCCACCATTTTTTTCTAATTCGTAAATTGCTAGTTCTAATGAATCTTGAACACAACCATCAAAACCTATCCTTGTCCCTTCTTTGGAAAGAAAAGTTGGTTTTGCGTAAAGGAAAAATGTTAGAACGCTCGCTACTATTATTATTGCTAATATAATAAATATTGTAACTTGTCCCCTTTTCCCCTCTCTCATATTTTTTATAGCCATCTTATCTTTATAAATTCTGTTGTATTATTAAACTGCCATCACTTGTATCGAACATGTGTTGCTTGATTTACCATTGTCAAAATCATCCGCACATTTAACATAATAAGTTTCTCCTTTAGTTACCGAAGTTATGTGTTCAATATTCCCATTCATCAATTTCCCTTCTTCCCAATCAAATGCACAGGTTTCTGTTGAATATTTACATTCTGAATCTTCATTTGTTGTAATGTGAAGTTGTCCTGCATCTTGCCAGACCCTTGCAATTAATGGAATTTTATTATCATATATTATTTCAAAACTTGTCGAGCTCTGAACTGTGTCTCCTGTTTCATCGCGACATTCTACATAAATTGTCTTTTTGCCTGGAATAAGATTAAATGGAACCGTATGTATATTACTTGATATATCAATTATTTCATACATTATTTCAAAATCTAAGAAAGAATAATAACATTTATGATTTAATCCCCCTGAGGAAGTTTTTATTTCTAAATCTAACACTTTTTTTGGAGTTCCCGTTTCAATATCATTTTCTGGATTAATATAATTTATTTTTATTTTTTCATTTGGTCTTTTTAGTGTATATAGTTCATTTCTTAATTTAGAATTTCTCTTGTCTGGATTTGATATTTCCAACCACGGTTGATCTTTGCAATTAATGTAATAATTGTTCTCTGCTAATGGAGTTGGGAGAGTTGCTTTGCATGTATATGGAATTGGAACATTTGTATTTGGAAACTTTATAGCTATATCCGAAATACAACTCATATTATTTTCCATATCATCATAAGTAATATCATCTAAGCTCCATCTACATGTGGCTGGCTCGTGTGTAGAGATGGAAATGTTTTTTTGAGTTATATCAAATCCTACTAACGAATCATCTTCAGGAGATTTCGCTTCTATTATAGGTGCTCCTATGTCTTCACCTTGATTTATGCATAAATCTATTTTATAAAATCCAATGTTTTCAATGTTTTCATATGCTCCTTCACATTTAATAAATAAATCTATATCTTCTGACCAATCTATTCCTTGGCTTATTCCTCTACTTGGATCTGGTACATGCAAAGTTAGATATTGTTGTTTTAGATATGTATTTGATCCGAAATCTTCCATATCTTCAAAATCACTTTCTGTTGTAGCATATCTACAATATGCTATTTTACTTATATTTATTCCCAAAACTATTGTTTCGTAAGCATTAAAACATCCGCCTGAAGGTATTGATGCAGATGCCCAACTACTCCCAAGAGTATCATCAAAATCTGAATATATAGCATTGTCTGAAGTTGCTCCTGTCGTTATAAATAATGGAGCTCCATCATCTGGAGATGCTATACAACTTTCATCAACTGTTCCTACATTTTCTAATTCACATGCTGCCCCCAGACTATGACAACGATATTTATTACAGGGTCTTAATGGGTCATTATTGCATTGATCACAATTTTCTCCTCCTTGTGGCTGTCTCCATGGCTTACATTCAAATTTAACTTCTATTGGTTCGCAATCGTCTTCAATAAATTTTGCTATAGAAGCTCCTAATGCTGCTAATGCTATTGATCCTGCAATTGCCCAACCTATCCCTGGAAATGCAAGAGACGTCATTGCTACTCCTGCTAATGCTCCTGCAGCTGCTAGCCCTCCTGTTATTATAACTGTTGAAACACCTGAAGCTCCTAATGCTTCTGAAACATATAGTCCTGCAGCTACTCCTGCGAAAGCTCCCATTACTGGACCTAGCCATGCCGCACCTCCTGTTAACTGCCCTAATCCAGATAATATTTTAGTTGCTGAAAATGATACGCCAGCTTCTAGTCCAAATAATGCTACTCCACCATAAATAGCCGTTGCTATTCCTGCTGAACCCCACATTGAAAAATCATAAAAGTCGTCACCCTGTCTCTCATCTGGGATACCTTCCGTTTGTATTTCAATCATCCCTAGAGATTCTAACATTTTTGTATAATCTTCATCTTTTGCTATTTGATGCGGTATAGTTGGAATGTTCATAGACATAATATTTTGTAGATAATTTGTAGATAATTTTTCAGTATTGGATTTCAATTTACTTCTCGATATTACTCCATCAGACATATCAGAAAGTGTATATCTTACATCATAGCTATCAGAACGAACCCCTACAATATTTACGTTAGCTCCACAGTCCCCAAGTCCTATGCAGAAATCATTCATTTGTTTGGTAAATTCTTCAGATGTACATCCTTTATTAATTTTAATATCATCTTCATCTTTTGACCATCCACACCCATCCCAGAATTCTGGATCTCTTGGAATTACACATGTCATACTTGCTATTCCACATAAATTTTTATTAACTTCTTGGATTTGTGTTTTTGTATTAAACCCTGCTGGATATTCTGGAACACATATATCAAATTCAAAATATTTTTCACTTATAGATAATTTTTCTGTTCTACAATTCAAGAGTTTATTACATTCTTCTTCTACAATTCCATTTTCCATATTTTCTTCGGTATTAACATTTAGACATTGTACCCAATTATTTGGAGCACATGTAGCAACTCTAAAGCCAGTATTAACTCCATCTATTTCTGCCTCTGAACCTCCTATGCATATACTATTTCTATATTGATCCCCGCATCTGATTGAAATTATTTCTCCTTGATCACATTCATATCTCCAATGTGACGAACCTGGAATATCTTTACCATCTCCTATTTTTCCGTCATACATACACCAAGATTCTCCAGTCATTAAAAATTCTTCTCCTTCACCCGTAACATCAAAATAACATCCTGTTGACCTACAGTAATTATCTCCAGAATCTGCTTTAAAATCATCTTGCAAAGCAGACGCACAGCTTCCACCTGTATTTAAATTACAATTTCCACAATCTTTGGAATTCGCATTGCCATCTTGAGAATTTACTCCGCAAGTAGGGTCTTGAACAGTAGTCCAATAAGCAACATCATCTATTTTACTAGAATCATATACGTTTGCCAAATTTCCACAATCATCTATAAAATACACTTCATCCCTACCTTCAACACAAGTTGTTTCGCCTGTCATTTTACAAGATGTTTCTAAAATTGGAGCTGTGCACAAATAATCTTTTCGGAATTCATTTTCTGGCGAACATTCAGATCTAGCCCCAAAAGAACAAATTCCACTAGGAAAAACGCATGCTCCCTTATCTGTTGCTCCTGCAATCCATGTACAACTTGCTGCGTCCATTCCTAAGTTCCAATCTACTGAATCATATCCTCTATTTTCTGATTCTATTTGACACGCTGCTTCGGTAATATCAGGAATTACACTTTCTCCCGTTACACAGCATCCAAGTCTAGCTTCTGGAATACTACAACTAGGATTTGGAATCCAATCAACACAACTTGATTGAAGGCTATCTGGGATGTATCTTCCTGTAGATTCCTCATAACAACAACCTCTTACACAAACTTGAACATCATCGTCACTACATACCCTTCCCTCTATTATTGGAACTGTGCAGTCTGATGCAACTACTGATGACTTACATTCTTCTCCTTTTATTGTCAATTCGCAACATCCGTCTTGTTCTAGCGCAGATACAACTGGAATAATTGGTGATTTTAATTTGTTTAATCCTATATGGCTAATAATTTTTATTTTTTCTAATAATGATATTTCTTTTGGAGTAATTATCGACAATTCATTGTAATCTGAAATCATATATGAAAATGCGAACATTGACATTATTATTAATGTTAATTCAAAACTTGCTATTATTTTTTTATTTTTATTTTCTCCCATTAAATTAATCCTGCTGGACGAACACATCCTCTTACTGCAAATTTAAATTCTATATTAGTTTTACGATTTATTATTCTATAAAGCTTGCTGCTTTGATAATTTATTATTCTAATTTTTTCTTGTGGATATAGCAACATGTGCCCTGTTGCGTCAAAATAGCAATGTTGAGATTCTGATGTTGTAATTCTATGAACTGTTCTAAGTATTTCATGTAACGGATGTATTATTTTTGTATTAAAACTATTAAAATTTTGAGATGTATCATCTTTAGATATTGTAATTGATTTTTCTAAATTGATTTTTATTTCTCCTGATAGAATACTTATTGAATAATATGTGTCATTACCTATGACATCATACCCTCTATTTTCAAAATCTTCTCTCATAGCATTAAAACACTCTGATACTGCGTTATTTGTATCTGATTTTATCACTTTCTCTATATCACTTTCTAATGTTGGATGTAGATTGTAGCAAGTTTTATACAGATCTGGCTGATGACAAAGATATGTATAATTTGTACTATTATGCATTATAGTTAAACTTGGTTCTATTTCTCCCCCTCCTAATATTATTTTTTCAACTGAGACTTCTACTGCATCTCTTACACATTTATCTATAAACGCTCTTGGTCCTAGAATTTCTGGGGTATTTGTTTCTGGTTCTACATTTAACAAAAGAACTGATGTTGCTATAATCCCAGCTACTAATATTATTCCTAAAATTATAAACAAAGTTACTTGTCCTCTCTTTCCCCCTCTTTCCATTATTATTTTTAGCATTTGTTCTTTATAAAATAATTTATTTATCGGGGTGCCAGATTGAACAGTTGGGATTGTTCAATCTGACGCACGCGATTATGATATGTGATAGTTAGTCGAGTTCGACGTAAAGGTAATATGGAGTATTTCCTGCAGCTGTTCCTTCTGGCACTATCATTTGGAAATCGTAAGTGTTCCCGTCGTAACCTGTTGCTGTTGCGTTAATATTTGCTGCATAAACAATGTCACCTCCGACGCTCAAAACAATTTCTTGGAAAGCTGTATCTTGAGTATTATTATTTACATAGGGGTTTGTTGCTGGGCAATTATTGGCTGCTTGTCCAGCAATCTGATAATTTCCTCCAGTTTTATTGAATGTTGCTGTGATATTGTCTGAGCCGAAATGACCTAGGGCTGTATTTTCTGCTTCCATGTTCGCAGTAGATGCGCAACCTATAGAGGACCAATCAATTGATGTGGAATTTCTTGATGCCAAGACTTCACCAGCAACTGAAGCTGAAGACCAATCGTAAATTGTTGCGCCTGAGCCGTCGTTAAGTGTGAATTTTCCTACTACGTTTCCGAGGAAAGCTTTCCAACGACTATTTTGCTGAGTTGATGTAATGTTCATTTTTGCTATGTATCCGCCTGATATGTTTACCATTTCTCCAGAAGTAGAACCTGACCAAGTTTCATTTGTACCACGAACTATACTGTCTGGTCCCGTTGGGTCTGCTCTAACTAAGAATGCGAATGCAAAAATGTAAACCAAAGTGATTAGAATTACTGTTACTTTAGAAGCCATAAGTTTACCCCCACTTTTTTAATTCTTTCAACTTTTCCGTCTATAATTAGTTCTAATAAATATTTTTCAGCGGTGTTCCAAGAGACTCCTAGATGCCCTGCGACTTCGGACGATGTTACTATTCTTTCTTTTTTAATGAGGTCAATTATCTTCTTATTATGGACATTCATAAGAATTATAGAAATAGTTTACTTATAAAGTTTGTTATTAATTTGCTTTTGATAAGGCACTAGTATTTTATTATTAAGATTATTATTTAGAATAGAAATAAATTTAGTAGTTATTTACTTATTGATATTATAATGTTATTTATTGTTAATATTATTGCTAGTTTTATTATTAAGTTTATTATGGATATAGAGATGTAATTTATTATTTATTCTATAGTGTAAAATAGTATGAATATGATGATATATATTATTGTGTATATTATTATGAATGTTCATAGTTTTATGACGGGGAAAGGGGTGGTGAGAAACTAAGATTGGAAACAATTTTGCTCGCGGATTATAAGGATTCAGTGGATTTAAAGCAGGGGAAGAAAAACAATTTTATCCACGGATTAACTCAGGACTTCTCACGAATTGGGGGGGGGCAATGATTTTGGGAGTGAGGAGTTGTTTGGGCGATGGGGTGATGGGATGTTGAAGCGAAAAGAATTTTCGCGATTGAATGGACAAGTGTTCGCTGGAGGCGAACCAGATATTAACAAGTTTGGAACAAACTTGACTAATCGTTTCTTAAGTGTGAAGATTGAATTAAGTTTTGTTCTTTTATTAGCTTGTCAAAATCAGAAGTAAACTTTTGAGTCTTGTTAAATAAATCATATTCTATGAAGGCTTTTGTTTTTGCATCATTAAAGGATATCTCTCCTTTATTTTCCAATATTTTATATTCATTAAAATCTAAAAATTTATTTACACTTTCTGATAGATCTTTCATTTTCATAGTTGTCCTATTCTCAATTAAATTTTCAAGATAGTCAAAGAAGCTAAAAATTACTCTTTCTAATCTTTTAATTTTATTTTCAGAAAGATAATTTTTGGCGACTATTGTATCTGATTTTAATACTTTGCCTTCCGGGGAATTCTTCTAGGCAACTAGCCCCATACTCCTTTTATTAGAATCCGCTTTGTTGTAAATTATTTCTGCTGCTGTTTGTCCCGATATTGCGTAATGGAATTTATTCTGAACTGTAGAATAAAACTCCTTTGTTGTATTTGAATCCTTATCGTAGTCAATACTGCATTCTGCAAAAATATCAGTAATCTGTTGATAAATCCTTCTTTCGCTTGCCCTAATTGACCTAACTCTCTCAAGAAGTTCTTTAAAATAATCTTTGCCGAAATATTTTCCGTTTTTTAGTCGCTCATCATCAAGAGCAAATCCTTTGATAATATATTCTTTTAAAATCTTGGTTGACCATATCCTGAATTGAGTTGCCTTTGAAGAATTGACACGATATCCCACTGAGATTATAGCGTCAAGATTATAGAATAACTGTTCTCTCCTTACATCTCTCAACCCCTCCCTTTGAACTATTTCCAAAATGGAAATAGTTGAATCCTTATTCAGTTCTCGCTCTGTATATATATTTTCTAAATGCTTGGAAATTGCGGGGATACCCACTCCAAAAAGTTCAGACATATTCTTCTGATTAAGCCAAACATCTTCATTGTGCAAAAATACATCTACTTTAATTTTCCCATCTGGTGAATTATAAAGTAAAAAATCGGTCACTTCATCTTTTATTGTTAATTCTCTTGTCATTTTATAATATATCTTTCAATTTATTTAAAATTATGGTTGTAATTGAAAAATCAAAACTAATTTAATCGTTTTCTACTCTTGGAGCTAGAACGAAACCTATTCCCATTTTTTCGCCTGGAAAATCTAGTCTTAGTGGATAATCGTCGGAGAAATTTACTACGACTCTTGAAGAAATCTTTAATGCTTTGATAAATTTCATCATATATTCTAATGAATATTTTGATCTTCCGATTCCAAACATTTCTAAGTCTTCTCCTGAAAATTCTGCTTTAGCTGAATTTAAATTTCCTGATCCTTCAACCGAAAAAACATCTCCTGTTTTTATTAATGCGCAAGAGTCTGCTACTACATTTGTGTCTTCGATTGCTTGGGCGAAATCAACTGAGTTCATTTCTATTCTGGTTGCGAAGTTTAATTCTGGGATGTCTTTATCCTCGGAAGAAACTTCGATTAGTGAAAGATTAAATGTTCTTTTGATTTTATCGAAAATTGTTATTTTTAATTTCCCTTCGCATTCTTCTAGAACAATGCTACTTGAAGCTCCTGCTCTTTTTAAAATCTTTTTTAGATCGTCTAGATTTACTCCCCAAACTTCACTTCCTGCGTCATATTCTGAGAAAGATTCTTTTGGTAGTTTGAAAATTACTAGTGCAACATTTGCTGGGTCTACTGCCACGATGCTCATTCCGTCAGGTAAAAGTTTTATTCTTACTTCAGAAACAATTTCAGAAACGATAGCTATAGCGTCGCTCATTAATTTTGGGTCGTCTAGCTTTAATATCATATAATGAAAAGTCGTATTCTATTTATAAGGATTATTATGGTTAAAACGCAAACTCTTTATTAAACAAAACCCTATATAATTGTATGGGGAATTATCAGACTGAGCCGATGAGTAAAGTGCAGATTGCGGCGCTTTCGCATTATGCTCGGAAAGATGTTCAGGCTGCTATGTTTGAGTTTTGTAAAGGCAGGGAAACTGTTGCTAATTTTAATAATAAGTATTTTTCTAAGAGACCTGACACGTTTGATTATCCTTCCGATGTGTTAAGTATAGCTCGGACTGGTGCGACTTCATTTCATTGCAGTGAGGAGATTTGGAAGAATCCGATGGATATTGATACGAATATGACGCCTGCACAATATAATGAAATTAAGGCTGGGTGGGATTTATTGATTGATATTGATTCGCCTTATCTTGATTATGGGAAAATTGCTCTTCGGCTTTTGCTTGAGACTTTGGAGAAACATGGGGTTAAAAATTATGGAATAAAATTTAGTGGGTCAAAAGGATTTCATTTAATTGTTCCTTTTGCGGCGTTTCCAATTGAGGTTAGGGGGAAATTAACAAAAGATCATTTTCCTGAATGGGCTCGGTATATTGCCAAATATTTGTTTGATGAAATTAAAGATCCTATGAATTCTGAGATTTTGGGGATGTCTAGTCGTGAAAAATTAATTGAGGTTGGAGAATTGACAATAGAAAAAGTTTGTCCAAAATGTCAAGAATCAATTGATGAAAAAATATTCTATAAATATAAATGTCCAGACATTAAATGCAAAACAGAAATTGAAAGCCCGATAAAAAAGAAGTCTACTATGATTTGTCCAAGCTGTAATGCAAAGATGGAAAGGGTGAGTGAGAGAAAAACTGATTTTTGTAAAAAGTGTAAAATTTCGACTGTTGGTTTGGAAATAAAAAAATCAAAAATGCAATTTAAAGAAGAGCAAACTATCAAATCTCAAGAGGATTCTGTTGATTTTGTTTTGGTGGCTTCTCGTCATTTGTTTAGAGCTCCTTATTCGCTTCATGAAAAAACTGCGTTCGCTTCGATTCCTCTTCGTAAAGATGAGATTGAAAATTTTAAACCTAGTGATGCTGAACCTATAAAAATTGTTAAGGTTCGGGATTTTATGCCTAAGGTGGAGCCAAATGAGGCTGAGAATCTTTTGCTTCATTCTATTGAAAAATATTATGAAGAAGCTCCGAAGGAAATGCCTCGGAAATATGAGGGTGGGTCTATTGATGTCGCGGGTCTTGCGATTACTGACGATATGTTTCCGCCGATTATTAAAAAGTTGCTTAAAGGGATTCCGACTGATGGTCGAAAGAGGGCGCTTGGGTTGTTGCTTTCTTTTTTTACTAGTTTGGAATTTCCGCAGGATTATATTGAGGAGAGGATTAGGGAATGGAATAAGAAAAATTATCAGCCGATTAAGGAGGGTTATATTCGGGCGCAAATTATGTGGGCTTTGAAGAATAAGCGGTTGCCGCCTAATTATGATAAGCCGATTTACAAGGAGTTTGGGATTACTTCTCCGCCTGAGCCTGGGATGAAGAATCCGATTAATTATACTTTGCGAAAAGCTATGAGGGCTAAGGGTAGGGCTTCTCGGAAGGAGTGGAAGAGTAATGAGATGACTAATTCTGGGAAGAAGTTTGCGATTTAAAGTTTGGGAATTGGGCTAATTTTTTGCTCGCGGATTACACGGATTTTTTGCTTTGGGAGTTTTTGGTTATTTTAATAGCTCACGGATTTGCACGGATGGGCTTGCCCATTCACGGATTCAAGACAATAACTTGTTGGGGGGGTTGTTTTTTGCCTTGTTTAATTTCTTCCATAAAAAATTGCAGCATCTTCGACGCTGCATTTCTCATGGAGTTTGATTGTTGAAGTGAAAGAATTGAGCGATTAGTTTCCAAGTTACGGGCCTCAACGGGCATGGCTCTGGTGACCCCGATCGAAATTTAATTTCGCAATTGAGCAGCCAAGTATGCGAAATCAAATTTTAGCGACAGGTTGTCCTCTGGACAGGCGCGTAAAGAAATTTAATTTCGCCTTATATCGTTTATTTTATTTTCAATTTGTTATTAGCGAATTGAAAAATAAAATAAACCAATTTGATTTTTCTCCAAGAGGCTTTTTTTAAAAAAGGGGTCTATGCGACTTTGAATACTTTTCTGATTATCATTGAGGCTACTATAGAATACCCTAAGTAATACCAAATCCAGGAACTTCCAAGAACTGGAACATATACGCCTTTAAGCCGACTAAACAAAAGTAGGAATGGAATTATTGTAACAAACATTGGTTTCATTGAAGACTTAAACATAACCATTGTAATGTCCATCATTTCTTTGTTAATTCCTTGTAAAAGTGTTGGGTCTTTTGTCTTTTTGATTTCTTTTTGAAGTTCTTTTTGCCTAGCTTTTAGTGTCTTCAAATGTTCTTGATTCGTTAGCCATTTTTGAACCATAGTTGAGACTAGCGTCACTAAAACGGAAAACATTGCAATGGAATATTTAGGTTGGACAGAAAGCATCTCTGTAATCATAGCGCCAGTTATCATATTTAATATTGTAAATTATCCTATATAAAGATGTTGGCTTTTTTTCTGGTGAAAAAAATGCCAGGGAAATCCACACAGGATTTTAAATCCAGACCGCTTACCGCACAGGTCGCAGACGGTCTGATATATAAAGGGAATTTGTTTCAAATTCCCGTTGTTCGGAATGGATGTTATTTTTGATTAGAAAAGTTTTCTTCCATAAGAAATTATAATTATTGCGACACGATTTCTAAGTAAAAAATTTAGTAGTGTACAAGCGCACATGAGAAATTTTTTGCGACGAAATCGCTAGCAAGAATTATAATTATGCGCCAAAGAATCCCTTCAATGCTGGATTCATGTCTACTGCGTGTTGTTGGGCGATGTTTTGGTATAGCTGGTATAGAATCATGATTACTAATAAGATTGCTGTTCCACCAACTAATGCTCCAAGTAAATTTGCGACAGAGGCTAAAATTCCAATTGCTGCTCCACCCATAATTGTTAGAGGTCCTACGTATCTTTTTAGGATTGATTCTAATACTCTTTCGTCTTTTCTAAATCCTGGCATACTCATTCCTGAACTTACAATTCTCTTTGCTTGACTTCTAGCGTCTTGTCCAGAAGTTCCGACCCAGAAGAATGCAAATAGAACTGATAATACCGTGTAAAATAATACATGGAAAAAGGCTTGTGCTGCGTATACCCATCTAAAACTTCCTGTGACAATTGTTTCTAAAATTGGTACTGAAGTAATCCAAAATGAGAAACCAGAAATTGCTTGTCCGCTACTTGAGAATCCTCCGAGGAAAGTTGGATGTCCAACCCAGTTTTGTAATAAAGATGCTAATAATTGAACATTTGCAGCTAGGGCTGAAACTAAAATAACTGGGATTACACCAGCATAGAAGAACTGCAATGGCCACTTGGTCGAATGTCCTCTTACTCTGTCGAATGCTAAAGGAATTTCAACTTTCAGGCTTTGGGCAAATACTACAGCTAAAAATAAACCTGCTGTAACCGCTATTGGAAAAAATGCTCTCATTACTCCTGTTCCGTCTCCAGAGATTACCGAAGCTACTATAGCTAATATTTTACCTGTTGCTTCGAATCCGCCTGTTGGTCCGATGAATTGGAAGAGTTGTGCAAAAAGTCTCCAACCGATTCCACCAGCGATGAACAGAGAAACACCGCTCCCGAATCCCCATTTTTGTATAACTTCATCCATAAATATAATTAAGAAACCACCAATACATAATTGCAAAATAACTAATCCTGTAAATCCTGGCTCGGGGGCTATTCCTTTCATTAAAACATAAACCATTGCTTCGAAAATTACGAATGCGAATGCTAATAATTTTTGCATACCTTGATAAAATTTCTTTCCTTCGTCGGTTGATTGGTCAATATGGATAATTTGAGCTCCACTGAGTAACTGTAAAATAATAGACGACATAACTATTGGACCAATACCAAGCGAGATAATCGAACCAAAAGATGTACCCAAAAGAATTGCTAAATATTCGAATCTGGAAAGACTGCCTTCTGTAATTCCGAATAAAGGAATATTTGAAAGGATAAAAAATCCGACTAAGATAACTAAAGTCCATTTAAGTTTAACATTAAAGCTAACTTTCTTTTCTGCTGGAGCCTTAACTTCTGGCAAATTATGCAATAAATTTCTTAATCCCATTCTAAGAAGAGTAGCTAAATTTGTTTTATAAATATATTGTTGGCTTTTTTTCTGGTTCATACTCACCCAGTACACCACTTTGCGAAGCGGCGAAAAATCGTTGGGAAGAAATCCGCACAGGATTTCAGATACCAAACCACTTACCGACTTTGTCGCAGATGGTTTGATATATTGAGGATTGGCTACTGATACTAGAATCTCTTTGTGACCTAACTTTCTTTTGCTGGCCTTATTGTAAATTCTTGAAATCTAGAACCCTTTGCAGTAGTATGTTTATTGTTATCAACATAAAACCCTAGTTCTTCAAAATCTATTCCACTAGTAGCTATGTCTACTTTTCTAATATTAGACTCTCCAATTGTGTGGATTCTTATAAATGGAACACTTAGTCTCATTCTTTTTTTGGTTTCACGAATTATATCTTCTTGGCTTGTAATGTCGCTAACAAAAACAGCTACTGGAAAGAATTTCAAGATTGAATCAAAAAATTCTTCAAATTTTTTCCTATACTTAAGTGGATAGTCTTCCTTTATCATATCTATCATAGGTAGAACTAGATTATCAAAATATTTTGCAGTAATTAAATTTAATACCTTCTTACCATCTTTTGGATATCTTCTATCTAATTTAAACATAAGTTGACTAATCTCCTTTCCACTACTGGAAGGGTCTTCTATTTCCAATGAAACTCTTTTCGCCATTAAAATCATTTTAAATTTATTGTCAGGCAATATATCTTTTAAGGTCCTAAAAGAACATTTGTTATTTGAAGATATTTCCTCATATGCATCATAATCCTTTTTCAAGTCCTTATGTATAACTTGACACGGATATGATGGAGATTTTTGTTGTGCACTTATTTCTTTGGTTATCTCTTCGCTTATCTCGGGAGATAACGGTTTCCCATCCACAGAAAAATTACCATCAGAATTAAGGTGTAATGTATTATTTGTTATAGTTTTGTTTCCTATATTAATATTAAAATTTGGAAGTTTACCAAGTATATCAAGAAGCGTCATGTACGATTAAATTCGCTTAGATGAAAAATAATCTATCAAATCGTTAGAATCTTTATTGATAAAAACTTTAGAGCCAATAAGCGCCCCTCCAAAATTTTTTAATTCCATCTCTTCAAAATCTTGATCCGTGACAGTCATCCCTTCGGAATCTTGAATGCCCTCTTTGTCTTTTTTTAATCCCAACATCTCCATCGTCTTGTCTCTGGATGCGTCGTCAAATGTAATAATAATGTCTTCCATAATACTTTAATCTCTTAAATTAGCAAGTGCTTAATCATTTATAAAACTTCTCAAAAATTATTCAATAAAAAAATAAAAATTATTCTTTGTCTTCAGATTTCTCTTCAACTGCTTTTTCTTTAACAACATATTGTTTTACGTCGTCTTTTGCGGCTGGTAGAATAATTTTTCCGCCTGCGGCTTCCATTTTTTCGATTGCTGAGGCAGTTGCGAATAAAGCTGTGATTTCTGCTTTGAATCCGTCACCGTGTCCTAAAATTTTATGTTTACTCAAATCAATTTTACAACCTTCTTTTGTATACATATTATCTTTTACAGCATATAAGTTAATTTTTTCGTATTTTGCCAAAGCAGTTCCTCTTGAAGTTCCACCTTGTTTACCGAAATATTTTTTCTTTGGATCAGCTTCTAAAAATACTTGCTTCTTATGGTCGGCTCTCTTACCAGTTCCGGCTTTACCAAAACCACCTTTGTTACCGTGACCTTTATGTTTTTGTCTAAATCCCCAGCCAACAGTTCTTGCTCCTCTAATTCTAGAGTTCTTTGTTCTTTTGTGAATTTTTACCATTAAAACATCCTCTCCGCTAATTTAGTGATGTCTTCGTGCTTCCCTAAAATTCCTTTAGGTGCTGCTACTTTAGAACTTTTCTTGAATCCGCCTCTTGGTGGATGCATGAAATAAATTCCTTCTTTAGCTTCTCTAGCTTTATTCAATTTCTTTACAAAATCATCAGTTACAGTCCCGAATGCTACTTTATGAGCAACGGCTTTAACCATTCCCATAACAACAGCGTCGTCTTCTTCTATTAATCTCGCTGTGAATTTTCTATTAAGTTTAAGTCTCTTCATTGTTTCATTATCCTTAATCTTATTCTTAACTTGACCAGCGATTCTTATTACAAATATCATAGTTGTACCTCCCCGATCTTTTCTAGTGCTTGGATGCAAGCTTTACCTGTATTAAATGTTGTTTGTAATTTTCCAGAACATTTAGAATAAACATCCTTGATACCAACAGCTCTCAAAATTTTCTTCAATTCATCATTAACCACTAATCCAGTTCCTTGTGGTGCTGGAATTAATTTAACAACTACTGAAGAACATTTACCTTGAGTAGTTACAGGGATTGAGTGTTCTTCATCACATGAACAATCAAATGAAGCGCATCCTCTTCTTACTTTGAATATTGCTAACTTTGCTTTTCTAATTGCTTTTTCTTTTGCCGGAAGAGTTTCTGCAGCTTTACCATAACCAATTCCTACATGTCCGACTCCGTCGCCCACAACAGCCATTACTCCGAAAGTCATAACTGAACCTTCTCTAGTTGCTTTTTGAGTTTGTCTAAATGCTCGTCTTTTTCCGCCACCGAACTTTCCTTTAGATTGTCCAATAAATAATGTATCAGTAGTTAAACTCGGAATAAGTAAATCAACAACTTGTGGCTCCATAATTTTTCTACCTTCAGCCAAAACTTCATCGATATTATTATACTTGCCAGCTCTAACTGCTCTTCCAAGTTCTGTTTTTGGAATCCAGGCATCTAATTTTTCTTTAGCTTCTCTAGCAAATCTAACTTCTCTAGATTCTCTAACATAAGGAGTTCTTCCTTCGGTTTTTTTAAAATCTTCAGCAGCTTTTTTAGAAACTTCAGCGTCAGCTTTTTCTTCTTTAGCCTCTACTATTGCTTCCATTTCTTGCAATTGTTCTTTTGCTACCTCTGCTTCGTTTTTCATAGTTTCAATTTTTTCTTCTTTTTCAACACTTGTTTTTTCTTCAATTACCATTTTATATTAATTTCTCCTTTACTTTTTTAATCATGATTTTTACGTCTTCAGCTAAATGCTCTCCAGAAATTCTCTCTTCACTCGGAAAAACAACTTCATTTGCTGCAATGTCTAATCCGCCATCAATTAGTCCCTTAACGACTGCAAATACTCTTCCGCCCCTAAAAGTTCTAAGCATTCCTAAATCCATAATGAATTTTCCTGAACCTAATTTCTTTGCCATTAATATTCCTGATAGATATCCTGCTGGAACAGACTTCAAACTTCCTTTGGCATTTGCATCCCATCCATTCTTCAAAAGATCCTTTGAAGTAATTGTCGCAATAACTTTGTCTTGAGCCCCTGTGCTTTCTACCGCTTGAATAATAAAATACTTATTTGTCTTTCTAACTACTATTCTTGGAATACCAGAAGTTAACAAGATTCTCCTAGCCTTGTAATCTGTTTTATTTTCTCTTCTTCTTCTCTTTAATGTTCTTAATCCTTTCATAGTTTATTCTCCAAATGTTCCTTTAACTGTCTTTTGCTTCTGAATTTTCGAGACCGAATTTGTTTTCGAATTTCTCTGTTTTGCTCTTTACCAATCTTTCCTGTTCGAACCATTCCACGAGTAAATGCTCGAAGTTTTCTTGTAATTATCACATATTCAGCTTTCCTGTTATTAACTCTACACTTAATCTTTCCAGTTCTTCTTCTGTTTTTTCTTCTAACTATTTTCTTTCGGCCTGCTACTTCTCTAATCTTAATAGCTCCACTCTTATGAAGGTCTTGAATATCCATTCTCGTAATTGCTTCTTTAATTTCTGACAAGTTTTCTTCAACGAATAAAATTCTTTTCTTTCCTACGCCTAAAACTTTAGATGCCAATTCTTTTTTCCGGCTTAAATTCATTTTTTATTTTCCAAATATTTATTTACAATTGTAATTTTCTTTTCTTCTGCTTTAGCAATAATTTCTGCTCTTTTTTTCTTTCCTACATTAGCTATTAAAATTCCTTGTCCTTTCTTTACAGCTTCAATATCCTTAACATTTTCTACTCTAACAAAATCTACTCCAGCAATGAATCCTTTTTCGGAATTATCTGCTCCCCAACCAACCTTTGGTCTTTGCATTCTTCCCTTTCGATTTAATCTTAATTTATTTTGTCTACCTTTAGCTCCGTGCCATTTCTGATTCTTTTTAACGCCTTTCCCTAGACGAATCTTTTTATGCCAATCTGTTCTCAAAAATTTTGGCTTACTTCTCTTGACCGATGAAGCTGGAGCGCTAGCTCCCTTTTTAGAGGGTACGCCTTTGTGCGAGGTAACTGTCTTTACTTCTGCCATTAGATAGCTCTCCCACATTTACTTGTAATAAAGATTCCATCTTGGAAGATTCTTCGGTCTCGTCCAGTTAATCTAGTTGCTTTTTCTAAGTTAGCCGCTGTTTGTCCTGCATATTCAATGTTATTAGATTTAACAGTAATTTTACTTCCAGAAATATTTACATCTGTCTCAGGCATTATTCTAGATTTTCTAATAGTAGTTTCTCCAAGGAAAGATTTGATAACAACTTCATTTCCAACTTTTTTTACATTCATTGGGAAATGTACATTGCAAACTTCCAACTCATAAACAAATTCTTCAGAAGTTCCTTTAATCATATTCTTTAAATGTGCCCAAACAGTTCCCATCATCTTAGCTTCTCGCTTTGTTGCGCCAATAGCTGTTAATGTCAAAACATCTCCTTTAACTTCTGTTTTAATTTTACCAGTATCGAATGTTCTAACAAATTCTTTTCCTGCGCCCTTAACTTTAAATTCTTTACCGTTAACTGATATTTCAATTCCTGAAGGAATTTCTACTGTTCTTTCTAAATCTTTGTTCATTTTAATAGAAATATGCAACTACGCATCCTCCAACATTATTCTTAACTGCTTCCTTGTGATCTAATAATCCTAAATTAGTTGAAACAACTAAGCTACCTAAATTTCTAGATGGTAAAAATCTTCTAAGGTATTTATCGATTGTATCAACACTTACAGGGTATCTTGGTTTAACTGCTTTACAAGCATTTACTTTAACAATTGTTACTGTAACTGTCTTTTCTTCCTCATTGACATCATATTCAATGTGACCTTTAGACTTCATTATCTCAAATAAGTTTAACAAAACTTTGGAATATCGCCTAATTGTAAGGCTAGTCTTTCCAATACGCTTTGCGTTCATTATTTGGTTTAATCCGTCTGCTACTATATCTTGACTCATATTATTTTTCTCCTAACTGTATTTCTTGAAACCTAGTTCAACTGCCAACTCTCTGAAACAGTGTCGGCATAAATTTAGATTGTAAGATGATATGTGACTTCCGTGTCTTCCACATACTTCGCATTTTTGAGCTGCAACTCCAAATTTTCTGGCTTTTGGTCTGTTGTGTTTCAAAAACTTTTTCAAAATCGCAGGTTTTCCACGAAGTTGACGCGTGATTTTTCTCCAGTCACTTGCTGTCATCTTAGTTCTTTTTCTGCTTACGCAGAATTTCTGTGTTAAATTTAGTTACAAGATAATTTTCAATTTCTTCTCGGGAAACTACTATTCTTCGTGCTTTTCCCCTTTTAATCTTTTTCGTTTCTACAGATTTTCCTGGACGAGAGAACACTACTGTTACTTCGAATCCCATAATTCCAACTTCTCTAATATATTCAACACCTGGAATTTCAATATACTCATGTATTCCAAATGAAAAACAATTTGGTTGAATTTGTTTTTCTTTCAAAGTATTATCGATTGCTGGAAGTAATTTCTTAACCATTCCTAAAGCTTCGCTTCCTCTTAATGTAACCTTACATCCTACTTCCATGCCTGGTCTAACTTTCCATGTTGGGATTCTCTTTGTTGCTTTAACTTTAACTGGTTTCTTTCCAGAGATAGTTTCTAAAAGAATAACTCCTTTGTCTAACTTATCATCTACTCCACCAATGTTTAAGATTACTTTCTCTAATTTGATTTTTCTCATTACATTTTCCATTTTTGTTTTGTTTTCCGTAGAAGATACGTCGCTTGGTGCTGCCATTTTATTCTATTACTAAGATTGTCTTGTAAGGTAAACTTACAGTCTTATCTTCTAATTTAATTTGATAGTTTCTTCCTCGAACTAATTCTTCGAATCCGATTAATTCTCCTTTCTCACCAGCGTGTTTACCGAGAACGACTTCTACTTTAGCGCCTTCTTTTAGAGGTAAAACTTTTACAATCTTAGACTCTTTTGTGTTTAGCAAAATAGAATCTCCTACTGAGAATTTTGCTGTAGTTAAAAGATTTTGTCCATCATCCAAATTCATTTGAATTTTTTTTGCTCCAATAATTTTCTTTCCAGCAATTTTAACAATCTTAGTTTCTGCTTCTTTTGCTGTAATTTCTACTAAGTTAAATTTCTTACTTACAATTTCCAATCTATAGTTAAGTTTTGCCTTTTCTAGACTTAAAGTATCAAAAACTTGAACTGGAAAATTTTCGTCTTTTCTCGTTGAATTGTTTACTTTAACCATTCCATTCAGTGTCATGTATCTTACTTCCTTTCTTGTATCAGCAATCTTTAGTACATCTCTAAGTAAGAATAAAATTGAGATTCCTTTTCCTGCAGCGTGACTTGGTACTGCCACGAATCTTTTACCCTTTCCTTTTCTTGGTACTGGCCAAGTTTTTGCCATTTTTGTTTTCTTAATATGTGCCATTTTATTTTTTAGTTTCCTTTTTTATTTCTTTGCCTTTCGCAGAAGGTACGCCGCTTGGTGCTGTTTTTTTAATTTCCTTTGCTGGAGCTTTTTTTGCTTCAGTCTTTTCTTCCTTTACTTCTTTCTTCTCTGTCCTTTTAGACTTATTTAATCGCTTAGAATCTTTTTCATCTAAAACAATAATTTTAACTTTTGATGGGTTAAACCATGTTATTAATTTTTCTCCGCCCTTCTTAGTTCTTTGAACTCCGTCGACAGTTAGTCTAGTATTCTTAATATCAACACTTCCAACTTTACCTTGTTTACCTTTAAACTTTCCTCTCATAATCTTTACTTCGTCGCCTTTCTTAACTTCGATTGACCTTCTTCCATATTTCTCTCGAAGCTTCTTATCTAAAGTTGAACCCATTAATGTTCTCTTAATATGATTCGGGGCATTGGCCCTGAATTTAACCTGCTTCCTTGGTTGCTTACTTGAATTCCATGATTTGTTAAATTTTGCTTTCATCTTAATATACTGTACTTGCGATTCTCGCAACCTCCTTCCATCTTTCCTGTACTTCTCGAGCTACTGCTCCTTTAATTTGAGTTCCCTTAGGATTACCTTTTTCATCTTTCAAAAGAGCTACTGCATTATCAGAGAAACAAATTCTTTCTCCAGTTATTCTTTTCCAAGGTTTTCTTTGTCTTACCAAAACAGCATCGAAAAGTTCTCCTTTCATTTTAGGATCTCCTTTCCTAACAGTAACTTTAACTTGGTCTCCAATTTTTGCATAAACCATTCGTCCTTTACTTGTTTTACAAAGTTTAACTCCAACAATTCTACAAATTCTAGCTCCAGAGTTATCACAAGCTTCTACTAAACTTCCTATGTTCAAAGATTTTGTTGGTCTACTACTTACTGCTTTCATGCTTTTTTCTCCTTAACTTTAATAACTTTACTTACAACACAGTGGATCATTTTACTGATTGGTCTAGTTTCTGCAACTTGAATTAAATCTCCAACTGCAAAATCATTCTTCATGCATTCTGGCACCCTAGCGTGAATCTTTGTTTTTCTCTTTTCGTATCTTTCGTATTTAGGTAATTTAAGCATTCTTTCAAATTCAATTGTAGTTCTTCCGTGTAATTTCTTGACAACAACTCCTTCGAAAGTTCTACCTCTCATCTTAAGCTTTTTATCTCCGTGAATAGGACAAAGTCTATCCTTACATTCTACTTCTATTTTCTTTGTTATTTTTTCTTTTGCCATTTTATTTGTTTTATTCTTCAATTTGATCTTCACTAAATCCTTCTTTAACCAAGATTGATTTTATGAAGCCTTTGTGATTTCCTTGTAATTCGATAACTTTATTTTTCACAGTACCACCACAAGCTCTTTTCATCTTAAGCTTTTTTGCGATATCTTTGATATTAACTCCGTCGTCGAATCCACTGATTATTGTGTTAACTTTTCCGAAACGCCTTTTTTCTGTTGTTACAGAAATTGAGGCTTGAGTCTTTGCGATTTCTCCACAAACACAAGCCGGCATAGGCAATCCACATTTCGGACAAATTTCCACTTTATTGTTTGTCCTCCTGTTTAGCTTGTTTGTTGACTGTTAACAATCGAGCAATTTCCCTTTTAATGCTTTTCCTTTTTGTTGGATTTTTCAATAATTCAATTTTTAAATCTGTGATTTTCTTATTGAATTCCTTCGCTGTTAATTGTTTTTTTTCTGCCATTATTTTTTAGCCGCCCTTTTTTTCTTTACTTTTTTGAATGTTTCTTCAACTTCTTCGAAAGTTACGTTCTTTTTTACTGCTTCCATAAATTCTTTATCAACTGTTATTTGGTCACACATCTTAATTCCAGGTGCTAGAATAGCCACTTTGATTCCCACAATTCCTTGCTTTGTTTGCGCAACCGCTTCAGCTCTGTCAACTACTTTCGCAGCGTCTCCAGTTTTCTTTAAATATCCGAATGCGAATCTCCAGCTCCGAGCTCTATCACTTGGTAGCTTTCCAGAAACTCTTAATTCAGCCCCTAAGGCTCCTGAGTTTTTAATTCTTCCAAGCACTCTGTAACTTGCAGACTTGTATTTCATAGCTCCAAATCTTTCTAAAGTTACTGCAATATCGTCAGCTACTAATTGAGCGTCGAATTCTGGATGCATTATTTCGTCAATGTCAACATGAGGGTTTTCCATCTTAAATCTTCTCTTTAATACTTCAGTTAATTCAGAGATTTTTTCTCCTCGCTTACCGATAATCCAACCAGGCTTGTGAGTAGAAACAATAACTCTTTCCCCAACTGGTGTATATTCGATTGAAACCTTTGATACTTTTCCTTTCCCAAACATTTTCATAACAAATAACTTAATGTTATATTCGTCCTTTCTAATTTGTACAAATTTCTTTTCTTCCATTTTATTTTTTCTTTGCCTTAATTAGGCTTTTTTTATCTTTTATTTCAATATGAATATGTGCCCTTCTTCCTCTTGTTCCAGATCTTCTGAACGGTTCAGATGCCTTGTCAGCCTTAGCGATTGTGATAACTGGATTATCAATTCCTGCAACAACAGCGTTAGCTCCTGCTTGCTTAATAATTTCAATGATAGCTTTACATGCGTTCTTTGGATATCTTCCACCAGCTAGTCCTTTTCCTTTTCGGTGCCCAATTTCTAAACTTGCCATAGGAATTACTCTTTTCTCTGTGATTACATCTTCTAATCTTTGAACTGCTGCTTGAGGAGATTTGCCTTTGATTACCCTACAAACAAACTTAGATTGTTTAGGTGAGATCTTTAAAGAAAACCCGTTAGCCATTGCCATTTCTTTTTTAGCGACTTTAGTTTCTACTTTAGCTTTCTTAGTTTCAGATTTTGCTTCCTCAGTCTTCTTTTCTTCTTTAGCTTCAGTTTTCTCTTCAGTCTTTGGAGTTTCAACTTTAGCTTCAGTTTTAACTTCTTTAGCTTTAGCTTTTTCTACTTTAGCGTCGATTTTTTCAATTGTATCCTTAGTCATTTTTTCTTCTTCCATTTTATTTCTTCTTAGCTCCTCCACCAATAGATGTATGTTTTGCAATTTTTCTTGTCATAGCGAATTCTCCGAGCCTGTGTCCGAGCATTTCTTCGATAATAATAACCTTTAGGAATTCTTTACCGTTGTAAACGAAAATTGTCTTTCCTAACATTCTAGGGACAATAACAATAGTTCTGTCATGCGTTCTGATTGGCTTGTTTCTAGATTCGTTTCTCTCGCATTTTGCAACGAAAGCATCGATTACGTCGTAGTTTCGAAGAATAGTTCTCCTAGCTCTAGACTTAACTAATTTGGCGAATTCTCTAGTGTCAATTGCTTTTAATTCTTCAGTATTCTTTCCTCGGAAGAATTTACTTTTATCTTTCTTTACTAATATTTCTGCCATTTTTATCTTTTCTTCCTCCCTGTTCTACTTGGTCTAATATGTCCAACTTTCTTACCTGGAGAAGCGTTTCTCTTAGCAATCTTGGATTTCATTCTCTTTCCTCGTCCAGAACCGAATGGATGGTCAATTGCGTTCATCTTTACAGCTGATACAATAGGCCATAGTTTAGACTTAGATTTCATTATATAAAACTTGTTACCAGCTTTTAAGATTGGTTTATCCATTCTACCGTCGCCAGCTGCTCTTCCAATAGTCGCCCTACAATTAGTATTAAATTTCTTTGTTCTTTTAGATGGCATCATAACTTTTACTATGTCTCCTTCCTTTGCCATAACCGTTGCGTAGTTTCCACCAGTTCGAACGAATTTTCCTCCGTCCTTTGGATTATGTTCTAGATTAAAAACTTCTGTTCCGTTTTTCATGTCCCCAAGTTTTGTGATATCGCCTTTTTTATTTCCATTGATTGTAATTTTTTGTCCTATGTAAAGTAAGTTAACTGCGAAAGTTGTAAACATCTTTCCTTCTTTGTTCATGAATTTTGCTAATGGAATTGTGTGACCTGGTGAACCTATTAATTTAACACATTCATATTCTCCAGTCGCATCGCTAGAATATCCTGGTCTTAAACTTCTTGATTTAGGACTAGCTCTATAAGTTGGTCCGCCGGCCCCTCTACGCTGTTGTATAATTCTCTTTCCCATATTATTTTCGTTCCTCAAATGTATTTAAAGGTCTTACTGTTACCATTACATCATACCCAACTTAGTAGCTAAATCTACTGCTGGGAACTCCTGTTTTAATTTAACGTAAGCAATTTTTTTATTCTTTAAAGTGTGTGTTCTAACTTTTGCAACTTTAACATCAAATAAATTTTGTATTTCTTCTTTAACATCTTGTTTTGTAACACTTCTATCAACTACAAATACTAAAACGTTATCAATTTCGATTTGTCTAACTATCTTTTCCGTAGACTTAATCTTTTCTAAAACAATTGTTCCTGCCATTTTATTTAAATCGCTCTCCCATGTCTTTAATTGCATTCTCAGTATAACAAACTAATCTTCCTGGTTCTCCGTTTGGAGATAAGTCTTTAATTGTCAAGTCGCAAACATTCACAACTGTAATTCCTTTTCTCTTCATTGATTCTTCGTTTCCTAAGACAAATAATAATCCAGCGTTAGATTTGTATTTTCGTCCTCGCATCTTTCCGATTCCAGCTCTAATTTGCTTATTCTTTAAAACAGTAGAAAATGCGTCACCGAAAACTACTTTCATAGTTGCGATAAAGTCTTTTGTCTTTACTTCTAAAATATCACTCTCAAATACTAATCCAGATTCAACTTTCTTATTGTATTTCTTTGCTAAAGATTTAGCATCAACAGTTCCTGCGATTGCAGAATTAAAAGCCATTGCTAATTCTTTTTTATTTGTTTTCTTTAATAAAACTTTAGCACTTCTTGGTGCGTGTGGTCTTCTACCACCTCTAGTGTTAGAAACTGTAGCTCCAATCCAATTGAAACTAGCTCCGTGTCTAGACATAACTTTTCTTGGTACTCTTGAAATTCCTTTACCGTAAGTTGCTTTCCAGTCGTGTCTCTTTTTCTTAGAGATACCAGAAGCTGAATATTGAGCACCTGCTCCTTCCATAGCTCCGTAAGCTTGTCTATATAATCCTAATTGTGCTTGGAAAACTTTAGATAAAATGTCTTCTCTGATTCTAGCTGTAAAACTTTTAGGTAAATCTACTGTTCCTTTTTCTTTTCCTGCTTTATCGAATAATTTTGCTTTCATTGTAATTCTAATACCTCAAACTTTTTCTTTAATTGAAACTCGGTTGGTCTAATTGCTGTTGTAATCATTAATCCTCTCTTTTGTGGTCCTGGGATAGAGCCTTTTAAAATCATGTAATCGTTTTTTATAACTCCGTAATGTTCAAATCCACCCTTTCGATTGATGTCTTCTTCGGAAGTTTTTCCTACTTTTAGGATTAAATTATTATATGTAATTCTGCTGTGATATCCTGTTTGCCCAGCTTGTGGAGCTCTAAAAGTAACTCTTGCAGGATGCCATGGAGCTAATGATCCTGGTCTTCTTTGTCCCTTTTCAGACTTGTGAGATTTTAATGAAATTCCAAATCGCTTTACTGGTCCGCAAGTTCCGAAACCTTTTGTAACTCCTCTAACGTCTACTAATCCTTCAGTAAACACTTCAGAAATAGAAATATCTTTTCCGATTCTTTCCTTAATGAAAGCTAATTTTTCGTCAACAGAGCCTGAAACAGCTATTTCGATTAAATCTGATTTGTTTTTGTCTACGCAAGTGTTCTTTACATCTGTGTATAAAATTGCTCGAACATCGTCGTATTCTTCAACGTCTTTAAATTCTGAAAGCTTCTTTGGAACTTTAACAGATTTTTTTAAATCTTTATCATTAGATACAATAATATCTTTTAGAACTTTTTTGTCTTTGTAAAATCTTACAGAATAAACTTTCATAACTGGGCATTCGATAACAGTTGCTGGGATTGATATTCTTTTACCTTTTGTTAAAGAGTTTTCAGTATCGTCTTTTGCCCAAACTGAGATCATTCCTACTTTGTATCCGATGAATCCCATAAAATTAGTACCTTCTCTTTCTACTGGTTTCCAGTTTACGCTAGGTATTACTTTTTTAGCTCTTACCCTCGGGTAGAACTGTAAGCTTCCTGCGTGTATTCCATTATTATCTGTCATTTGTTTTGTTTCCTGAAAAGAACATTGAAAACTTTCGTTTCCTTTTTCTTTTCTGCAGTAGTTTTCGCTACTTGATAATTCCTCGGTAGCACCCTTGGATTTATCGTGACCAACCTATCACAAAATTCTCATCATCCAAACATTTAAGTTTTGAATGGAATCAATAATTAGACTGAGAAATTTGGGTATATAAAGATTTGGGTTGGCTTTTTTTCTGGTGAAAAAATGCCAGGTTGGTCTTCGAGAGGCGAGCCCTAGATTCCAAACCCCTTACCGACTATTGTCGCAGATGGTTTGATACAAGAAGGGAATTTCGTCATTTGACGCGCCCAGTTACGAATCTTCGGGGCGAAATTCCCGTTATTCGGAATGTTCTTCCATGAGAAATCACTGGCGTTTTTTCCGAAGGAAAAATCGCTATGATTTTTCATGGAGTTGTAACTATTGGAGTGAATGTTAATTCGCGATTGGTTTCTTGTTACTCTCTACTTGAGAGCGTGACGATTTTCTTTAGGAAGTCGTTATGATTTCAAGTAGAAATGGTTAAGATGAATTATTCCATAAGAAGTCACAACTTCTTATGGAATGGTATTTTATTTTTTTGGGACGAGTGAATGGAGCTTTAGTGGAGAGAGGGAGTGATTTGTTTTTTACGCGTTGCAACGGAATGAACATATGTGAATGTAGTAGTCGGTCGAGCGAATGTAGCGAAGCGAAGTGAGGGAGACTTGTGTGATATGAGAACGGAACGTTCTCCAAATCTAATATGTTGTGTGTCTGATTATCGACGCTAAGATTTATAAAACAAATTTGCGTTTCTTTATTATGGTTATCGTTACTCCAAATATTCTTCCGGGTGAAAAGGGTTATGTTTCTAGGAAGGAAAAGACTGCTGCTAAAAAAGTTAAGGAGAAAATAATTAAGACTACTGCTCTCAAAAAGGAAATGTCTATTGGTCATATTAAGACTGGATATAAAGCTTATAGAATTGGCAGACCGACGACTACTCCTAAGGGTGAGAGGAAATATCCAATATGGAGATATTCTAGAAAAATTGGTGAAATCGTTATTAGGGATAGAAATACTGAAGATGAAGAAATTACTTTGACATTTAATAGGCTTGGGGGAATTGGAAATTACAAGCATCTTATCCAAGACAGCGACTTTCAACTTCAGTGGGCCATTCGAGAACAAGAACTTCTGATGACTCAAGCAAAATGTTATCTTTGTAGTAAGAAAATTTCTAAGGCTGCTAAGCCAAATTTATTTCATTATAATATGTTTAAGAAAAGGACTGACCTTTTAGAAAAAGCTGCTAAAGTTCCTGAGGAAGTTGTTTCTGGAAAGCTTACCATCGAAGAAGGTTGGGATAAGTTTAACGACATTCTTGAGGAAGGAAATCGGTATTATATGAGTTTAGAAGAGACTGCACTTTTATGTTCGGCTTGTGCTAAGAAAAAAAATCTTGATTTGCAATACTGATGGACGCTACTATTTCTAAAGAAAAATCTTGGTTTGTATATTTGTTGGAATGTCAAGATGGTTCGTTTTATTGTGGCGTCACTAATGATTTGGATAAACGAATGAAGGCGCATGCTGAGGGTAAGGGTGCAAAGTATGTTAAAAGTAAAAGGTTTAAATGTTTGCTTCATTTTAAAGAATGTGAGAATCGGTCTGTTGCTCAAAAACATGAATGCTACGTAAAAACTTTGTATAAATATGATAAAATAGATTGGTTTATTCAAAATAAATAATTAGGATTTTTGTAAATTTCCTTTGACTCTCAAAGTTGATTTTGGCTTTACTGCCATTCTCTTTTTATATCCAGCTACTGATTCTTTTAATCTCTCACTTGGTTTTTTTGGAGTGAGGTTTTTTTGTTTTTTATACATATAATATCCATAGCCCCCGAGTGCTGCAAGAATTACTACTGCTATTATCCAACCATAATCTGAATCCGCACTTGAACCTGTTTTTGTTTCGATACATTCTCCAAAACAGCAATATTTTCCGTCACTGGTGAAACGCTGATCTGCATCTTCTTCGCAAATACTTCCTTTTTTACAAACTTGCCCGTTTAAATTATCACAGGAATCATCTAACACTTCGAATTCAGTCTCATTGGTTCCCTTTGGTAGGGCATATATACTCACTGGAATTTTTAGGTAATTTGATTCGTTATTAGAAAAATAAGTAATATTTATTACTCCTTCAAAATGTCCAGCAGCTTCCGCATCTATTTTTACGCTTAAATTTTGAATCTGTCTGCCCACCATGTTCTCTAACTTTCCAGTCCTTATGTATTCTATATCTGTCATAATTTCTAAATCTGTGATGTCACTATCTCCAAGGTTAAATATTTGAATAAATTCGGTTTCTTTGACATCTACAAAAAGTTCGGAAACAAAAAAATCTGGGTCAGCTTTCAAATCAGACTTTATTATTGGTGAGACAAATTCATCTTCAAGTGTTGGATAAATAATTGGAATTGAAAAATCTTTATATCCCTCAACTTCAAATAGCGAAAATTTTTCTTGAGGTTCGAGTTCAATTTTTTTTGTTGTAAGAGGCTCTATTATAATTTTTTCTTTGCCATATTTTAATTCTAAGGGGATAGTCCCTTTGTTGAATAATTTTATATATGTATCTTTTGGAAAATAAACTGCTCCTGGACGAATTTCTAAAATTTCTGTTATTGTTTCGTTAGTCTCTTCATCGATTTTTATATTGGTAGTTATATTAAATGGTTTTATTATGTTAGATGATTTTAAGGTGTCATTTTCTTTGTATAGGATATTTTCTATTCTTATTTCAAATTCTCCATCCCTATTAGCATAAATAAAAACATAATGTATTCCGTCGTAATATATAACATCGTGTTCGAATATTGTTTTCTTTCGACCTTTGTAAAACACTAAATTGCTGCTCTCAATTTGTTTTGTAAATTTGCCCGTGGTATTTATTGTGGCTAAAATAGTTTCTCCAGATTGAATATCTTCATTTTGGAATTTTAAAATAGGCTCAGCATTAGCAAAAGAAATTACAATTAAGAATAATAATATCACACACTTTTTCATAGTTAATAGAATATCAATTAATTAATAAATTTAACTGGACTAAAAATAATAAAATTATCTTGCTGCAATTTTTCTGAGCTTCCTAAAAGTTTCTCTCATTGCTGGATCTTCTCTGTACCCCGGCATCGGTCTTCTTCCTGGAATTTGCGGCCTAGTTACTGGAGGAGATCCTGGACGAGGAGGCATACCTGGTCTTCTTGGTGGCATACCTGGTCGTTGAGGCATACCTGGTCTTCTTGGTGGTCCTTTAGGCCCACCAGTAGGCGCACCACTTTTTCCTTTGCCCATTTTCTTTTTGATTTCTTCTAGCTTTTCTTTTAATTGCTCTCTGTAAACATAAGCTAAAGCTCCAAGGACAGCTAATAAAATAAAAAGAATTAACCATATCCACCACAAAGATTTCTTCTCTTTTGCAGCTACTTTGTTTCTACAGCAAACTTGACCACCATCACAATCTAAGTATGCATTTTCTTGAGTTTCACTACAAAAATCTGCACAAGTATAAAAATTAGCCTCGCATTCGCTTTCTTGAGGTCTTTCTTCACAAGTTCCTGTACAACACTTATCAACATCGCTACTTCTACGTTCATTTCCAACACAAAATGTATCCCCTAAACAAGCTTGTCCGATATATTCAGAGCAGGTCTTTAAATTTTCAGTGGCACAACATGTGGTCGACAAAGAAGAACAATAAAAATTCCCCATAACTTCATTTGCTGGACATTCACTATTTGGAATACAAAAATAATTAGCCTCGCTACAAAGTGTATGACTATTTCCACCTTCGCTACTTGGTGCTTTTCCTGGTCTTCCTTCTATGGCCCAAAGAGCAATTGCTGTATCCCTAACAGAATTTTGCCAACATCCATTGCTTCCTTGAGTAAATAACATCCAACCTTCAGCGGCGTTTACTCTTTCGGATGAGGAACTTCCTAAAGCTAGTAATGCCAAAGATGTGTCATAGTATTTTTTGTAAAGAGAAAGGTCTGCTTCCCAAAAGTCTCCGAGCTTTTGATTTGCTACTAATTTAGTTGCATAATCTTCATAATTTGTCAACATATATACAAAAGCGTCAGGCAAGTATTTTTTGTTTGTATCTGTCATGGCAACAATATAAGGAATAAAATCATCAATGTCGTGTCCGGATTTCTTTAATGCCAAGGCTGCCCAAACCGTTCCCTCATAATCACAGCCACTCTTTCCGAAGCATTTTGATCTGACATCTAATGTAATTTCTTCGTAGGCGGGAGCAGATTTTGTTCCTTCTAAAACATAGGTAGTTCTGGGAATGGATTCTCCATTCTCATACAACAAACTAGAAATAAAATTTTTGTCACATTTAATAGAAAATTCCTTTTCGTAACAGTTGTCTCCGACTCTGAACCAAAAACCTTGTCTGGCTAAACTTAGACAACTACCTGCAGCAGTTTGTATTTTTTTATTTTCCCCTATTTCAATACTTTCATATGATTCGGAGTCATAGCTGATTGTACATTTCATTGCTTCGTTGGCATCTAGTTGCATAAACCAATCTAATTCTCTTGGAATTTGTTCTTGTTGGAATAGCCATTCTTCTATAGCGGATGTGTCCTTGCCTGCATGTTTTAATGCTAGAGCAGCTAGAGCGGTATCTCTAACATTTCCATTCCAATTGTTGGATTTTTCTCGGTTTTCTAATTCTTCGACGCAATCATTAAATACATTGTCTGGTGTGGCCATAATTGTTAAAGCGATTTCTTGAGTCGTTATCTTGCTGCAATCATCAACTTTTTCTTCTAGACAATCGAATGCTTTTTCAATTTCGCTTTTCTCTTCTGTCTCGTTATCTGCGGCTAAGGTCAGCGGAGCTAGAGTGAACACAATTAATAATAATACAATTAATACACCCACTTTTTTCATACATTGTAAATGAATTTATTGTTTATAAAAGTTCTCAAATAAATCGTCATAAATAATTATTCTAAAATGCCTTATGTAATTGGATAATATGCCACTAATTTAAAGTCTTTAGATTTTGCTTTGCTTTTTTTACGAATTGTTTTGGAGTTAGGATTCCAAATTCCGAGATTACTCCTGTAAGTCTATCTATTTTTGTTTTGTCGAATGCTGGATTTTCTACTTTTATATTTTTTATTTTTTCGTTCCAAACTTCTTTTGGAGACCTCTTTTCTATTTTTACTTTGCTTGTGAATTTTAAAGAAACCCCGCAGGAGTATGAGGGTATTTGATGAGATTTTGCTAGGGAGACCAAGGTACTAGTTCCGATTTTATTCACTGCACTTGACTTTGTATATGCGTCGGCTCCGAATAAAAATAGGTCGCAGTCTTCCATTAATTGATCGGCTGCAAAGTCTGATGCTATTACAACTTTTATTCTTGAATGTGCCAAATCTTTTGCTGTCTTTCTTCCTTGAAGTAATGGCTCGACTTCTGTTGTGTAAACTGTGAAATTTTTCTTGCCTTTCTTTTTTGCATATTTTAAAATATCCATTACGGTTGAAGAATGACAATGTGAATAAATTTTCATATTATTCTTAATTAATTTTGAACCTTTCTTGGCTATTGCGTCGTGGGATTTTTCCAAATTAGATATAAATTTTTTTGCTGTCTTTTCTTTATTTTCTGATTTTAATAAAATCTTAATTGCATTTTGTAATAATGGCTCGGTAACTCTAGTTTCCAGAATTTTTTTTGCGGAAATTTTATTCGGCTGCAAAAGAAAAGCTTGGATTCCTGCTTTGCAAACATTTTCGGCACCTTGAACTTTTACGGATTTTATATCTGAGAGAATTTTGTAGAATTTTTTTGAATTATCACCCTTCATGGCCATACAAAACTTATCGAATATAAAAAGTTAACTTTTCGGCGAACATTTAAATAAGTTCTAAATATAATATAGATATGAGGGAAAGGAGATTATGATAGAATTTTTACGGCGTAAAAACTGCGGTTTTGTACTTGGAGTAGATTCTATGGAGTGGAAACAATGATAGAACTACTACGTCACCAAATGAAAACCTTTGAGTTAGAAAAAGTTCTATTGGAGGAAATACAATGATAGAACTTTTAATGAAGCCGAAGCATGCGGAAAGGAGACCATGGGAAATGTTTTTTGTTGGGGCGTTTTGGGCGTCGGTTGCGTTGCTTCTCGTTACTTTTGTTTTTGGGAATGATTCTGTTTTGAAAGACGGTAGTGGACTCCTTGTGGTTACTTTTACAGTTATTGCATGTATGCCATTTATGTATTATGTTATTAAGTTGGAAGAAGAAAAAGATATTGAGATAAGTAATTCTGGGAAGCTGATTAAAGAACATTCAAAAGCAATTCGAGCTATGATGTGGATGTTTTTGGGATTTGTTGTTGCACTTTCTATTTGGTATTTAGTTCTTCCAAACAGTGCTGGACAGAATTTTAATTTTCAGATAAAAACTTTTTGTGCTATTAATTCTCCTTCGCATTACAGCTATTGTATTGAGCAACATGGCGTTCCGTCGATGACTGGTTCAGTTACTGGAGCTAATGCTCTTCTGGCAATATTTGCTAATAATATTTATGTTTTGATATTTACGATTTTGTTTTCGCTGGTCTTTGGGGCGGGAGCTATATTTATTTTGGTTTGGAATGCTTCGGTTATTGCTGCTGCGATTGGGATTTTTACTAAGGGTCGTTTGATTAATTTGCCGTTGGCTTTGGGAAGATATATGATTCATGGGATTCCTGAGATTGGGGCTTATTTTATTGGGGCTTTGGCGGGTGGAATAGTTTCTGTTGCAGTTATCAGGAAAGATCTTCGAGGTGAAGGGACTTGGAAGATTTTGCAAGATTCCTTATTGTTGATAATTATTGCTATTGGTGTTTTGATTGTTGCGGCTTTAATGGAAGTATATTTGACGCCGTTACTCTTTTGAGAGTTTTTTCTGGTGAAAAAAATCTCAGGTTTTGGGGGTCCACACAGGACCTCAATTTCCGAACCGCTTACCGACTAACGTCGCAGACGGTCTGATATATTGAGGGAATTTCTTTCGTCATTTGACGCGCCTAGTTTCGAATCTTCGAGGCGAAATTCCCGTTGTTCGGAGTACTTTTTCATAAAAGAGCAATTTTTCCTTCGGAAAAACGCCACGCTTTTTTATGAAAATTTTATTGATTATATTATTCAAAACGTATATAAACTAAAGTTTACTTGTGTAAACTATGGTTTATAGTGATAAATTAAAGTTTACAATTTTACAACGAAATATTTTGGATGTTTTATTTGTTAAGGTTGGAAGTGTTTTGAGTCAGCGAGATTTGTCAAAAATAATAGGAGTTTCCCCTACTGCGATTGGGAAGGCGCTTCCTGGATTGGTTAAAATGAAATTAGTTAATATTGGGATTGATAAATCTGGGAGAAGTGAAATTGATTTAAATTTTGATAATTCTTTAATTGTTAACATGAAAAGAATTTTTAATTTTAATTCTATTTATGAATCTGGACTTTATTTATTTTTGGAGGAGAAATTTCCGACTGCTACAATTGTGCTATTTGGGAGTTATTCTAGAGGCGAGGACACTTTGAAGTCAGATATAGATATTGCTATTATTGGGGCGAAGGAAAAGGAAATTAATTTAGATAAATATGAGAGGGTTTTGGAGAGGGAAATTATTTTACAATTTTATGATTCGTTTTCTAAGATACATAAAAATTTGAAAGAGAATTTGTTTAATGGGGTCGTTTATTCTGGAGGAATTGAATTGTGAGACTGCTTAAGGATTTTGATTATTTTTTAGAAAAAGGAATCGTTAGGAAACAGGGTGTGGATAAATCTCGTTCTGAATTTTTGGAAAAAGAATCTAAACTTTCTTTTGATGGATTAATTGAAAGAGTTGAATTAATGGGAATAAATAAGAAAAATTCTAATTCTGTAATTAAAGACTGTTATGATATTATTTTAGAAAGTATCCGCTCGAAAATGTTTCTTTTGGGCTATTCTTCTACTGGGCATGGAGCCCATGAGGCAGAAGTGGCTTTTTCTAGAAAAATTCTGGAACGGGAAAATGATGTGCAGTTTTTGAATAAGCTCAGATATTTTAGAAATGGGATGATTTATTATGGGATGATTTTTGACTTGGAATATGCAAAAGATGTAGTTGATTTTACTAAGCGAATTTATTTGGAAATAACAAGGGCTTAAATTTTTATGCGTTGGAGCGAAATTTAATTTCGCGATTTGCAGCCGTGCGTTGCGAAGCGACGTGCAATTATATAATTGAAACAAAGTTTCAATAAATGAAAACGGAAGTGTTTTAAGTATTAATTGTTCAGTTTTTTTATGGAATATCTGTTAATGATTTCATTTGTGATTAGCTTTATGTTAGCTTCGTTCGCGCTTCCTAAATGGATTCGTAATTGTCGAAAAATTGGGCTTACTTGGGAAGATATGAATAAATATGGGCATCCGAAAAATGTTGCTTCTTCAGGTGGAGTTATCGTCGTTATGGCTTTTGTTTTATCTGTTTTATCTTATCTTGCTTTGAAGACTTTCTTGTTTGACGGAACTCCACATGTTGTCGAGATATTTTCTTTGCTTAGTATGGTTTTGATACTTGGTGTTATTGGGTTGGTTGATGATTTGCTTGGATGGAAGAGTGGAGGTTTGCCTAGTCATGTTCGGGTTGCTCTTGCTTTTATTGCGTCTATTCCTTTGGTGGTTGTTAATGCTGGAGTTCATTCTATGAATTTGCCTTTTTTTGGGTCAGTTAATTTTGGAATTTTGTATCCTCTTTTGATTATTCCTTTCGCGGTTGCTGGGGTAACTACAACTTATAATTTTTTGGCTGGATTTAATGGGCTTGAGGCTGGGCAGGGAATTTTAATTTTGGGATTCTTGTCGTTTGTTTCTTATCAAAGTGGAAGTCCTTGGCTTGCGATTATTGGACTTTGTATGGTTGCTGCTCTCGTTGCGTTTTATATTTTTAATAAAGTTCCGGCAAAAGTTTTTCCTGGGGATATTATGACTTATTCTATTGGGGCTTTGATTGCTGGTATGGCGATTCTTGGGAATTTTGAAAAGATTGCTTTGATTGTTTTTATCCCTTATATTATAGAGATGATTTTAAAACTTCGTGGGGGACTTCATAAACATTCTTTTGGAATTCCGCGGAAGGATGGAACTTTGAAAATGCCTTATGATAAAATTTATGGGCTTGAGCATTTGGCGATTAAGATTTTGGGTAAGCGGGCTACTGAGAAGAAGGTTACTTATTTGATTTTTGCTTTTCAGATTTTGTTTATTTTGATTGCGTTCGGCCTTCTTTAAACAAAGAACCCCGGGGAAGAAATTTGGTTAGTTTTATTAGAATTTTAATTTTCTAATAAAAAATTAAAATTCTAATAAAAAATGTAAGGCGGCCCCTCGGCAGACCCACGAATTGCGGATTTCTGGGGTCAAATTAAATTTCTTGACGGTGCCGTCCTTCATAAAGGTGGACAACCTGCACCTAGAATTGAATTTCGCATGCTTGGCTGCTTTCTTCCATAAAAAATCGTGGCATCTGCGGACGCCACGATGTTCTTATGGAAGCTGTAATTTTTGAGGTAAATGTAATGAACAATTGATATCTTATTTTTCCACAGAAGTTTGCTTTTTGTGGAGTGGTTTTATTGTTATTTTGCTCCATGAGGAGGTGTGATGATTTTCTTTAGAAAATTGTCGTAACTCTTTATGGATTTAGTTTAACAAGTTGTGGGCAGCGGAATGAATGGAACGAAGTGGAGAGAATGTAGTGGTTTGCCTGAGTGAATGTAGCGAAGCGGAATGAGGGAGACTTATATAATATGATAAGCGAAGCTTATCTAAATGAAATACCCTTGAGTGGTGATAAATATTTGTGATAAGTTTTTTAAATGGAAAGTTGTTTGAAAATGAATGAAGTTCGACGAGATTAAGAAAAATGTTATACCTATTATTTCTAATAAGAAAGTTCAGTGGGGAGTTACTATTGCTTTGTTTTTGTTTGTTATGTTTATTAGTGTTAATATTAGGATTCAGCCTATTGTTAATGGAAATTTAATTGATGTTACAACTGGGGACTATACGCCATTGGCTTTAGATCCGTATTATTTTTTGAGACATGCGGAAACTTTAGTAGCGAATAATGGAGTTTATCCGGAGGTTGATGATATGAGATATCAGGCCTTGGGCTCAGGATGGTCTACAGAAATTACTCCTCAGGCAACTGTTCTAATTTATAATGTAATGAAAATCTTTAATCCTAATGTTACTCTGAATTTTGCAAATGTTTTAAATCCAGTTATATTTTTTGGATTGGGATTGGTTGTATTTTTTCTATTAACATTACTTATTACTAAGAATAAAACTATAGCTGTTGTGGCTTCTGGAATTTTGGCAATTATTCCTCCTTATTTATATCGTACTTTGGCTGGATTTAGCGACCATGAATCCATTGGTATGTTTGGCTTCTTTTTGGCATTATTATTTTTTGCAGTTGGAATGTCTTACCTAGAAAAGAAAAAAGTTTCTAAAATTGGTGCCGTATTAATAGGACTGTTTGCTGGAATTGGAACAACATTTGCCGCAGTTTCTTGGGGTGGAGGAGCTGCATTCTTATTTATGATTTTACCTCTTGCATTTTTAATTAGATGGTTTACAAAAAAAGATAAAAATCAAATTAATAATATTTTATTTTATGGATTATGGATTGGCGGAATTTTTATTGGTGGATTAATTTTCGGAACGCCATTAAGCTATATTCTAAAAAGATATATGCTTGGAGCTACTGGAATTTTAACCATATTTGCTTTGACTTATATTATTATTGAAGCTATTATTACTAAGATAAAAATATTGCCAAAGAAAATTAAAAAACATGTTAATATAATTTCTGTCTTTGTCACTGTTGTAGTTGGTGGAATTTTTTATCAAATTTTTGTTGGAAATTTTTTATCAATGTTTAGTAATATTATTTTAAAAATTATTAATCCGTTCGGAACTGGAAGAGTTGGATTAACCGTAGCTGAAAACAAACAACCGTATTTATCTGACTTAATTGGGCAGGTTGGGAAAACCGTGTTTTACACTTTCTTGGTCGGGTGTGCAATTGTTGGTGGGAAAATTTCTACTGGGATTAAGAATAAAAAATATAAATTAATTTTTAGTGGATCGTTTGCGTTCTTTATTTTTGGGATTTTATTTACTAGGCTTTCTTCTTCTTCAATTTTAAATGGAGAAAATTTTGTATCTAAATCGTTATTCTTTATTTCGTTTTTGGCTTTAGCAATTTCTTCAATTTACATTTATAAAAAGTCTGAATGGAAGATTGATACAAAATGGATTTTTATTGCTGCCTGGATGATACCTATGCTTTTAGCAGTTCGTTCAGCCATTCGTGTATTCTTTGCGATTGTTCCTTTTATCGCCATGATGATTCCTATTACATTATTTGAAATTGGGAAATTGGGAAAGAAAAGTAAAGATGAGTTAACAAAAATTGTCCCAATTGTTATTGTTATTATATTGTCTATTTTATTAATTGTGGCTTCTTTTGGATATTATAATTCAGTTAATTATCAGGCCAAGGCTCAAACCCCATCTTATAATTCAGACTGGCAAAAGGCAATGGAATTTGTTCGTGAGAATACTAGCGAAGGTTCTGTGTTTTTACACTGGTGGGATTATGGATATTGGGTTCAGACTGGTGGGAACAGGCCGACAGTAACTGACGGTGGTCATTTTAATGGATATTGGGATCATTTAATTGGTAGATATGTCTTAACTACTCCTTATCCAGAAACTGCAAAATCATTTATGAAAGCTCATAATGTTTCATATCTATTAATCGACCCAACTGATATTGGAAAGTATTCTGCTTATTCTTCTATTGGGGACGATAACGATTCGAGCGACAGAGCTTCTTATTTCCCAACTTTAACTTCTAATCCATCCGAAATTAGAGAAACTGCAAATGGGACTATTCGTATTTATCAAGGTGGAGCGATGTTAGACGAAGATTTAATTTATAATATGGATGGTAAAAATATTTTCTTACCTAAGGGCAAGGCTGGAATGGGGGCTATCACTATTGAAACAACAAAGATTAATGTTGGGAATCAAACATTTAATGTTGCAGAGCAACCTATTGGAATTTATGTTTATAACAATCAACAATATAGATTACCAATAAGATATTTATATCAAAATGGAAATTTGAGAGATTTCGGAACTGGAATTAATGCTACTGTGTATGTTTATCCAAATGTTGTTAATCAACAATTTGATCAAGATGGTGCAGCTATGTATTTATCCGAAAAAGTGAAAGATTCTTTGGTTGCTAAATTATATTTGATGAATGATCCTGATAACCAATATGAAGAATTAGAACTGGTTCACTCCGAGGCTGCTTATCCATTTGGATTTAACTACGGTGGATATAGAGGAGCTATTAAAATTTATCAAGTTAATTTAGATGAAATGGATTATATTATTGCTCGAGAAGAATTTACTTCTGTCTCTGGGGAATATGGTGAATTTGATGATTTGAGGTTTATTAGATAGATGGAAAATAAATATAACTACACTGAATATCATAAAACTAAAAATATAGGTAAAGATTATGATGAGAAATTATATTCGGTTGACGGGTGGAGTAGTCGAATTTGGGAAATTGAAAAATTCTTATTGAAAAGAATACTTTCAAAAATAAAACCTTCCAGTATTATGGATTTTGCGGCCGGAACTGGAAGGGTGTCAAAATATCTTGAAGAAATAAAATTTAAAAATATTACTGCTGTTGATTCCTCTCAAGAAATGCTTTCTATGGCGCAGAATAAATTGAAAAGTACTAAAATACTATGTTGTGACATCACTAAAGAAAAGAATAGAAACAGAATTAAAGAAAAATTTGACGTGATACTTGCTTTTAGATTTTTTTTAAATGCAGATAAACCCCTTAGAGAAAATGTAATAAGACAATTAAACAAACTTCTAAAAAACGATGGGCGACTTATATTTAATATTCATCAAAATAAACATAGTATCATGTATATTAAAAATTTGATTAGAAGGAAGAAAAATACTCTCTCCGTTAAAGATATAAGAAACCTTTTAAAAATTGGCGATTTTGAAATAGAAGAGATTTATTCCTATGGATTTATTCCTCATTGGAGAAAAAGACAATTATTGAAATTTGATGACTGGATAAAAGTGGAAAAGAAATTAATCTCCAAAAAGATACTCCTGGGGACACATCTTATGGCGGTAGCAAAAAAGAGAAAATGAAAAATATCTATAATAATTTTTTTCATTTCAAAGAAATTGAAAAAAAGCTAAAAAATGTTAATCTTGGGGAGAGAATATATAAGAAATATTCTATAGTGCCTCTTGGTTTCGCAACAAAAAGTCTGGTAAATTTAAACAATCCTAATGCAGTCAAATTTTTGAGACATAGACTATCTATTTATAAAACTCCAAAAAAAATAATTTTGTTACTTTTGTTAAAATTGAAACTTTTTAAAGTGATACAGACTAGGTCCTTTAAAAATATAGACCTAATCCTTCTGAGTAGAAGATTGAAACTTATGGATTTCGAAAATAAAAAAGTGTATACATTCGGCGACAAAAAAGAAAATGAGAAAATAAAGAAAAACTATTTGGATATAAAAAATAATATGAACTACAATATTCAACTAAAAATAGAAAAAGATCTGATAGAAGAAAAACTCCTTTTTCCTGAACAAAAGATAAAAAACAATGATATAAAAAAAATATTTTGTTCTTTATGCGAAATGTATAACAAGACCAAAAAAAAGGTTGAACATAAAATATACTTTGATGCCATGAAAGAACTTTATATAACAAGAAAGAAGGTTTATCCCATTCCTAATATAAAAATACCTGAAATAGAATATTATAATGTTACTTGTCATGGTGACTTTTGTAAATTAAATTTAATAAAACATGATGGGGAGATATTTTTAATAGATTTAGAAAGTGTAGAGGATGGAGATATTTTACGAGATTTTACAAGATTTTTTCTTGCAGAATATTTATTATCTGGAAATTTGGATCTAAGTCTTTTCATTTCTTTAAAAAATATTATTATGGAGAAATGCAAAATCAAAGAAAAATATTTTTACATAATCTTAAAAAACCACGTGCTCTTTCTTGAATCTAGTGTACCTAAATTAAAAAAATATTCTAAAAAGCTAAAAGAAACTATACTTTACTTAGAAAAAAATGAAAAATAAAAATATCTATAAAATTGCTATAATTCTTGGAACGAGAGCTGAATTAATTAAAACTTTTCCTGTAATGTTGGAACTAGATAAGCAAAAAATTCCTTATTACTTTATTCATACCGGGCAACATAATTTGAAAGATCTGTGTGAAACATTTGGTGTGAAAAAACCAGATATATCTTTATCAAAAGAACATTTAGGGAGCTCCAAGTTTAATTCAAAAGAGTTGAGGGCTATTACTTGGAATCTTGGATTATTATTTAAAATAAAAAGGGAACTTTCCAAACTTCCTAATTTGAAATATGTTATTTATCATGGAGATACTATGACTACGTTTACTGCGGCCCTAGCTTCTTCTAAATTATTTAATCCGTTTAAGAAATATAAAAATATTCATTTAGAAGCTGGGCTTAGAAGCTGGAATATTAGAGAACCCTTTCCTGAAGAAATCTCTAGAAGGGTTGCCGGGAGATTTTCAGATATACTTCTGGCGCCATCTAAGGTCTCTGGAGATAACTTAAAGAAACTGAACAAAGATGTTTATGTTGTTGGCAACACTGTTGTTGATTCGGCCGTGAGAGCTTTAAAAATTGGAAAGAAAAATAAAACTAAGATTTTGTCTAAAGATAAATTTGCCTTGATTACTGTTCATCGACATGAAAATTTAAAATCAAAAGAGAGATTGTCAAAGATTGTTGATATATTATCTAGTTTAACGATTCCTTCATTTTTTGCTATGCATGATAATACTGAGGCTAAATTAAAGGAGTTTGGACTTTATGAAAAGTTAATGAAAAATAAAAATATTAAGATTATGCCTTCTATGGATTATCCTTCTTTTATTTGTCAAATGGAAAAATGTTCATTGATTGTTTGTGACGGTGGAAGTATGCAAGAAGAAAGTTTAATTTTTGGGACACCTTGTGTTGTTTTAAGGATGGCGACTGAGCGACAAGAGGGACTTGAAACTAATTTTCAATTTTTATCTAAACTTGATGTTGAGGGAACTAAAGCTAAAATTAGAGAATATTTATCGAAGGATTTTAAAGTGGAGAAGTTTAAGAATCCTTATGGAAACCCTGGCGTTAGTAAAAAGGTTGTGGAGATATTAAGATGAAATTACATTTAGGATGTGGAAATGATTATCGGGAAGGTTATATTAATTGTGATATATCTAGAGAGGTAAAACATGATAGAATAGTTGACTTGGAAAAGAAACTACCTTTCAGGGATAACTCCGTATCTGAAATAATCATAAATCATGTTCTTGAACATTTTCAAAAACCAATGAACATATTAAAGGAACTATATAGAGTTTCCAGGAATAATGCAATAATAAGAATAAGGGTTCCTTATTTTTCTCACGAATCTGCATTCTCAGCAATAGACCATTATGGGTTTTTTTCGTATACAACGTTTGATTTTTTAGATAAGAATCATCTAGGACACTGGCAAGGACAAGGTTTAGGGGATTTTGAAGTTATTGGTAAAAGATTAAAATGGAGGAAAGGACTAGGCTTTTTCGAATGGCTATTTGGGTTAACGCCGAAAATAACTAGAATTTACCAAGAATTGTTTTGTTGGTGGATTCCCGCAAAAGAATTACAAGTAGAATTAAGGGTAAGAAAATAGTTACTATGCGTTTTAAAAAAACCATATATCTTGCTTGTTATATTAAAAATGAACAGAATAAAATATTTAGATTTCATGAAATGGAAAAATAGTATTAAGAAAACCGATTCTTTTTTGGATATCGGATGTTGGAGTGGCGCGACTGTTTTGGAGTTAAATGAAAAATGTGATGCATATGGTGCAGATTTTAATAAAGAAACCTTAAAATTAGCGCCAAAAAAAATAAAAGACAAGTTAGTTTACTGTGATATTACGAAAAACAAACCATTTAATAAAAAATTTGACTGGATTTTATTGTCTGAAGTAATTGAGCACATTCCAGAAGAAAAGAAGGCAATAAAAAATATTTCCAAGTCTCTAAAAATGGGTGGAAAATTAATTTTAACAACTCCAAAATCAGTTCCATTTTTCGAATTCTGGGACCCCGCCTGGGTTAGATGGAAATTTGGAGGAAAAGAAAGACATTATCACTTTACTCTAAATGAATTAGAATCTTTACTGAAGGCTAATGAACTCAAGATAAAAGAATATTCAACCTATGGACCTTTAAGGTGGGTTTTTGCTAGATGGATTAATGTATTTTTGAAATTCGTTTTAAAATCTAAAAAAATAATATCCTTTGGACAGGGAGATGGGTTTTGCGAATGGATGATTTTAGCAGAAAAAATAAAATGAAAGATAAAAATATAAAAATCTATCTACAATATCCTTGGAAGTTTCCAGATAGTCCATATTATAAATATTTAATAGATTCCCCTCCAGAGGGAATTGAATTCTTGAATACACAAAAACAAAAAGGAGTTATTACTAATAAGAAATTCTTTTTGTTTTCTAATTTTCTAAAAAATCGAGTAAGATCTTGGCCTACAAAATTAAAGCTAGCTATTCCAAATGCACATTTAAGTCCAAAAGGTAACTATGATTTAATTCATTGCTGTCATTGTTTATCAAAAAACATTGATAAACCATGGGTTGCAGACCTCGAATCTTGGTGGTCTGCGTATTTATCATCTCCTTATTCTGAAAGATCTAGGAAAAAAGTCGAAAAAATATTGATATCTCCTAACTGTAAAAAATTAATGCCATGGACGGAAGCTACAAAAGAAATAATTGTAGAAAAATTTCCTAGAATTAAAAATAAAATAGAAGTTGTCTATCCTGCCATTCCAGAGAGAAAAGAGAGAAAAGATAGAGAAAATAAGAAATTAAATCTAATTTTTACTGGAAGATATTTTTATCAGAAGGGTGGTCATCATGCATTAGAGGTTATAGATAGATTAACAAAAAAATATCCAAACGTTTGGGGAATTTTTAATTCGGAAGTTCCTGAAGATATTCTAAAAGGATATTCTAAAAATAAAAAAATAAAATTCTTTGGCTTAATTCCTCAAAGTAAACTATTTGAACTATATGGAAATGCAGACATTCTTATTTATCCCGGCTATTCAGATAGTTTTGGTTTTGCCTACTTAGAAGCAATGAGTTTTGGAGTCCCAATTATAACAACAGATGGGTTTGCCAGAAAAGAAATAGTTGAAGAAGGAAAAACTGGATTCGTTATAGATTTACAAAAAAGATTTATAAAAAGTTTCAAATATGAAGGATACGACAAAAAAGTCATAGATGAACTTGCTAATAAGACATCGATGTTAATAGAGGATAAAAAACTTAGAAAAAGAATGTCAAAGGAATGCATAAAAACTATTAAAAGTGGTAAATTTTCGATTACAGAAAGAGATAAAAAATTAAAAAGAATATATCGGGAGGCTATAGGGAAATGAAAGTAAGTTTAATCTGTCCTGTATATAATGAGAGGGAATCAATTTCTTGCTTAATAGAATCTATGTTAAACCAATCAAAAAAACCAGACGAGATTATTTTTGTAGACTCTTTTTCAGAAGATGGAACATCTGAAATAATAAAAGAATATTCTATTAATAAAAAAAGGATAAGATTAATTCAAAAAAAATCCAATATTGCAGAGGCTAGAAATATTGCGATAAAGAATTCAAAATATGAAATAATTGCAGCAACTGATGCTTCTTCAAAATTAGACAAAGACTGGCTGAAAAACATAACAAGACCATTTAAGGACAAGACCATCGATGTTGTTGCTGGAGGATATGAGGCAATTTCTAATGGTGGAATTGAAGATTATTTAGCAATGCTTACAGTTAAGCCAATGAATGAGTGGGACAAAAGAACTTTCCTGCCATCTGGTAGAAGTATTGCATTTAAGAAAAAGGCTTGGAAAGCGGTCGGTGGATATCCTGAGAATTTGTATACTGGAGAAGATACTTTATTCGACTTAAAACTTAAGGAGAGGGGATTTAAATTCAAACTAGAAAAGAGGGCATTAATTTATTGGAGGGGCCGTAACACAATTAAGAAATTTATAAAACAGTTCTGGCTTTATGGAAAAGGTGACAGTGAAGCTAGAAATCTAAAAAAAATGAGGTCAAATTTAATTTTCTTTTTAGGAATGAATTTTTATCTATTTTTCTTAATCACGGGATTTATAATTAATCCTATTATCAGTTTATGTTTACTTGCCCCTTTGTTTGTTTATTTAGAAATGACTGGGATAAAATACACATTTAAGGAAAAAAGAATTGGGTGTTTATTCTGGATTCCGATTTTGCTATTCTTAAAAAGATTTAGTTATTTCTTTGGAGTTTGGAGGGGACTACTAAAATGAAAGTTGATATAATGCATAGGTATTATGGAATGTCTGAGGATGCAACTACCATGGCCAAGGCATTAAATAGAATATTTAAGAATAAAATTGAATACTACTGTCTGAAATTAAATAATAACATATTTATCTAAAAATGAGAACAATAACAAACGATGATAGTCTGGAAGAATTTTTAATCAATGATTTATTTGACCTTCAAGAGGCTCAGGGTTCCAAAGACTTTAAACACATTGTAATGAGCATATTTAGAAAAGCGAGTATCATTAATTATTTTATTTTTCCATTATACATCTTCGATATTATCTATAATTATTTTAAGAATAAAGATAAAGCTACATTATATTTTCGTGGAATAAAACTAAAACCGTTCATTGATGAATCAAAAAAACATTTTCCAGTTGGAATAATTGTAACCAGCTTTAAAGATAGGCTCTATGCGATCAACAACAACATGCCCTACATAAATATACTTCCTGCTTATTCAGAAATGAATAAATATTTTAAAACTAAAAATGTAAAATACCTAAAAAAGACTCTAGATTTTACTAACACTATAATCAAAAAAAATAATATAAGTGCTCTTGTCCTTTGGAATGATTGTTTCCCTATGGACAGGGCGCTTATCCTCTCGTCAAAAGAGAATAAAATACCCTCTGTGCAAGTTCAGATAGGAATGTATAATTCAAAATTTTCTCCAGATAATGGAAGGGTCTCTGATTTTGTCTTTGTTTGGGGTGATTTTTTCAAAAGAATGTATAAAGATTTCAAAGTAAGGAACACTTCAAATATTTATACCCTTGGATACATAAGAAAATTGAAAAAGATTAAACCTTCTGATGAAGTGAAGAGTGTTATTTATTTAGGACAAAATATAGAAAAATTTAATTCTGACTTATATGAAACGAAAATAAAAACTATTTTAAAACTAAAAGATATTTGTCGTGATTTAAATCTTAATTTTTTCTATAAACCTCATCCAAAAGATGACATTAAACGATTAAAAAAAGATTTAAACCAAATTTCTTTCATCTCTGGAAATCTTGAGGAGTCTTTTAAAATTGGTGATGTTTTTATCTCATTTTTTTCTACCTCCTTAATAGAAGCCACAATGTCTGGGAAAATTGCCATACAATTAAAAAACTATGACATGAATGTTGGAAATTTTGAAAATCTCGGTATATGTAAAACTGTATTTAAGATAGAAGACACAAGAGTACTCTTAAAGGGTATAAAAGACAACCCAAAAGGTTATATAAAAAAGTTTAATAATAATTATATAAAAGTAGAAAGAAATGTGGAACATAAATTTATTGATTTGATAAATGAAAAGGTCTTAAAAAATGTATAAAAATAAAAAAATAGTTGCGGTTATCCCTGCCAGAGGGGGAAGCAAAGGGATTCCTAGAAAAAATATAAAGATGATTATGGGAAAGCCCCTGATTGCCTGGACTATTGAACAGGCGAAAGGATCAAAATATATAGATGAAGTTTATGTTTCTACCGATGACTCTGAGATTAAATCTATTTCTGAAAGATTTGGAGCGGAAATAATAAACCGTCCTGAAAATATTTCTGGAGATACAGCATCAACAGAATCCGCCCTATTACATGTATCTGAAGCATTAAATGAAGATTATGATATAATGGCGCTATTTCAATGCACTTCCCCTATGAGGTATTCTTCTCAGATTGATGAGGCTATTGAAAAAATGGTTGGAACCAAAAGTGACTCATTGTTAACAGGGTATGAGAATGATAGCTTTTATTGGAACAATGATGGAAATTCTATGAACTATGATTTTTTAAAGCGCCCAAGAAGACAAGATAAAGAATGGGAATTTGTTGAAAACGGATCTTTTTATCTAACTGAAAAAGAAATTTTACTTACTGTAAAAAATAGGCTTGGGGGAAAAGTTTCTCAGTATCTTATGCCGAAATGGATGTCTTTTGAAATAGATGAACCATTTGATTTTGAACTAATAGAAATTTTAATGAAAAAGAAATTCCTAATTAATCAAGATGACATAGATAAAAAAATAAAAGAAATAAAAATGATTCTTTTTGATGTTGATGGTGTATTCACTAATGGATTAGTTACAATGAGTACTAGTGGCGATGAGTCTCTTACATTTTCTAGGATTGATGGAAAGGGGATAGAACTTTTAAGAGAAAGGGGATACGCAATTGGCGTAATCAGCTCTGAAGATTCTACCGTCGTGAGAAAAAGGATGGAGAAGCTAAAAATTTCTGAAATTCATTTAGGAATAAAAAACAAACTGGAAATTTACAATCAATTAAAGGCTAAATACAACTTAGATGATAGTGAACTTTGTTTTTGTGGGGATGATGTTCAAGATATTCAAGTGATGGAGAAATGTGGGCTAAAATGTTGTCCATTGAATGCACAATTGGAAGTAAAAAATATTTGCGATATCAAATCTGATAAAATTGGGGGAAGTGGATTTGTCAGAGATGTTGCAGATTTAATATTGTCATGGAAAAGTTCTTAGAAAAAAAGGAATGTGAAATCTGTGGGAACAACTCATTTAAGATAATTTATTCTTGGTCTTCAGAATATTATTCTCATAAGAAATTTGAAACATGCTCCTGGGACGGTAGAAAAAAAATACCATTACAAATCGTCAAATGTAGAAATTGTGGACTAGTTTTTTCCCTACCATCTTTCAGAGAAAATTTTCTTAACACCGTTTACCCTGAAGATTTTGTCTCCAAAAGCGAATCCTCGGTAGATGAGTTTTTTTATAATAATGACAAAAAATCTTTATCCTTAATTAGAAAAATATCTAAAATAAAAAAAGATGGAGTGCTTTTAGATATTGGTACTCGCTATGGATCTCTTCCATGGGTGGCAAAGAAAAATGGATTTGAATCCTATGGAATAGATTTAAATAAAAAATCCATAGAAATTGGAAGAAAGAGATTCAAAAATATCTATAATGGAACTATTAATGATATACAAAAATTAATAAATGAGAAGAAAATAAAAAATCCTGAAATTATTGTAATGGACGATGTGCTTGAACATTTGGTTCATCCTCTTCAAAACCTAAAGACATTGGCAAAAATACAGCGAAAAAATGATCTTTTAGTCTTAAGGCAAATGGACTATGGATGCATTGGAAGAAAAATATTTGGCAAACATTGGCATTACTTACAACCTGCGGCTCATCAATTTTATTTTGATTGGAAATCTATTGGAAATCTATTGGAAAAGTCAGGATATAACATAGTATTCATTAGGAATGAAAAATCTCTTCGACCTCTTCTCTCTTCTATAAAATCTATATTGACAAATATTGTTAAGAGCAATGGTAACAAAAAACTATATCTAGTAAATAGACCGAGGGCTTGGTCTGATATTTTTTTAGTTATAGCGTTGAAAAAATGAAATTCGAAAAAGCTAATTGCCCAATTTGTGAAAGTAAAAACTTTAAATTGATTTCTAGAAAAGGGCATTTTAGAATACCTATTTTTGTCTCAGTTTGTAAAAAATGTGGTTTAGTCATGTTAAATCCTAGATGGGATGAAAAATCCTATTCCAATTTCTATGAAAAAGAATATGATAGATATTATAGAGAGAATATAGGGAAAGAGAATAATCTTAATTCTGTCGAGATCTTAGATAGAATAAGTAAATTTGTAAAAAATAAAAAAAATATCTTAGACATTGGGTCTGGGTCTGGGTATATATCTAGTTACATAAAAAAGGAACTTGAATTTTCTTTTGTTGACGCTATTGAATCTTCAGAAAATGCTAAAAGAATATTATTACAAAAAAACATTAATCACGTCTCAAATTTTCTGAAAGAGTATCATACAGATAAAAAATACGATTTGATAATCATGAGGCATGTATTTGAACATGTACTAGAACCAAAAGAAGAACTAATAAGAATTAAAAAATTACTTTCTAAAGAAGGTGTTCTTTACATATCCCTCCCTTGCTTAGAAAATCCTAGTATTTCTATTCAAAATGAATTTTTTAGAGTGGTTCATTCATTTTATTTTTGTAAAAGAGATATGCTGAACTTATTTAACATGGTCGGATTTAAGGTTGCTTCATTCAAAGTTTCACCTAGAAGAAATAAAGGGGAAATGTATTTTGTTTTAAAACATAATAAATCAAATTCCAAGATAAACTATGGCAACTATAATAAAACTTTTATCCGTTTGAAAACTTTGATATATTTAGACTTAATCTTAAATTTTAAATTTTATATAAAACTACTACTTAAGACAGTAGATGACCAAATCACAAAAA
>JAGLQO010000004.1 GCA_023136775.1 Candidatus Pacearchaeota archaeon | reverse complement strand
AGCAAAAAAAAGAAGCTAAGCAAAACAATTCTGTTAATCAAAACATAAATCGACCAATGGGTCCACCAAATTTACCCCCACCATTAAATTCAGATGCAGGCATAGCAAATGCAAGAAATAATGTTGCGACTGCTTTTGGACAACTTTCACCGCGAAACATTAATAAATCTAGATTTACACGAAAGTAATAATGATAAAAGTAATTAAAAATTTTGCCAAAAAGATTTTTTCTGGTATTTTTAAAAAGAAAGGAGAGATAAAATTAGGTTTTTATGGGTCTCCAAATGCAGGTAAAACCAGTATCGCAAATAGAATTTGTCAAGATTGGCTAGGTGAAGATTTAGGAACAGTAAGTAAAATGCCACATGAGACAAGAGAGGTTCAAGCAAAAGAAAAGGTAATGATTTCAAGAGACGGTAAAAAAATTGAGTTTAAATTAATTGATACTCCAGGGATTGCAACAAAAATAGATTTTGAAGATTTCATGAAATTTGGAATGAAAAAGAAAGCGGCCCAAGAGCGAGCAAAGGAAGCAACCCAAGGAATCATAGAATCTATTAAATGGCTGGACGATATGGATGCAGTGGTTATTATGATTGACTCGACGGTAAATCCATATTCTCAAGTTAATATTACAATTATTGGAAATCTTGTTGCAAGAAATATCCCAGTATTAATTGTTGCAAACAAGATAGATTTAAAAAAGTCTGATATTAAGAAAGTTAAGGGAGCCTTCCCAGAATACGATGTAGTGGGAATCTCTGCAAAAAGTGGTGAAAACATAGATGAGTTTTATGAAGCACTTTTTAAATTAGTAAAAAAAGTTTAAAATGGTGAATGAAAAAGAGGAATTTGAAAAGTGGTTGGAACAGGCTGATATTGATTTGGATAGTGCCAAATATAATTTTAATGGTGAGAAGTATTCCGTTGCAATTTTTTTGTGTCAGCAATCTGTTGAGAAAGGACTCAAGGCTCTGATGATTAAGAATGGAAAAGGATTAATTAGGACGCATGATTTAGCTAAATTAGGAAGAGAGGTTGATTCTCCTGAGAATTTTCTTAACAATTTGGTGGAGTTATCTAATTCATATACTGGGTCAAGATATATTCCTCTTGAAGATTTTAAAGAGAAGGAAGTGAATAGCTTTATTAAGTTTGCTGAGGAGGTGTTGATATGGATAAGAAAAAGAATATAAAAGTTGTAAAGGCTTTTAAAAAAATTGTTTCTGAAAAAATAAAAATAAAAAAAATTATTTTGTTCGGGAGTCGAGCTCGTGGAGATTTTAGGAAAGATAGCGATTTCGATTTGATTGTGGTTAGCGATGAGTTTGATGGAGTTAGAAGTTATAAGAGAGCTCCCGATATGTATAGGGCTTGGGACGCAAATTATTCAGTGGATTTTGTTTGTCTTACTTCTGAGGAGTTTGAGGGGATGAAAGACAAGCCCACGATTATTAATTTAGCAATAAAAGAGGGGATTGAGATTTAAAAATATGGCAAAGAAAAAAAGTAAAAAGGTGAATAAGAAGTCTAGTAAAGATTTGACAATACATTTTATGCCATATTCTGAAATAGCCAAAGAAGATACAATTGGCAGAATTAAAAAAATAATGAGTGCAGTTCTTGATCAAAAAATTGTTATTCTTCAAGGAAAATTAACAGCCGACGAAGAAGTTAGATTGATTGAAAATTCTATGATGTTAATTGGCAATGTTGAAAATTTCCAAGGAGTTGAAATTGCAGCAATCTCTGGAGAAAACGAACATCAAAAATTATTCGACAGAATTAGACACAATATAGCAAAAATTCTAGTCGGAGAACAAGACGCAATAACAATCATCGGTCCAGCCTCGGTTGTAAAAGACATAAAACAAGATCCAAAGAAAATCGAATTCATGTTGCAGAGAAAATAACACTAGCATTCTTAGATTATATAGCGAAGCTGCACCAGTCGGGAATTTAGAATAAATTCCCTCCATGTATCAGACCAGTCTGCGGCCTTGACGGTAAGCGGTCTGGAATTTAGAATCCTGTGTGGATTCTCTCTGACGATTTTTTCACCAGAAAAAATGTCAATATAGTATTCTAGTCGGAGAACAAGACGCAATAACAATCATCGGTCCAGCCTCGGTTGTAAAAGACATAAAACAAGATCCAAAGAAAATCGAATTTATGTTGCAGAGAAAATAAAAAACATTAATCTAAGATAATTCGCTTCGCTCATTATCATATTTTGCAGCTGGATTTTTCTTCACGGACTCCGTCCTAAAAAAACACAGACTGCCAGCTTGGCAACACAATCGCGAATTTCATTCGCTCCATAGCTTTTAGTTAGTTTTTTATACTTTGAGAGGTTTCTTTTTCTATGCCACACCAATGCGTACATTGCAGTAAAATAATAGAAGCCGCAAGTAAAGAAATACTTGAAGGATGTTCTAGTTGTGGCGGTAAATTCTTTTTCTATATTAGAGATGAACAAGTAGCTAGAATAAAAGAACAAAAAGAAATTCCAATCCCAGAATTTGATACAGTTGATAAAAAACAAGTTGAGCAAGATGTTAGAAGTATTTTAAAAATAGAAGACGATGATAAACCAGTTATTTTAGATTTAGAAAGTGTAAAAATTTCAAGTCCAGGAAAGTTTGAAATTGATATAGTTTCCTTAATGAATCGTCGCCCAATTGTATTTAAAATCCAAGAAGGAAAATATTTAATTGACATAGAAGATTTAGGCTTAAAGAAATAGTTATAAATCAATTTCTCTTATTTAAATTATGAACATACAAGATATTCTAAAAGATGAGCTAAATAAAATTTCATTATCAATCGAAGATGTTTCTAAATTAAGAAATATTTCAAACGATTTTGTTAAATTACTAAAAACAAAAAAAGTTCATGCACGAATTGGCGGAAGTTTAGCAAAGGGAACTTTAATAAAAAAAGACTCCAAACAAGATGTTGATATTTTTGTAATTTTTGATTATAGTGAAGATATATCAAAACTAGAAAAAATCTTAAAAAATCTTAAATTGCCAGGAACTTTAAAAAAAGTTCATGGATCACGCGATTATTTTCAAATTAATTGCAAAGATGCTATATTGGAAATCATTCCAGTAATTAAAAATAGTGACCCAGAATTAGCAGAAAATGTGACAGATGTTTCTCTTAGTCATGTTAAATATATTGGAGCCGAAGTTAAGAAAAATCCATCAATAGCAGACGAAATTAAGCTTGCTAAGGCATTTTGTAGAGCAAATCGTTATTACGGAGCAGAAAGTTATATTCATGGATTCAGCGGCTATTCTCTAGAAATATTAGTGATTTATTTCGGAAGTTTTGTTAAATTTCTAAAAAAAATACAAAGGGCAAAAGTAATAGACCCCTTAAAATATTTCAAGGGAGAACATGAAGTTTTAAGGGAACTTAATCATTCAAAATTAAATTGTCCATTAGTTGTCATTGACCCAACTTATAAATATAGAAATGTAACAGCTGGTCTTGGGATGGAAACTTTCGTAAAATTTTTAGACACAGCAAAAGAATTTTTAAAAAATCCAACTGGAGAATTTTTCAAGAAAAAAGAAATTGATATTCAAGGATTAAAAAGTTTTGCAGAAAAATCAAAAGCAGTATTCATAGAAATGGATTTATCTACGAATAGGCAAGAAGGCGACATCGCTGGAACAAAGATGAAAAAGATTTTAGATTTCTTTTCTGAGGAATTAGCTAGGAAAAAACAAATTATATTAAAAAAAGAATTTGATTATTTTGGAAAACAAAAGGCTAAGGGATATTTAGTAGTAGAAGAAAAAACCGAAGTTGAATTCAGGGGACCAGAGTTAGGTTTAGAAATTCCGATTAAGGCTTTTAAAAAAGCTAAAGGCGATAGGGTTTTTAAGAAAAAAGGATATTATTGGTACAAAGAAAAAACAAGCATAAAAGAAATTTCAAAACTACTAAAAAAAGTAGAAACCGAAATGGGTGCAAACTTGACAATAATTAATTAATTTTTAATAGGAACTCTTAATTGTAATCCACTTTCTTCTAACAAAACATCAACCTTATCCAATTTCTCCCAAGTAAAATCTGGATTCTCTCGTCCGAAATGTCCGTAACTAGCAGTCTGTCTATAAATAGGTCTCTTTAATTTAAGCTCTTCTAGAATGTCCTGTGGCTTTATTGGAAAATGTTTTCGAGCAAGTTCGCTCAATTTCTCTTCGCTGATTTTCCCAGTTCCAAAAGTATTTACATTAATACTAACAGGCTCACTCACTCCAATAGCATAAGCTAATTGAATTTCACATTTGTTAGCCAAGCCAGCCGCAATAATATTTTTAGCAATATAACGTGCCGCGTAAGCTGCACTTCTGTCAACTTTTGAAGGATCTTTTCCGGAAAATGCTCCTCCACCGTGCCTGCCCATCCCGCCATAAGTATCAACAATTATTTTTCTACCAGTAAGACCCGCATCAGCGTAAGGCCCACCCTTGATAAAAACACCAGTTGGATTAATATGAATTTTTGTATTTTCATCAATCAAATTTTTACAAATTGGACGAATAACTTTTTCCAAAACATCTTTCCTTAAAACTTCCTGAGAAATAAATTTAGAATGTTGATTTGAAATAACAATAGCATCAATTCTCTTAGGTTTATCATCTTCGTATTCTACAGTAACCTGACTTTTTCCATCAGGTCCAAGATATGGAATTTCTTGAATTTTTCTAACTAGGCTGAGTCTCTCAGTTAACCTATGAGCTAATTGAATCGGAAGAGGCATTAATTCTTTAGTTTCATTACACGCATATCCAAACATTAAGCCTTGGTCGCCCGCACCCTGTTCTTTATGGTCGCCTTCCCCTTCAGTTACGCCTTGACTGATATCAGGAGACTGTTCTTCTAAGTGAACAAGCACAGCGCAAGTTTCATAATTAATTCCATGTGAAGATTTTGTATATCCAATTTCCTTTAAAGTTTGCTTAGCAATTTTAGGATAATCCAAAATAGCCTTAGTAGTAATTTCCCCTGCCAACAAAACCATTCCAGTTTTAGTGCAAGTTTCAACGGCAACTCTAGAATTAGGGTCCTGCCTTAAAGCTTCATTTAAAATAGCGTCACTAATTTGGTCACAAATTTTATCTGGATGCCCCTCAGTCACGCTTTCAGATGTAAATAAATAATTTTTCATAATAATTCATACATTGTTTTCTATGTAAAATCTTTTGACAATAATATTCCTATAGGAATATTTTTATAGTATAATTATTCCCTATTCATATGGACAACTTAAAGTTAATAAAAAAAAGGAGACTCTCTCTTGGAACAACTCAAAAAGAATTGTCAAAATTATCAGGCATTTCTCAATCAATGATTGCAAAAATAGAGGCTGGAAGAGCCGAGGCAAGTTATAATGTAGCTAAAAAAATATTCAAAGCATTAGATTCCTTAAGTTCCTCATCAAAGTCTCGTGCCAAAGATTTCATGCAAAAGAAAATTGTTTTTTGTGATGTAGAAAATAAAATAGAAGATGTAATTTCAATAATGAGAAAAAAAGGAATCTCTCAGCTTCCAGTTTTAAATACAGATAAATTAGAAGGTTACATTAGCGAAGGAATTTTATTAGACAATATTGACAAGACATCAAGAAGTCAATTAGTAAAAGAAATAATGTCAGACGCTCCACCAGTAGTTTTAGAAGACACAACTTACGAAACAATAGTTCATTTACTAAAAGAATTCCCCTTAATATTAATTAAGCCATCATTAAAAAATAAAAAATACAAAGGCGAAAATAATGGATTCATAGGATTAATAACAAAAACAGACGTCCTCTGGAAACATTAAAAATATTTATTTAAATAAGCTCACGCCTTATCATATTTATATAAGTTTCTCTCTCCATTTCATTTCGTTCGCTAGCCCGACCGCTCGTTCATTTCATTCTCTCCGTTGCACACCTTGTCCATTTAATAGCTTAAGAAACTCTCTCTCCAAAAATGTCTATGAGAACATCGTGGCGTTTTTTTCGCAGGAAAAATCGCTATGATTTCTTATGGAATAAATATCAACCACTCCCCAAAACGGGAATTTAGAATAAATTCCCTCAATAAATCAAATCATCTGCGAGGGTCTGCCCCAACCTAAAAAATATATATCAGTGAGGGTGCGCTAGTCGGTAAGGGATTTGGAATCTGAAATCCTGTGTGGATTTCCCCTAACGATTTCGCCGCTTCGCAAAGTGGTGTGCCAGTGAGGCGGAAACCAGAAAAAAATGTTAATTCTTCCACGCCAAATCAAACATATAAGCCAAAGAATTTGTAAAGAATGGAGAATTAATCCAAACACCATAATCAAAATCTTCATGAACATTGTTTGGTTTAATCGTAAAAATCAATTCAGTTTTATCTGAGATTACAAATCGAGCGTGAATTGGTCTTGATCGAATTTCAACGCCAAGTTTCTTAGAAAGTTTTTTAGCTTCGTCTTCGTCGTCACCAATCATAACTTTAATATTAACATTTCTCTTCGCCAATTTTGCAAAAGTATCCTTAAACATTTTTAACTTAGAAGACAATTCATAAGCAGAAGAAGTCAAATAAACAGATCTTTCAGAAGATTCCATAACCGCTCTCATTTGAACATAAAGATTACTCCGACCCTTGATAGAAGTTGAAAGCTCATGATTCTTAATCGGGTCAACACCAGTCTTATGTAATTCATTCAGTTCCTTATATTCAGTCGTATCCTTCAAGTTAGAAAGCGTCTTAATTCTGTCCTCAGCCTCTTGATTAGTATTATTCTTCAACTTCTCAATAACAACTTCAGGTCTAACAGCGATATACTTCACAGGTTTCCCAAGCTTTTGAATAACAAATCCTCGCTTCTCTAAAGATTCTAAAACATCATAAGTCCTAGAACGTGGAACTCCACTAATCTCAGCAATCTCTCCAGCAGAAGAAATTCCTTTTGAAAGCAAAGCTAACCAGACCTTAGTCTCGTAAATGTTCAAATCAAAATGTCCTTTCAGTTTTTTTATTAATTCGGGTTTTACTATCATTTTTTCAATTTTATATTGTTTGTTTTATTTTTATCGAAGACTCGGGGGTTGCTCAAGCCTATATCGATTTCCGAGTTACTTGCTCGGTCGGAAATCGGAATTTGGAAACCCGTTGGTTTTCCTCTGGTGAAAATCTTTGATTTTCAACATTCTTTTACTACTATAGAATAAAAACTTCTTTTATAAAGCTTTCGATTTTGTTGTCTTTCTGCAGGAGTTACAAACGCAAGTTTTAAATAATAAAATTTATGAGATTAATTATGGTAAAAAGTTCAATCTTAATATTCTTACTAGGTTTCTTTAGTTGCGTATTTTTATTTTACGTTTTACAATATTCTTCTCTAGAAATCCCATCAGTAACTGGGTTAGCTTCCATATCCAGTGCTACCATATCGCCATCAGACAGAATATCAAACGATGATATAATTATACTTAAAGATAAAATTATATTAAATATCCCAGAAGCAACTCTTTCTAGTTATGCAGATACAGGGAGTATGAAACCCTTCTTCGACGAAGGAGCAAATGGAATAAGAATAAAACCAACAGTAGCAGAAGAAATAAAAGTCGGAGATATAATCAGTTACAGAAGTTTCGGATTCTTAGTAGTGCACAGAGTAACCGAAAAAGGACAAGACAATAAAGGAATATATTTCATGACAAAAGGAGACAATAATTCATTTTCAGACGGCAAAATAAGATTCAAAGATATAGAATACATAACAATAGGAATTTTATATTAAAAGAAGAACAGTTTCCCAATCAACATTCCGAGGAATATTCCAACGCTAATATACGGCATAGCAGGATAAGCCTTGCCCTTCTTAGTTATTATAAACAAAAATCCAAGTCCCAAGAACGCTCCAAAGATTATCAGTAAAGCTGGAATTAACCCATAAGCTCTCATAAATACACCAGAAGTAATTATAGGAAATATGACATCTCCTCCACCAAGAATTGCTAAATTAACTTTATACTTTCTCTCTCTTATTTTTTTTGGAATTTTTTTATCTTTATATTTTTGTTTAACATTGCTAATTTCTTTCTTAACTTTTTTAGAAACCGATGGTAATAAAAATCCACCAAATATTTTTATTTCCTCCATTTGAAATTTAGCCATCTTCTGCATAATGCCAGATTTCCAAACAGCCCACATATCATAAAACGAAATCAAAATCAAAAGTCCAATAATTGACATAGGAGTTAATATGGGAACAAACACGGCAGCAATTCCAGGGTAAATTAAAAGTTCAGTAAGATTATGAGCATAAACATTAGGTTTGAATATCTTCAAGGCAGAAAGAGGCACAGCTAAACATAAAGCATAAATCGAAGCATTAACTAAAGGTGTAAACGATAAGAATGCATTAATTGCAATTGAAAGAGCTAGGCACACAACAAAGAAAAACCAAATACGAATTACCATTTTCCATTTATACTTCATTAAAATAAAAATTATAGCAAATGCTAAAACGAACGAAAACACAATTGAAATAAAATTAGGAGTCGGGTCTGTTTCTGGAGTCTCGAGTCCATACGGCAATTCCCCACCAACCAAAAGAATTTCAGCCTCGCCAGTCGTAATATTAACAATAGTTTGTTCTGTTGGCGCATAAGTATTAACAACAAATAATCCAATAAATTGCGTAACTAAAAACATTCCAAGTAAAATTAATGTAATAGATAATCTGTGCTTCATGTTAACCTCTAAGACTTCTAGTTTTGAGAAGTATATAAGAGTTACGTCATTCAATTATCGAATCTTAGATTCGATTATTAATAGTTCGCTACTCGCTCATAATCTTATCATCAATCGCTCGGGAATCCTTCGCTCCAAGATAAAAAATTCCAAAAGCGCGACATATAGCGCAATAATGTATTCTACTACCAACTATCAGAAAAATCAAAGATTTTTCGAACTGCCCACTACTAACTACAATTAGACTTCAACGGAGTCTTATTGTTTCCAAGTTCTTAGGAACAGTAGTTTCAGTCCTCTGACTTTTGTAAATACTAGAAGCCAAATCCAAACATTTACTCTGCTCACCGTGATTAATAATCACTTTCCTCGGCTTCGGATTAAGACTATTCATAAAAGCCATTAATTCATTCCTAGACGAATGCCCAGAAAATCCATCAATATTCAAAAACTTCAAATTAATAGGAACAGTTTCTATCCGACCATTAACATCGAATTTAGCTTCCTTAGCACCTTCCTTCAATTGCCTTCCAAGTCCACCAGCTGGCTGGTAACAAGACAAACAAAGTCCGTTGACATGAGAATCGGCCCAGTTTCTTAAGTATTCAACTGAAGCTCCACCAACAAGCATACCAGATGTCGCCAAAACAATACAAGGTCCACCTTCAATAACTTGCTTTCTTTCTTGAGCCGAACCAACTTGCTTGAAAATTTCTGATACGAATGGATTTTTATCAGCAAAAATATTTGCCCTAAGTGAATTAGATAAAAAATCAGGGTAAGCAGTATGAATAGCGTTAATGTCCCAAATCATTCCATCAATATAAATAGGAATTTTTGGAATTTTTCCGTTTCTCATTGCATCTTCCAAAATCATCATTTTTTCCTGGGCGTGACCAGTTCCAAGCTCAGGCAAAAGAACCTTTCCCCCATTCGTTACAACATCATTCACAAAATTAAGTAATTCTTCTTCGGATTCTTTTCGCGGAGGATAATTATTATCTCTTCCACCATAAGTTGCCTCCATCTGAAGAGTTTCCAGTCGAGGAAAATAAGACGTAGCAGATTCTAGACATCTAGACTTTCCAAATTTAATATCCCCAGAATAAACATAATTATGGAGCCCGTTTCCAATGTTAAAATGAATCATAGCGCTCCCGAGAGTATGACCAGCGTTATACATTGTAATCCTAATATCTGGAGTAATATCAGTAACCTCTTGATAATGTAATGTAATGGAATGTTTAACCATACTTCTAATATCAGTAGACTTGAAAAGTGGGGCAGAAGCTTGCTTGTAAGCGACCCCGATAAAATCAAGTGCCATTAAGGCAGAAATGTCTCGTGTCGGAGCAGTCATGTAAACAGGTCCAGTATAACCCATTTTGTAAAGATAAGGAATTAGCCCAGAATGGTCAAGATGCGCATGAGAAAGAATTACAGCGTCAATTGTGTTTAAATCTAATTCAGGAGCCTCCAGGTAGGGATACTTGTCCTTTCCCGAAGAAGAAACATCAACACCACAATCAATTAATACTCGTGAAATTGGAGTTTGCAATAAAAAACAACTTCGTCCAACCTGTCGTCCACCACCAAGAGCAGTTATTCTAATCCATTCTTCCATTTTATCAGGATTCCAAGATTTGTAAATCTTCTCTCCAATGTTATTCAAAAATTTCTTTCGGTAATTATTATCCTGATATAAAACCTCTCTAATCTTATTCGTAATTTTAGATTTAATCGCAGGAGACCTTTGTACAGCTGGAGTCCACATAGTCTCACATTTTATTTCTTTTAAAATAGAACCAGCTTTGCCAATAGCAAGTCCAGGCTTCTTAGTATCAATAATAACAATGCTTCTTTGAGGGTCAAAAATTATTTGGGCAATATCAGCTTCTTTAGGAACAATTTCTCTAATTCTCTTTTCAGTCAAAGCTTGATCCATCAAAAGTTTTTTATCGGCCCTAAGCTCAATTCGTTTCTTGATAGTATTCACTACTTCCTTAATCTTTGCGTCGCCACTTTTCAAAAATGCTATGTCAGTTGTATAAACTACAATGTTCGCACCTTCAAAAATTGTCGAACCCACAACTCCCCTAGGTAATTGTTCTTCTATTGCTTTTAAAATATCTGCCATTTGAAAATTTAAATTAATTTAAAATTAATCATGCTCTTTGTATTCTTTTTCCATTCGTCTTTTAGAGATATGCTCAATACCATCTTTTGTAATCTTGAATACATCAATTCCACAACCAGATGCTGTATCTCTCTCACTAGATGCCTTAATTGCATCAATAGCCATTTCGATTCCCTCTTCCATAGTCAAATCTTTCTTATAAGTTTTTTCCATCATACCGAGAATATAAGGCATTCCTGAACTAAAATTAGCGTCAAAGTCTTCAACTTTCATAGTACTTCCAGCTGGTTCAACAGAATAAAGCTCGGTTTTTCCGTCTTCATCAACTCCACCGACCATTAATCCAGCCATGAACGGAATCATAGAAGGTTGTCTAATGTTTCTATAATTTGATGCAGCAATTAAATTTGCAGCTTCTTTAACAGTTGCCTTTTTTTTATCCCGAAGTTCTTTAAGTTTAAGTTGAGCTCTAATTAGTTTTTTTGCAACTTCAATATCAGACGCTGTTCCAGTTCCAGAAATTACTAAATAATCATTAACAGGACAAACTTTTTGTGTATTTTTACTCATAACAATATGTCCTCCAGCTGTAGTTTTTCTGTCTCCAGCCATAACTATGCCGTCTTTGCATATAATTCCAACTAAGCTCGTACCTGTACTTAATATATTGTTTTTTAAATCTGCATCCATTTTAGAATCACTCGAGAGAACTCAAGAATTTATACTATACGAAGTTTTATTCAATTTATAAGTTTTTTGGTGTTGTTTTTATTGTGGTTATTTTTATAAAGGAACTGAGGCTTGGTATTTTATGAATTATGAAGAATTATTGGACTCAGCGTATGAAAATGTCGAAGTAACTGAAGAGTCAGAACGTTTTGAAATTTTAAAAGTAAAGGGGCATCACGAGGGAATTAGGACGATAGTTTCAAATTTTACTCAAGTGGCAGCGTGTGCGAGAAGGACCCCAGTTCATTTAATGAAATATTTAAGTAAAGAATTGGCGAGTCAATGCGAGATTAACCGAGATAGGCTTATTCTATCTAGAAAATTATCAAGCCAAGTTATTAATGATAAGATTGAGAAGTATGTTCAAAGGTATGTAATTTGTACTAAATGTGGAAAACCAGATACTGAATTAGACGACGAGGGTCAAAGATTATTCGTTAGATGTTTAGCATGTGGTGAGAAACACGAAGTGCATAAAATTTAGACAAACTAAATTACAAGGAGGAAAAATATGGCAATTGAAGGAAGATGTATGAAATGTAAAGAGAATAAGGAAATGAAAGATGCAGAAATGCACATGACATCTCGAGGCGGATATATGGCTAAGGGAAAATGTTCTGTTTGCGGATGCGGCATGTGTAGAATCATGTCTAAGGATAACGCTGAAAAGGCAATATCTGACGGTGAAGCTAAAAAAGCTTATTAATTTTATATTCAACAGCCCCTAATTAGGGAGAAAAGGGGCTTTGATTTTTTTTATTTAACGCGGATTGTTTCTTGTCGCGTAGAAGATTTTTAAAGACAGTTTTATAAACCAAATTTTTTATTCTACTATATGGGTGAAATATTACTAAAAGTTCATGAATCATATCGGTGGGTGGTAGCTGTATGTGATAAAGATGTGTTCGGACGAAAATTACATGAGGGAAAACGGGCTTTAGATATTAGTACTCAATTTTTTGACGGAGAAGAAATGACCGAGGAACAAGCCGAAAATCAAATCATTCGATGCTCCAACGAAGACGCAACATTCAATTTTGTAGGAGAAAAATCCGTAGCTTTAGCAAAAAAATTAGGTATAGTAAAAGACGAGGGAATAATTCACATCGAAGGCATCCCCTTCGGATTAGTTTTATTATAGATTTAGAGAAGCTTACGTTTCTCGTATCACATAAGTCTCTCTTGCCCAATTAAGATGCAATCAAAGTATTGCTTATTTAGAGGGTACACTTTTACGTGCTCTTTCATTCCGCTACATTCACTCAGGCAAAACACTACGTTCATCTCATTCTCTCAGTTGCAACGCGAAGCCCATTTAATCACAAATTATCATTCGCTCCATCACTCCCAAAACAAAAAATCCGTGAATGAGGAACTCATCCGTGTAAATCCGTGAGCAATAAAAATAGCAAAAACTCCCAAAGCAAACCACCCGACACACCAACCACCCGACACACCAACCACCCGACACACCAACCACCCAGACTACCAACTAGTTATGCTACCAACTCTAAATCGTTACACATAGTTTTAAAAGTAGATTTCGATTTAACCAATAATGGCATTTAGCAAATTTAAAGACAAATCCAAGAAAAACAAAGCGAAAGTTTTTGTACCAGGTTTCGAAGGACCAGTAAGAGTCAAGTTACCACACGGACGAGAAGTAATTGGAATCATAACACAAAGGTGCGGAGCGAGTAGAATGTTCGTATCTTGCATGGACGGAAAAACAAGAAACTGCAGAGTTCCAGGAAGTAAGCGAAGAGGGTTGTGGTTAAGAGAAGGCGACGCAATAATTATCGAACCATGGGAATTTGACGATGATAAAGGAGATGTCTTATTTAAATATACTCCAAATCAAGTGACCAAGTTGAAACAAATGGGCAAGCTCACAACAGATGATTCAGAATTCTAATCAGGTTAATAGATCAAGAATATTTCTAGGTTAATTATGGAAATCGGAACAAATAATAAGCATTTTGAGGAAAGAGATGTTTTTTCTAATAATAGAAACTCAATATTACTTTCAAGTTCCATTGATATTAGAACTAGGGTTGATCTTTTCACATGCTTCCTTGATTCTCAAAATGGTCTATATTCTTCGTTATTCAAAAAACCAGAGGGAGTTGAATTAAATTTATTAGAAGACGCTTCTAATTATAGCTCAATGGGAGTTCCTTATTATGACTGTAGAGATTGGGCTTTTGATAATGTAGGTTTATATAAATATAGTTGGAGAGAAGGTAACGATGTGGCTAATAAATTAAGGTTCGAAGATTTACCAGATATTCAGTGGATTCCAAAACCAGAAAGAGGTTCTATTGTTATGTATTTTAATCTGAAAAATGTGACACATTGGGGGATTGTAGATAAGATTGAAGAAGATATATATATTAATTCAAAATGGGGAGAGGGTCATATTTATAATCATACTTTAGACTGTATTCCAATGGAATATGGAAATTATGCAGAGTTTTTCAGAGTGCATCAATAAAATTATAAACTTCCAAACAATAATAATAATATGAGAGACGTAAAAGTTCAAAATATGAGAAAGATAAAAAAAGCAGTTCCCGCAATTGAAAATAAGACAAAAATAAAAATCAGCTTCGGAAAAGGTTCAATTAGACTAAAGGGAAATGAGCTAACAGAATTCTTAGTGGAAAAAGTAGTTCATGCATTAGATTTTGGTTTTTGTGTAGACGACGCTTTGCTTTTAACAAACGAAGATTTTGTGTTAGAGTTCATAGAAGTAAAAGAGCACACAAGAAGAAAGAATCTAAAAGATGTTAGAGCAAGATTAATTGGAACTGGCGGAAAGGCTAGAAAGACAATCGAAAATTTAACAGGTTCAGAAATAGTAATAAGCGGAAATACCGTCGGAGTAATTGTAGATTCAGATCATCTAGATGCAGTAGTTCAAGGAATAGAATCTTTAATTCAAGGAGCAAAACACGGAAATGTATTCGCTTACCTGGAAAAGCAAAACGCTTCTAGGGGAAAATTTGACAGAGATGATTTAGGGTTAAAAGAAGGTGTTAAAGATATAGATATCGAAGAGGATGATGATTCCGATCCAATCACCGAAGAAGAATTGGCAAGAATAGAAAAAGAGCTAGAATAAGAGTTATAGGCTCTGTCCGGAATAGATTTTTTACGTGTAAGATTTTGATGGATTCTTCGAATTTATGTTGAGAGATTTCTTATTCTGGATAGCGCTGAGTTGTAGGAAAATTTAAAAAGCAAATAGCAACTAAGCTTCGATGGAAACTGTATATTTTAATTACATTGTAATCCCGTTGCTGATATTTCTTTCACGTATTGCAGATGTTAGTATCGGAACAGTTAGGATGATTTTTGTAAATAAGGGTCATAAAAACTTAGCACCTATTTTAGGGTTTTTCGAAATTCTTGTTTGGGTTATTGCAATGGGAAAACTTATGGAAAATATGAATAGTTTTTGGCTCTATATTATTTATGCATTAGGTTTTTCTGCTGGAACTTATCTGGGTATGTTTATGGACGAAAAATTTTCCATTGGAAAGGTGATGATAAGATTAGTTGTCAGAAGAAACGATAAAGAACTTCTTGAAAATTTAAAGAATAGTGGTTACCCTATAACTATTGCAAATGGAGAATCTGGAAAAGAAAAGAAAAAAGTTTCAATTATTCTTTCTGTCGTAGATAGAAAGAAAGTAAAAAAGTTTCTAGACATAGTAAACGAAACAAATCCCAAGGCATTTTATTCCATTGAAGATATGAGAGTAGTCAGAGATTTTGAACAGATAAATAATCCCAAAAAATTCTCTTTAAAGATGATTAAGAAAAGAAAGTAACTAATCGTCATTTTCAGAAACAAAATTATTTTCTATTGATTATGCTTTTATAGCTCAGCAGGAAAGATAAAATTTATATAATTTGGCTGACATATTCTTTAATGTTCATTAGATTAAAAGATCAGGAGAAATTTCTAAAATCTTTAGTAGAAAAAGAAGGCTCCTATAGATTTCTTATTTAAGGGAGAAGTATGAAGTTTATGTTATAATTTCCGAGTCTTTGAAAAAATATTATAAAGTTATTGAAGATTGTCTTTTGGTAGGTCTTGATGAGTTTGCACAAGTATTAAATTACAAATAAACAAAGTTTAAAAACGATTTAAATTACTAAATAGGAAGCCCGGATAGCTCAGCAGGTAGAGCGCACGACTGTTAATCGTGATGTCGGAGGTTCGAGTCCTCTTCCGGGCGCTTTTGAGCGTATAAGCCAAGATGGTAGTAGAATTCTGATTTTTTTATTAAATTATTTAATACATTTTGCGAGCAGAGTCATCTCGGGAAGCGCTTCTGCGCTTCTCGTTTGGGAGAACCGAACCAGAGGTTCTGCGACACGCATGGCTCAGCAAAAACCCTAGTTTTTGCGATCCCGATTTCTCCCAAAAGCTTGTGTAAATTTTATGAGTTGTTATGTAACTTTTTTATATTTGAGATAATTTTTTGACTTTTTTTTTATCAAAAATGTTGTTGTTACTTGAAAATTCAACGTTAACCTTATAAAGAAACCCCCCATTTTTGAGATATTCTAATGGAAAAATTAGAAAAATTTAAAAATGGAAAAAATGAAAATGAACACGGTAGGAGTTTTGGGTGGGTTGGGTCCAGAAGCATCAAATAAATTCTGTGAATATTTAATTAGATGTAAATCAGCAGAAAAAGATCAAGATAATATAAATTTTATTCATTATTGCAATTCTAAAATACCAAGTAGACTTGATTATATTTCGGGGAACAGTAGTATCAGCCCAATACCAGAAATGGTTAAGACATGTAGAGTATTGGAATCAATGGGAGCAGATTGTGTCGTTGTTCCATGTAATACTGTTCATTATCTTCTTCCAGAGGTTCAAAGACATGTTTCTATTCCAATAATTGATATGATTCAATTATTAGTAAAGCAGATAAAAATAGAGAATCCACGTATGAAAAAAATAGGAATTTTGGGAACAACTTTAACAATAGATTTAAAACTTTATGAAAAATATTTTGATCTCGTTGGAATAGAGGTAGTTAAACTAGAAAGAACAGATCAGGAGAATTTGGTAATGGATTCTATTTATCAAATCAAAGCTGGAAAAAAAATAAAGCCAAGAAAACTGCTTATTGAAGCGGGAAATATGATGATAGTTAATGGGGCAGAGGCATTAGTTTTAGGATGTACAGAAATTCCATTAGTTTTAAATAAATCACATTTTGAAATTTCGGTTTATGATCCAATGAATAATTGTGCAAATGAACTTGTTCGTTATTCGGAAATCCTAGATATGGAAGAGTTATTTAATCATGTTGTTGTTCCAAATGAAATTATAATTTCAAAGAATATTAATGATTTTGGAGAAGATCTAGAGGCTGTCTGTATTTTTTCAAAAGATGAGGGTTCTGTATTGGAAGAAGTAAATTTTGTAGAGCCAATTGATGCGTAAGTCTATTTATTTTACATTGTCCAGAAAAGATCAAGATAAAATTCCAAATACTTTTGTAGTAGATAATAAAGTTGGAGGAGATGATTATACTTTTTGGATAAAAGAATTTGAGAAAAAAAATTATGATATTTATTTTGTTAATTGGGATGACTATTCAAATCAAATATTTTTAAATACATATCATTACAATAGCTCTAAATTTGTAGAACCTAAAAAATTAACTCCTGAAGATGCTATTTTTTTATATAAACAAGAGGGATTTTTGTTGCCAGAGAATATTTCTAGATTTCATAGAATGCTAGATGAGATAGAATTAACTGGAGCGTTTATAATTAATAATCCTAAAACAATCAGGTGGAATATTTCAAAGGAGCACTTATATTATTTAATGGAGAATGATGCCAAAGTTTGTAAAGCTTATGAGGTTAAAGATGTAATAAATAGGGTGGGATCTGGAGAAAAATTTGTAGTAAAGCCAAAGATAGCTTCTAGGGGAGATGGATTAATATTAATTAATTTTAAAGAAGATCTAAATAAAATAAAAAATTTAGAAGATTCTCTTGAAAATTATGTAGCACAAGAGCTTTGTAATGGAATACGCGAAGGAGAAAAAAGTTTGTTCTTTATTGGAAATAATTATAGTCATGCCGTATTAAAAGTTCCAAATCCAGACAATAAAAATGAAATTAGATGCAACAAATCTGCTGGTGGAATTGTTTCTAAATATGAGCCAACAGAAGAAGAAATTGAATACTCAAAAGGAATTATGAATTTAATTTCTAAGAAATATCCAACAATGTATAGCAGGATAGATTTTTCATATCATAATAATGAACCGCATATTATAGAAGCCGAATTACTAAATCCAAGTGCATTTGCAATCTTTGCAAGAGTCGGAGAGGAATTTGCAATAAAATTAGTTAATTTTTTAGATAAATTAATTTCAAAACATTTGACAAAATGAAAATAACTTTTACTATAGATTCTATACTTAGCAATAAACTTGATGGTAGTGATAGTGCAGAACATTGGGATACATATCATTTAATCAAAGAAGCAGAAAATAGAGGACATGATGTTCGAATGGTTCAGTCTGAAGATGCAATTATTGGAAAGGGTTTTTCTAAAGAACTTTACTTAAATAATAATAAAATCATTTATAGGGATTTTACGTTGCCTGACGCTTTAATGATTAGGGGTTATGGAATGAGAGTAGGAAAGGAATGTTTTGATAACCTAGTAGATACTGTGAAGTCTATAGAGGAGAATATTTCCTTAGTTGTAAATAGTTCTTCAGCTACAGCTTATTCTAGAAAAGATAATCAAAAAAAACTTCCATTACCATTTATTCCAAGTTATGATATAAATGGAGAGGTAGATGTCAACGCATTACTCAAAGAACATAAAGATGGAATTATTTTAAAACCAGTTTATGGATTGCAAGGAAATGGGGTGGAATTTATAAAAAATACAACGGGGCTAGAAAATTTGCTAAGAACGGGTGCGATTACCGAGGACGATTTGAAGAATGACTATATTGTAGAGCAATTTATTCCAAATCAAAAGGAAATAAGGCATATTTATTTATTTAATGAAAGGGTCGGATCTAGGGTCGCAGAAAAGATAGGAAGTCCTGCAAGAGAAAGTTTGGGAAATAGATATTTATTGGAAACTCCAAATAAAAAACATCTTGAAATCGCAAGAGAGGCTATGGATTTAACTGGAATTAAATATGGGTGTATTGATTTTAGAGGAGATTATGTTTTGGAAATTAATGGAAGTGGAACTCAAACTTTTTATCGTGATAAGATGGGTTCAAGTGGAAAAATATTTTTAGATTTAAACAAAAATATTATTGATAAGTTAGAATCCAATTTTAAAAAATTAAATTAAATTACCATTAATAATAAATAGATCTTATATTTTATTTTTATATGAAATCAAAAAATAGATGTTCAGTAATTGCAACTTCTCATTATTGTGGCAATGATATGTCAAGGATTCAAAAAAATGTTAATATAATGGGATTTTCAAATCCAGAATATCTAATTTCTTCGGAGAGATATTTTGAAAAGTGGGCTGGAGATCCGAGTGAAAGATTAGACTTGCTTCATTTGGCAATATCTTCTGATTCACAGGCTATTGTTGCGGCAAAAGGTGGATCTGGAATAACTCATTTTATAAAAGATGTAGACTATTCTTTGTTTGAAAAAAATAAAAAAATGTTAATAGGGTATAGTAATTTGACACCCTTAGTAAATTTAATTAGCCAGCGATCAAAAATTATTTCATTATATGGGCCAACTGCATTTCAGCAGTTAGATGCGGATAGCCTATTGGCATTACAAAAAGCATTTTCTATGATAGATTATTCAATTCCATTTAGTAAAGAAAATACGATTAATCTACCAACTGAAAAAATTTCAGGTAAAACAGTGGCTGGGAATTTAAGAACTTTTATTAAGAGTATAACATTGCATTTGGGAATTGATTTTGTGGATAAAATATTATTCATAGAGGATAAAAAGATTGTGGGCGAAATAGGCGAAGTTAAAGATTTCCAGGCATATAATTATTTTATTTTTCTAGAAAATTATAGTTTATTTAAGCCAAAAGCTTTAGTTTTTGGCGGGCTTGGGATAGAAAAAGATGAGAAATTAAAAAATATGATAAAAGAAATATTTCCAGATATTCCAATAATTTTTGGTGTGCCTTTCGGGCATCAGTTGCCGAATATAACGATTCCAGTTGGTATAGATTGTGATCTAGATTTTAATGAAAACAAAATAAATTTTAAATTTCCAGAATCTGAAAAAAATTATTCATTAAATTTTGACGTAAAGAATAAAGATTTTTCAGATAGATTTTATAAAATATGCATGGACCCAAATTTCATAAAAAGTTATTGGCCCAAATCTCAGAAGAAGAAATCAATAAAATCAATAATGAAGGTATATAATTCAAAAAATTTAATACGCTCAGAAAGGTTTAGAATTACAGGACTTAGAAATAACGCTATTTTTCAACTATCTTCTCAAATATGGATAAATTCTAAGAAATATATGATTGCTGAAATAGAAGGTGATAATTCCAGAGAATCAAAAGTAGTATTTATAAAAAAAGAAAAAAATTATTGGATTGTGGATGAAAATAGTAAGTGTCCAAAATTAAGTAATATAAAAATTTTCAATATACATGATAAAATAATTTTACTTGGGAAAGAAGAAAACAAAATGGTAATATACAGCGGAGATTCAATTAACACATTAGAAAAAGTTAAAGAATATGATGATGTTCAAGATATGGTTTTAATAAATATTAGCAACAAGATAAGAATATTCTTTAAGAGAAACGGAAAGATAAGTTATTCTGAGGCAAATAATTTAGAGGAATTATACGAGGGGGTTCTAGGACATTCAAAAATAATATTAGATTTTGCTAGTGGAGAATGGGGAAGCATATCTCAGGCGATATTATTGAATAACGATAAAATTGGAATTCTCGGATATATCGCTAGAAAATCAAAAGTGGCTGGAAATTATTTTTGCTATCCATTTGTATTCTGTTTTAATCCAATTAGTTATGATACAACATCTATTAGAATATTGTTAAAACGAGGAGAACTTCCAGACGGAGATAGTAAATCTCCAGAACTATACAATGTAGTATTGCCTGCAGGAATTGTGCGTAAAAAAAATAGTGCAACACTATATGCAACAATAGGAGAGCTGGAAGGCTACAATATTGAAATTAAAGATCCATTCGCCTATTACGAAAAGAAATTCTAAACATTTTTATACCGCCCCCGCCTCTTTAAATCATGAACTTAAAAGAAGCGATAACGACAAGAAAGAGTGTAAAACATTTCTCTTACAAAAAAGTCGATTGGAAAAAAATAGTTAGAGCAATTGATTATGCCAGATTCGCCCCAACCGCAGGAAACAAATTTGTAAACAAATTCATTTTGGTTTCCGACGAGAAAAAAATCAAAGAGTTAGCAACGGCCTCTCAGCAAGAATTTGTGGGTGAAGCAAAATACATAGTAATAGTAACATCTGACGAAAAAAAATTAATACAATCTTACGACGACAGGGGAAAGCGTTATGCTCCACAACAAGCAGGTGCCGCAATTCAAAATTTTCTTTTAGGATTAACCGAACAAAAATTATCAACTATGTGGGTCGGGCATTTTTACCCAGAACAAATTCACAGAATTTTTAAAATTCCAGAAAAAATGAAAATTGAAGCGATATTCCCAATAGGGAAAGCACGAAATATAAGAACAAAACCAAAGCTCAAAGAAAAACTAGAAAATTATTTGTACTTCGAAAAGTACGGAAAATCCAAAATGAATTAATTTGTGAGTAAAACTACTTTTTGATTATATAATTATTTATAAAGAAAGAACTCTTTTGCATAATATGGGAAACAAGAACTCGGGGAACTTGGATATCGTAAAAGAGAAATTATTTTTTCGACACTTCTGCAGTATTTAAATTAAAAATGGCAAAGAAAAAGAGTGGCAAAGAAAAAACTTATGTGATTACCGCTGCTCAAGGAATTCAAAATCCTTATTCTGCCAGAATGTATGGACGAGATACATCTAAAGGTGCCCCAAATAAACATTTAATTAAAAATATTGAGAGTTATGTAGAAGAGAACAACGCAGAGCTCCAAATTCATTCTCTTGTAGGGGGGAATTGTAACGAAATTGAACTTCACCCATTTTTTAATAATAGGGATGATGTTTATGTCGAATCCGATTCTAAAAAAAGAAATCTTCAAAACAGAGTTAAGGAGTCAGTAAAAAGAGAAAATTATGAAGGCAGGGTACATAAATGGGACGAAAATGAACAAATCAGAAAACTAAAGGCAGAACAGAATATAGAAAAAGCAAAGCAAAGGGAATGGGAAAATAATTTTGGAGACATGGAGGATTATGATTCAAATAACGAGATATTTGATTCTTTTAGTACATTTGATGTGAAATCGAAAGATTGCCCATACAATATGCCAATGCATTATTTTTGGGAAAATGTTCCCGAAACGGATTGGCCATTAATTGGAAAGAGATTAAATTCCAATATTAGAACCGCAAATATCCCATTAAAACCACAGAATAAACAACCGCTAAATGGAAAAGAATTTCTAACTCAAAAATTTGGAGGAGGCTCAGTTATTATAGGCTCTCCAAAGAGAATGATGATTCCAGCAGCTAAAGGGGCTTCTGCAGAATATCCACATTTACTGATGACCACTGGAGCATGCACTTATCCGAATTATAATTTTGGAGACCAAGGATATATGGCAAAGGAACACCATAGATATGGATTCGCAGTCGTCGACGTTTTAGATGATAAAATATTTCTTCCAAGAATTGTACCAGCACAAAAAAATGGAACATTTATTGATTTGGGAATAAAATATGTCAATGGAAAAGATCCAGAAAGAGCCGAAGTTTCTGCAATAGACGTCGGAGATTCTCATTTTGTTGAAATTAATCCGAAAATAAATGAAGCCAATATGGATATGATGAGATATCTTAGACCAGAATCAACTTTTTTAAATGACGTTTTTGCAGCACTTTCTGTCAGCGTTCACGACGTGAAAGATAAAATTAGATTGGCAAGATTGCATCGTGCTGGACTCAGTAATTTAGAAAAAGAACTGTCTTTAACCGCAGAATATGTAACTGAAAATGCAAATTTGGTAGGACAATGGGGTGGAAAAGTTTACATAAAAGCCTCTAATCACGATGACATGCTTTACAGATGGCTAACCGCAGATGGCTACAAAAATGATAAAGAAAATGTTTTAACTGCCCATAAAATTTTAGCACAAGATCCGAGTAGAGATAATTGTCTTGAAATAGCAATGAAAACATTTTATGACCTTCCGAATAACGTGGTATTTCTAGCCCCAGATGAAGATATGTTTGTGCAGGGATATTTAATGTCAATGCATGGACATAAAGGTTCCAATGGGGGAAAAGGAAGTTTGAAAGGAATAGAAAAAGCAGTAGCTAAATCTTCTATAGCTCACGGTCACGCTTTAATGCGTTGGCACGATGCCTTAATGGCAGGAACAAGCACGGAAGTTATGGATTACCAAAAGGGATATTTTTCAACATCAATGGCAGGCAATAATGCAATCTACAAAGGTGGCCTTGCCCAATCAATACCAATCATAAAATCACAATGGGCGCCAAAACGAGTACTTGATTTTCTGGAAAAGAATTAGTTATTTATCCCATTAGCATAATAGAAGTTATAAACTTTAGATTCCTATACTAATGATGAATAACCTATCAGAAAGCGTAAAAGAATTGTTGAATACTGCAGATTCTAAAGACATGTATTTCCTGGGGAGAAGACCTTCTATAAAACAAATTTATAATGAACTTACTAATTTTGAAAATTTTGATAAAAATAATATTTCAAATAAAAGTAGAACAAATATGGGAACTACTTGTTCTTTAGACGATAGGGTTGTTGGGTACAATTCTTTCACGATTATGCAAAATGCATCGCCGACTCCTTACGAAAAAAAGGCATTAGATATGGGGAGTAACTTAAATTATTTTTACTTAAGGAAATTATTTGTTCATCCAGATTTTAGGAGTCAAGGAATTGGGACCAAATTCATAAAGCAAAATATGAAATTAGCAAAAGGAATTGATAAGCATTGCATTGCAGATATAGAAAAAAATAACTATAATATGATTAATATTCTAATCGCTCAAGGCTTTAACGAAGACTACAATTGGGAATCTTGGAACGGAAAAAATATGGTGAGATTTTTCCACGATTAAAGCCCTCACTTAGAGAAGCTTACGCTCCTCATATTTATTCGCTCGCTCTCGTTACAAAATAACAAAAGCAGCCAAGCATGCGAAATTAAATTTTAGCGACAGGTTGTCCTCTGGACAGGCGCGTTAAGAAATTCAATTTCGCCATATATTGTTTAATCTAAAATCAATTTTTTATAAAAAATTTATTTTAGATTAAAACTATTTGATTTTGATTCCAGGGAACCTTTTCTAAAAAGGGAGCCTAAAATATTAATCCCTCCGAGAAAATCTCGGAGGAAATATAAAAAATAATAATAAAAATTTGTTTATTTAGCTTAAATCGTCTAAACCTAGTTCGTTAACACTAATTGTATCACGGTCGTCAAAGCTGCTGGATTCTTTTCCTAGAATGTATGGAGACTTAACTCCTGTCATAATTGTAATAACTCTAACACGTCCTTGGAAATCCTTGCTAACTCTAGCCCCGATAATAACTTGGGCTTCAGGCGACAGATTTTCTGTAATCATTCGTCCAATGTTATCGAATTCCTCTAGCTTTAAGTCTGGTCCACAAGTGATATGAACAAGCGCACCCGAAGCTCCTCTATAATCTACATCCAACAAAGGATGAGTCAAAGCTTGTTGTACAGCCGCGTCCACTCTTGAACTTGAGTTGTCTTCACCGATACCAATAACTGCTACATCTCCGTTCTTCATAATAGAAGAAACGTCGGCATAATCTAAGTTAATTAATGATGGCAAAGTAATTGTTTCAACAATTCCCTTAATCATAGTCGCTACTAATTCGTTAGCAACAGCGAACGCTTGTTCCATAGGGAGTTGTCCAGCAATGTCAACTAATCTATTATTGTCTAAAACAATAACAGTATCAGCTACTTCTCTAAGTTCTTGTAATCCGAACTCTGCTTTATCGATTCTTGCTTTTTCTGCCTCGAAAGGCATTGTAACTACAGCAATTACTACAGCTCCTGCTTCTTTAGCTAAATGAGCAACTACAGGTATAGATCCAGTTCCGGATCCTCCTCCCATACCAGCCAGAACAAAAACCATATCCGAATTCGAAACAGCTTTTTTCAGGTCAGTAAGAGATTCTTTTGCAGCTTCTCGTCCCTTCTTAGGGTAGCCTCCACAACCAAGTCCACGAGTTAATTCCTTACCAATAAGTAATTTCTCGTCGGCCTTTGTAATAGATAAATGAAGTGCATCAGTGTTCAGACCATAAATAGTCGCCCCATTGATACCCTTATTAAAAAGCCAGGTAGCCATGTTACATCCACATCCACCACATCCGAAAACTTTAATGTTGGCCTTTCCAGCACGAAGTTCGTCGAAGTTAATGGAATTTGCTTCTGCGTTAGCAATCGCTTCTTTTGCAAAATCTAATGGCATTTTCTCTTTTTTTTACCTCCTTTCAAAAAATTAATTGTAATTATATTTTTTGCCCAAGGCATCTCCGATGCCGCCGTCACTTTTTTCAATATGAAAAATTTGCCCAAGGTACCTTCGGTACCGCCGCTACATTTTTTGGAACAATAAAATGCCCCAAGATATATTTGATTATAATTGCTCTCGAATGCAAATCCCATCTCTTTTAGTTTCATACAAAATAGGTAGTAATTTTTGTTTAAAAATATATATGCGACTGAGTCAACATTTTTTCTGGTGAAAAAATCGTTGGGTGAAATCCGCAGGGATTTCTAAATTCCGAATCCCTTACCGTCGAGGCCGCAGACGATTCGATATATCGAGGGAATTTGTTCCAAATTCCCAACTTGGCGGCTGATGTCATGTAAATTGGAAGTATATTATCAGGAGATTTACTCCCTATGATTTTCTAAGAATTCTCCAAACAAAATAACATCCACTCCGAACAACGAACAAATACTGTAATTTACATAACAAAGTTAGCCAACTCGGGAATTTCGCCCCGAAGATTCGTAACTGGGCGCGTCAAATGACGAAATTCCCTTAATGTATCAGACCGTCTGCGGCCTCGACGGTAAGCGGTCTGGAATCTGAAATCCTGTGTGGATTTCTCCTGACGATTTTTGCGACCACGGAAAAATGTCAATTTATTTTTCTAAAAATTCTCTAATATTATCTTTGAATTTATCCAAATCTTTAGCATGAATCATTCCGCCAGCCGCAGGAGGATGCCCACCAGCATTTCCGTCTTCTAATCCCTCAACTCCAGCTCTCAACATTTCTACCATGCTGGGATTTTGAGAAGTATTCCTAGCTGAAAGCGAGATATATTTTCCATCTTCCTTTGGTGAAGCAAAGATGTATATTTTTTTATGATCACTATGAGAAATTATTCCAGTAACAGGACCCTTAACATTCAATACAGGCTCGAAATAATAAAAATTAGCACTTGCTATCATTTCTTTTTCTTCTTCAAACTCATTAACAAACTTTTCAATTTCGTCTTCAATTTTATCGGCATATTTTCGAAGACCTTTAACATCTACAATAGATTCCAATTCATGTAATAATTCAAAAGCTTTTTTATGATTTTTGTCCAAATAAGAAAGAGTATTTGAAATTACACTAGAAATATCTTTCTTGAAATCGTCCAGAGAAATTCCAAGCTTATCTAAATGAGAATTAATAAATTCATCATTTTCAGCGTACAAGTCTCCAGAGTCAGTAATTGTTCCAGTTAAAGCCAAAAACGGTTTTATCCCAGTTAATTTACCAGCGGTTCTTGACGAGGGGATATATCCATCCTTATCTGTAATAAATGTCAAAATTTCTTTAGGAAAAACCCCCTCTTCTGGATGATGGTCAGTATAGAAAACTTCCTTATCTGAAATTATGTTTAATTGTTCAGCCATAAATCCACTAGCTAAATCCGTAAAAATTATCTTGTTAAATTTTTTTAAATCAAAATCTTTAATTTTAGATTTACTAATTACATAAGTAAATTCTTCAACTTCAGCTCCAGCTTCTTTGCACCAATCATAATATAAAATTCCAGAACAAAAACCATCCCCGTCATCATGATGAATAATAGCAACTTTATCTTCATTGGTTATTTTATTTAAAAATTCTTTAGCTTCTTCAAATGTTATTTTTCCCATTAAAACAAATTGAATTTCGACTATTTAAAGTTTTAACGCGACATACTTTAATCTAATTCCGCCAATTGTAATCTTATTAAGAATCAAAGCATCTTGTTCAAATTCCATAGCATTTTGTTTTTCCAACACATAAATTATCTTAAATTCAGTTCCGAATTTTTCATCAGGTTTTCCGTCGCCATTCTCGTCAATTACATCAAAAAGTTCTACATCTAAAAATGCCCAAGGAACAGGCATTAATATAGTAAAAGAAACTTTTTTACTTTTGAATTTTTTCTTAACTTCTTCGGTGGCAAGAACTACTGTTTTAAATTTCCCAACGGTAAAATCTCCAATTTGTGAAGTTTTCATATATTCTCCGAAATATGTGTTATTATTTTTTTATGAAGGTTGTGATTTGATGCCACAAAAGAATTCTCCCATTTTGGTGATTTTTGTTTATAATTTAAAGGGTTTCCACTAAAATCACTTACAATCCCTCCAGCTTCTTCCAATATTATTTGTGGAGCACAAGTATCCCACTTACTACATCTGTAATTTGTATTTATATGCAGGTCGGCTTTGCCTTCGGCTATTAATCCAAGTTTTATTCCAACGCTACTTTCTGGCATTTCACTTTTAACCCCAATAGAATCAACCAACTTATCCAAATCTCTTTTCTCCCTATGAATGATTCTGGTTACAATTTTGCTAGATTTTAATTCTGATATTTCGCTAACCTTTAGATCAATCTTCTCTTTATTTTTTTCAACATAAGCACCAGTCCCCTCTTCTGCGTAGTATAATGTTTCTCTTGCGGGAGCATAAACCACCCCAAGCATTGGCTCTCCATTTACGCAAAGTCCAATCATTACAGAAAAACCTCTTCCTTTGTAAACGAAATCTTTTGTTCCGTCAAGTGGGTCAATCATCCAAACCCTTCCAGAATAGTCACTTGGAATATCTTTGGATTCTTCAGAAAGTATTTCGTCTTCAGGAAATAATTTTCCAATCTCTTCTCTTATGTATTTATCGGATTCTATATCGACCTGAGTTAGAAAATCATGCTCATGGGATTTTGTTTCTATGTCTAATTCTTTGCCATGATATTTCATAGCTATTTCTCCAGCACTTTTCGCTATGTCAATAATTTGTTTAAGAATAGCTTTTTTATTAGTTTTCATTATTCAAAATCTTCAGCCAATTTAAAAATTAATTCCTCGCAGAAGTGCGGAGCCATTATTTGAAGCCCTATATCTTTTCCATCAATTTTACCAGCAGGAACTGAAATTGCAGGAAGTCCCGCAATAGAAGCAGGTGTTGTAAAAACATCATAATTATACATATCTTCGACAGAAATCGATTCGCCAATTTTATGTGGAGTTCTTGGAACCGTTGGCAAAATTATTGCGTCAACACTTTCAAATAATTCGTTTAATTTTTCTTTCAAAAAGTTCCTAGCTTTCAAAGCTTCCCGATAATATTTACCATCGTGTTCAGCTTTTGTTATTTCAGAACCTCCAATAATTCTTCGGATAACTTCAGGTCCTCCAGTTTCTTCTATTTTTTTACCAAATCGTCTTCCGTCATATTTACGAGTACAAGAAAAGAATTCAGTATAAACAATCATGTAATAAGTTTCAATCACAATATCTAAAGGCAAATTAATTTTCTTCACAGTCCAATTATTTTTTTTAGCGACCTCCATAGTTCGCTTCTCAATCAAATCAGCAATTTCTTTATTGCAAAAATCTTGAACGTCAACGAGTCCAATTATTCCTTTGTGCGAGTCAGCAGTCGGTAGTCGGTAGTCGGTAGTAGTTTGATCGAAATTATCCTGCCCCTTAATTACATTAAAAATCATTCGAGAATCTTCTGGAGTTTTCGTCAAAGGTCCGATAACGTCGAGTGACATTGACATATCCAATAATCCATATCGAGAAACTGCCCCATAAGTTGGTTTTAGTCCAACTACATTACAATGCGAAGCAGGATTTCTAATTGAACCACCAGTGTCAGAACCGAGTGTAAAGTCTGCTAACTCGGCTGCCATACAAGCCGCAGAACCCGATGAAGAGCCGCCAGGAATTAATTCAGGATTCAAAGGATTCTTTGTTGGCCCAAAAGCTGACGTTTCTCCAGAAGCCCCACAAGCGAATTCATCTTGATTTAACATTCCAATTAAAATTGCATCTTCTGAAAGTAATTTGTTAATTACCGTTGCATTATACGGTGAAACATATCCCTCTAAAACTTTAGAGCCACAATTTGTTTCCATGCCCTTGGCAGAAATATTGGATTTAATTGCAAAACATAAACCAGCTAATTTTCCAGCCTCGCCACTTTTGATTCTCTCATCAATTTTTTTTGCTTGTTCAATTGCTTCATTATTTAAAGATAAAAAGATATTCAAATCTTTAACTTTCGGCGTAGAAATTTTAGCAGAAAAATTCATCAAGTTTTCAACTGCAGATAATTTTCCTTCCTTGATTTGTTTAAGTTTGTGTTTTAATGTCATTTTTATTTTATGTCTCCAATTAAATCATTTACAAAGTTTAAATCTTCGTCGCCTTCTAGTACAACATCAAATTTTTCTAAATATTTTTCTCTTAATTTTTCTCCATCAGAATTTAATAATCCAATTTTAATTAAACTATTATATCCAAATCCAGTAATCATATCGACATCTCCAAGTCCGTCCCCTAAAAGAATAACGTTTTTTCGATTCTTTATTTTAGAATAAATTTCTGGGAAATTTTTTAATACAGTTTCATCTTTGTTTAAAGAATGAATAGTAGGCTTGATTCGTCCTTTAAAATTTCCGTTATTATCCCATTCGAATTTATTAACAACATAAGTTATATTAGAATAATTTTTACCGTGCTTTTCAAAAAACATTGGGATGGCGTCTCCAGCTCCACTGGCAGACATTATTACTAAAGGAATATCCTTTTTGTATAAGTTGTCTAATAATTCAAGAACTCCTTCTCTAAATTTTAAATGTCCATTTTCTACAATATCTTCTAAATCTTTTCTTTTTAATCCAGAATCTATAAGTAATTGATTATGAGAATCCCACCATTGCATCATTGCATCTTTCTTTTCTTTAATCGGCATATTCGGGTCAATTTCCATAGGGTGATACTTATCGAATAATGCGTGAGCCTTTTCGGCGTATCCTTCAGATAAATGATTTCCATCTCGAAGCAAGGAAATAATTGAAGGCGTTTTTATTCCATTGATTGAACCGTAAGTTAAAGTTCTATCAAAATCTGCCAAGACGTGCAAATTATCTTTTTCATCACTTTTAATTTTTTCATAAACTTCATTAAAATTTTCTTCGTTTGAATACAATATCTTCATTTTTTCCAGCCTCCTTTTTCGGCTACTAAAAAATTATCTTCTACGAATGGAGCATTAAGTAAAGTTAAATCTTTAAAATCTTGTGGAGTTTTCCAAGGCTCACCTTCCTCTCTAAATCCAGTATAATTTTCAAAATGATTATCGCTAGTTTTTATTTTAGAAAGCTTTGTTGCAAACTCAGCCATAAGAGACTTAGAATCCTTCCTAATTTGTTCTTTTTCCTCTTCGCTTACTTCGTGCCATAATGAATTTGCCATACTAAAATGTAATCCGAGAGGTTTATAAAATTGGTGATGCTGTATAATATATGAAACCAGATTGCATATTTTGTAAAATTGTAGCAGGAAAAATACCAGCTGAAAAGGTTTTAGAAAATAAAGGTTACATTGTAATTAAAGATGCGAATCCAAAAGTGCCAGGACATTTATTAGTTATCCCAAAGAAACATTATAATTCTTTTTTAGATATGCCACATAGAAAATACGAAGATTTTTTTCAAACAGTAAAAGACGCAATAGGAACTTTTTCAGGAGATTTTAATTTAATTATCAATAACGGAAAAACAGCAGGTCAAGTAATAGAACATTTACACGCACATATTCTGCCAAGAAAACTAGAAGATGGCTTTAAATTAAATTGCTAAAAAATTATTATTCTTTCTCTTCTTTAATCGGAATATCTGTCCTAATATGAATATCTTTAAGTTGTCTATCACCTATTCCACTTGGAGCATCTAACATTAAGTCTCTCGCTTCCTTATTCTTTGGAAATGCAATTGTTTCCCTAATAGATTCAGCATTAAGAACTGCTTGAACGAGTCGGTCTAATCCCCATGCAATTCCTCCATGAGGTGGTGCCCCAAACTTCAAAGCATCAAGTAAAAATCCAAACTTTTCTTGTTGTTCTTCTTCCCCAATACCAAGTGTTTCAAATACCTTAGCCTGAATATCTGCCTCGTGAATTCTAATAGAACCTCCACCAATTTCAGTTCCATTTAACACAACATCATAAGCAATTGCTTTAGCCGTTTTAGGATCTTCATTAAAACTTTTCATTTCTGGATGAGTGAAAGGATGATGAACTGCAGTATATCTTTCATGTTCCTTAGAATATTCAAATGAAGGAAAATCAACAACCCAGCAAAACGCATATTCATTAGGATTATTTTTATCTTTTCTTAAATCGGGCCTATCAATTCCATATTTTTCCATAGATTCATCATACGAAATTCTTTGAAAAGGAATTTGAATATCAACATTTAATATCTCTTTCCAAATTTTTTGGAGCAATTTTTCGGTTAAAGCAATTATATTATCTTGTGTAACAAATGACATTTCCACATCTAATTGAGTAAATTCTGGCTGTCTGTCGCTTCTAAGATCTTCGTCTCTAAAACATCTTGCAATCTGAAAGTATTTTTCAAATCCAGCTACCATTAAAAGTTGCTTGAATAATTGTGGAGATTGAGGAAGTGCAAAGAATTTCCCAGGTTGAGTTCTTGAAGGAACTACATAATCTCGAGCTCCTTCTGGAGTGGATTTTCCAAGAACAGGAGTTTCAAACTCATTAAATCCTTCTTCATATAAAAAATCTCGAATTAACTTAATTATTTTTCCTCTAAGTAATAAGTTTTTTTGCATTAACGGTCTTCGAAGATCTAAATATCTATATTTCAATCGGATGTCTTCGCCAACTTCATCATTATCAATATCAAAAGGAAGTGCAGGACATTTAGTATAAATTTCTAAGTCTTCAATTTTGACCTCAACATTTCCAGCTGGAGAATTTTTATTATGTGTTCCTTCGGGTCGAGATTTCACTTCGCCCTTAATTCTAACACAAGATTCTTTTGAAAGTGATTTGGCAATTTCAAAATTAACTTCATCTCTTGCCGTAGTGATTGTTTGAACAGTCCCCCCAATATCCCTAATCTCTAAAAAAGTAAGCTTCCCATGTTCTCGAATAGTATCAATCCATCCCTTGATTTCTACAACTTGTCCTTCCATAGAAGCCAAATCTTTAATCATTGTTCTTTCCATAATTATTAACCGAAATTTAACTTTAAAAGAATTGCGATACTTTCAGTATATCCGATAGTTATAAAGGAAAATGAAATCACTATTGAAATCACGAGTCATAAAATTCAAAAATCCGTGTGTATCCGTGCAAATCCGTGGATGAAATTGCCTTAGATAGCAAAATTTTCAAAAAATATATAATTAACTCTGAAATTACAAAAACTCATCGGAGATACTGAGGGGTATCTATTGGTGTAAATAAGATAATAGATAAAAACAAAAAAACAAAAAAACAAAAATCCAAAAACGCGCCACAGCGAGTAACAATGTTTCCAAAAAAATAAATCGTGAACAAAGTTCACCTATCTACCAACCCGCTCACCCCAAACCCCAGACCCGCTCACCATGAACCGAAGATTCACCTACTACCCGCTCACCTCTTAGAAATAATAAATTGTGTTAATAACATTTATATACACAATTTATTATTTCTAAGCATGGATGTTAACGATTTAGAAAGTGCAATTAATTCTGCAAAAGAAGAAGCAGTTAGTGAACCTGAAAATCCAAAGATGACAGAAGAACAAGAGATTGGTTTTCACAAAGGTGCCGTTAGTACTTTGTCAGCAGAGAGAAATGAGTTGGTAAAAATGGTTGGAAACGTTGAAGCAATTATGAAAATGCATATCAACAGATTAAAAGAACTTGGGGTAAACTGATGGACGAAAAAAATAAGAGAATAATTATTGGTGGAATATCTGGAGCAGTCGGCGGAAGCATTGGTGCTGTTTGCGGAGCTGAATCTTTAATTGTAGTAGCAATTGTTGCTGCATCATTTGCAGCAATGACAGCTTGGGGAATTTCTGGAATCTTAGATAAAAAATAGAGAAGACTTAAATAATTTGTCAAGATAACAATAATATGAATAATTTAGATAAATCATTAATTGTATTTAAAAATAAAAATATTCGAAGAATTTGGTTTAAAGATGAATGGTATTATTCTTTAGTGGACATTATACAGACTTTAACAGAAAGTATCAATCCTACAGATTATTTAAAAAAACTACGTAAAAGAGATGAAGAATTAAGAATTTATCTAGGGACAAATTGTCCCCATGTAGAAATGTCTACGTTAACAGAAAAGAAAAGAACAGTTCTTGCAGGGAATACAAAGGATATTTTTCGTATTATTCAATCAATCCCAAGTAAAAACGCAGAACCATTTAAACGATGGCTTGCAAATGTAGGAAAAGAAAGAATAGATGAAATAGAAAATCCTGAACTTGCCCAAATAAGAATGAAAGAAATTTATTCAGCAAAAGGATATTCTAAAGATTGGATTGATAAAAGATTAAGGGGCATAACTATAAGACAAAATTTGACAGATGAATGGAAAGAAAGAGGCATGAAAACATACACAGATTTAGGAATATTAACAGCAGAAATTTCTAATGCTACATTTGGGATGACGCCTACCGAATATAAAAAATATAAAAATATACCAAAAGAATCAAAAGATAATCTACGAGATCATATGGACGATTTAGAATTAATTTTCACAATGCTTGGTGAACGTATAACTACTGAACTATCCCAAGGGGAAAAGCCAGAAACTTTTATCCAAAGCAAGAGTGTAGCAATAAGAGGTGGTAATGTTGCAGGCAATGCAAGAAAGGATACTGAAAAAGAATTAGGACGCCCAGTATCAACTAAACAAAATTATTTTTCTAATTCTGAAAAAAAGAAATTAAAATAAATTCTAATTTAGAGAACTAAAGTTCTCATATTTATTCACTTCGACTGTCCACTTCGTTTTTCGACTTCGTCGAAAGTCTCGTCTCATTGACTTGTCCATTTAATCGCTCGGGCTTCCTCGCTCCAAAAAACAAGCGTGGATAAACCACGCAGCAATACATCCCACTACCAACAATTCACTACAAACTACCAACTTGAGAGAACTTTACAAAAGTTCTCGAAGCACTTCACTCACTTCTTTCCCATTAACCTGTCCTTTAAATTTCTTCATAATTATTTTATAGAAATATTATTAAGGATAAGATTCTAACTAAATTAAAATGAAAATCCTATTAGTAAACAATCACTCCAAACATTTGAGTGAGTTATTAAATAAATTAAAGGATGTAAAAGTTGTAGATTTCAAGAAATTAGATTTGATTAATTATAAAAAATTTGATTTAATAATTCTTTCAGGTGGTTCTTCTTTCTCAGTAAAAAATCACAAAGAAGAATATAAAAAAGAAATAGATTTGATTAAAAATTCCTCTAGGCCAATTTTAGGAATATGCCTAGGATTCGAACTCATCGCATATTCTTTTAATGAAAAATTAGAAAAGATGGCAAAAAAGAAAAAAGGATCGGAAAAAATAAAAATAATTTCTGAAGATCAAATATTGAAAGGACTAAAAAAAGAGTTTGAAGTTTTCGAAGCTCATAGATGGGCAGTTTCAAAAACTAAATATTTAATTCCGCTAGCCAAATCTAAAAATGGAATAGAAATTATAAGGCACCCAACAAAGAGAATATGGGGAGTACAATTTCACCCAGAAATTTCCAAAGAAAAAGGATATGTAGGCAAAATAATAAATAATTTTATAAAAGTAGCTCTTAATTAAAGAATTTTTTTCAAAACTTCAGAAACGTCTTTCCCAGAAACTTGACCCTTAAATTTTCCCATAAGCAAACCCATATAAGCACCCTGACTAAGCCCGGGTTTTTCAGCAATTAGTTTTTCAGCCTCACCCCTCAAATCAACGTCACTTTTTTCTGTCGCCTCACTCAAAGTTTTACCCTGAACAATCTTCAACATGATTCCTTTAACATCATTCGACGAAATATCTTTTCCAACTTTTTCAAGAATGGATTCTAGCATATGAGCATCAAAAATTTCATTAATTTCCTTTAGCTCCTTATTCTCTTTTCTAGAAATTTCCTTTTGAAAAAGTGTTAAAGTTTTAGCAATCAATTCATGATTATCACAAGAATGAAGTAACGTTTTAAATTCCTCAATCATATTTTGCTTCAATAATAATTTTATCAACTCGTCATTCAAACCAAATTCACTCAAATAAGATTTATGTTCCGACGCCAACTTCGGCAAATTCTTTTTAGTTCTGTCCATTAATTCTCTAGAAATTTTCAATAAAGGATGGTCAGTCTCAGGATACATTCTGGCAGCCCCAGGCATTGGTCGCAAAAATTCAGTAGTCCCGTCAGGCAAAGCGTTCCTTACCTCTTCTTGACAAGTGTTTTCCTCTACGCATTTTTTCTGTCGTTCAATTTCTAAATCAATAGTTTTCTTCATCATCTTCGGGTCTTGGAATCCCTTAATCTCAACTCGCTTACTTCCCTCAATTGAAATATTAACATCTTGACGAATAGTCCCAAGACCTCGCTTAACTTTACAAGCTCTTAAAATTTCACCAAGTTTCAAAGCAGCTTCCTTAATCTCTTCGGGCGTATGCATATGTGGACCAGTAGCAATCTCAACTAAAGGAATCCCTAGCCTATCCAATTTGTAAGTAACAGTCCCGTCCTCATTAACCGAAACCTTACGAGCAGAATCCTCCTCGAGCATTAAAGCATCAATAGAAATTTTTCCAGTAGAAATTTCAATATAACCGTCGTGAGCAATCATAGCAGTCCGCTGAAATCCAGTTGTATTAGACCCATTAATCACAGTCTTTCTCATAATTTGAGTAACAGGAAAAATTTTACAATTCAATAAATGAGCAATCTGCAAAGCAATTTCTAAAGCTTCTTGATTAATTGTATGAGGTGGCTCTTCGTCAATTTCAACCAAGCAATTAGTATCATAAACTTGATAAATAAAATCCTTATTTTGAGCAGCTTCATGTTTGGCCGCAACATCCACAATTCCAGTTTCTCCAACAACAGGATTTAAAGTTCTTTTAACTTCGTACTTATGTTCGTCATTTCGAAGGATGCTCGGGCAATTGCAAAATAACTTATGAGTATCAAGTTGCTGATGAATTTCCAAACCAGATTTTAATCCAATTTTCTTATAGTCATGCGCACTTTGAGAGGCAGGAGTAAATCCTTCGGGATTTACGGACGAGGGTGACGGGTGACGGGTGACGGAACTTGCTGTGTTCTTTGTTTGTGCTTTTCCCTCCTTGATTTGTTCCATATAATAATTTACTTGGCAAGCTTTAAATAAATTAGCTTTGTGTTTTTTCTTTTTTTATTTCTTCTTTTAGTGCTTTTTTGATATTTTTCGAAAGATCATGGTGACCCTTAAAAATAACATTTTCGTTAATAATTATTGCCGCAGGAGCTCTAACTTTGTATTTTATAAAATCACGTGGGCTATTTAAAATTTTTAAGTGAGGGTCTATATTTAATTCTTTAAGGGCCTCTAAAAGATCGTCAATTAATCCTTTATTTTTTTCAATAGATCCCAGAAATTTTATTTTCATATAATAAAAAACGCTATAAGTTTTTAAATATTTTTCTTTACATTTTTAAAATAAATTTTTAATCACATTAATAGTCAAATTTTCGATTCGAGTATAAAATATAATTCTTGTCATTCGCTATATCTTCGACTCACCTGCTCAGAACGCCCAGTCCAAACCGACGCTTCCATATTGACACAATCAATTAATCAAATTACATCTCCATAAGAAATGCGGAGTCGAAGACTTCGTAATTTTTTATGGAAGAGGGTTTGCCCGGGACCACCAGGTTCTGGGGGCTAACAAGGTCGTCCCTAATTGGGGACCGTTTGAGGCCAACCTATATTTAATCAATATAGTGAGGGTAACATTCTGGAACGCGGGAATTTGAAACAAATTCCCTTCACTTGAATCGAACCCTCTGCGGCCTCGACGGTAAGGGGTTCGGAATCTAGAAATTCTGCAGAATTTCCCTTGACGATTTTCGCGACCACGCGAAAATGTCAATCTTTATATATTCTTCTTTGCTCGTATAAATATCAAGGAGGTTGAAATGAAAAATTTAAATGATGTTCGTGAAGGTATTTGGGTTTTAGCAGTAATAGCTTTTCTAAGTGCTATGGGATTCATGACAATGAGTCTACAAATATTTTCTTTATCGGATGTTTTTAGGGGAACCGTAGGATTACCTTTAGCTGATCCAGCAACTGGAGTAGCTGTAGGATACATAACTTCTGGCCAATTTTTAGGAATTGGATTTGCATTAGTTATTTTATCATTATTTTCTTATTTCGTAGGGAAAAACCTATTGAAAGCAAAGAAATGGTCAAAAATAGCCGCAGGAGTAGTCGCAGCAATAATTGCAATTGTATCAATAGTATTATTAATCAATAAATATTTTGCAATCGGATTTGCAGGAGCTGCAATCGCAGGCTTACAAATTTGGTACCTCTTCTTTAGCAAGTCGACTAAAAAATATTTTAAGAAATAAATATTTTAATTTTTTTTAATTTTTAATTATGCAGTGTTGGAGAATACTCGTCCGCGATATTCTCCAACATTTTTTCTTTAACTTCCCATTTTTTATGGGCAAGTACCCAACCTAATTTTACTAACGCAGTTTCAGCTAACATATCCTTTAGATAAATTATTCCACTCTTTTGCAAATCTCTTCCAGCAGAATAAACATTAGGATTCAGTCGACCATTAATGGTTCCCGCAACAGCGCAAATAGTCATCCCATTTAAAATTGCCTTTTTAATTTTAGGCAACCAATTGTTGTTGGAATCTTTTGTCGGAACATGCCCAAGCCCAGTAGTCTCCAAAACAATTCCCCTATATCCTTCCTTTTCATAGTATTCCAAAATAGAAGGATCTTGTCCAGGATAAACTCTCACTAAAGCCACTTTATCCGAATATTTAGCATCCAATTTTGGTTTAGTTAAAAGTCTAACATCAAAATCTTTCAAAGGAATTAATTTTTCTTTTGTGATTTCAGCAATAGGTTCACCGTTAATTATATGAAAAGCATCTCTCTTAGAAGTGTGCATCTTACGAGTTTTCGTCGCAGGCATAGCGAGACAAACTTTATCATTAGAATCCCTGTGTCCAACAATTGCAACTTCCGCGATTTCAGAAACTGCGTACCGAGCAGCACAAACTAAATTCAGCGAAGCGTCAGTTGAAGCTCGGTCCACTGACCTTTGTGAATAAGTTAATGCAATAGGCTTATTTAAATTTCGAAGAAAAAATGAAAGTGCCGAAGCTGTGTAATGCAAAGTGTCAGTTCCTTGTGTCACAATTATTCCAGATATTGATTCATCATTCAAATATTTCTCGCATTCCTCAGCAATCTTTATCCAATCTTTAGGGTCCATATCCTCACTCATTTTCATAAATGGACTAACAATTATAGGATTGCAGATTTCTTTTAGTTTAGGAGCAATATTCAAAATGTCATCTTTATCAGTTCCAATAACTCCACCAGTTTTAGAATCAAGCCGAGAAGAAATAGTTCCACCAGTAATTATCAAAGCAACATTAGGCAAATTAGAATCCACTACAATTTCAGGCTTTTCCTTTTTTATCCCTTCAGCTTTTGCTAAAACTTCAGCATCCAAAATTTCACCTTCCCGAATTCCAATATTGTAACCAGATTTTAATTTCAATAAAATTATGCTAGAATCATGTGATTCTAATACGAGACCTTCCCATGTTTTAGATTTAGTCTGAATCTTAACCTTGTCGCCAGGCTTGAAAGTTTTTGTTTCCATAAAATAATTAGTTCTCAGATGTATAAAAAGATTTACCTTGAGTGCCTATATAGCCTTGTTTGATTTCGAGTATCATAGGGTTTTCTTTGTTTTATGTTCCATTTTTTATAATTCTTGTCGTAATTTTTTGATTCTCTAAATATATCTGGACCCTCTAAATATTTTAAGATGCTCAAACAGTATGGCTCACTCATTTCGGACATTCCAGAAGCGGCCAATACAAGAACAGTTGACATAAATCCAGAAATTCTCCTATGTTTTCTTGAATCTATATCCTTTAGAATTTCTTCATCAGATTTTCTTTTATAGGGAACTCCGAATATTTCATTCCCTAGACTTTCTTGTAGATAAACAGCATCTTCACTGTAAGGTCTTTGCCCCCGAATCACAACTGCCTCATAATTTTCAATATCATCTATTTTATCTATTAATTTATCTGTCAAAACTATGTTAGAGTCAACCACCAATACTTTTAACGATTTCATACAGATAAGAATTGGATAAAATATAAAAGCTTTTATATTACTCTAGTATTATACAAATCCTGATAGACAGTTCCCCTAGAAGAATTAAATCCCATTTCATCATACTTTTTACAGATTTCATCCACAGCTCCAAAAACAGCCGCAATCTCATTATACTCCTCACCAATGTGGTCCAGTTTTTCAAAAATTTCCGAATACCTACTTTCGTATAATCTTCCAGCAAATTTACGAGTATCAATTATTTCTTTTTTATAATCCTCTACTATACTCATGCAACTCCTAACTTAACAAGATATAAAAAGCTTTAGAAATTTTATTAGTTATGGAAGAAACAACATACCCAGTAAAAATCGGATTAGAAGTTCACGGTTATTTAGATACTAAAGAAAAGTTATTCTGTAAATGTTCAACTGATTCTGATGATGCTCAAAATTCCCACATTTGCCCAATTTGCACAGGAACTCCAGGAAGTAAACCAATGGCTCCAAATTTATCAGCCGTTAAAAAAATGATTCAATTAGCTTTAGTTTTTGATTCTAAAATTTCTTATGATAAAGTTATTTGGCAAAGAAAACATTATAACTGGGCAGATAATCCCAAAGGATACCAGACAACAATTTCTGGAGCTCACGCTGTTGTTAACGCATCAAGCGGAAAATTCAAAGGAATTAATTTAACAGAAATCCACCTCGAAGAAGACCCAGCACAATGGAATCCAGAAACTGGAAGGATTAATTATAACCGTTCAGGACTCCCCTTAATCGAAATTGTAACCGAACCAGAATTTCACAACAGCGAAGATGTAGTCACTTGGCTAAAAGATTTACTTTTGAGTTTGAGTTATATTAAAGCCGTTAGGAAAAATGCAGGAATTAAAGTTGATGTAAATGTTTCAACATATGGTGAGCGAGTTGAAATGAAAAATTTAAACAGCCTGGAAAAAATCAAGAAAGCAATAAATTACGAAATCTTAAGACAAGTTGAGAATCATAAAAAAGGAATTGTGCAGACAAGAGATACCTTAGCATTCGACGAAAAACAAGGCATTACAATAAAGATGCGAAGCAAAGAAGGAGCTTCTGACTATAGATTTATTCCAGACCCAGACTTGCCGCAATTAAAAATTACGAAAAAATTAGTAAGTGAAGTTAAAGGAACTCTGCCAGAAATGCCAGAAACAAAACTAGCAAGACTTCTTGACGAACATCACGTTGATGAAAAGAACGCGAAAGTTTTGACAAGAAATTTAGAGTTAGTTGAATTCTTCGAAGAACTAATCAACGAAGGAATTGATATTAAGAAGGGATTGTCTTGGGTAACAATTGAATTATTAAGAGTTTTAAATTACAATAAAAAAACCCTAGAAGATGCTGATGTTGAAATCTTGCCAACTCATTTAGCAGAATTAATTAAGGCTGCGAATGATTCTAAAATTACAGTTTTGAAAGCAAAACAAATAATGAATGATTTTGTTCCAAAATCTTTTTCATTAGCCGACCACGCCGACGAAGTTTCTAATATTTCTGAAGAAGCAATTGAAAATTTATGTCATCAAGTAATTGATGAAAATGCTCATGTAGTAAGCGACTACAAAGGCGGAAAAACAGCTTCACTAAATTTCTTAATTGGACAAGTAATGCGGCTCTCAAATCGACGTGCAGATTTTAAGTCGGCTACGGAAGTTATGAAAAGGTTGATAGGATAAAAAATTCTAGTTTTGGATAAAGAATATGTTCGTATTGCAATTTTAATATTTGATTTAAGATATCTTTAAATATGAGATTAAATTTAAAACAATGGGAGAAGGATTATGTTAAATAAAGGATTAATAGTATTTAAAAAAAATCAAACTGAAGAGATTCTTAGAAGGATTGGGGTAGAAATTATAATAGAAGGCGATAAAAAAATAATATTAAATGAATTAGGTGCCCCGGCTACTTGTGAATGTTGCAAGAAGTCATTATCTTTTAACAATATAGGGAATATAGCAAAGGGGTCAAATCTCCTTTTTTGCGAAAATCCGTATTGTTTTGGTTCTCATTTGGCGAAAAAGTTATTTAATGAATGATATTTCTGGAGTAAAGGTAGAAGCGAACATTACACCGCAACTTTCCTTAGATGCTAAATCTACAAAATATAACAAATGCAATTTTTCAAATCAAAAAAGAGTAGTCCCGTATTTATCGGCAAATGCTATAAAATCAGTGGAGGAATATTTAAAGGAAAACAAATTTTTTTCTAGAGAAGATAATTTTGAAGAAATCTTGTCTATGATTTTACCACAAAAAAATTATAGAAAGATAATAGATAAGATTTCTCCGTATATTGACGATAGGGACAGGGGGCACCTTTTGGCAGCAGCTGCAATGTGTGTAAAAGAAGATGAGAGTAGAGAGACTGAAAAAGATATTATCGATTTAAAAAATTCAGGACATTTTACAAAAAGAGGCAGGACAATATATAATTGGCTTAGATCAGGAGATGTTTTTACTCAAGATATCTATCCGGTGATATCTATGAAGGGAGGCATGGATGTAAGTGATGAGATATTTAAGAAAGAAATTTTTCCAATTTTTTGGAATGAAATGATATCGAAACATCTCTGGAGAGTATTCGCTAAGAAAAGGGCGTCTAAGGACGACTTAGTATCTGAAATAATAGAAAGAATATATTTTCATAAAAGAGAACATGTGTATATCTATTCAAGAGACAATGTAAATAGATTAGCAAATATGGCAATTTCTGATTGTTCAAAATGTGGTGGTTCTCATAACATAAGAGTATCTATTAAGAAGTACAATATAGGAAAGCATCCAGCTTTAAGATTCAAGCTAAATAGAGAAACAAACAAACATAAAAAGAAAAAGAAAAAATATATTCCAAACAAACATAAACATAAAAATATTAAATCAAACAAGAAGAAATCAGTCATCGAATCAAAGCAACAACAAGAGATTAAAAAGTTGATTAACTCCCCGACCCACCCAAGCACAAGCTATGTAACTCGAATATTCTCCTCCACACAAAATCCGTGTTAATCCGTGTAATCCTGCCCCTTAATCCGTGTTCCAATTTCTCCCTCTAAGCGACTTAACTAAAAATCATCTGCCAAGTAACATCGGATAAATAATTTTAATTTAAGATAATGTATTCGTATAAAATTTAAATAGTATAATTATTACATAAGTACAACATGGCAAATGATAATGGTTTAATCGACGAACTAGAAAAACTTGAAATTCAGAAGAAAGAAATATCAAAAAAAGAGTTAGAATTGAAGAAAAAAAATTATTGAATTTGCAAAACAGAATAATAGCGAAATGCTATTTGGAACCAACAAAAAATGTTCCGTAAAGGAATACGAAAAAATAACTTATCCCGAAGATAAAACCCCAATAATAAAAATGTTAAAACAAAAATATTTATGGGACGAATTTTCAATGATTAATTATTCTCGTTTTACAAGTAAAATAAAAAAGAAAGAAATGGATGAAGATTTAATTAGTTTAATCAAAAAGGAAAAAGCCTTTCGTTTAACCTTAAGTAAGATTTCTCAAGAATCTTCTGAGTCTCCTCCGAAATTTTATAAACAATTTAACTAATATAAAAACTTAAGATGAAAAATTCGAAATTGATTATGATGAGGAGAATGACAGTTTATTTGCATATTCTTCCGAAAAAAAATCTGCAGGAGCAGTAGAAACTGGAAATTTTATTTTTGATTTAGACTCTAGTGAAAATTTAGTAGGTATGGAATTTCTTGATGTGTCTGAACTTTTCAAAGTAATATTTTCTAAAGTAATAGAAGTTTCTAAAATAAAAGAGTTCAGGGCGAATATAATTAATTTTAGAAACACTACAAGTGTGATAAATTTTTCAATAACAACAGATGAGGGGATACAGCGAGATAAATTAATTATTCCTAAGGTTGGAAATAGTCCAGTTTTCTAACCCCCCTTGACCCATCCAAGCATTTGCCAAGTAACTTTCAAAAAACAAACAAATCTTAAATTATAGGAATTGGATTTCCTAGTTCATCTAACTCTCGCTTAAACGTCTGGATAACAAACATTTTATCCTGTATTTTTCCTATAGCTCCATTCCCAGAAATAATATTTTTATTTTCTAAATATGATAAAAGAGAATGCGTTTGATTTATTGCTATATAATTATCTTGATATCTTTCAGCGTCCCCACATGAAATTGCTGACATACAATTTTCATAATACGTATCCAAATCTTTCATCAAATAAGCCAAATCATCGTAAGTCGGAAATAACGGCGTTACTTTCAAAAATTCTTTATCTAATAAATTCATTCTATTTTCCCGTTTGATATTTTTCATTTTTCAACAAAATATCATTTTAAATTCACGCATACTTAATTTATATATATTATTGTAATAGATTAATGAAAGTGCAACAGTACCTTTTTCCAATATTCAACATCTCATATTATCAAAACGAGACTTTATGTTTCCGAACATATTCGCCAACCTGAATATAATAATTTCAAACCTTTCTAGAGTATCCTTAATCTTATACTAAAATATTGAAAAGGAGGTGAACCAAAATGGCACAAGCAAAAATGATGAACGAAGCTCCCTTCGAGAAACTTGTTAAGGAAATAAATTCTCAAGGTGAATTAATCAGAACTCGTCAAGACGAAAAACAAAGTGTTATGAATGAATTTGACAAAGAGAAAAGAAGATTTACTGTTGGAAAAATTTCTAGAGCGACCCTAACCTCTTCAGTTGTTAAAACGAATAAGGAGTTATCAAAGCTAGATTCGGATATTAGAACAGCTATGAGAAAAGCAACATCTTTATCAAATAGAATGAATGAAACTTTACTACGACAAGAACCAAAAGCTTTCAAAGCATCAGAATCAGGATTTAGGTTGGATGGTGAGAAAAAAAAGTCAGCGGCTAAGAAGAAAACCACGACAAAAAGAAAAGCTCCTGTGAAGAAATCCACTCCGAAGAAAAAAGTCTCAACAAAAAGAAAACCAGTTCCTTCAAAAGCAACTTTAGCAAAAGAAAAAGCACTTGACAAAAAGTATTCTAAGAAATAAATTTCTAAAGAATATGCACATTTATTTTTACGGACGCGACTTTACGTGTTCATTTTTATTTTTTTAAAATTATTCAGTTAATCCAGCCCCAATTCTGCATTGCTCTGAAAAGAATATAAAACCAACTAAGTGCTCCATGAAGAATTGCCCAAAGAATAGAAGCACTTCTTTCGTATGAAATAACCATAGCTAAAGCCGAACCAAAAATCCAACAATTTCCACAATGCTTATTTTTACAACAAGAGTCCTCTTTTTTATGTTCCCCAATTGCCTTTCCAAGATTTCGAATTTTAATATCAACATCGGGCTTATTCTTCCCTTTCTTAATAGTAACATTAGGTTTATCAGCCTTCTTTTTATTCACCATATATAAGCAACTTGATTATGTTTTATAAAACTATCGAGAGATATTTATATCATCTACACTTACAGCATGAATAAAAAATAAAAAATAAAAAATAAAAAATCAGAATAAATTTATTCTGCGTCTTCTTCTGCTTCAGTTGACTCTTCTGCCTTAACAGCGTCTTCAACTGCTGGCTCGTCAGATTCAGCGTCTTCCATAGCTTCCCCAGCTGTCTCGATTTTTTCTTCGCCTTCTTCAGCGTCAGAATTTTCGTCAACAACTTCTGGAGCCGCTTCGTCTTCAATAGCGTCTTCAACTACATCATTGATTTCAGATGGGTCTGCCATTGGAGCTTCGCTAGGAGCTGAGTTTCCTCGTTCCCTAAAGCCACCGTCTCTTGGACTATTATCTCTTGGAACCATTGGTTTTGCTTCACTAACAGTTAAAGGTCTCCCCTCAACTTCTTTTTCATGCATTTCTTCGATAGCTTTCTTAGCCGCCGCGTCATCAGTCATAGTTACAAATCCAAATCCTTTAGATCGACCAGAAAACTTGTCCTTAATTAGAACAGCTTCTTCAACGTCTCCGTAAGAAACAAATAGTTCTTTTAGAGATGCATCGTCAATTTTCCAAGGTAAATTACCTACGTACAATTTCATATTTTCCTCCTGTTTTATTTAATAATTTTAATAGAAATCTCATAACCAGTAACCTTAAACAATAAACACATTACCTCTTTTTAAATTTAAGTACTAATATCAATATTTTAATTTAATCGTGCTGTATATCTTCTTGTTACATTTGGTGTAACTATTGGTTCTTCGCCGTAAGGCTTTGTCTTTTTAAGGGATGATAATATTTTTGGTTTTTTCAAAAATAAAAATACTCCAACCCCAGCCAATACAATAAAAACTAAAATTCCAAACCAATTAATAGGCTTACTAGTTTTACCAACCACATTCCCAGTAATAACAGCCCCAGGAACTTCTTCTTCACCTCTCATTTCTTCTTCAAACAAAGTTTCATTAATTTCAACCTTCTCAGTCTCATTTTCAACTTCCCCAGTCTCATTTTCAACTTCTTCTTCAAATTCCCCTTGCGTTAAAGTTAAAATAATTTTTTTATCGTCGTCTTCGTCCGAACTACTTCGAAAATGCTCCACCTTTTCATCATATTCGTATTCCGTAGAAAATAAAATCTTATGTATAGCTAATTTTGCTATCAATGGAATTTCAATTTTAAACTCAACACTCTGCTCCTCCCCAGTATCAAGATTATTAATTTCAATAACTTCCCTAATACCAAGTAATCGATTATAAGCAATGACAGCCACTTTTTCTTCGCTCTTAGATCCCATATTAGTAACAGTTGCAGTATATGTCAATACAGCATTTGTTTCACTCTCCGTAGGTCCAACAACCTTAGTTACAATAACTTTTTTATTAACTCTATTAATATTTACCACAACCCTATTATCGGCGTCTTCAGCTCTAAGACTAGTGCAAATGTCTCCGTCATCTTCCGCGTAAGCTTTTGCATAAAAAGTATAGCTTCCAGCATCAAGCTCATTCCTTATTTCAAAATCGAAATTAAAAATGTCATCATCTCCTTCGTCAATTGTGGATTCTTCTTTCAAATTATCTTTATCTTTAGCAAAAGTTATCTCTTCATTATTTTCATCAAGCATAATTAATTCAACAACAAAATTTCTTTCTGAGTAGTCTTTATTCTCTAACTTAAGAGATATCTCTATATCATTCCCAGGAGACCATTCCCATTTATCATCATTGTCTTTTTCCTCATCAGTTATATCAGTAATTTCTAAATCCCTAGCCTTAACATTTCCGTCTTCACATAATTCAACCTTATCAATAGTTACCGTTTCTTTTTCATTCTCAACACATTGTAAATCTTCGTCACCATGTTTATACATTTTTACATACATATCATAATCATCTTCATCAATATCTTCATTAACCTCAAAATTTATCAGAATACTTTCCCTTTCACCAGATGATAAAGAAAAATCAACTTCTAAATCGTCATCATCTTTTGCCAAATCTACAGTATTCCCATCTTCATTAACAAAAATAACTTCCAAAACATAATTATTAGAACTACTATCTTTATTTTCAACACGAGCCTCAATCTCAACAGTTTCTTCAGGTTCCCAAGTCCACTCTATCGAGTTTTGATTTAACATATCATCAACCGAAATCAGCCTTAAATTTTTAGAACCAACCACGCCATCTTCACAAAATTCATAGGCAAAAACTGAAGCCGTTATCACTAAAAATAAAAAAATAAAACCGAAAGTCACAATTTTTCCCATATAACAAAACAAAGTTTTTATTATTTAAATATTATTGTACTAATGGTGTTATTATCGGTAAATTTAACAATAATTTAATAACCATTATTAGAAACATGAATTTCAAAACAATCTACTTTTCATTATAAATTATAACCGATTCAATTAACGAGATAATTGCAAGACAATAGCTGCAATGAACACTAGAGACAGAATTATTACTATAAACCAATTAATAGGCATTTTAATTTCAGGCTCTTTGTTTTTACTTCGAGTCTTAGCCTTAGCTTTTCTAGCCATAAGTAAAATCATAATTCCAGTAAGTCCACCAGAGACAGTTCCCCCAATCCCAAGAATAGTAGAAAAACTAGTAAAATCAAATTGTTCAGCTAAAATATATAATATCAAAGGAACAAGCGAAGTGAAGAAAAAATTAACCTTATTAGAAGTTTTGAGGTCATACTTGAACATGTCATGCAGTGAAAAAGACAACACAAGAAAAGATGTAAGCATTGTAAATATCCCAAGAATCGTGACGAATGGACCAAGAGACAATGTCGCAACTTCATTTACTGTAATTCCAAACTTCCCAATAAATATAATACTAAATAAAATATACAAAATAATCGGAATCACTGTTCCAATAATAACAGCCCTCTTAAACAGCTTCTCCTGCCCTTTAATTTCTATTCGAAGTTCAGGAATAGATGTGAACCCAAGCAAAGCAAATAACACAACTCCAATCGGAGTAAAAAAGTTAGCCTGATTAATTGTAGCAAGATTGGAAATATCAAGAGTAAAAACATATTGAATAAAAATTGCCAAAACGATACCAATAATACCAATAACACCCCATGTTTCAATTTTTTTAAGTTCTTTCATTCCCTTTCTAAGCATTAACGTCAAAATAACCCAAAAGATTATTCCAAATACAACAGGAGGAACATTAAACGGAATTAGTCTAGCAAAAGAATTTCCTTCCCCAACTAAATACGCTAAAAGTGCGGAATAAATACCAAATATAACAATAAAAAACATAGCCCGTTTGCCTTTTTTCCCAAGGTATTTTTCAGCATAACCAGCCAACTGATGTTTACCTTTGGTTCTAAGTGTAATTTCACCCAAAGTAAGATTCATAAAAATCATTATGGCTCCGAGAGCTATTAACCAAAATAACCCAATTAGAAGTCCTGATTGGGCAAAAACATAAGGAAGTCCCAAAATCCCAGCACCAATTATGGAACCAGTCAAAGTAAAAGTCGTAGCCAAAAATTTCTTATTCATCATATTATTATTTGCTAAAGCATCACCTATTTTATCGTTAGCAACATTGTTTTTAAGGATTTTGATTTATCAAAATCTAAGCAATCTAATTATACCCAAGAAATTTCCAAAAATCTCGAGAATCAAATTATTTCCGTCAAAATCAATAAACAGTATTTATATAACAAAAATACCAGTACACCGTCAATATTTTTTTAAACAAAGTTTGTCCCAACTTCCTAAGATGGTGAAAATTATTGTAAACGAGGATTTTGAAGACGGATCATCCGAATTATTCGGAGATATTGAAAACGGCAGTTTTGACTCATCCGAATTATTTAAACTTCAAATGGATGCAAAAGAGTTAAATGAAGATTCAAAAATCAATGAATTAATTTCTTACGAAATGGTTAAAAGAAATTTAGCTTACGATTTGCCGTATCAAAGAGAAGGTGCAGTAAAATTACTAAGAGATTTAAATTCAACCGCCCTGCTAGCAGACGAAGTTGGGCTCGGAAAAACAATCACAACAGCTTACGTTATCAAAGAAGGAATTGTTAGGGGTTTCTTAAAAAAAGTCGTAATTTTAACTCCACCAAGCCTTGTTGATCAGTGGGTAGAAGAGCTAAAAGAAAAATTTGATTTGAATTTTGATATAATAGAATCAGCTGAAGATTGGAGCAAATTCGATTTTGCAATAGCTTCAATTGACAGAGTCAAAACTTTTGATAAAGTAAAGCGAGAATTCAGGCATAAAAATGCCCATTCAATTAATTGGGATCTGGTAATTGTGGATGAGGCCCATAAGCTAAAAGAAAGAAACACAGTTAGATGGAAATTCGTTGACAGACTTCAAAAGAAAAGATTTCTACTTCTAACTGCAACGCCCTTCCAAAATGATTTATTGGAATTATATAATTTATTACATATTCTAAAAAGAGGACACCTCGGAACTATGAAAGAATTCAGAAAGAACTTTTTATACAGGGGAAACAAGAGGCATCCATTAAATCCAGATGAATTAAAAAAGAAATTAGAAGAAGTAATGGTCAGAAGAAAACGAAGTGAAACCGGCATTGATTATAAGTCGCGTATACCATGTATTGTTCCAGTAATAATGACAAAACAAGAAAAAACAATTTATGATAATACTGTAAGGCTACTTAAAGAAAATTATTTTAGAGCAGATGGAAGAGAAATAAACGGACGCTTAATTGTATTTGCAATTCTTCCAAAAGTAACAAGTTCCTCAAGGTCGGCAATTGAAAGTTTGCAAAAAATAGTTGACAACGAGATTTACCATGAAGGTACGCGAGATTTCGCTCAAGGTATACTTGATGATTATGCTACTTTAAACAAAGACTCCAAAATTGAAAAGTTGGTAGACTTAGTAGAAGAAATAAGAGCAAGAAGTGATGATGAAAAAATCCTTATCTATACAAGACATCCAACAACCCTTCGTTATATCGTAGAAAAATTAGAACCATTCGGATTAAAGATTATTGAGTTCATGGGAGGATTAGACAGAGAAGAAAAATCAGTTAGAATAAATTCGTTCAAGAACGGAGAAGCAGATATTTTAATTTCAACAGACACTGGAGCAGAAGGGCTTAACTTCCAATTCTGTAGAAATCTTATCAATTATGATTTGCCATGGAACCCAATGAGTGTTGAGCAAAGAATTGGGAGGCTTGACAGAATTGGACAAAAACGAGATATGTATATTTATTCATTCGCCACAAAAGGCACAATGGAAGAACACGTTGTAGATTTAATTATAAATAAAATGTGTTGCGTAGGAATGGTCATAGGGGAGTTGCCAATAATTCTTTTTAATTTAGGGTTAGATGGAGAGGGAAAAAGTGGAAAAAATAAAATAGAAGAAAAATTAATGAATTCATTTATTGAATCAAAAGGCAATCTGGATATGTTTAGTCAAGGAGTCAATGAGATTGCAGAGCAAATTTCCCTAGGGATGAAAGATTACGAACAAGATAAAAAAGACAATAAGATGTTTTTCGATGAAAAAGAATAAATTCGTATACTATTTATCACTAATATGTTCGATGTTAATTTTTTACTTTTGATAATGCATCAATACTTTTAGTGCATGTTTTTTATCGAATTGAAAAATAAAGGAGTTTTATTTTTTTTTATAGAGGGAAAAGCCCCTCAAGTAATTTAGTTAAAATTTACAATATTAAATTAATTATGAATAACGACAACCTCGTACTATTAACTCTTGATTTAGATATGCCAGATTCTTGGGAGTGCAAATTAGCAGATAAATTTAATGATTCTTCTTTTGTAATCAGAAATGCCCACCCCTCAGGAGAAAGCGAATTCATGGGATTAATGGAAATAGAAAATGCAAATATGTCAAAAGTTAGGAGATTTATTAAAGAGTTCAGTCTTCCCGTGAAATTTAATGAATTCAATCCAGATGAAAACATATTCCATTATCACGATGAATTTTCACAACTAAACGACTCCTTGCTAAATATAGATTGTGTTCTGGAATGGCCAGTAAAATTAAATAAAAAATTCAAACGACTAAAAGTTTTCTTGAACGCGGAAGATACAGATAATTTACTTATACCAATTGAAGACAAGGGAATAGATATCTTGAGAATGTCAAAAGTAAGAAAGAGTATGAATTTTAGTGATTTGTTTACGATAAAACAAAGAGAAATTTTACAACCAACAATCAATCTAGGATACTATGATTTCCCAAGAAGAATAAACTTAAATCAATTATCAAAAGAGCTCGGAATTTCCCCAAGTACACTTTGCGTTCATTTACAAAAAATCGAAAGCAAAGTATTAGGTTCAGATTTAAGAATTTTACAATAATCATTAAAAGACTTCTTTCATCTTTTTAGAAGTCTTTCTTATTTTTTCTAAATCTTCTTCTGTTAAAAAATTATTTTTAGTGTATTCCATAATGTTCTTTATATTTTGAAGTTTCCCTCCAACTTCTCCTTTCATCCAATTATGCTATGGAAAAAGCCAAACATAAAATTCATTCCGTTGCAAAGACTTGTCTATTTAATCGCTCGGAAAACTCTCGCTCGGGCTCCCAGGGTCATGCCATTTGAGGCCATCAGCTCAAATAGCAAACACTCCGAACCGCACAAATAAAATTTTTAGCGACAGGTTGTCCTCTGGACAGGCGCGTTAAGAAAAATCAATTAGATTTAGTCTAAA
>JAGLQO010000038.1 GCA_023136775.1 Candidatus Pacearchaeota archaeon | reverse complement strand
GAGTATATAAGGGTCTAGATTGAATGCAGCTTTCCTCACTTTAAGAAAAACTTTTTTAGCAACATATCCGCTTCCACCAAGTAGGAGGGAAATCATTAAGGCAAGTTCTAACATTATTCTCATCATTATCGACTTGGATTGCGGTCGTTTGACTGGAAGTCATGTAGCAAGTGTTACTAAAGGTGAACTTTGAGTCGTGACCCTCTATGGTCGATGACAAGCATAATTAATGGTGTTATTTTATTAAGTATTGAATTATTCGGTGGTTTGACATCAAAAGAAGAGTTACTTTCCGAAATTATTGATAATGCACTGATCATTTCAGTTAATAATATATTTAATTCAATTGATGTTTAGTCAATTAATCACCAAGGCTTATTAATTCTTCAATATAACTATGGAGTTCATCTACAACTTTAAAAACGATAGGGACTTCGATTGGCGGGCAAAATGTCCAGTAATATGGATTCTTAGAACAAAAAAGAGATACTACTTGTGGCTTTTGGGTAATATCCCATTTCATCGTTTTAGCGACTTTCTGCCAATTTTCTTCAAGAAAATTATGTCTTTTGCAAACTTTTCCGACATAGCTACCGTTTAGTTTATTTCTTCCAAAAAGTTCTTCCTTCTGGTCGCGAGTATCTTTTAAACAAAACACAGAATTAATATGCTTACTTTCAATACTAACTAAAATATTTTGGGTATCGAAAAAAGCTAGAACATCGTAATCACCCAATTCTTCTGGGTAACCTTCTTTTTTACCTCTCTTGTGAAGATAGACATTAAGTTCTGCAAAATTAGTAAATCTATTAATTATAGAGAATGTCTTATTTTCTAACTCTTTCTCTACTAGTGCCTTTTCATTTGAAAGACATGCGGTGATTTCTTCCAGCTCTAGATCAACCGGCAGTCTTCCGTCTTGAACAGAGCCAGACCAAATAATACCTGTTTTCATCAAGGAATATGGGCCCCAACAGATTTTTTTATCTATTAAAATCAGTGGCCTAACATTATATCTGGAATGACGCTTAAACATCTCCCATACTGGGATTTCAGGGTAATCTTTTTTACCAATCACTTTACATACATTTTCTTTTTTCAATATTAAGAAATCGATTATTGCAGGAATTGTATCCTTGTCAATTCCATCAACACAGCTAGAACAGACATAGACTATATTTTCTATTGACTCTGAATAATTGGTTTGTTCTCCGTCATCTGTCTCATCTCTATATCCCCAACTTGAGAGTACATGAGTCACAGATATCAAATCTATAAAGCTGAAACCAAGTCCTGATTTAAATGCCTCATTTGCTTCGTCCATGTAAGTATGGATACTTCTTCCTGAGTTGACATTGTCATCGGAGCGGATATTAATTTTTGCTCTTCTGCTCATCATATATTTTATGAAGTTCGAATCATCATCTTCGTGGGAGATATCACTTTTAACATCTATACGAAATTCATCGTCTACCTCTACGCCTACTGGGAATAAGTTATGATAAATTTGGTCGCCGACGTTAACAAAAGAAAAGTACCAATCAACTAGAGCTGCTAAATGTTTGAATTCTTCTTCGTCAAATATCTTTGTCCCTTGAGGAGAAGTCTGTACAAACTTCTCTATTAGGAAACTATAGTTTTTATACATAGTTGTATAGTCTTTGTGTTGTTTTGTCATCGTCTCCGGTAAATCATATCTAATTTCTCTCTTTGTTGCGGAGGAAACGTCCATTGATTTTCTTTCGTCTTCGTGAGTTAAAGCATCTGTTTTTTCCAGAAGTATCGGTATAGCCTGCTCAAGACGAAATTCATTAACACGTGAATTAATTTCTTTCTCAATTAAATTTAATATAACATCAACTTTTTCTTTTGCGCCCTGTAGATCATAAGTACCAGGCTCGAAATTATTCTCTTTGGCAGTTTGTGCAATAAATTTTTTCGCCAATTTAAAATGTTTCGGTTCTGGTTGTGAACTACTTATAAAATCCGGAAAACTTGCTCTTTTTTGTTCTGCTGTGATTGTGTAGCCTGGCTTATTTTTCTTTTTTTCATTAAGATAGTTTCGAATTTCATCGCTATTTTTCTCTTTTTTAAACTCGGACTCGATACGATCTATAAATAACTCAATTATTTTTATTTCACCTGAGCTATCCTCATTAACTGAAAGTTCTTTAGGGATTTTTTCTTCATCAAATATGATGCGGAACATGTACTCGTAGGGGGCAATTTTTCCAGAGTCGATTGAATATGGAGATGCATCATGTGCTAATTCTTTTAGATGAGAAAACTTAGATGGATTTTCGTGCACTAAACATTTTGGGAAAATATTGATTAATACAGTCCTATTATATTGAAATAACGGATACTCATTAAGCATAATTGAGATTTGGCTTAAATAGTCTTCAAGGCATTCTGCAAGCAAATTTGAATAGGCAGCCGGCTGATACTCTATGAATTCAAAAGGGGAGCTTAGAAAAATAGTTGCGTTCCCAATTTTGCAAGAAATAGCAAATCTTTGATGAGACTTAGAAGTTAAACGTACTCTCGTTTCGGAGTCTTTACTTAATTTCCAAGTTGTAGGATTGCCCATATAGTTTTGTTCTGGATAATTCTCCCAAAACTCTCTTAATGTATCAAATCTTAGGTCTGTTCCTGAATTAGGATCAAGCATTATAAATTGAGGCTCAATGGCTCCCCCAATAAGTACTTTATGGCTTTGCTTGAAAGAAGCAAAATTATCAAGTTCACTTAGGACCAAAGGCATTTTTCCTTTTAAATTTTCTTTGTACTCAAAGTAATCATCAAAAGTATCAGCATCCTGAAGTTCTTCAATTATACCTAAAAACTGTTCAAGAAAAATAACTTCGGCATCAAGATTTTTTGGAATAGGAAATGTCCCCCAACCTGTAGTGAAATGAGGAACAATGACAATAAACTTTGGATTTAGCGTTTTTTTATGATCATGGCCAAAAGCAACACATTGCTTTTGTAGATGAAGGGCCAAGGCAACTTCTTTTTCGAATATTTTCTTTGCCTCTTCTATGCCTTTATGAACATTTTGAAAACTTTTTTCTATCGTTTTTTTATCTAGGAATGGAGACAAAAAGCAAAATAAATAAATAGAGTCTTTAGCTTGAATAGTAAATGGGAAAATAAAGTCTGCCGGTTTTTTATAAAGCTCTGTTGCGCTTGCTAATATAAATACACGGTCACTTTTGAGTCTTGATCTAACATAGTTGCCGACCTCTCCACCTATTCTAATCGGTAGTGGAGGTTTTTCCATTTTTAAATTGCCTTTATTCTCATTTATTCTCATGCCCATTTTATTTATAAATGAGGGGATAAACCACCTGGCTGTAATTGGAACTAACTCTTCATCTGTTTTAATAAATAAAAAGTTTGAGAAATCCCCTGATATACAAGCTTCTGTAAAATTATTTTCATCTCTAATGGTTTTATCCAGTTCTCCAATTTGGATTGTAAAGTCTTTCTTGAATTTCTTTGAAAGGAAGCTTATATCAATATCATGTAAAAAATCGCTACATTTGTTGAAACATAATTCTGGAGGGCATTCTAAATATCCCGTGGGAATATGTCTTTGGTCTGGTTGTGATTCTAAATTCAATTCTTCTATAAAGTAGTCCGACAAATTTAGCATTTGTTCTAAATAGATTAGTGGAGGCATTCCAGTCGCTTCTTGAAATTCATCATCAAAGGACTTCGTAATTAACTCAAAATTTGTTAAAAAATCATATGACCAACATAGCTCAGAGCCATAGGAAATTTTATAAATTCTTTTTTTGAAGTAATATTTTATTTCTCCCCAATCACCATGGGGAACAAAGTCTTCCATGGACGGAAACGATGGGAGTAATTTTGCTAGAGATGTATAGAATTTTACGAAGTCTTCATAATTAGAGATTGCATCTGACTTACCGAACCTTTCGGAAGTTAAAAAGTGGCAATATGCATATTTCACTTTGATATCAGCTGCGCGATTTTTGACCCAACTAGATATTACAAACAAAGAAAAGGAGATATCTCTTTTGCTATATCTTTTAAATAATGCATCGTACCGACATGAACTCATAGTTTTGCCTTAAACCAAAAAATAGCGACAAAATTTGTTAAAATAGCTTATTTCAATCACTTCGTTAGCTTTACTCTGATTTCTAACATTTTTGATTATATTTGTCTTATTCTTGGGTTATCTGGTCTGAATTTTGAAGGAAGCCATATCCCTTAGGAGTAATTGCAGTTTTTAAGGTGAAAATATTTGAAACAATTGGTCTCTAGACTGTAAAATTAAGTGATTCTGAGTGGAATAGGCTTGTTGATGAAGGTTTAAAGAAACTTGCGGAGTCAGCTACCAAAAAGAGAGGTAGTGCGGCAAAGCTCGCCACAGTTCTTAATAAAAGTAGATCATCCATTGTTCAGATGAAAACTATGGCCAAGGGGAGTACGGTTTCATGGATTAGACTTTTATTTTGTAAAGCAGGTATTGGCGATTTGCAGGCAAAGGAAATAATTGAAAATTTTGATTCCATTCTATTAAATCTTTCGCCTCCTTCCCAGCTAGATAAGCTATTTGAGAGATTGAAAGAGCAATATACCGAGCAAGAGATAGCAGCGTTTTTCAGGGTATTGATTTCAAAAAGTACCGTTGAGGAATTTCTGGGGCTGAAAAAGCTGACTAAAAAGAAAAAGATTTCTTGATATAGGCCATTGGAAAGGATGCTGCAACGAGTAATCTTTACACTCTTATTGAAAAATTACATAAATTCTATTTTAATATGGCCGCATTGACCAAGTTTATGGTCACTCAAGATGGTTATAGCAGGGGAGTAAAAAATAAACGATTTCCCGAGGTTAAGTATTCCCGTATTAAATGAAGTGACCAAGATTCTGGTCACTTGGTTTAAATTAAATTCTAATTTATTCAACAACTTATTATTTTTTTTAATTTTTTGTGACCAATGTTTTGGTCACTTTGCTGGATTCATAGAGTGTTCTGCCAGGGATTTTAACAAGTTATAAATTGGCCTCCTATTTGCTCAGTGGTAAATGCAAAACATAACGGGGAAGAATTAATGAATTATAAAATATTGATTGCGGACGATGAAAAACACATTTTAAAAAGTTTTCAAGAACGATTGAAAGAACATAAAAACATTGAGCCTGTCTTTGCAAGTAAGACTAAAGAGGTAATAGATATAGTCAGAAAATCACCTTTTGAGTTTGCAGTAATTATTTTAGATTTTCACTTTGGTGATGAAAAAACAAATGGCGCAGATGTGGCAAGGGAGCTTTATAAAATAAATCCAAAATTATTAATATTGGTTTTCACCAGTGATGAGTCGGCAAATACGCCTATTGAGTGTTTAAGGGCCGGAGTAAATGATTTCATTAATAAAGGTGAAAGTTTAGATGAAGCATTAAGCAAAATTTTAGATTATTGTAAAAAATTTGATGAAACTCATAGGATTTATAATCCCCAAAATGAGAAGAAAGAAAAATATTTAATTAACGAAAGTCTTATTGAAAGTATTGGAATGGTAGGCAGGTCAGATGATCTTGCTTTAGTTGCCGAACAAATCAAAAAAATAAGTGAAACTAATTCTGATGTAACTGTTTTAATACGTGGAGAATCAGGAACGGGAAAGGAGCTTATTGCTACCGCCTTACATGAGTTATCAGATCGTAAAGATAATAAAATGATAAAAATTAATTGTGGAGCTATTCCTGCAAATCTTCTCGAAAGTGAACTTTTCGGACATGAAAAAGGTGCATTCACCGGTGCAGATAAGTTAAAGAAAGGCAGATTTGAAATTG
>JAGLQO010000037.1 GCA_023136775.1 Candidatus Pacearchaeota archaeon | reverse complement strand
AGTGACTATTTGTGCGACACAGCATGGGAAAGTTTACTACGTTGAAAAAGCAACTGATGTTAATTTGGCACTTGATCTTGTTTTGGATGCTCAGGCAGATGTTTATGATGAAGCATATTTAATTTCAAATGATGGAGATTTTTCGGAGGCAGTAAAGGCAGCTATTGAAAGGTTTGGAAAAAAGGTTGTGTATATTGCAATTGGAAAAAAGAAAATCAATTTCTTATCATCTTAAAAAAGTAGCTTCGTCAACTTTGAAGATTGATGATGATTTTATTTGTATTGTTAAGATTGACTAGGAGGCAAGCATTTGTAGATGTTTATATTTTAAGGTAGAAAATATTGACAGATAATTTTTTGCTTGTGGCACTCTCACATATATAATTAATTATTGGCACTCTCACTGATTTTAATTATGGTTGGTTGGGGCAAACCTTTGGGGCGTGTCAATTCAAGGCAGGTGATGGAACGCAGGGTATGACTGGAAATTGTAACTTTGGTGTTGATTTAGTAGTTAAAGATGGATTAATAGTTTCGTGTTCATAAAATAAATAACTTTTGGTGTTAAAGAAGATGGATTTGGATTAAGGTGATGAGGTTTTTGGATTTTTGTTTGGAGAGTGTAGTTATTTGGTAATGATTAGAAAAGTATAAAACTTCTGTATTGATTTATGATTATTATGGATGATAAGAGATTGGTTGTTTTTAATGATAAGAAGATTAGAAGAGTTTGGTATAGGGATGATTGGTGGTTTAGTGTTGTTGATGTTGTTGGAGTTTTGAGTGAGAGTAGTAATCCACGTGGATATTTGAAAGATATGAGAAGGCGAGATTCAGAATTAGGTAAAGGGTGGGGGCAAATTGCCACCCCCCTTTCAATAGAAACTAAGGGAGGAAATCAATTTGTTAATTGTGCTAACAAGGAAGGTATTCTTAGAATTATTCAGTCTATTCCGTCTAAGAAAGCTGAGCCGTTTAAGTTGTGGCTAGCAAAAGTAGGGAGTGAGAGGATTGAAGAGATTGAGAATCCTGAACTGGCACAAGAGAGGATGAAAGAACTTTATGAGGAAAAGGGTTATTCTAAGTCGTGGATTGAAAAGAGGGTTAGGGGAATTGCTATTAGGCAGGATCTAACTGATGAATGGAAGGAAAGAGGGGTTGAGGATAATAGGGATTTTGCTATACTGACAAACGAAATTGCGAAGGCAACCTTTGGGATTGGGATTAAAGAACATAAGAAACTAAAAGGTTTGGAACTGAGATTTAAGAATCAGAATTTGAGGGATCATATGGATGATTTAGAATTAATTTTTAGTATGTTGGGAGAGAGAGTTGCTACAGAAATTACGCAAAGTAGAAATTCTGATGGACTCGAAGAGTGTAGAGATTCTGCTAAGGAAGGTGGTGAAGTTGCAGGGAATGCGAGAAAAGATGCTGAAAGTAGAATTGGGAAAAGTGTGGTATCTAGGGATAATTATTTAGATATTAAAAAGAAGAAAAGGATTGAAGAGTAGTCTTTGTTATGAGAGGAAAACTGGAAGACAATTTATTGCTCGCGGATTTTAGGGATTTAAGATAAGGGGCAGAAATACAATTTTCGGTTGGGGATTGAGGCGATGAGGTCGTTTGAGGGATTATTGGCAGTTGGAGTGATTATTTTAGGAGTGAGTTTTGGTCGTCGGTAATTATTTAAATTGAGGTTAGTTGATATGATTATGGATATAGAACAGATTAAAAAGAAAGTAATTCCTATTTTGAAAAAAAATAAAATTAAGAAAGCTGGAATTTTTGGGAGTTATGCAAGGGGAGAGCAAACTGAAGATAGCGATATTGATATTTTGATTGAACCAACTAAAAATATGGGATTAGAGTTTGTTAGTGTTAAGTTAGAGATAGAAGATGAATTGAATAATAAAGTTGATTTTGTTAGTTATAAGACAATACCTCCTAGATTAAAAAAACAAATTTTAAAAGAAGAAATTAGGTTGATATGAAGAGAAATTTAATTTTGTTTGTGGAGGATATTCTAGAAAATATAGAGCTTCTTGAAAAATCTACTGGGAATATTTCTAAAGAAGAACTTGAAGATAATTTGGATATTCGTGATGCAACAGTTAGAAGGCTTGAGGTGATAGGGGAAGCCGTTAAAAATATTCCAAATTCGTTTAGGGAAAAGTATCCGCTAGTTCCTTGGAAAAAAGTTGCTGGACTTAGAGATATTATAATTCATGCTTATTTTGGGCTTGATTTAGATGTTATTTGGAGTATTGTTAAAAATGATATTTTTCCACTAAAGAAACAGATTGAAGAGATTTTAGAAAAGGAAAGAATAGTAGATTAGGCAAATTTTAAGTTTTTGAAGAAAATAAGGGAATTTTGTTTATTGATGATTTTAAATTATATCAAGGGCATGTTCTTCCGTTTGTTATTGTTAATGCTATTAAGGAATTGAGGGCTGAGAAAGATTTGGAGATTGGCGAACTTCGAGAACAGAATGATTTGTTGAGAAGTAAACTTTGTGCTAAAGATGGTAGTTAAGAGTTTTTGTTGAGGGGAAGGGAGGCAAGTTTGCTCGCGGCACCCTCACTATTTAAATTTTAATTTGGTTGGGGCATTCTAATTTTCACGGACGTCTTCGACGTTCACGGATTCAAGGCAGGGGAAGGATTTGGGTTAGAGCGAGGAGGTTGTTTGGATTTTATTTTGACAAACATTTAAGTAATTATAGTCTATTATAATATTAAGATGAAGAAAAGAGAAATAAATATTGAAAAATCTGAGTCTATAATTTGGATTAAAAAAGCTGAAAGTGATTTAAGAAAAGCAAAAATACTTTTTAAGGCTAGCGAGTATGATGGAACATTGTTTTATTCACAACAAACTGCTGAAAAAGCATTAAAAGCTGTTCATATAAATATAGGGTTGGGGCTTATTAAATCTCACGAACTTGGTTCTTTGTCGCGAAGAGTTAAGGCTCCAAAAAATATTCAGGAAAAAGGTATATTGTTAAATCCTTATGAAAGTTTTTCTAGATATCCCGATAAGGATGATGGAATGTTTGATAAGGGAAATTCTGTTGATGCTTTGAAATACTCTCAGGAGGTATTGGCATGGTGCAAACGACGGTTAAAAATTTAAATATTATAAAAAAATATTTTAAGAAGTTGAAGAAGATTGATGTTGAGAGAGTTGTATTTTTTGGAAGTCGAGCCAAAGGTAATTTCCATGAAGATAGTGATTTTGATTTAATAGTTGTTTCAAAAAAATTTGAGAATTTAGGACAAGGGGACAGGGTTTTGCTTACTTATCGACTTTGGAAAAATGACTTTGCTTTGGAGTTGTTGTGTTATACTCCCAAGGAATTTAATGATAGGGAAGATGGATTGAATATAGTAAGTGAAGCACTTAGAACTGGTATTGAAATAAGATAAAATATTTTAGAAAAAAAAACGATTTATTAAAATATGAACTTTGTTCTAAAGATAACACTTATGGTTGGTGTTAGATTTTTGTTTGTAATTTTTGGTGAAAGGAAAAGATAATTTTTGCTCGCGGCACCCTAATATATATATGGATAAAAAGTTGGGGGCATACTAATTTTGGGGATTTGATGGATTCAATTAATTCACGAGACTATTGGTATAAAATGGAAGCTAGTGATGGAAAGATGCATATGACGGATTGTGCTAATAAGAAAGGTATTCTTAGAATTTGAGATAAGGGAATTTTTCAAGAAAGCCTTATATACTTCTGATTCGGGGTATTGTTGGAGAGCAAAATGAAAAAAAATAAAATGAACAAAACGACTGTTACAATTATTGTTATGGCAGTTTTATTAGTTGGTGCCCTTGGATATGTAGGGTTTGATATTTATAGTGAATCTCAAATGGCTAAGATGACTGAAGTTTATCAAGAAGGTGCATCTTATGGCTATGAGTTAGCAGTAGACGAAGTATTCAGGTTAGCAGGCTCTTGTCAAAAAGTTCCATTAACTATGAGAAATCAGACAATAGAGATTGTCGACATCTCATGTCTCCAAACTCAAAATTAATTTTATATGATTTATTCTGCGTTGAAAGAACGCTCGCGTACAAAGTACGCCACGCAACCTTTCGCCTTGACTAAATCTATCTAAAATTAATTTTGGCTTTAGGGTTTTGTTATTTTTAGTAAATTGTTTTATTTTTTTATCTTTATTGTATACATTTATATATGATTATATGCATATGTATACATAAATGGTAGAGACAACTGTGCGGTTAAACAAGGAAACTAAGCGAGAGCTGGATTTGTTTAGGCAGTATAAAGGCGAGAGTTATGACGAGTTGATTAGGAAGATTATTTTTATTGCGAAGTCTAGTGAAATGGATCCTAAGTCTAGTCAGGATGATATGAAAGAAATTAGAAAGGCCCGAGAGAAGATTAAGACTAGTGGAAGATATGGGAAAGATGAAATAAATAAGATTTTGGGGTTGAATTAAATGGAGGTTCGAACGTATATGACTTTGGCGATAAATGCTTATAAGTTATAATTGGAATTTTATAAAATGGGATGGAGAAGAAATTTTTTGGTGTTGATTGGATTTGTTTTTTTAATAAGTGTAGTTGTTGCTATTGGGTCTACTAATTATAATATTGATGGAGCGGTTGTGGGGAGTGGTGGTGGAAATATTTATTCTACTAATTATGATACAGATGTTGTTATTGGGATAATATCTGGAGAAACATTATCTAGCAATTATGGAATTGAGTTAGGAAGTTTTTTTGGGATAGCTGCAGAGGGAGACACAGAAATCTCAGGTTGTACGAATATTACATCTCCAGGAACCTATTTGTTGACTGCGGATATTACGGATTCGTCGATAAGTTATTGTATGAATATTTCGGCTAATGATGTAACTTTGGATTGTCAGGGACATACGATTGACGGGGATGATTCTGCTGGGTATGGGATTTATGCATATCGGGAAAGTGCGACTAATGCGAATATTGCTATTCAAAATTGTGTTGTGAATGATTGGGCTAGTGCTGGGATGTATTTAGATTATGTAGGAAATACGACGGTGACTAATTCGGTTTTTAATAGTTCTTACGATGGGATTCATTTGAGGGATATAGATGATGCTGTTTTGAATAATGTGACTCTTACAAATAATCTTGAGGGTATCGATTTGTATTATCTTGTAGGTGTGGTTATTAATAATTCGAAAATTTATGATAATCTTTATTATAATTTAAGGCTTCGTCAAATTGCTAGTTGTGCTGCGTTGGTAGTTGAGAATGTTACCGATGATAATGATATTCCTTTGGTTTATTATAATATTGCTTCCAATATCAGTAATTGGGATAATAATTTTTCTGAGATTTTACTTTGTAATGCGGATGGTTCGAATATAATTAATATTACTGGCGTTGGAGATGGGAATGGGAATCTTATTTCTTCATATTATACTAATAATGTTTTGTTTAAAGGTTTGGAATTAAATAATTCGTATAATGGATTGTTTATTAATTCGAATGATGGATCAGATTTAGTTACAATTAATGATTCGTCGTTTAATAATAATAGTCTTAGTGGGATAGATTTGAATTATCAGACAAATATTAGTATATCAAATATCACTGCGAGGGATAATGGTAGGGCGATAGATATATACAGAGCTACTGATGTTGTGATTAAAAATTCTCGATTAATTGATAGTGATTCTTATGGAATTCATGTTAGGCATGAGGAAGATACTGGGGATTTATTGGAGGTCTCTAATAATTTCTTTAATAATACGGATAATGTTTATTTGTATGCTGGGGATGCTTATTATTATTCTTGGAATACAACTAATCAAACTGGGGACAGGATATATTTATCAGGAACTAACATAGGAGGTAACTTCTATGCTAATCCTTTAGGAACTGGATTCTCGGAAACTTGTTCCGACGCTGATTATGATGGATTCTGTGATTTGGCATTTAATTTGACAACGGAAACAGCTTGTACAATTGGTGTTAATTGTTCCGTGAATAATACAGATTATTTGCCTTTGAGTTCTGGGGATATAATTGCTCCGCAGATTTCGTTTGTCGAGCCTACTCCTAATAATAGTGAAACTGTTACTGAGGATTATGTTTATGTTAATGTGACTTCTAGTGATTTTAGTAATCATTCTGCGTTCTTGGATTGGAATAGGAGTTTGGTTGGATGGTGGAACTTTGAGAGTTATAATAGTACTGGAGTATTTGATAATTCTACATATGATAATTTCGGGACTTTCTATAATTCTTCGTCTTCGAATATTAGAACTGGAGTAAGAGGGGATGCGTTTGAGTTTGGTTCTAATGAGAGTTTTATTG
>JAGLQO010000036.1 GCA_023136775.1 Candidatus Pacearchaeota archaeon | reverse complement strand
TTAGAGTAAATGGTCATCTACTGACAATAACCGAAATCCTTTTAAACCAAAATTAGCATCATTAAACATGGGAAGAATCAAATCCACATTAGTCAAAAGAACTTCAAGACAGTTACTAGAGAATTCGCCAGACGATTTCGGTAAAACTTTCGAAGAAAACAAGAAAGCTCTCGGAAGCATCTTATCAAGTAAGAAAATGCGAAACAAAATCGCAGGCTACGTAGCTAGAATCAAGAAAAACACAAAGACAATAATCAACGACGACGAACAACAATAAAAATGACAACAGAAAAAAAAGAAACTGACAACACTGTATTTATCGGGAATAAACCTTTTATGAATTACGCAACTGGCGTAACTATGCAATTTAACAAAGGTGCAGAAACCGTTATAGTTAAAGCACGTGGAAAATTTATATCTAAGGGTGTTGACGTAGCAGAAGTTGCTCGAAGAAAATTCTTAGCAGATAAAAATGTTACAGTAGAAAACGTTACAATCGGAAGCGAAGAATTTGAAAACAAAGAAGGGAAAATGGTAAACGTTTCTGTAATAAGTATAACTCTAAAAAAGAATTAATAATTTTTAATTTTTTTCTTTGACCGATTAAAATGGAATCGAAGATTCATAAATTAGAGGGTAGGGTCTGCCCCAACTAAATTAAATATAGATATGTGAGGGTGCGCCTTTGTGCGCAATTGACTAATTTTTAATTTTTTTCTTAAGTCGTTTAATTTCAACTAATATATTATCTAATTTTTCATCCATCTCACTAACTTTATCTTCTATATTCTTCAATTTTTTTCGACGACGAAAATTAGTAATCGCCATATAAATTAAATAAGAAATATAGATAATAGCAATAATTCCAAGAGCCTTAAATATCATAATCATTCCGCTAAGCCTATCCATAATAACTGGGGACATTGCAGACGCAGCATCAACCAAATTCTCAACAGCATTTCCAGTAACCATATATCATCAAAGAATTATGACTTTATAAGAATTGGGAATAATCCTTCAGTAGTAAGTCTTTTAAATTAAAATAGACAATCTTAATTATGGCTCTATAGCTCAGCGGTAGAGCGCCGCTCTCATGAGGCGGAGGTCGGGAGGTCAGCACTCCCTAGAGCCATATAATTTTTAGAGTACTGACGTCAGTACCGAGTGATTCGCTTTGAATAAAACTAATATTTTAGATATTTTTATGAAATGCAAATTACGAGACCTAGAGCCATTTTTCTGACATCGCGACCGCAGCGCGGAGGGCGAATAAAACGCTTTGAATAAAAATAAATATAACTAAATTTTTACGAAATGCATTTTATGAGAAGGGAGGTCAGCACTCACCTCATAGCCATATGGATATCGACATTTTTCCGTAGTCGGAAAAATCGTCAGATAAAACCCACAAGGATTTCCAAATTTCAAATCACTTACCGCACCCTCACAATATATAATTAGTTAAGTTGGGGTAAACCTTCAAGACCGCAGAAAATTTAATTAAATTCCTTCAGAGAATCTTTGATTCTCGTATTTATTCGCTCACACGGCTTCGCTTCAGTTCATCTCATTGACTTGGCAACTTATCGCTTCGCTCCAAAGCTTCCATAAAAAAACAATCACGAAACAAAAATAACAAAAGCTAACAATTTTGATTTTAGGTAGGAGATTTCGCAGAGTAAAATAAATCGCAGCGTGGGTCTGCCCCAACAGATAAACTAATATTCGTGAGGGTAACAAGAGTACGTAAGATTTCTTTTACCAAGAAATCTTCGCATAAAATCAAAATTAAAACAATCGCTGCCACCAAGATCTATCGTCGACGTATTCTACTATCTCATATTTTTCAGAACATTCCATGCACCCACCACCACAATCTATTCCTTCTTCATCGACATCCATTTTACCATTGAAACAATAATCACAATATTCGCTATCTGCCTGATCATCTAAAAATAAATTTAAATGAGGATCTTCCTCTGTACCCACATCGATTCTAGCAATCAAATCATTATCAAGTCTATTGTAAACTCCAATATATTCCTTACCACATTTTTTAAATCGTTTAGTATAAACATCAATATTAACTGAACAACTTCTAATCTCTGTTTGCGGAGTAGAACATTTATTATTATCAACACAAATTCTAGATTTAGATCCAGTTAAATCATTAATGGAAGCTCCGACCAAATCAAGAAAATTATAATCAACCTCACAGCCAGTCCAATCTCCACAAATAATATCAGGCGTACATTGTCGCTCATCTACACCACAACTTAACTTTTGCGGAAGCTCATATGTCGTCCCGCAACTATTCAAATCTCTACAATCAGGTGTAGTAAATCCCCCAGAACATTCACTCCATAAACATTCCCAATTCTCAACGCAAGTCCCATCACAATACTTAACAGTCTCCGGTTTCTTAGTTGGGATATAACAATCCTTAGCATCATCACACATTCGACGCTGAACCCCCTTATCACATTCTTCCCACGGCTCACACGTCCAACTAGATAAACATTTATTTTCCCAGACAGCCTCCTTATCAACTAAATCCATTGCAAAAATATCAGAATCAGAATCTTTTATCTTCCCAATCTCAATGAAATCATCTTTATCAACATTAGAAAAAGGACTTATATCTGCAGTCAATTCCTGATCTTCAGATCTAGACGGGCAATACTTAACAAATAAAATTCTAGGTTCCTGACAAACAGATGCAGAAAAATCCTTCAAAATATTCATCCTAACATTCAAATTTTCAGGATTCTTTTCAGCAGGAATTTTATACGCTTTCGCCCCCCCGACATTTGGAACATCAATTATATTATAAAATTGATTATCAATATCAAAAAATGAAAAGTCAAAAGATTTCAAATGATAATTATCCTGACTTCTCTCCACACTAACAAAAATCGTTTTAGTATATGCATCATAACAAGTATCATAAACAAAACTAGCAACCTTATTTACCTCAACGCATTCCTCTTCCACAATCTCCTCAACATCGCTAGAAATAGTCAATCCCAGATAAACCAAAAAAGCCATAACCCCTATCAAAATAATTACATTAACAATTATCACCCATTTCTTTTGCATAATATTTTACACCGACAAGAGTTTATTTAGTTACCTAAATTATAACAATCAAGCAGCCACAAGATTTTACAAAAACATCTATCGCATTCTGCAAATAATTTTTATATGGCATAAAAGTATTATTAGTAAATTTTCTATAAGAAATCATATAACGTAAATAAATAACAACCATTCCGAATAACGGGAATTTAGAATAAATTCCCTCAATATATCAGACCATCTGCGGCCTCGACGGTAAGGGGTCTGGAATCTAGAAATCCCTGCAGATTTCACCTGACGATTTTTTCACCAGAAAAAATGTCAATGGACCCCCTCACGCTCAAGCCTTTCCTTTTCTAACCTAACAATTCGTGCCGCAATCCCCTCAGTCTCAAGATTAATTTTATCAATTTTATTTTGCTCCGCCTTAGTCATCTTAGCAGTTTCAGATATAGCTGACTCAATTTTAATTTCATCAAGTCTTTTCTTTTCTTCCAACTCCTGCGACCTCTTTTCCATCTCCAACCTTTTAACCTGAGTCCTCTCCTGTTCTTTAAGTTTCAAAGTAGCTGTTTTTTCAGCCTTCGCCTTCCAGAATGCTTCTCTTTTTCTATCTTTCCTATCTTTCTTTTCCTTCTTAATCAAGACATCTTTTATCTTTCTTTCTTTTACATCATCAGTCCTTTTAGATCGCCTTTCATCTACTAACTTCTTTCGCTCCACAACTCTAGCTTCGCTTCGCTTTTTCAATTCTAAAATTTGTTCTTCCTTTTGATGCTGTCTATCATCATGCTTTTCCAAAATTTTTAACCTCTTTTTAGTACAAGCTTCCTCCACCTCTAATTTCTTTTCTTTTTCCTTGCCCAATGATTCTTTTTCTGATAATTCTTCAATCTTTTTTGATTCAGCCCTCTCAATTTCATCTTCAGGATTTTTTATAACAACTTTCTCTGTCTTAATATCGTGAACCCCAAGAGCATCTTCAACACCCTTACTTAAAATTCCAACCTTAGTCTTTTTTACAGGCTTCGCAATTTTTCTTTCAACAGTCCTATGCCCCTCAATCTCTGTCAACAATTTACCAAGAGAATTAAGCGTAACTTTATTTAACCCTTTTTTAGAATAAAAAATCTCAAACATTTTATTACAAAATTCAATTTCATTTTTCTTGCCACGCTTTTCCAAATCTTTTGCAAGTGTAGAGTAACTAGCAGTTAGCGAAAAATCATACATATCTCTGAAATACTCCTTAGCTACTTTGTTCAAATATGCAAGTTTTTCTTGTAAACTTTTGCCAGAGTCAATATAAATTTTAATTCTATCCGCAGGAGTTTGCTCCGTTATTTTGTCACTCTGTCGCTCTCTTTCCTTTAAGAAAATTTCAATCAAAATAAGTACAATAGCAAGTACAACTGCAACTATAACAAACCCCATCAAAAATCTAATCCTACTATCTGCCAATAACGAAATCAAATCATACCACCCCATAAGAAGTCAACGAGTTTCGAATATAAAAAGCTTACCAAATATAATCTAAAAACTTAAAAAGCGAATTAAACAGTCTACATTATGGTAAACGGAATCGATAGACCTTTGGATTTGCTGAATTCAGCAAAGGGTAAAGAGATTTTAGTTCAGCTGAAAGACGGAAAACAATTCGTCGGAACTCTTCTGGCGTTTGACATCCACATTAATGTGGTTATGGAAAACACAAAAGAGATCGAAAACGGAGAACAAAGCACAAGTTACGGCTTGACTTTCTTAAGAGGAGACACAATTGTCTTCGTTTCTCCATCAGCGGCTAAAGCATAACTTTGAAGCGTTCGTCCGAATTTAATTTCGCAGGACAAAACTTCTGAAGAACTTTACAACTAGTGATAACTTCGCCGATTACGCCTGATAAAAATTGATACAAAGTATCTTATTTAGAAGGTGCGTCGCGTGCGACGGCAATCTTTGATTGCCTATTTAGAGGGGACACTATCACGTGTGAACAAATCCGAAAGGAAATATTTTTTATTTTTATTAGTTAGAACAGTATTATTTTAAAATATACATTGTAAAAATCATAAAAACTATATTTAAATGTTGCTAAAATTACTTTCTCCAATCAATCATTCTTTGTCTCATTATTTTTTTATCAGGTTTTTTCCAAGCTTCTCTTAAATAGCAATTTAATCCTTTTGCCATATTTTATGTAAAAAATGATTGTTTTTAAAACTTAAGATTTAGAAAATTTAAATTACACTGTTTTACAGCATAGACAAGAATAACCATTACTGTTACTACATGGTGTTATAAGACCATCAGTTGTCTTAGCATTGATACATACTCTATCATACCTTTTACAATTCCAATCACATGACATAGCATGGTCATCAAATATCATTTCACATTGTAAGTTAGGCCATCTAGTCTTGCAATCAGTTCCAATACAAACTTGTGAACATGTCCCAGAAGTAGCACATGTTGTATTAGCTCCACCAAGATCTCCAGCAGTAATAGCTTCTTGTAATGTTTTTTCAATGCCATCGATGTTGACATTGATATGGGTTGATTCATGGTATCCTTTGCTTATATCTATTCCTGGAGCTAAAGCGTTAACTACAAAACCTGCAGTGTGCAATCCAATGACATATGTCACTAGCACCGAAAA
>JAGLQO010000035.1 GCA_023136775.1 Candidatus Pacearchaeota archaeon | reverse complement strand
TGACATATGTCACTTGCTTCTACACGCAATCGTTAACACCATAAAAAGAAAAGCGTGCTACAGTACGCAACAATGTATCTCACTACTAACTAAAAACTACTAATTGCAAAGCAATTAGTTTTGGTCATTCATAAAAAATACTTTATTAGAAAATTCCTCTCTTCGCTTTTCATCTTCTATGAAAATCACTTTAGCTTCCGGCAAAACAAATTTACCGACGATTCCAACCTTAGAAAATACAATATAATTAAAAACCCGAGTTTCTCCACTAGCCAAATCTCCCACACTCCAATGAATTCGTCGAGTATTAGCATCAATTTTATCAGGAGCAGTAGATATAAATTTCTTATAAATTTTCACCATAGCTGGAACTCTGTCAGTCAAAGTTAATTTTTCAACATCAGTCTTCGCTTTAATCGCTAACCGAATCTTTAAAGCAAATTCTCCATTCTTAGTTTTTACAGGAGTAACAGTTTTCTTAATCTCCAATTTTATTTCATTAAATTTCTTCAAGCCCCATAATCCAAAAATTGCAAAAATCAAAATAAAAAAAGGCAAAATATAATTTGTTTTAGCTTTAATCACATAAACTTCAGCTGGGTTTAATCTATTTTTTTCCCAGGTATACCGAACACTAAAACCTTCTCGTTCTGTCAAAGCTGGCTTAATATTAAATGTCGTAAAAAATCTTGATAAAATATTGTAAGTTAATTCTACCTCTGCGCCTTGCACAACATTTCCAGAATTTATTTTAGATATAGTATGAGTCCGGACTAATAGTCCAGATTTGTCTTCACTCGATGTGATTCCTTTCTTTTCCCCAAGATACAAATTTCCATTCATCTCCACGTCGCCAAACGCCGTATCAAAAACAGATTTAATAATATAAACACCAGCCTTTGTCTTTTTTAGTTCCTCAGCATCGACAATAACAGTTATTTCATGTTTTTCTTTTGGTCCTAAATCAAAAGTTTCTTCCGTAGAAAACAAAATTGAAGAAAATCTTCCAGTTAAATTCCTTACAGTAGTTGATTCTAAATTTTCAACATAAAATGTAATTATACCAGATTCAGAATCAATTGTATCTGAACCAACAACTACCGCATCCCTAAGGTCAACAAATTTAATCACAGCATTCGTTTTTATTTTTTCAACATTACGATGATTCAAAACATGAGAAAACGCATATTTTCCAGTAAAATCTAAATCCCTCCCAGTAGTAATTCCAAATGTTTTTACAAAACTATTGTTAGTTACGACAAAAACCTCACTTGGCGTAATGATCATATCAGACAAAGTATACAAATTATAAAATCCAGGAGTTGCATCAGCAACCTCTAAAGTCATTTCTATATAATTATTTACCCCCTTAATCATAGTATCACTACTATAATCAACCGAAACATCCGTCGCCGAAACAACTACAAAAAAGAACGACGCTATAAATAAAAGTGAAAATAGTTTCTTCATGAAATACACAATTAGAATTATTTTATAAGCATTATTGTCATCCAAAGATTATTTCCTGGTTAGTAAATCTTTGATTATTGTGCCATTTGAAGAAACGCTTTCAAATCTTCAACCATTGCAGTAGCCTCATCCTCAAGTCCATCAGAATATTCTTTAACATTAGAGGCAATTATATATTTCTCATAAAGTCCACGAGCAAATTGCCAAAATGGTTTGCCCTCCCACGTGCTATCATAATCTCTAATAAAAGTCCCCTCAACCTTGATTTTCAAATCACCTTTATTGGTTTTCTTTACCTTCCCCTCTACTTCTACCTCAGCATCTTTCATACCAAGAATATGCCAATCTAAAGCTATTTCATATTTGAAATAATCAGTTACTTTCTTTGTAGCCTTCCACTTAATCTTAATCTCCTTCGCAGCCCCACTACTTTCTTCATAAGATTCCTCAGCAAGACCATATTTTTTTTGTTTTAACCAATCATACAAAAAAGCATAAGTATCAGAAAAATTCCAATAACCCTTCTGTTTCATAGTCATTTCATAAACACTCTCTTTTGTTGCCATTATTTTTCAAAAGAAACATAATATATAAACGTTTTTACTTTCCAAGTTCTATCTCGAGATTAATAAAATTAAACACCTTGCTCAAATCCAGCAAGAGAAGTATTGAGCTGTTTATTCACCATAATAAATGTAGTCCTTCTTGAAAATTCTTTTAATTTTCTTGCTCCTATATATGTCCCAGTACTTTTTAATCCCCCAAATAAATCTTGTAAAAATTCATTCAAATTTCCCTTATGGGGAATCAAACAATATCGACCCTCACTTGCTCGATGAGATTCTTTCTTCCCATAAAATTCAACTAGTGCTTTATTCGAAGACGAACCAAAATATTCTTTGTAAATCTTTCCACCCCTCTTAACAGTTTTCCCGCCAGATTGTTCATATCCAGAAAATAACTTTCCAGACATTACAAAATCTGCACCACCACAAAATGCCTTTGCCACATCACTTATGTAAACGCATCCACCATCTGCTATCACATGCCCAACACCTTGTCCATTTGAAACACCATGTGCAGCATCCGCGCATTCTACTACAGCAGAAAGCTGCGGATAACCAACACCCGTCATTTTTCTCGTAGTACAAACCGAACCTGGACCAATCCCAATTTTTACAATGTCTGCACCATTAAGAATTAATTCTTCAGTCATCTCATTTGTCACAACATTCCCCGCGATTATTATATGGTCAGGACAAATTTCTCTTACTGATTTTACAAAATTAGAAAACCTCTGCAAATATCCATTTGGAACATCTATGCAAATAAACGAAAACTTTTCCAATAGCCCCGACCGTTTCATCTTATGTAATTGTGTAATATCTTGCTCACGAATACCCAAAGTATAGCAAATATAATCAGGATTATCAAATGTTTTAAAAAATTCTAAATACTCCCCGACGGTATAATACTTATGAAATGTTGTAATTATTTTATATCTACTCAAAAACCTCGCCATTTCAAATGTTCCGCAAGAAGACATATTCGCAGTCATTATCGGAAAACCAGTCCAAACCTTTTTGGAATGATAAAATCTAAATGTCCTTTCAAGACTCACTTCTTTTCTGCTAGATAATGTACTACGTTTAGGTCTAATTAAAACATCGGAATAATCAAGCTTTATTTCAGAATCAATCCTCATACCATAAAAAAATTTAAAGATTATTTAAAGATTATTATACTAAGCAGTAGATGACCAAATCACAAAAAA
>JAGLQO010000034.1 GCA_023136775.1 Candidatus Pacearchaeota archaeon | reverse complement strand
CAATAAAACTCTCATTAGAACCAAATTCAAATGCATCTCCTCTCGCACCAATTCCAATATTCGAAGACGAAGAATTATAGAAAGTCCCAAAATTATCATATGTTGAATTATCATAAACTCCTGTCGAATTATAAGATTCAAAATTCCACCATCCAACTAAACTCCTATTCCAATCCAAGAACACAGAATGATTACTAGAATCACTAGAAGTCACATTAACATAAACAGAAGTTGCTAATTGACTTGAACCATTATTAGGAGTTGGGTCTGTAAAGTTTATATTTGGGGCTGTTGTATCTCCAGAAGCAGCTATAGATACTGCCCCAACAATCCATGTTGCTCCTTCACGAGGATTTCCATAAAAATCTTCTGCAAATTGGGCCATATCTGCTGGAGGAGATTTTAAAAGATCTGGATCGCTTAAATTCGTGGGCCGATAATTACTATCAAGGATAATATTTTTAGCTGAATTCCCTGAAGAAAAACTGTAATTTGCATTAAAATCATCCCAAGATATTCGTTCCCCTGAACCATAAACCCTCACATCTTCACTTGATTGTGCAACAGGATGAGTATTATTTAAAATAGAAAAATTCTGTAAAAATGTACCATCAGTTGTATTTCCTATTTGAAGTGTCTCTGTACTCGAACCTCCTACATAATATCCTGTTGCAAGATTATTTACATAACTTAAATTATTATAATTTCCACCCCTAAATAACACATGTATTGTGTCATTATTAATTATAGTTGTATGATATATTCTAAGATTTTCTACTGATGATGATGTCACATTTACACTCTCACTATTCATTCCAAGAGTAGTCTCTTCCAAGATAACATTCCTAAAAACAACTCCATCTACTCCCTGTAAATTAGGAGCAATATTCACAGCTCTCCCATTCCCAAGAGTATTTGCCAATCTTGTTCTCTCAACAACTATAAATTTAGGATCTGGGGCAGGCTCACTTGTAGTATGTGCAATGTGCATTGGAGAACCTTCCACTCCTTGATATTTATTTATAAAAAGACTATTGCCTCCGATATAAAGATAATCACCACCATGACGAGTTATCGCTGTTTTATCTCCAGTTCCATTATAAATTCCTGTTGAATTCCATATCAAAATATAATCTCCAAGCCCTCTAAATGGACGCTCCCCACCATTATGAGTTATATTACATCCAAGTATAGTCATAAAAGAACCAGAAAAATATAAATTATTATAATTAGTATTATCATCTGTTTGTACATTCATCAATAAAGTAGATTTACTATCTGTATCACCTATTGTTGCTAACATCCAACTATCCTCTGAAATAATATCAATTGCCCATGATCCAGTACCTTGATCTTCTAAAGAACGCCTAGGATCAAGTATCCGTGAAATTGAAGTCAAGTTAGACTCTACAAAATGAATATCTCTAATCCCCATTCTGTCTCCTCCTCCAACAATTACACTAGTATTTGCTTTAATCTGTGCTTTTACTCCTTTTGTTGTACTACGAACTATAATATTATGACGACTATTATCATCAAAAGCAGTATTCCACAAATGTTCTTTTGCTTCTGTTAGAATAAATTCAAAATTACTACCTGATGTACCTGCCCAAGCATTTGCAGAAGTATCATAAGGATCACTAGAATTAGAAGCATTAGTTGGACTTGCAGAACCCGTATCAGGATCTATATATATTTTGGTTCTATTGTTTGGCAAAATAGTTACAATCCTCTCAGCATAGGCTGTTTCTCCTTCGACATTAGTTATATTAACTCGCACGGTGAAATTGGTGGCCTCAGCAGGTTCATAATCCCAAAAATGTGAGGCACTAAATCCTCTAAGATTATTATATCTGCCATTTGGATCTCCAAAATCCCATTCAATCAAAGCATTCAACCAATCTCCTGCTTCAAGAGTTGAATTAATAATATGGAAGTGTACTTGACCTGGACCAACAATTTCTATTACACTTTCTAAATCAAAATTTTCGTCTATGATTACCACACTCAAAGAAGTATTAACAGAAAAAGAAACACTCTCTGTAAAATTTTCATTTCCAAGACTATCATTAGCATATACTTGAAAAACATAACTTCCGTCCGAAATAGACGAATTAGTATGGTTAAAATTTTGATTATCGTTTGTATCCATTGTAATATTATTTGCCCCACCATCTAATGAATACCAAACAGTTCCATTTTCGCTAAGAGAGACGTTAAAATTAAGAGATGAACTAGTATACGTTATATTTTTTGGTAAATTAATCGTAACTAATGGAGGGGTAATGTCATCAACTTCAAATATAACGGAGGTTGAATTTTCATTTCCAAACGTGTCATTTGACCAAACAAACCAAGTATTACTCCCTTGCTCAGAATTTAATCCACTAATATCTGTCCCACAACTAATGGAACTATTTGTAACCCCTAAATCTAAAGAATACCAACAAGAAGCTAAATTATCATCACTTGCAGTATAATTTAATTCAGTAACTGTTTCATTATAAGTTATATTCTCAGGGTAATCTATGGCCAAAAAAGGTGCCTCATTATCATTAATTGTAACAGTTCTTTGATCTGTATCATTCTTGTTTCCACTTAAATCAACTGCATGTCCTGTGAAAGTATGTGTCCCGAGAGTCAAATTAGTAAAATTTCTCTCATGTCGATTGGCAGTAGAATTATAAAGAGCTAATATTTCCGAATTAGATAAAGCTCTGTTAAAAATAAGAACTTCATCTATTGTTCCATTAAATGCATTATTAGCAAGATTTCTTCTATAGCCAATAAAAGTATCATTATCGGCAGAATAAGTGCTAGTTAAGGTTTTAGTCATGCTTAAATTGATTTCTCCCCCATTTATATTACAAAACAAACTTGTGCTATTCACACCACAAGCAACAAAATGCCATTGTCCATCAAGCACAGAATTATCTGATGAAGCAATTTGATCTTCATTAGAACCATTACCAATACTAAAAACTATTTTCTCTCCAAATGAATCTAAACTATTATAAGATAATTCATATTGTGAATTTTCATCATCACTATATGCATCCCCTTTTTTAACTATTCCCATACCTCCATGTTCACTATCACTACTTGCATAAAACCAAGAAGTAATAGTAAATTCGTCAGGTAAATGTAAACTATCAGGAGTTCCCAGATTAATATAATCCCCGTCACCATCAAATTGAGTTCCATTCCCCCAATATCCAGACTCATTAATAAATGCATTCCCTGTTAAAGTACCATCATTACCATAGCTGCTTAAATCAACAGGATCTCCACTTCCATCAACATCATCCATCCTCATCCAAAGTACCAAAGAATTATCAGAATCGACAAAAGAATAATGTTCATTCGTATCTGATGTAGAGAGATTTACAAAAATACTTGTTTCATTTTGCGTTGAACCATTATTAGGTGTTGGATATGTGAAGTTAATATTTGGAGCAGTTGTATCTCCATTTGCCAAAGTCGTAAAATTAAATGGTCCAGTTTCACTACAAGTTCCAGTAGAATTACAGGTTGTTAAATTATAATAATAAAGTGTATCAGAATCGAGTCCAGTAATTGTTGCTGTGTGATTTTGGGAATAAGTTGAGTTGGTTAAGGTTGAACCGAAAGACGTAGTTGTTCCATAGTCGATTGTTGAGTTTGTTGAGTCAGTTGTGTTAAAGGAAAGTGTTGCGGTCTCGTTTGTAATTTCGTCCAAAGTCACAAATCCAGTCATACTAAAATAAAAGAAACCAACCAGGATAAGAAATGAAAAAGAAACTATTATTAAAAAATTTTGATTTTTCCAAATTTTAAAAAAACTATATTTTTCCGACTCCTTCCCCATGATATGAGGAACATAATCTTATTAATAAATATTCCCATAATAATTCAGCTATAATAAAATTATCTAATTTAAATAAAAAAAAGATTCAAAATATTTACCTTACCACAACTCTGTTGAAAATCTCCAAAGCCACAACTCTAAATTATAAACCATCCCCTTACAAAATATTTCTGCTCCTAAATTTTAAATCTTTTTTGCCCCAACTATTTCCCCATACTTTCTTTTCAAACAACTAAATCCACACTCAACCAAGCTTCCTTGTCTAGCTAGAAACTTACAAATTTCCTGAAAATTTGACTTGTTTGATTAATCATTTAATTTTTATAATTAGATTTGTTTACTTCAAAGTTTCACCCCTTTGTTTTTAATTAAATATGGTAGGTGGTACACTTATTTTATTACAATTACGAATGGATTTAATTAAAATTATCTTAGATTTTCAACAAAACCTATTAAATCTTCGATTCAATTATATTATTGCACCAAGCAATTCGCTCCAACAAACTTTCATAACAAAAGCCAACAATTTTAATTTTAGATAAATTTAAACTAAGCAAAAAGTTGCGTCGCGTATAAACGTGCACAAATGTTCTTTTAATGACGCATAAATCGCATAAAATAAAATTTATCTAGTAATTTCTTTACCATCTATCACCAATGTACTTGGTCGCCCATCAAGTTGCCCAACACCAATAACAATCTCAGCCGCGTCCATTATTTTAGAATCAATCTCACTTATCTTAACAGCAAAAGGCTCTCCCGCAAAATTAACAGAAGTAGTAATAAACGGAACCCCCGCTCTCTTAACCAATTCTGTAAATTCAGAATCTGGAATTCTTACACCAAGGGAATCACCCGAAGAAACATCTTTCAAAAAATTCTCATCTTTCTTTTTCAAAATCAAAGTAAATGGTCCAGGCAAATATTTTTCCAAAACCTCATCGCCAACAATACAATGTTCTAAAATCCAATCAAGTGACGGAGCAATAACACTCAAAGGCTTATCCTTATCTCGATATTTCAACTTCTTAATAATTTTAACAGATTCCAAATTAGTCGCATCACAACCAAGCCCATAAATCGTATCCGTCGGATAAATAAATATCGCCCCATTCTTAATATCTTCAACGAAATCCATAATTCTTAAAAATGAACTAAGCTTAAAAGTCTTATGATAGAATACTTAGCACTAATTTTTGCACTACCAATTGGCATTATCCTCTCGAGAGTAACAAAAGACGAAAAAGTTATTTTTTCCAAAGCTCCATATTTTCCAGTCTTACTTTGGATTCTAGCTATAACATCAGCAATATTTTATACTTTAAACAAAACAATAGCACTTCCATTAACATTCATTTTTTTAACAACTTTTATCTGGAATAGATTCTAAAACTTCCTCGACAACTTCCTTGATAGTTTTGTGCGTCGTATCAATTACTTTATCAAATTGAGACTCATCAGTCATATCTATATTGTAAGCGTTCTTATATCTAACATTTTCAGAATCAACCCTTTCTAATGAACCCCTCAAAGCTTCCCCGAAAGTATCATATTTTTGATCTTTTCTATTCGCTCCAAGAATCCTTCTGGCAGCTTCATCAAAATCAACCTTTAAATAAATCTTATATGAATCTGGAATAAAGTAGAAACCCAATCTAGAATCCATAACAAAATCGCTATCCCTTCCATTCATCTCCCGCTGTCTTCTATCTAATTCCAAATCAATCGATTTGTCTATTTTGGCATAATTAGAAAACTCGTCAAAGGACACACCTTTCTCTTCCGCCATTTTTCGCTGTATTGCTCCAATAGAAAGATATTCCAAACCCAACTCATCAGCAACTCTATGCGCAATAGTACTTTTGCCACTCCCAACAATTCCAGAAATTGTAATCTTCATAACATAATCAGAATTCAACTCTTTTTAAGAATTTATATAACCAAAAACTTCTTAATGGTAATTTCTCATTAATAATCATGGCATTTTACTTAATTGGAACAGGTATGAATAAAAAATCAATATCAGCGGACGCTCTAGAAACTCTAAAGACTTGCGACAAAGTATACTTAGAAAACTACACCGTAAACTTCCCTTATCCAATTAAGGAGTTAGAAAAAATATTCGAAGTAAAAATAACTGAGCTAGAAAGAAGTGCCGTAGAGGACGAATCGATTTTAGAAGAGGCAAAAAATTCTAACATAGCATTATTAGTATACGGAGATTCTTTATCTGCCACAACGCATATGCAATTAATTTTAGAATGCAAAAAACAGTCTATCGAATACGCGGTTTTTCACGCAGCTTCAATTATAATAACAATTGCAGAAACGGGACTTTCCCTTTACAAATTTGGGAAAACGGCTTCAATGCCAAACTGGAAAGAACACACGAACAAGCCAACTTCATTTATGAATTATATAAAAAACAACGCATCAATTCAAGCACATACTTTAATCTTAACGGATATTGGATTAGAAATTAATAATGCAATTGAACAACTTATTGAATCTTCAAAACAAACTGAAATTGAATTACCAGAAAAGATCATCGCAATCTCAAATGCTGCAACGCCAAATCAAAAAATATTCTACGATACGCCAGAAGTTATTGGAAAACAAAATATTCCAATGCCATTTTGCCTAATTATTCCTAGCAATCTTCACTTTATGGAAAGTGATGCTTTAGAAGAATTGAAAGAATAATTTTAAATAAGCATTTTTCGAACATAATCTATGGCAGATATTAAAGACATCGAACAAGAAATCACAGAATTTTGGAATAAAGATAAAACTTTTGAAAAATCTCTAGAAAGAACTTCCGACGGAAAACCTTATATTTTCTACGACGGACCACCTTTCGCAACAGGAACCCCGCACTACGGACATTTACTAGCTTCAGCCCTAAAAGACGTTTTCCCAAGATTTTTCACAATGAAAGGAAGATATGTTAAAAGAAATTGGGGATGGGACTGTCATGGACTTCCAGTTGAAAATATCGCAGAAAAAGATTTAGGAATTAATTCTAAAGATGAAATTGAAAAAATCGGAGTAAAAAAATTCAACGATTACTGCAGAAGTAAAGTTTTAACTTACGACAAAGATTGGAGACATTATATTAGTAAACTCGGAAGATGGGTTGATTGGGAAGGCGGATACAAAACAATGGACACAAATTATATTGAGTCAGTTTGGTGGGCATTCCAACAATTATATAATAAAGAATATTTATATGAAGGCGAAAAAATTCTGATGTATTGTCCAAGATGTGCAACTCCTTTGGCAAAATCTGAAATCGCAATGGACAATTCTTACAAAGTTGTAAAGGATTTAACAGTAACTGTAAAACTAAAACTAAAAAATCTAGAAAATACTTACGCAATCGCATGGACAACAACTCCATGGACTCTTAGCTCAAACCTAGCATTGGCAGTAAATCCAGAATTAATCTACTCTTTCGTAAAAGATAAATCAGACAACAACACTTATGTAATGGCAAAAGACTTAATTGAAAAATTCTATAAGTCTGAAGAAGAATATATTATTTCAAAAGAAATTCCAGGTAAAGAATTAGAAAACCAAGAGTATGAACCACTTTATCCGTATTTCAAAGATAATCCAAATTCATTCAAAATAATCTTAGCAGATTTTGTAACCGCAGTTGACGGAACAGGAATTGTTCACATAGCACCAGCATTCGGTGAAGACGACAATGCTATTTGTAGAAAATACAATATTCCAATGGTTCAACCAGTCGACGAAACTGGACATTTTACCAACGAAATAACTAATTACGCAGGAGAATACATTCACGACACAAACGAAAAAATTGTAATTGATTTAAAAAAATCAGGCAAAGCAATAATGTCAAGAAAAATGGAACATGAATATCCTTTCTGTTATAGGTGTGACACAAAATTAATTTATAGAGCTTTACCAGCTTGGTTTGTTGATATTCAAAAAGTAAAGAAAAGATTATTAGAATTAAATATGGATATTAACTGGTTCCCAGACCATCTCAAAGAAGGAAGAATGCAACACAATATTTCTACAGCTCCAGACTGGAACATTACAAGAAACAGATATTGGGCAACAGCAATTCCTATTTGGAAAACAGAATCAGGAAAAATAAAAGTACTCGGTTCAATTGAGGAACTAAAAGAACATGCGACTAATTTGCCAGAGGGAGTTGAAATTGATTTACACAAAGATTTCCTAGACGATATAAAGTTAGAAATTGATGGGGAAGTTTACACGCGTATACCAGAAGTTCTAGACTGCTGGTTTGAATCAGGATCAATGACTTTCGCACAATTCCATTATCCATTCGAAAATAAAGAGTATTTTGAATTACATTTCCCAGCACAATTTGTTGTAGAATACATCGGGCAAACGAGAGCATGGTTTTATTATATGATGTCACTTTCCGCAATCCTCTTCGATAAAATCCCATTTGAAAACGTTTTAACAACGGGGACAATCCTAGCAGAAGACGGCAAAAAAATGTCAAAGTCTCTAAAAAATTATCCAGACCCTTTAACAACAATTGACAAGTACGGAGCAGACACTCTTAGGTTCTATATGTTAGCCTCACCAGTAATGAGCGCAGAAAACTTTTCTTTCTCCGAAAGAGGACTAGAAGAAATTTACAAAAAAGTAACAGTATTGTTATACAACGTATCAAACTTTTATCAAGACTATCAAATTGATGGCGACGAAAAGTATACCGAATCTTCAGACTTAATGGACAAATGGATTATATCTAGAACTGAAGAGCTAAATAAAGTCGTAGAAAAAAATCTAGAAACTTACAATACCGTAAAAGCTTGCGCATTCGTTAGAAAATATATTGAAGATTTATCAACTTGGTATGTTAGAAACTCCAGAGACAGGTTCAACAACGGCGATGAATCCGCGAGAGAAACTCTACGTTATGTTTTAGAAAAAATTGCAAAAATATTAGCCCCAATAATTCCTTTCGCAACAGAAAAGATTTGGCAAGACATGAATGGTAAAGATAAATCAGTTCATTTAGAAGATTATCCCGCCACTAACGAGTCTGCAATCAATGAAGACTTAATGATAGAAATGAAAGTAACTAGAGATATAGTTTCTACTTCTCTGAGAGGAAGAGACCAAGCACAAATTGGAATCAAATGGCCATTGGCAAAAGTTACTGTAGAAACTCCAGTGATACCGAATAAAGAATTAACAAAAATAATTCTAGAAGAACTTAATATTAAAGAAATTGAATATAAACAAACAGAAAAGTTAAACGCAATTCTTGACACAAATATCACTCCAGAACTAGAAGCCGAAGGATTCGCTAGAGAAATTTCAAGAAAAATTCAAGCCTTAAGAAAAAAAGCAGAACTTGTGAAATCAGATTCAATTGAGTTAATCATCTCTTCAGAATTTAACGACAAATTAGAATCCCAAATAGATTTCATAAAAGAAAGAGTTGGGGCAACTAATCTATCTTTAGAAGAATCAACCAAAGAATTTGAAAATAACATAGACGGGAAAATCAAAGGAAAGACCTTCGAAATAAAATTCAACAAGCTATGATTAGGCTAAAGCCCTTTGGAGAAACTTCGTTTGTCATATTTATTCGCTCACTCCAGCTTCGCTTCCACTCGTCTCATAACCGCTCTACTCATCGCCTCCGCTCCATACTTATCCATTTTATCGCTCGGATTATCCTCGCTCCAAGCAGAAAAACGTCGAAAAGCGACGTAACAATGTCTTCCACTACCAACGATTCACTACCAACTACCAACTCAATATTTTTAACAAAAAATATTGCCCCTCCGTCGATAAAATCATTTTTCACTACTAAATACCCAGACAATTCTGAGAAACATTTATATAGTATATTCCTTTAATTGTACTATGATAGTCAAAGAGGAATTTTTGAGCAGACTAAGAAAGATTTTCGATCTTAATCTTTATGAAGTTAAAGTATGGACCGCACTTTTATCTCGAGGAACTTCAACTGCAGGCGAATTGTCAAGCATTTCTGACGTACCAAGATCAAGAACTTACGATATCTTAGAATCTTTAGAAAAAAAAGGATTCATCGTAATGAAACTTGGAAAACCAATCAAATTCGTTGCACTAAAACCCGAAGAAGTAATCGAAAGAGTAAAGAAAAACCTTGTAATGACAGCGAATGAAAAATCAAAAAGATTAGAAAAATTAAAGGGTGACGAAGTATTAAGTGAATTAACTGGATTATTTACTGATGGGATAAAATACATCGAACCAACTGACCTTTCTGGAGCCTTGAAAGGAAGACAAAATATTTACAATCATTTAGATATGTTAGTAAGAGAAGCGCAAACTACAATTACACTTGTAACAACTGCTGACGGACTTTCCAGAAAAATGGAAGTACTTTTACCCTCTATGGAAAAGGCAAAAAAGAGGGGAGTAACAATTAGAATCGCTGCACCAATTACTAAAGAAAACAAACAAATAGCAAAAGATTTTGCAAAAGTTGCTGAAATAAGAGATGTTGCTGATTTAAGAGCAAGATTTATGTTAGTAGATTCAGAACAATTAATGTTTATGCTTCTAAACGACGAAGAGGTTCACCCAACATACGACATAGGTATTTGGTTAAACACAGAATTCTTTGCACAAGCATTAGAAAGTCTTTTCGAGATTGCTTGGAAAAATTTCAAACAGATTAAGTAAAAATGAAACTTATCTTATCAATTCTAGAAACAATAATAGCAGGAATAATAATATGGAAAATTGCCACCCCATTTTTCTTTGATCTCGCAAAAACAAATGTGGGAAATTATGCTTATTTCGGATTAATAATTTTTATAGGAATTATAATTATATTAGAATATGCATCGTATAAGAAAAACGAAAGCACATGGATTGCAACACAAATAATAACTTCTTTTCTTAATTAGCAAAAGCAGCCAAGCATGCGAAATTAAATTTTAGCGACAGGTTGTCCACCTTTAGGAAGGACAGGCGCGTAAAGAAATTTAATTTCGCCCTGTATCATTTATTTTAATTTCAATTTGTTATTAGCGAATTGAAATTAAAATAAAACTATTTGATTTTTCTCCAAGAGGTCTTTTTCTAAAAAAGGGGTCTACATCTCTTCGATTACATCGATACCTAACAACCCTAATCCTTTTTTCATAACGACCCTAAATCCATCAATTAACTTCAATCTAAATTCTTTAGCATCCGAACCCATTACTGGACAAGCATGATAAAATTCATTAAAATTCTGAGCCAACTCAAAACAATAATTAGCAATTAAATTTGGAGCCAAATTTTCATAAGACCTTTTAACAACATCCTCAAAAGAATCAATTTTCTTTAACAACTTAATCTCGCTATCCTTTAAATCAATTATTTTAACCTCACCTTCACTCTTAACTTTACGAATAATACTAGAAGCTCGGGCATAAGAATAAAGCAAATAAGGTCCAGTATCCCCCTCAAAAGCCAAAGCCTCTTTCGGATTAAAAACAATTCCCTTATGAATATCTACTTTCAACAAAGTATACTTAATTGCAGCAAGAGCAATCTTCAAAGCCCTAGCCTTAATTTCCTCATCACTTAATTCGTCACTCATTCGCTCTCTAATTCCCTTAGCTGCCAGCTCCTGAGTCTCATCGATTAAATCGTCAGCCGAAACAGCAGTCCCTTCTCGAGACTTCATTTTTCCCGACGGCAAACTTACCATCCCATAACTCAAATGCTTCCAACCTTTCTTAAGCCCCATCTTTTCTAAAATATTGAACAAAACCTTAAAATGATATTCTTGATCACAACCAACAACATAATAAGAATTATCTAAATTAAAGTCACGTACTTTTTGTTCGGCCAAAAATAAATCTTGAGTCATATAAACAGAAGTTCCATCCGACCGAAGTAAAATCTTTTCTCCAAGTTTTTCCTTTTCTAAATCAATAAACACAGCCCCATCTTCTTTTTTACTAAATAATCCCTTAGCCAAACCAACTTCAACAATCTCTTTTCCCTCAGTATACATTTCACTCTCAAAATAATTCTTATCAATTTTAGACAATCCAAACTTATCAAAAGTTTCTTGCATTCCCGCATAAGCCCAAGAATTCATCTTTGCCCAAAGTTCTCGAGTTTCAATGTCGCCTGCCTCCCAAAGTCTAAGTTTTTCTTTCGCTAATTCTTCTAGTTCGGGATTCTCTTTAGACTCTATACTAAACCGAGTATAAAGTTCTCCAACAAACTTATCTCCCTTAACACCTTCAGACTCAGAAGTTTTCCCTTTCGCATATTTTTCATAAGCAATCATAGATTTACTAATCAAAATCCCCCTATCATTAAATAAATTTAAATGATAAACTTCATTCCCAACATTCTCATTCATCTTAGTAATCGCTTCGCCAATTGCCATATTTCTCAAATGCCCAATATGCAAAGCCTTGTTAGTATTTGGAGCAGGATACTCAATTCCTACTTTCTTCTTATCTAATTTTAACGAACCAAAATTTTCATCCTTAACTTTATCCAAAACCTGTGAAGCCAATAAATTCTTATCAGTAAAAAAATTAACATAAGCTCCCTTAAAATCTACATTAGTAATTCCTTTAGGTAATTCTGTTCTAAATTTCTCTGCCAAATCTTGAGCAATAGCCAAAGGACTTTTTTTATGAATTTTAGCCAAACTGAAACAAGGAAAGGCAAAATCCCCCATCTCTGGCTTCGGCGGAACCTCCAAAAGATTCTCTACAGTTGCAACTTCGATTCCAGTTTCTTTCGCTAAAACACTAACAATTGTTTCCATAAAATAAAACAGAAAATCCAATTTATTAAATTAACTATAAGTAGCAGTAGATGACCATTTACTCTAAAA
>JAGLQO010000033.1 GCA_023136775.1 Candidatus Pacearchaeota archaeon | reverse complement strand
ATTTATATTCAACTTTGAAATCGAAAATGCCTTTAATATTATCGTCCAAGGATAACCACAAGTTGATCACTCAAGAGCTCTACAGGCTTGGTTGCAAATCTTAGGTACGTAATTATGGTAGTATTATGTTGTTTGAAGACCTTGTACTATTAGTACGAGGATAGTTATTGCAAGAATGGCTATCATGTGCATCCTTCAAATAGCTAAAACCAAAATAACAATTGAGGCGCTAAAATTGGGGCACGGGTAAAAATATAAAAAAAGATATTAATAAAATGAATTTATCCATACTCCCACTCATTCTTTAAGATGGTATAAACTGACATAGGTTCGGATATCAAAGATTAAAATGCAATCGACCTCGAAATGCTTTTTTAGTTAATACCCATTTAATGAATAAGGAAATTTGGAGAACGATGAGAAAGATTAAGGTATTTATCAGTTCGGTAATAACTGATTTTAAAAAATATCGAGATGCTGCAGAGGTCGCTATTTCAGATTTAAATCGTGATACTGGATTTAATTTTGAAGCAATACGAATAGAACCAAACAAATCTCCTGCAATGAACAAGTCTTCTCAAAAAGCATGTTTGGATGAAGTTAATGCGTGTGATATTTATCTTGGCATTTATGGGGGAAGTTATGGATGGGGTGACAGTCCTGTTGGTATTTCTCCAACACATGAGGAATTTAGGGAGGCTATAGGTAAAAAAAAGTGTCTCATTTTTGTCGAAAGTGTAGAAAAGGATCCCAAACAGATTGAATTTCTAATTGAAGTTGGGAATTATATCAAAGGCCGATTTTGGAATAAGTTCGAAACACCAGAGAACCTAAGGTACTCAATATATCGTTCATTACTAAAACTAATGGAATCTAATTTTGAAGATTTTTTACTGAGTTATTTAAAATCTCTTTTACTGAAATATAAACAAATTGACAGAATATGGAAAGAAAATGTTGATTCGCTTCCTACAAATGAAGTCGTACAACTTGAACTAAGAGAAGAAAAGCAAAAAGAAGAAAATAAATCCCTAATAGAAAATGATGGAATCGAAAGACATTCAGAGGAACTGTCCAAGAGTCTGATGTTTGCTGATGCAATCCAACAAAAGCCGAGATTACTTATTATGGGTGATCCGGGTGCCGGGAAAAGTACCTCTCTTCAATGGATAACTTATTCATACGCAGAACAGATTTTGAACCATTCTCAAAAAGAACTTCCTGTGCCGATTTATCTTGAGCTTAAATGGTACAACGGCAGTCTTCTTGAATTGATCGCAACATTTTTTGGGAAAAATACAGTCGTATGCGATGAAGAGACTATCATTGATTGGATTAAAAAAGAAAAATTTATATTTCTTTTCGATGGTTTTGACGAGCTCGATGATCCCTCAAAATGTTTGAAAGATATCAACAATCTCATAGGAACGTGTTCAAGAGAAAGTCGATTCGTTGTTACTTCACGAAAAATAGAAGCTCTCAAAGATTTTAAAAGCTTAAAATTCAAAAAGGTACTTGTTAAACAGCTTTCAAATCCCCAAATGGAACTTTTTACCGAAAAGTATCTTGGTAAAGAGAGAGGAAGTAGATTATTAAAGGAATTAGAGAGACATAGTTTAATAACCGAAGCCAGAAACCCATTGATACTTTGGTTCATGATACTGGAATTCCAGAGTGACGAATCTCAAATATCCGCTAATAAAGGAGTTCTTTTTAAAAATGTCATAGAGCATCATTTTTTGAACGAATGGAATGAAAAAGTTATACCTACTGAATTTGACCGACAGAAATATACCGATTTTAAGATTGAAGTTCTTACGAAATTGGCCTTCTTTATTGTGGTGGGGGATGATTCATTAAGAATTGAAGAAGGCAAAGCAAAAGAAATCATTGATGATTTTCTTAAAGAAGGTAGAACAGACTATCGAAATATTCGAGATGAAATACTAAGACAATTATTTAAATCTCATATTCTTATAAAATTAGGCACAAAGGTAAGTTTCTGGCATAAAAGTTTCAGAGATTACTTTGCGGCTTTAAAACTGGTAGAAATATTCGAGAGAAATCCAGAAGGATTCATGAACCAATACGCCACAGAGAGATGGGAGGGGGCTATACTTTTTTTAGTAGGAATAATGGATAATCCCTCGGATTTTGTCGATCGCTTGGTACAGCCATTCTGGCGGGATATTATAAAATATAGAGATGACAGTATGTTTCGATTGTCTCTAGCTGCAAAATGTATAGGCGCGAATAATAGAGTCAATATTGAAACGCAAGAGAAAGTTATAGAGCAATTAACAAGAATTATCCAGATGTGGGAATCAGAAAAGAAACATCCGTCACCCAAGTTCTTAGTGTATTCTCAATTTTATACACATCTTGAAGCTTTTCAGGCCTTAGGAGAAATGAAATCTGAAAAAGCTGCAGATTACTTGGGAGAATATCTTGAATCTAATGAATATAGTCAACGTGCTGTCAATGCAATGCGGAATGTGCCATTAACAAAGAAAGCTCAAAATTCGTTGTTATATGCTGCTTTGCGGCATGAAGATGGAGTTGTGAGGAGGTATGCAACAGAAATTTTAGTCGATAATATGTCGCAAGAGACTGAATCGAAACTACTCCAAGTACTCAACGACAGACAAGAAACAAGTAGGGTTCGTAAATATGCTCTTAATACATTACGGGGAGGTTATTCCTTTGATTCTTTTCATAGTCTCTCGAAGATTAAAAAATATTCTGACGACGTTATTTGTTCAATGGTTAAATTAGCGTTAGAAGAATCGGTGGAAGATTTAAGAAGAAGGGTAGCATCTACTTTAGGTACTTATGGGGGCGAGGATAGAGTAGAACGGATAATTAATCCACTTATTCAGGCTCTTCTTAAGAATCCTGATACCAACATCCGTGACAATGCTGCATACGCGCTATTTTTCTATAGCACCCCTTATGTTAGGAAAGCTCTGATTCAAGCATTAGATGATGAGAGTTCAAATGTTCGGGCTAGATCAGCGTACGCATTTGCATATATTGGTATTGGGACGCAAGAAGAGGAGGAGGAAGTATCACGGAAATTATTGAGTTTATTTAATGACCACGATAATACAGTAAGAATAAATGCGATATTTGTATATGGGCGTAAACGGAGAAATCCCAGGGATGATGAACTATCTCAGTTAATTAATCTATTGAAAGATGAAAATAATTCAATTCGCTATTTCGCAGCCGAAGCGTTGGGATTTTTGAAAGCGGGAATCGCTCTTGAAACATTAAAACAGATGGTTCGTGATGAGAAGTTCGCGTATACATGGGCTTCTGCTATATGGGCTATACTTCAAATTGAACCGAGTTTTTCCGCAGTTATCAAGGAAAATGGATGGGAATCTCCATATATCATTATGCTCTTTGATGATGACATAGATAAACGAAAGTTAGCAGTAGAGGTTCTAGGAAGAATAGGCACTGAAATCGCTCTTCCATTTCTCAAAAAAATAAATGAGGATCACGAGAAAAGAAAAGACATGGATAGCGAATTGTTCTATTCAATTTACGATATTGAGGAAAGAATCAAGAATATGTAATTTTGCCGATAGCGTAAAACAGAACTTATCTGGCGAAGGTTAAGTATATCCCTTACATAATTGTGGATTGTAAATACTGAAAGCCGATGCACTATCTATTTTCGTGCCCATTCCTTTTGGTAAAAGCGAAAACAGCATAAAGCGATAGAAAAACTTATGCACCCTTGGGATGCTCCGGACTTGAGCGAAGCGGAGTCCGGGATCGTTGACTGTGAGATGAAGGATTTTGTGCATCCTTAGAGCATCATGAGCCATAATAACAATTATGGCGCTGAAAATTGGGGCACGGGCACTACAAAAATGGGATTTTTTGTGAAAATCGATCATCACTTCGCCTAAGAAATGACTCGCAACAGAAGTTTTTTTACACTTGCTTCTTTAATCCTCTAACATCATGTCTTCTTGAGGAACCCTTCCATAATAATAAGCAAGTTTATCTCGCAATTCAGACCTTGCCTGAATGGATAATTGCAAACATTTTGATTCCAAAGGGGCTACATAAGGCGATTTTATTTTTTCACAATCTACTTTATACGTATTTCTAAAATCTATCATATAATATCTAATGTTTATGGTTTCTCCATGTCTACGTACAGGATATTCAGGGAATAAATTATCTTGTTCGTAAATAAAAAGCTCAACGAAAGAATATACAAAGTCGTCTTTTAAAATTATCGCTTTCTCCTCTGGTGATTTATCTTCCCATTTTTTTGGTGTAAATGCATCTTTTGGATTCATTCTACGGTTTATTCTGGTTAAATCAGTATCAAAATATGGATTTTCGAAAAAAGTCTTACGTACTCGAATTAAAGGGGTTAAAGAAATCTTTTTCTCACCTATTGAACAACAAGGGGAAAGTACTATAGAGAAAGATGGCACTTCAATATTGATATTATATTGGTGGTTTTGACTATTTAAAAACGGTTCTTTGATTTTTGGAGTAATTAAAATGAATCCCTTTAATACATCTCCAAATCGTAATTGAGCCGTATTATCCTCGTAAAACATATTAAAACAATTTATTCTGGGTAATCTTCATGAACATCGATAAAACCTTGAGAAGTTAATTTTTGTTTATATGATAAAAATTCTTTATTTACTTTAATTTCCATTATTTCAATAAACTCATTAGCATGGGTCAGTTTTATCTTAATTTGGTATTTATCAAATGGAATAATAATTATTTTATAATCTTCAAAGTCATGACTGCCTGTTCCTCGATTTTTAAAAATATCTTTAGCACCTATTACAGTGGAATCCATTATTAGGTGCCTCCTATTTGCCGCATGTAATCATAGACTGGACTTCTAATTGTTTTTTCGTATTCGTCTGAGATGATTGTATGTAAATCATCAGTAACTGTAAGATAATCTTTTGATTCAATATTTTCCGCAAATCCATCAAAATCAATAATTAATTTGTATTCATTCTCTTTTTGTTGTAGTGATTCAGCATATATCAAGGAATAATTATCTCTTTTAATCACAGTTCTAAAAGCCATCTCTTTTGCATCAGCAAGATCAAACCTATCGAGGGGGAAAATTGAGTCGTAATATGACTTGAATGTGGAATTATCTTTAGATGGAATTGGACACTCATCAACGTATCTCAACCCAATTCGATTAATGATTGGTATTTTAGTAACTTCTAGAAAGCAATCCAATACAAACTTTATGGTATCTCTAAATTTATCTCCACCCTCTAAATTATAAGTTTTATGATACTCTGACGTTATGTCCAATGAGTTGCCCAATACATGTAGTTCAAAATTTTTATCAGATTTAAAATGCCATACTTTTTTGCCTGTTTCATTCTTTAAATCGCTTGGAATTTCTGCAATTTTGCTTTCTGGGCCTATATCCGCTAACAATACCTGTCTTCGAAATAGAAGGGCAGACTGTGGGAATTCTTTCATTATCTTTAACTGAAAATCGCCAATTTTATTTTCAATATAGAATAAATTAGGAAATGTAATCTGAAATATTACTTGTTTCACAGTTGGGTTGGGAAACATTTCATTAATGACCATATTTTAGTATCTCCTATAAGATAAATGTCCTATATCTCTCACCATCTACAATATGTTTTCTATGTAAACACACAAGAATGGTAAGTGATATAAAATGCTG
>JAGLQO010000032.1 GCA_023136775.1 Candidatus Pacearchaeota archaeon | reverse complement strand
ACATTCCATCTGAAATCAATAATCTCCTGCGACTGATAATTTTGAGTCCCATTTGGAATCTCTAAACTTAGAATTAAATCTCCAATTACTGTTAAAGTTGAAGAACTAGAATTAACAGCATTATAAATCGCACTAGATGTCAAACCTCCAATCCAATTTTGAACTCCAGCATCATAAGAATTATCCGGATCAAAATTGTAAGAGCAAATATTAGTCGAACTCACATTACTCAAAATTCCACCATAACTCGCTCCATTTGTTGTAACCCAAAACGCGCAATTCTCATTCGTTGAAATCTCTTGTCCACGGTCAGAATCATTAATAGAAACCTCTAACAAAGTCATAATAATTCCATTTCTATTGACGTTAACCCCCTCACCAGAAATAAATGCAAAACTAACATCATCTTTCAAAACATTCACTTCAGCAGTAGTATTATCTTCTCCTAAATTATAATCATCAGCCGTAAATAAAACATATGACGTTCCAATATATGTTTCATTCCAACCAGAATCTCTAACAAATTTCACTTCAGTAGAAGCACAAGGGCAACTTACATTCGTATTATTTTGCAAGACCCAACTAGAATTGTCAGTAGAGAAATATAAACTTACGTTAACATCCTCAGGATTAGGATCAGTCACATTAATTGAAAAATTCCAGTTCTCACCCCAACCTCCATCATCTTCAAACAAAGAACTTATTCCATTCAAAACCGGAACCGCAGTCAAAACCTCAAACTCCTCTAAATATGAATCACTCTTATTATAATAGAACTGTTCACTCGAATTAATTCGGACATCATAAAGACCCAACGTAAGATCAAACGGAATAGCCCAAGTGCAATTGTACCAACCAGCTCCCTCATTGTTGATTTGACCAAAATTACAAGCCTCAGTTGCAATCCCTCCACTAGAAATAACTTCAACGCTCCCGCTATCAATAGATGAAATTGACTCACCAGCGTCGCCAGTTACATTCCATCTAAAATCAGCATTTTCATTTGCCCTATATTTCTCAACACCACTCGGAAGATCCAAAGCTGAATTCAAACTTCCAATAATATTTAAAACCCCCACGCTAGAATTTTCCTCATTATACATAGAGTTCACTTCCAATCCTCCAACCCAATCCTGGATCCCAACATCATAACTGTTATCAGGATCAAAATTGTAAGAGCAAGTCCCACCAGAAATTATTTCTGACAAAATCGGAGCATAATTCACCCCATCTGTCGTCACCCAAATTCCACAACTAATTTCATCTTCAACTACCCCCCCCTTATCAAGATCAGTCATAAAAACCTCCAATAAAGTCGAGCCCGAAATCCTACTAACGTTCGACCCGTCGCCAGTCAAAAGAGAAACATTAATATCGTCCTTCAAAACACTAACCTCAGTTGTTATATTAGTTTCACCAGTAGAATAATCATTCGCTCTAAACTGAAAATACGACGTTCCTATATATGCCTCGCTCCAACTTCTAACAAATTCAACTTCAATACCACCACAAGGACAAGTCACATTAGTCTGATTTTGTAAATTCCAAGTCTCATTATTAGTCGAAAAATATAGCCCAACTTCTACGTCTTCTGTACTTGCGTCACTCAAATCAACACTAAAATTCCAAGCCTCACCCCATCCTCCGTCACCCTCAAATACTACTAAACTATTCACCAAAGAAGGCATAGTACTTGCAATTAATAATGAAGACGAATTTCCTTCTATTGAATAATCCTCTCCATCATAAAGCGTAATTCCACACTTCCAAAATTCTCCCTCACTTGTATTCGTAGATAATAAAACAGAATTAAAGAAAGTTCCATTCGGATAATTATTATTATATATTAATGTTTGCACTAAATTATCATCCTTATACCATCTCACCGTAATATTCATATCATCCTCATCCTCATCAAAAATACTATCAAAACAATTCAAGTTATCTGCAGCAGAGTTCAACCCACTTGTAGAATTTATCGTTGGAGTCGAAAAATTAGGAGCTCTATTCGGTTGCGTTATATTCACCCAAAATGTTTTGGAAGTAGTTGTATAATTTTGTGTAGTTTCATAAATACAAGTTATATTTTCTAATCCCTCTGTAGTAAATGTTGTCAAGTTTGAGATGGGGGAAATTCCTTGATTAATCAATGTCCCATTTTTATAAAGCCTCAAAGAAGCAGAAGAAGAATCCCCCGAAATCTGAGAACATGTTAGATTTGTTGAACTAAGACGAAATATTGTAATATTTGACTCAGAATCATTTAAAGTTAAATTAACTAAAGAATTAGCTTTATTGATTGTATAACTATAAATCCCACTTGTATTTATATTATTCTTTGGACCACTACCGTAAGCACCCCAATTATAATTATAAGCTCCAGCCGCCAAATCAGTTGGTTCCCAACCAAAAACATTTCCAGCTATATTAGAAGCAGAATAGTTTTGATTATTAAAATTCACCCAACTAGTTCCATTTGTTAAAATTATTGTTGAATTAAATCCATAAGTAGCCCCCAAAGAATAGGTTACAGTATCTGATGGGGTTTCTGAAAAAGAAGAAAATTGTGGATATATTGAATCTAAATCCGCCAAAGTTTTCCCAAACATATCATTTTGATTTTGATGAATCCAAATACTATAAAGATATTCATTATTCATGAAATTTATACCAACATGCCAAAGCTGAGCATCCGCAGTTTCACTAAGCTTTGTTGCAGCTCCCCAAGTTGCTCCACCATCCGTCGAATTTTTAGTATAAATACCTTGTGGATTTTTAAATGTCGTTCCGTTGCTATAAACAGCATATAAATCCTTATTGTTTTCGTCAATTGCTAACTTAACATCAGTGTTTCCAACCCCAATGTCAGTAAAAATATCTACTCCACTTGACCATGAATTAGTAGAAGCAGTATATTCATAGAATACAAGATCCGCTGTTGCAGTATTTATTTGATTATTAACCGAAAGATAAATGTCATGGCTATCTTTGTCATAAGTTGCCCCCCAAGGACAAATATAATCAACAGAGCCAGTCCCTGTAATAATAGTCTTCTGATTCCCATCAGTGTCCCACGTATCTGTAGTTTCATTGTACCTCAACGAGTACATAGCTCCTACTGAAGTGTCATGATAGATGAGAAGAATATCTCCATTCGCAAGAGGAAACAATTGCGAATGATCATCGCCATCGTTCATCCAGGCATAGTTGGGTGACATATCAGTTCCCCAACTTGCTCCGCCGTCAACTGATTTTCCCATAAAATGACCCCCAGTGGAGTCAGCAGCAGAAAAGAACAAATTATTATCAGTGGATTTAACTATTTGAGTTGCCATATTTGGCGCATTATGCGAACCACCACCACCAAAAGCTACAACCCACGAAGAACATACAGAATCGTTAATTGTATCAAGATAACAATATTCTACAATATCAGTATCATAACTATTAGAGGCAATATGAATCTTAGTTCCAGAATCACCAACCGTCCACGGTTCATACCAAACAGACATACTTCTAAATGTTTTTTGAATTCCACCCGTCATATCTACATTAGTTCCCCAGGTTGCTCCGCCGTCCGTAGTTTTCTTATAAGAAACCGATGCTATTCTATCTAACTGATAGAATACATATCCATGTGTATCATTGAGAAAGACCACCCTTGAACCAGGAGCATATTCATCATCACCATCATATAGCTTATCTTCTATTAACACTTGAGGAGGATCAACAATATGATCAAGCTCTACAGAACCACCAACAACTTTCAAATCAAATGTATCTTGAACCCCTTGAAGATTTGTTAAAAAAACTTTGTTATATTGGTTGTTGTTAATAGAAGTAAATTCCACAATTATCTCACTTCCATTAACCTCGTAAACCTCAATTCTTGGGTTTCCACTAACAACTCTTGGATAAATTGTAATATCTTTTGTATTGTCTAATTTCTTTTCAAATGTAACCCTCACATATTCTCCGTCCTCAATCACCTCACTCCAAACACCATCAAGCTCTTTTACTTCATTATAAATATCTTTTACAAATGTTTTATTTTCATCTAAATGTTCCGCTTTCGTAATATAAATAATTTCAAAAGTTTGAGTTGATAAATACGGAACGTTCCACTCAACATAATCAATCAATCCATCATTGTTCGTATCCGTAACATTAAAATCCACATAACTATTCTGCTCAACCCACTTAACCCTTATCCTTTCCTTATTATCTAACGAAATTTTATTAGAAATTTCAACGAAAGAAAAAACATCTGAATAATTTAATTCATCTCCAGCAGAAACAATCACTCTCTTACCATTTGGAATATCTGTCTCCACACTAGTTGGACCTTCAGTATAATATTCTACTGCAATTATATCATCAGGATTTTGCTCAATAATCTGCGTTAAATCTACACTCTTTTTATCATCAACTTTCTTAATTTTTTCCTTAATGTCTTTTTCTAATATGACCTGCCCTGTTATTCTAAAATTTGTTAACCAATTCTGGGCCACCAGGGCCATGTCCGTTAGCTGAGACCAAAACCTAGTCAAAACCCCTTCTCTAGCAGAAACATCTAGCGACACTTGCCCCGTTATTATTCCCGTAGAAAATTCCTCTGAAGTTGATTCTTCTATTATCTCATTATACGCTTCAATCTCATTTATAGCCTCAGTTACTTCTTCACCAATTAAAATTGAAACATTACTTGATTTCTCAGGAATTTCAATAATTAAATTTGTAGTTAAATTTATCCCAGAAGTATTAATTTTCTTTATCCACTTAACTGGTTTATTAATTATAATTTTTGCCCTAGAAACTTCTACAATATCTTCCAATGTAACATCTTGAATCGTTTCATTAATTTTAGTCTCATTTATAATTTCTGTAATATTTTCTGGAATTGTTACATTTTCTTCAGGGATTTCTGTAATATTTTCTAAAATAGGTTCTTCTTCAGTTGGCACTGTTTCAATCTGCTGGGTTTCATTTACGAATTGGGTTTCGTTGTATTCAGGCGCAATTGATTCGTCTTGAGTCTCGTTGACAACTTTTGTCACGTTATCAATCGGAATAACTGCTGTTTCGTTTATTTGTGTTTGGTTTATTTCTTCTTCTTGTGTTTGTGTTTCGTTTAATTCTTGGATTACTTCTTCATCCACTTTGGATTCGGTTTCATTTGCATCGACTACAACTTCTGTAGCTATTGGTTGTTCTTGGTCCTGGGTTTCGGGTTCTTGGTCAGGGGTTTGAGCTTCGGGTTCAGAATCAATAATTTCCTCCGAGACTTCTTCTTCGACAGACTCGTTTGAAATTACTCGACCCGTAGGGGTCAATCGTTCAAATAAATCGGCGAAGAAGCTTCTCAAAGCTTGCCAGAAAGTAGGATTAGTTACATCTTCAGAAGGGGTAGAGTCTTCTGCGACTCCAGTTACTGACTGAAATCCAAATAGAAAAAATAGCATACCTGCCAGAAAGAAACCCATTAATATCTTTTGTTTTGCCTTCTTTTTCGACTTCATATAGTTGTAACTTAACACCCCTTTCAAATGCTAAAATGTGCTCGTCAACACAACTAAAAATCGAAAATAAAACATATATAACGTTACGCGAAAATATTCGTTAGATACCCCATTTACCGTCGAAAAATACTAAAATTTTGTCATCAATATTGTTAACAATGTAAGTATATTTTCGCGTAAGAATTTATATACATAGGTAAATCCTTCGGGATTTACGGGCTGTGTAATTCTGCGGAATTTACTGGTCTGGGGTGGCGGGTGACGGGTTGCGGGTGACGGGTTGCGGGTGACGGGTTGCGGGTGACGGGTTGCGGATAACGGATGGCGGGTAACGGGTAGCGGGTAACGGATAGCGAGTGACGGGTAACGGGTAGCGGATAACGGATGGCGAGTGACGGATGGCGGGTAAAAAATTAAATTTAGAATAATGAAAAAGAAAAATTGATATCTACCTTTCTATAAATATTTAATAACTATTATAACCTTGACAATTATTTCTACAAGTTATTTGATTAAGTTATCTTTAAAATAAAATTATAAAACAGCTTTTCGCTTTTCTAATTCTCGCTCAAATATTGCTTTTCTTATATTAGTTGAACTAAAATTATGACTTCTCTCATGCCAATAAATAACACCCTTCTTTATCTCATGCCCAGTATATTTCTTCCCGTTCCAATCTGACCCCAAAATTCTAACATCCCATTTAAAATTTTTCAAAAAGTCATGAAGTTCCTTTTCAGTCTCATAAATAAAAATGTCATCAATATATTTACAGCCTAAAACCATTTCATACCTTTCCTCTAAAGACATTATGGGTTTGTTCTTAGTATCAGCTCTATCAATAGTAGGATTAGTTTGAAGCCCAATAACCAAATAGTCACATTGAGTCGTTGCATCTTTTAACATTATCATATGACCAGCATGCATACAATCAAAAGAGCTAAACAAAACTCCAACCTTGCCAATCTCAGGAGCATTAAACTGCTTAATGAAATCCTTAGAATTCAGCACATCTTTAATTCCCATATCTCAAATAACGAAATCATTCTTTTTATATCTTTCAATTATAAATATAAAAATGGCCACGAGGGGATTTGAACCCCCGACACCCAGATTAAGAGTCTGGTGCTCTAACCAGGCTGAGCTACGTAGCCATGTATTAACCGCGTAAAATTTCAGCCTGAAAATTTAAACGCTCCCACCGGGAAATGCCGAGGAAACAAAGTTTCCGAAGGTAATCCTTTGAGGATGAACCAGTTCAAGACCGGTGCAACGCTCCCACCGGGATTTGAACCCGGGTCGCTGCCGTGAAAGGGCAGTATCCTTGGCCACTAGACTATAGGAGCGTTGTAACCATAGCTAAGCTATAATTACAAAAATAAAGTGTAAATTTGATTTAAAAATCTATTGATGAAGAGAAATTCGCATCATTTAGACAACTTCGTTGTCGTATAAATAATAGTTCTCTCATCGCTAACGCTCTTCACTTCACCACGCCGAACCCGTGCCCAAACCACGCTCAAACAAGTTACATAACCTCCACCAACAGTTGATATTTTAGGCAGGAGATTTCGCAGCGTAAAAATTTTTGCAGCGTGCTACGGCACGTAAAAAAATTTTTACCAAGAAATCACCGCCTAAAATATCAACTAACTATTTTTTTTATTGATTCTATATGCTCCGCTACATCAGTCCCTTTTTTCGTCAACTTAATAATTTTTACCCTGCCCTTTTTCTCAAAACTTACTAAGCCAATTTCTTCTAATGTTTGTAAAATTTTAACAGCGTGAGAATATGTGCAATCAACTTCTTTTGCTAATTGGCTTCCGTACTTGGCACGGGATACCTTTTTTAGCGCAATCAGCATTAAGGCTGGCTTTCTTCTAAAAAATAAATCGAAACTATCGCTCATGGTTTGTGTCCTTAGAACTATATGTTCTAATGTATATATCACAGTTCTAAATTACTTTTAAGTCTTTTCCTAAAAATTCGTCCACGCCCAGTAGATACAAAACTTGAAGAAAGTGACAGTCAATTTTAAAGTGGTAACTGCGGATTCAAAGTATCGTAAAGTTCAAGATAACCCTTAGCAAAAAGATCAGCTTCATTTGTTATTATGTCGACGCTGGTTCTGCCTTCTTGAATCGATTTAACAAAAACAATTTCTGGATTTTCAGCCATTATTGAGTCAATTAAATCTTGTCTATTTACATCAAATAATAAATCAGCAGAATTGCTAATTCCCTCGAAAGTCTTGATTTCATTTCCAATTTCAGAATAAAATTTATGATCTCCAATTTGAAAATTAATCATTGGATCTTGTAGGGTCAATGGATTTTTATGGAGTTTCCAAGCACCAATTTCATTTAACAAAAACGAAACAAATTCAGGAGTAATCTCAATTTCTTCATAAGTTTTTTCTTGATTTTGCGAATTTACAACAGCCACCATAAAATTATCTTCTGAAATTTCTTCAACTAATGAATTTTCTACAATTGATTCGCCCGCAATTACAAAACCCGCCAAAGGATTACTTATTTCCATTTTTTCAGAATTAGAAAAAATTGTATAAACTGAAAATGTAAGACTAAAAAACAACATCATAGAAATGGCAAAAATCCAAATTATTCTTTTTGGTCGCTTTGCTTTCCTAATTAATTCATCCGCATAAGCTAATTTATATCCACGTTTCTGGAAACCTGCAAGAATTTCTGCCTGACTTTTTTTTGCCTTAAATGAATTTCTAACTCTTCTTATCAACTCTTTTTCTTCCATAGAAAAATTAACCAAAGATAACTTTAAAAATATTATTAGTCACAAAAACATATGATAGATATCAAATTAATCAGAGAATGTCCAGAACTAGTCAAAGATAACATCAAGAAGAAATTCCAAGACAAAAAACTAGAATTAGTTGACAAAGTAATTGAACTTGATACAAAATGGAGAAAAGAAAAGAAAAAAGTTGACGACCTTAGAAGTAAACGAAATAAGATTAGCGAACAAATCAACAAACTAATGAAAGAAAAGAAAAAAGACGAAGGCGAAGATTTGATTGTTCAAGCAAAAGAGATTCCTATTAAAATTGACAAAATTGAAGTAGTTGCTTCTAAATTAGCCGAAGAGATAAAAGAAATTATGATGAAAATTCCCCAAATGATTCATGAATCTGTTCCTATCGGAAAGGGTGAAGAAGAAAACATTGAATTAGAAAAAATTGGAGAACCGGTTGTTCCTGACTTCGAAATTTTCAACCACGCAGAATTAGCTGAAAAACTAAATGGATTAGATTTAGACAGTGCCAGAAAAACATCTGGACAAGGATTTTATTTTTTACGTGGAGACATCGCTAGGCTTCATTCTGCTATTCTAACTTATGCGAAAGAATTCATGATTGAAAAGGGATTTGAATTTTGTGTTCCACCATATATGATTCGAAGCGACGTCGTAAGTGGAGTTATGAGTTTTGAAGAAATGGATGCCATGATGTATAAAATCGAAGGCGAAGATTTATTTATGATTGGAACAAGCGAACACCCAATGATTGGAAGTTTCAAAAATAAAACTTTAATAAAAAAAGAAATGCCTCAAACTCTAACTTCTTACTCAGCATGTTTTAGAAAAGAAAAAGGAGCTCATGGAATTGAAGAAAAAGGACTTTACCGAGTTCATCAATTCGAAAAACAAGAAATGATTGTTGTTTGCGAACCAACCGACTCTTATGAATGGTATGAAAAAATGCTAAACTGGACTGTTGAATTTTTTAGAGACTTAAATATACCTGTAAGAAAACTTGAATGCTGTTCAGGAGATTTAGCAGATTTAAAAGCAAAATCATGTGACGTGGAAGCTTGGTCTCCTCGACAAAAAAAATATTTTGAAGTTGGAAGTTGTACAAATATGGAAGAAGCTCAAGCTCGAAGACTAAGAATTAAAATCAATGGCGGAAAAGGAAACTATTTAGCTCACACTTTAAATAATACAGTAGTTGCCTCGCCTCGAGGATTAGTTGCGTTTATGGAGAATAATCAAAACGAAGACGGTTCAATAAATATTCCAAAAAAATTACAACCATATATGGGTAAGAAAAAAGTAATTAAAGCTAATTAATTCAAATCAATATTTTTATGGTGAAAAAAATCGTTGAGAAATTTCTATAAAAATTTAGATATCAAATTATTTACCGTAAAGACTGCAGATAATTTAGATTTAATGAAGGGATTTCTTTGAAATTTCCATTGATGCTTGAATTGTTATAAAATTATTTTTCGTTGATTTTTTTATTAACATTACTCCAACCCCAAAGACCAATAATTAACCCCGCAATTCCCCAAATAACCATATTTAATCCAACATAAAATTCTTCTTCAAGGATAAATTTGCCAAAAAACCACATGCTTAAAAACATAAGTATTGCATATCTACTTCCGTAAGTTAGAACATAATTCCATTTACCTTGCTTTATTATTTCTTTAAATTTTTTCTTTTCTGATTTGTTCATGGGTTTAGTAATATTATAAAACTTATAAATTTAACTTTGATTTTCTCATCCCATTAAACTTTAAAATATTTAGCCTAACCTCTTATAAAATTATAAATTCCAATAATTGAGATGCTTATGGGATTTGGTTAATCTTTAAAACCAAAAAACTACTTCTATAGTTATGACAAATATAGAAACATCAATTGACAAAACTGTAAAATTCAATTTCAGCGAAGGCTACAGCTCAGTTCTAATTCCTTTAAACGACAAAAAAACACTTTGCTTATCTAGCCAAATAGGTTGTCCAATGAAATGTGGATTTTGTATTTCAGGAAAAAGAACTTTTGAAAGAAATTTAACATTAGACGAATTAAAAGAACAATTAACAGAAGCTATAAAATATCTAAAACTAATCGATATAAAATCTAAAGAAAATAAAAACGAAAAAAATTATTTAGCAGAGAATATAACTTCAATTGTTTTTATGGGAATGGGGGAGCCTCTTTTGAATCTAAAAACTGTATTAGAATTTTGTGATTATGTAAATGAATTTTACGGATATTCTTATTCAAAAATTTTAATATCAACTTCAGGAATAATTTCTAAAATGGAAGAAGTAATAAATAATCCAAATAAAATACAATTAGCAATTTCACTTCATTCTACTAATCAACAAGTAAGAGATAAAATGATGCCAGCCAGCAATTGCCACAAAATTTCAGAATTAATAAAAACATGCAACTATTACAATGAAAAATACAGACAAAAAATTATGATTGAATATTTAATGATTAAAGGACTAAATGATTCTGACGAAGATTTACAAGGTATACTGGATTTAAACTTAGCAAAAAGAACAAACTTTAATCTAATTCCTTTAAACGGCAGCTTCGAACTAGAAGGGAAAATTTACGAATCTTCAACAAAAGAAACAATGTCTCACTTTAGGAATGAACTAATGAAGGCAGGATATAAATGCTTCACAAGAACAAGTATGGGCGCAGATATTGAAGCGGCATGCGGAATGATAAAATAAAGTATACTTGAATATTAATTATAGTGATACTACTTTATAATTACACTAAAACAAAACTTTAAAAATAAATTTATATTAACAATTTTATGAAGGAATCGAATAATAATAAAACAAGAAGTATATTACTAAATACAATCAACAGACCAACTCCAGAAGAAGCTTTAAGTTTAAAAGAAAAAGACATTATTAAAACTGGAAATAAAATTGGTTATAAATTTTCTCACAAAATTATGAATAGTATATATGATGTTCATGAAGCATTGATGCCAATTATGGAAAGTGGATTAATATCAATGATGAAAGATACAGAAAAGAAAAATCCAGATTACTATATATTTGCAAGAGATGGGGAACTAATTTATGATGCATTATGGGGAATAGGACAGTCAAAGGAGAAGAATCTTGAAAAAAGAGTTTATTATCTAAAAACAAGTCTTGGGATGAATGACGATAAAAATAATTCAAAATATCTTAATGAAATTGGGATTACTAAATCTAGATTCAAAAAAGGAAAAGAAATGATATTTATTGACTCTGGATTCGAAGGAAGTCTTTTTCATAAAGTTGGAAAATGGACTAGATATAACAAAGATTTGCCAAATTCAAGGATGGATGGATACCTTGTAGATACATCTAAATCATCAACCTTTAACATATTAAATCTACATAAACTTAAATTAATAGAAGTAGAAAATATGACAAAGAAAATGAAAGAATCCCCATATATGAAACATGCAAATGGGACTATAAACACAATTGTTTGTGCATTTTTACAACTCATGCCAAAATTTACTGGCAGATTTGTGAGTACATATTATAAAAATGGATATTGGGATGTTATGCCAGAAGAAAACACTTTTATCAGAGAAAATAGTATTATTTCAAATAATCATAATCAAAGAACGAACTCCAATCAATATAATTTAATAGAAACTATACCTTATTGCATAAATGCAGACATAGTAAACCCCGTAGCTTCACTATTATTACAAAAGAAAACTTTAGATTATTTTTCAAATCCAAATACTCAAGATAGAATTTATGATAAAATAAAAAAATCTTAATTCTTTTAATATTATAACAAATCATCAACTCTAAATTTTACAAAAATGTCAATAGATATTTTTATAAATCATAAATATCTTTCTTAACTATGGCAGAATCAATGGGGATACCAGGAATGGGTGGCGGCTTAATGCGTTACAAAGAAGAATATAATTCTAAATTTAAATTCGGACCAGGAGTAGTTGTTGCTATGATTATCATAACAATTGCTTTCGTAATTGGTCTTAGAATGTTTTACGCTTAAACATGTTTCCTGGAATGAACGCTGGACAAATGGCCGGCATGATGAAAAAAATGGGAATCGCTCAGACCAATCTTCCCGTTAGAAAAGTTATTTTTGAAATGGACGACGGAAATTTAGTTATTGAAGACCCCTCAGTACTTCAAATCAAAATGCAAGGTCAAACCACTTTTCAAGTAAGCGGAGAAGCCGTTGAAGAAGAAAAAGAATCTTTTAGTGAAGATGATATTCAAATGGTTATATCTAGTTCTGGGAAAGACGAAACAGCAGCACGAGCTGCACTAGCAGAAAGCGAAGGCGATATCGCCGAAGCAATCATGAAATTAAAAGAATAATTCTAGCACAATAATCAATAAAAAGAAACTTGTAATTTTTATAGAATGGATTGGAGAAGTGATTTTATAGAGGCAAAATATCATCTAAACATCACAGATAGAATGATAAAAGGATATGAAGAATATCCAGAAAAAAGATTTTTAGTTGGAGTAATTAATGAATCTGCAATTGCAGCAAGAAAACTAATACGTTCATTTTTAATTTTCGATAACAAAAAAGGAAATCTGAAAACTTTTCAAAAAAATATCGCCCCAAAATACTTAGATAATAAAACGATAGAAAATATTTCAAAAATATTAGAGGTTCAAACAGCACAAAAAAATTCACCAATCGAATTTGCAAAGGAAGAAAAAATAATATTTCTAATTAATGGAAAATGGAAAATCCTAACAATAGAACGAATAGAGGAATTTATTAAATCAATCCACGAAGGTGTTCGTGTATTTAATAACGTTTGTCGGCACATATAAAAAGGTAAATATGCTTGTAAATCTTGTTACAACGATCACGGATTATGGAAGAAGAAATTATTAAAGAAAAAACCAGTGCTGACCATTTATTATATGTTAGTTTGAAATACACAAAAACATGTGATGTAATTCTAAATCTAATAGCTCGATGGAAAAGCCTTATAGAAATTAGTTTTGACACAATTTTAGAAAAAAAAGTAGAAGCTGAAAAAATTCCTGCAATGCCAGTCACCCCAAAACAACGAATAGAATTCATGAAAAAATATTTTAAAAAAAATGATGAAATTCAAACAGTAATCCCAATATATATTTTCTTCAAAAGAATTCCAGACCTAAACAAAACAAGAAGTGGTGAATTTAGAAAAAATGTTAATTTAAAAATAACTGAACCGACAAGAACTACCGATATTAACATGGAAAAGTTGGGAGAATATTACGAGATAATTGAGAAGTTCATGGCGGAAGTTAAAAAGATTACTGAAAATTAATTGAAACAAAACTTATAAAGGGAGTTTTTCTGGTAAATACTATTGATTAAATGGCACGAATAATTGTTATAAATTCAGGGAAAGGCGGAGTTGGCAAAACTACTACTGCAATAAATTTAGGTGCTTCTTTAAATAAATTAAATAAAGATGTTATAATTGTTGACGCTAATTTAAACACACCAAATATTGGATTGCAACTTGGGGCTCCAATTGTTCCAATAACATTAAATCACGTTCTAAAAGGAAAAGCTGAAATCGAAGAAGCAATCTATGAACACGCTTCAGGAACAAAAATTATTCCCTCTTCTTTATCGGTTAAAGAACTTACAAAATTCAACACTAAAAAATTACCAGAAATAGCAAAAAAATTAGCGACACTTTGCGACTATGTTATTTTTGATTCTGCTGCAGGATTTGGAGAAGAAGTAATCGCAGTTCTAGAAGCTGCCGAAGAAATAATTATCGTTACAAATCCAGAAATGCCCGCCGTTACTGATGCTTTGAAGGCTGTTAAAGTAGCTAGAGATATGGGAAAAGAAATCAACGGAGTGATTGTAACGAGACACATGGATGCAAATTACGAAATGCCATTAAGCTCAATTAAGTCAATGTTAGAAGCCCAAATAATCGGAGTAATCCCAGAAGATAAAGCAGTCAAAGAAGCCTTAAATTTACGAGATGCAGTAGCACATACACATCCACGAAGTAAAGTTTCTAAAAAATACCTAGAAATCGCAAGAAAGGTTAACGGCGAACAAATCGAAGAAAGAATAAGTTTTTTCGACAGAGTATTTAGACGATAAATATAATTCTAAAATTAAAACCCCACATTGCAAATGAATAAATTAGAAAAATTAATATCTAATGAATTAAGGAACTCATTTTATACGTTAAAAATAGAACCCAAAAATCAGGAAAATATCATCAACTATCTAAAACGTATCGGAACAAAAGATATAAATATATTAAAACATTCTTTTCGGGTTGGAAAGTTAGGTATAAAAATATCCAACCTATTAGACATCAATCCTAACAAATTATTTTACTCTGGATTACTTCATGATATTGGAAAAACTAAAATAGATAAAAATATAATAAAAAGATCTAACAAATATAAAACTTTTACTAAAGAAGATATGCAAATAATGAAAATGCATCCCCTGTATTCCTATGAAATTTTAAAAAATGAATATAATTATTCTGCCCTCCTTTCTCTTTGGCATCATGAACATCAAAAAGACGAATATCCCCCAAAAGAAAATTTCCCAATAGAGGCACAAAATTTACCAATCTACAAACAAAAAGAAATAGAAGAAATTTCAAAATTCCTTTCCGTTGCTGATTGTTATGATGCAGCCAAAAACAGAAATAATGGAAGATTCTGGAACAGAAAATCTACTTCGCAAGAAGTGGAAAGAATAATGTTTGAAGAAAGAGAACATAGCGAAAAACTTATAGAAAATCTATATCGTAACGGAATCTTCAAATAATTTTAAACAATAATTATTTATCCTACCAATGAACCAGCTTCGATATCCTTATCTGGAGAAATTAATGAAACAACTGAATGGTCTTTATTAGAAGCCGCTAAAAGCATTCCCCTAGACTCAATTCCTCTTAACTTTCTTGGGGCTAAATTTGCGACAATAATAATTTTCTTATTTTTAAGTTCGTCCATACTATAAAACTCTTTTATTCCAGCACAAATAGTTCTTCCGTCGGCGCTTCCATCATCCAAAGTTAATTTGTAAAGCTTATCTGCTTTTGGAATTTCTTCAACTTCTTTTATCTGTGCAACTTTTAATTCCACTTTAATAAAATCATCAAATTGAATTGTCGTAACGTTTTCCATTATTTCTTTTGGTTCTTCACTTTTATTAAGGTTTGGTTTCACCTTATTTTCTGGAGCATCTATTCTAGAAAATAAATTCTCGCCCTTAACTACATCAACTTCAACCAATGGATTTTCAAATTCTTCAAAACTAAATTCATATCCACCAAACTTCTCAGAAATCTTTTTACAAGTATCTGGAATAAACGAATAAAGTAAAATAGAAATTTTCTTAATAGCCTCTGCTAATTCATATAAAACTTTTTTGTCTTTAGTTTCCCAAGGCTTTTCATTTTGAACATGCTCATTACATCTATCAATAAAAGCAAAAATTTCATTCAAAGCTTTATCAACTTCAAAATTTTCCATTAATGAATTTATCTTATCAAAATCAACATCTAAAGTTCTTTCTGACTTTTCCATACCATTCTTTTCAATTAATCCTGAAACTCTTGAAATTAAATTTCCAAGTTTATTTGACAATTCTCCATTATGTCTTTCGACCAAAGCTGCCTCATCAAAATCTCCGTCTTCGCCAGTTGCAAATGGGAAATGTCTGCATACAAAATATCTAATAGAGTCTGGTCCATATTTTTCAACCAAAACTTGAGGAGAAATTGCATTACCAAGCGACTTGGAAATTTTTTGTCCATTAAATGTTAAAAATCCATGATTAACAGTTGCTCTCGGTAAATCAAGTCCGGCAGATTTTAGCATAGCTGGCCAGTACACCGTATGAAACCAAGTATTATCTTTACCGAGTAAATGAACTGTCGGCTCACCCCAAAAATCTTCTCTATCTTTTTCTCTAGTTGCCGTATAATAATTAATCAAAGCATCAAACCAAACGTAAGTCACGTGAGAATTATCCAAGGGGAAAGGAATCCCCCAATCAAAAGAAGTTCTAGTAATTGACAAATCCCGAAGCCCTTCTTTTACACGATTTATAATTTCATTTCGTCTAGTTTTTGGCTGAATAAATTCCGGATGCTTTTCGTACAATTTCAAAAGCTCTTCAGTATAATTACTTAATTTGAAAAAATAACTTTCTTCTTCAATTTTTTCTAAAGGTCTATTATGCATTGGACAAATATTATTTTCAACTTCTTTTTCTGTATAAAATTGCTCGCAGCCAGTACAATAAAGCCCTGTATATTTATCCTTGTAAATCTCACCTTTATCATTACACTTTTGAATAAATTCTTCGACTACTTTTTTATGATCCTCGTCCGTTGTTCGAATAAATCTATCGTAATCTATATTCAAAGATTTCCAAGCTTCCTTAAACTTTACAACAATTGAATCCACAAACTCCTTCACTTCAACTCCTGCTTTTTCAGCTGATTCCTGAACTTTTTTTCCGTGTTCGTCAGTTCCAGTCACAAACAGAACATCTTTACCAGAAAGTTTATTCCAACGAGCTAAAACATCTGCGATTATTTTTTGATACGCATGTCCAATATGTGGAGCCGCATTAACATAATCAATTGCAGTTGTTACATAAAATTTATCTTTTACCATATAAAAATAAGACCAATTTAATTATATAAATATTCCGAGACCAAAAAGAAATGTCAACATCTTTTCGCTATCTTTTTATATGAGGTTTCTTTAAAATTTATATGAGGGAGAAAAAAAGGAGTCTTAGAAAGGGTAGTATTACACATATCAATCACCCTATAATTCAGAAAAAAATTAATGAAAGCTTAAAACTAAGCGTAAAAGAAGGCTCTGTATCTGCTGTTTCTAGTGGATTTGGACTATCATATCTTTCCCCCTTTGCCTTAGCACTTAATGCAACAGCATCTCAAATGGGTATTTTACATGCAATAATAAGTTTACTTCCAAGTCTTGTTCAACTAAAAGCTATAACTCTAATTAAGAAATTTTCTAGAAAAAAGATAATTATTACAGGACTGATAACAAAGATGATTCTTTGGATTCCAATAATTATTACAGGAATTTTATTTTATCTTGGTACGCCAAATATGGCATGGATACTCATTGGATTAATAGGATTATTTTATGCAGCAAGTGCCGTCATTCATCCTGTATGGTTTTCGTGGATGGGCTCACTAGTTCCAGATAATGGAAGAGGGAAATATTTCTCCAAACGAAATATAGCTGCAGGATTTTTTGGTGTTGTTACAATGCTTATAGCTGCCGTAATTCTTGATGGAATGAAAAAAATAGGAACTTATACTAATAATGAACCACTCTTTACTATTTTGGGATTTAGTGTATTATTTACATTAGCTATTTTTGCTCAAGGATGGTCTTGCAAATTATTAAAAAGACAATACGAACCCCGACTAAAACTTCGTAAAAAAGATTATTTCACGTTCAAACAATTTTTAAAAAAATGCACATCAACTTCATTCGGAAAATTTACTATATTCAGATTTATATTTAGTTTTTCTGTTGCAATCGCCTCACCATTTTTTGCCCTCTATATGCTTAGGGATTTAGGAATGTCCTATATTTGGTATATGGGAATTACAATTTCTACCATTCTTTTTAGACTTATATTCTTACCCACGATTGGAAAATTTTCTGATAGGTTCGGCAATATCAAATTATTAAAAATTTGCTCTATCATGGGAGCATCAATGCCATTACTATACTTACTATCTTCATTTATTCCAAATGATTTAGCTACCAAACTATATCTTCTTTTTATTCCAGGAATTATAGGCGGACTCGGATGGGGTGGATTTGATTTGGCTGTGAACAATTATGTCTACGACGCCGTAAGCTCCCCAAAAAGAAGCTTTGGGCTATCTTATATGAATTTAATGATTGGAGTTGGAAGTTTTATTGGAGCTGGAGCTGGAAGTCTCTTGGCTTTACTAAATATTGCTTCCGTAAATATCATTCTACTTATTTTTGGAATATCAGCTACATTAAGACTTTTAGTTGCAATCTTTGGAGTAAGACTATTGCATGAAGTTAGACATGTTAAAAAATTCTCATATGAATTCTTAATTAGAGAATTCCAACCAATGCAGGGAATAGTTCATGAAATCCATAATCTTGAGCACATGGTAAAAAAGAACGAGCATTATATCTAAATTGAATGCAAAATCGTCGTCGCCAATGTTAACAACCATTCATAGTGAAATTTAAATAGAGTAAATTTCTTAATATAAAATGATAAAAAAGAAATGTCCAAGTTGCGAAAAGAAAATAGAGAGTAAATTCAGTTTTTGCCCACACTGTGGAACATCTTTTAGCACTAAAGTTAAAAATAATGATTTTGGAATGCTAGGAAATAATGATATTATAAATAAAATGCAAAACGAAATAAAACTTCCATTTGGAATGGAAAAGATGATGGGATCACTAATTAAACAATTAGAAAAACAAATGGGTTCTATGAATTTTGAAGGAGCTGATGGAATGCCAAAAGGAATTAAGATTAAAATTGCCAGAAATCCTCAAATGAATCAAATGGGACAAATAATGCAACAACAACCCAAAGTTAAGGAAGTTATTCCAAAACTTTCCGAAAAAGAAACTAAGAGAAGAATGACCTTGCCAAAAATAAATGTAGATTCTAAAGTTAAGAGATTGAGCAACACAATCATTTATGAAATAGAGACACCTGGAGTAAAGAAAAAAGAAGATGTTGTTTTAACTGAACTTGCAACTGGCTTAGAGATTAAAGCTTATTCTAACGACAAATGCTATGTAAAATTCATTCCATTAAAAGTTGAAGTAATTCAATATTATGTCAATCAAGAAAAAGTTTTTGTAGACATTAGAGGATGAGCGTGAATCCGCGGGATTCATGGACGAGGGCTACGGGTAACGGGTTAGCAAATTAAATGTTGCGTGGTTTATCCACGCTTTTGAATTTTTCGTTAAATAAAATTATATAACGACAATAAAAAATTATATAACAAGGTTGAATAAGTTACGAAACAAAATAATTAACGCAAAGGATTTAATCTTCGTCTTAAAGAAACTCAAACACGGAATCAAAGATTCCTAAAAAAAATCTAAATATTTTCTTTAATCTCAAGAACTTCAAATTCATCTCGTTCACCGAAGTAATCTCGCTGGAAAATGCCAAGCCGAAGCGAAGGTAATCCTTAGAAAGAATGAACTGTTCAAGACTAGCGACGTTCGATCACTGAAGTGATCTCGCTGGGAAATGCCAAGCCGAAGCGAAGGTAATCCTTTGGATGAACCCCGGTTCGATTCCAGCGACCGCTTGGTCACTAGCAAGTGATCTCGCTGGGATTTGAACCCAGGACCCCTGCCTTATCAGAGCAGTGCGCTACCTGGCTGCGCTACGAGATCATTAATTATTAAGAGAAAATTTGTTTTATAAAACTTGAGGTTAGTAAAATGAGCTAATATTATTAAAATATATTATGATAAATTAATATTTGTGCAAATTAATAAAAACCCAAAAGCGTCGACGAACGACGGGGTCTGCCCCAGTCAAATTAGATTACAAATCAACGAGGATATAACAATGTATTTTACCCCCGTCCCGTCACCCCAGACCCCAGTCCGTCTGCATCAGTAGACATGCAGAATCATTAACTTTAAAAAGGAAATTTCGATAAAGATACTATGAGTTTAACAAAATATATGAGAGAAGCTTGGAAGAAACCTGATGTTAAGATTGCTCGAGAGCGTATGCTTGAATGGCGAAAATGCGGTGCTATTACTAGGGTTGAAAAACCATTAAGAATAGACAGAGCAAGAGCCTTAGGATATAAAGCAAAAAAAGGTATCGTTGTTGTTAGAATTAAGATTAAACGTGGTGGACATAAAAGGTCTAGACCTAACAAAGCTCGAAGAACAAAGAGACTTCATATTAGAAAAAATTTACGAATGAACTATCAGGAAATCGCAGAAACTAGAGTAGCTAGAAAATACGATAATATGGAAGTTTTAAATTCTTATCAAGTTGGAAAAGACGGAATGAATTATTTCTTCGAAGTAATTTTAGTTGACCGTGTTGCTCCAGAAATTTTATCTGATAAGCAATTAGCTCCATTCGTTAAAGCTCCAAAGAAAAGAGCTCTAAGAGGATTAACTTCTTCTGGACAAAAAGCTAGAGGACAACAGAGAAACTCTAGAGTACAAGCTCCTAAAGCATTCCCATCATTAAGAGCAAACAAAAGACAAGGAAATTAGAAGTCAAAAAATTTTCTGGTGAAAATTTCTTTGTAAAAATTCTGCAGGAATTTTATATCCATATCTACCAAGAGCAAGTATTGTACGATATTATTTATTTTTTATGTTGCGCTCTTTTGTCGCGCTTGTGAACTTCTAAAATTATTATAAAGTGAAATGTTACAAAAATGTTACAAAAATATTCAAAATAGTCTTACCACAACACTTATAAACATACTTGGATAAACAATATTATGGCAGAAAGCACACAATCAATAATTAGGGTTAATACAACAATTCATGAAGATGCAAAAATTTTGGCAAAAAAGAAAAAGATGACAATTTCAGACTTTACAGAAATGGCGCTAAAGGAAGCTTTTGAAAAATATAAATTTTGTTTTGATGACTTACGTCCTTTAATTGAGAAAAATCCATTCTTATCACTATATGAAGAGACTATCGAAAGAGAACTAGAAGATGCTCCGTCAAAACTCCTTGGAGATATAATCAAAACAATAGAATCCAACACTCAGATTAGATTTGTGACTGGAGATATTGAAGGTCTTTTTAATAATATTAAAAAATTTAAAGATAGAATTTCAAACTCTGTTCTTCTCTTCCAGCACGAAAAAAGCATCTCTGAAGAAAAAATGCATTCAATAAATGATTTAATTTCAAAAGTAATAGAAATGTCTAACAATAGCAATATTAGTGTTGGATTAAGAAAAAAAGAAGGGGACTCCACTAATATAAATGTAATGATGTTTGTCGGAATTAAAAATAATAATCAAAATAAATCCAAGGAGAACGAAAAGTAAAATTCATAATCAAGAGGTCAACAACCTGAAACAGACAAGCCATTCCAGGAAGCTAACATCGTAAGATAATGTTATAAGGTCTTCTTAGTATAAAAGGCTTTCTCCGAAGTTGTTCACTGTGCAATCCAGTGACATATGTC
>JAGLQO010000031.1 GCA_023136775.1 Candidatus Pacearchaeota archaeon | reverse complement strand
TTTTTTGTGATTTGGTCATCTACTGAAGTAGAATAATCTCATTACTTCAAGATAATCCAATCTAAGAAGAAGCCACAGGAGAAAAAGAAGCAAACGATAAAATAAAAATAAATACAACTACAAGAATAGAAATAATCAACCCAGCAATTGCAAGTCGTCTTCCCTTTTGCTTATTGTCTTTAGTTTTAGACAACCCAATAGTACTAAGAATAATTCCTACAATTCCGGAAATACCAAAAAATCCAGACACAAGTCCTAAAACACTAACTAAACTTACCACAAATCCAGCAACAGCAAACCCATTCCATTTCTTATCAGCTTTCACCATAACTATTAATTAAAAAGATAATATATAAGCTTATTTGTTGAATTCGTGCCGAATTCAATTATTTAATATCGTTCCTCCCTTTATGGCACCAGCCTATTGTTCAACCAAATCGCTACGCTCCAAAAAACCCTAAAGCAATTATTATTTTTGTTTATTAAACATACCCTCTACATCAAAAACAGCCTTTCCAGTAATACCCTTATCTTCACCCTCTTCATCCCCAGCTTCTTCCAGTTCTCTCTTTTCTTTACTTTTATCCTTATCATCCATTATCTTAGCAAATTCCCAAAACAAATCCTTAACATCCCCCTTAGCTTCCGCAGGATAATACTCAGCCGAATTTACAATCTTCCGAATCTTAAAATACATCTTAATCCCGTCGATAATACCACCAACAGAAAAATCATTATTCCTCTTAACCCAAGGCGGACTTTCAATTTCTTCCCCGCTCATCTCACGCTCAGTCTCAAGAATAAAATCATAAACCAAATTAAAATCAATCTCAACCCTAACATCTTCCGCAGGAACTTCTTCAGGCAACATCGGAACCATCTTCAAAATATCTTCCTCGCTGACCTCAATATACAAATTAAAAATAATCTCGTCACCGTCTTTAAACTGAACAGCCGCATCCAAACTTCCCCCATACTTATCAGCAACCCTTCTTATTATCTTCATAAGCTTCCCATTTTTCCTCAACTTCTCCCTCTCTTCGCTAGTCAACCCTTCTTCATTTCCTCTCTCCATCTTCTTCTCAGGTGGACCCGGAAATTCGCCATTCTCCATCGACTTCTTCATTTCATACTTAATAAATTCCTTAGGCGGAAAAATCCAAATCCTCATATAAGGAGAAATCATTTCAATCTTCCCCCTCATCCCAGGCATTCGAACTTCTTCAATTTCCTCCCAAAATTCCAAACGCCCATATTCGCTCTCATAACTAGCATTAATCAACTCATAATCAATCAAATCAAGCAAGCTATCCTCTTCGAGACATCCCAAATTATGCGCCATCCTCATCAAATTATCAACATTATTCCAATACAATTCATAAATCCCAGATTGCGCCTGCTCCCAATCCTCAGCCGAATTCGCCAAATGCTTCTCAAAAAACCAAACAGCAAAATCATCATCAAACCCTCTCTCAAATTCCTTTCTCCTATTCAAAGCATTCTCAAACTCATATTTACACCAATCAGTATAACCTTCCTCATAATACTTTTCCTTTAACCACTGCACCTGCTCAAAATCCTTACCCCAGCCACCGAACCAAATATTTCCCTCGCCTCTTCCCTGAAGAATCCTACAATGCCCTCCAACCGTAAACACACCATTCTCAATAACATGTTCTTTCTCAAACTCCTTCCACCAGTCACCACCCTCGCTACACTTATCAACACAATCAGATTCTGGCTCACATTCATCCTCACATTCTTTTCTTTCATCATCAATATCACAATCCATCATCTCCCCACAATTCTCTCGTATACACTCCTCAACACACGGCCTCTGACAATCCAACTCACACCTCTCTCTCATCTCCGTTTCTCTTCTCCTATCTTCTTCCCTCCTCTCATCTTCCTCATCCTCTCTTCTTCTTTCATCTTCCTCATCTCTTTCCCTTTGATCCTCTTCTATCATTATTCTTTCTTCTTCCCCATCTGACATTTCCTCTTGAGGCTCTTCAACAGGCTTCTCTTCAATAATTTCAACAATTTCTTCATCTTCAGCTTCCTGAACAGACTCTTCATTTGAAGTATCTTCCCCAACAACCGCTCCAGTAATCTTAAACTTAGAAAACAAATTCAAAAAACTCAAAGCTAAATTATCCGGAATATCTTCGCCCTCTTCAATTTCAATCTCTTCCTCGATAGGCTCTTCTTCAATAACTTCCTCTTTAATTTCAATCTCTTCCTCGATTTCCTCTTCTTCGAAAAGTTCCTCTTCTACAACTTCTTCCTCAACCTTCTCAGGCAAAGCAACACACTTCCCATTACTACAAACATCATTTTCTCCACCACAGTCTGAAATAACCTCACATTCATCTCCATAAACTTCCTCTTCAATTTCATCAGAATCATTCTTTGGAAAAATCTCTTCGCCCTCTCCTGCTTCACATTCTAACCCGGTTTCCTTCCATATCCCTCTATCGCAAATTTCTAAAATAATTTTTTCACCATTACCACATTCCGCAATATTCTTTTCCCCTTCAAGACACCCTTCCTCACACTCCACCAATTCCTTCACTTTACAACTTCCCTCAAAACATTCTCCCTCTCCACATAAAAACTCACAATCACTATCCACCTCGCAAAAATCATCCTCCATACAAATAGGTGCCAACGGACAACCTGTCGAATCTTCCCCGCCAAAAATAATCCTTCCATCACACTCTATCGCCATATGCTGAACACAAACAAAACAATCCTCTGCACAAGACTCAATATCCTCATTTTCCTCACAAATATGATTTCCACAAACTCCCTCTCTCACCTCTCCCATTTCTCTAGCCCTACACTCGCCATCGATACAATACAAATCAACACTAACATTCCCATTCATCTTTCCACAAATACTACCACCACACATATCGTCCGCACAATCTATCTCATCGTTATTATTATCATCCTTATTATTATCACAAATCTCTCTCCCAACTTTCACAAAATCTTCAAACAACCTCTTTTCCCAACGCTTCTCCTCAAAAGAATAATCCCTTTTATCGTACTGAGCGAACAACTTAGTATAAAACTCCTTCCTCTCAACAAAATTTTTCCTCCTCAATTTCTCTTCTGCCCTACGCCTCTCCTGGTCCAACTTAATCCAACCATAATTATCATGCCACTCCTGTCTCTCCTCATCCGACATAAGCTCCTCTCTAAAATCAAATTCTTCGTCAATTTCCTCCCACACATTATTAGCCTTCTCATTCCAAACATCGTTCAACAACCTAAACCTATAAGCCAACCCCATAGCCGACTCAAAATCCTCTTGCTTCAAAGCAACTTTCATATCAACAATTAATTTCTTTATTTCCCTCTTTATCTCCTCAACAGAAAGCCTCTTAAAATTCTCATGAACATCCTTTTTCTCAGAATCCGCCTTGCCCTGAAAATTCCTATTCTCAATCCTCAAATCCATTCCAATCCAATTCCACTCACATTCTTCACACATTTCAAGCCTCAATAAAGAATAAAAATCCTTACCCTCGATAAAATCAATTTCCCAAACCACAATCTTCTGCACATCTCTTTGATTTTCAGAGCCAAGAAGGCTAACTATAATATCTTCGCATTTACCTTCGTTTTGCCTCAAAAATTCCTCAAACTTTCTCTCAACACCTACAGATTCTCCAGCCAATTCTTCAGCCTTAGAATCAGTTGGATTATCACTAAACTCCGACGCCAAGCCACCTATTCGTTCAATTTCTTCTTCAAAATCAACACTCTCTCCTTGTCTCTTAAACTCAACATTAAAATGCAATCGATAAACTATTTCGCCATCTAAATCTTCAATAAATTCATTCCCAAAATCCTTATCTTGAAATCTCTTTTTACTAAAAATAGAAGGATGAACCTCTAACCAAATTTGAACCTTCCTTCCATCAAAAATAATTTTTCTCCAATTCGGAACAGCCTCGTCCAATTTTCTATCTCGATCTTCACCTTCAACCCAAACCCATCTAGTCATATCACTCGGGCTTCCAAGAATTTTTTCTATCTCTTCTTGTCTTAAAAGACCGCCTTCAAACATATTAACCGCTCCAAACATCTCACTCAATTTCCCTCTAGCAGAAGCAATTCCAACAATAAGCTGAGGATAATTTATATTTCCTATTTCATATTCTTCGGCATAATGAGTAAGCTTTTGGAATTCTTCATCAATAGAACCAGCTGAAACAGAAAACACGAATAGAATGCTGAACAAAAATAACACACCAATTTTTTTCATAAAACACCGAAGAGGGATAACTATTTAAATTTTCCCAAGAGCATCTTCGTATCAACATTCCAATTAAACTAAATAAAAAAAATTATTTGTTGAATTCGTACCGAATTCAATTATTTAATATCGTTCCTCCCGTACCCGCTCCGCTCTTTATCAACCAAATCGCTCATTAACATTCGCTCCAATGAAATCAAAAGCGCGAACAAAGAGCGCAACAAACCACTACCAACTACCAACAAATAACTACTAACTCAAAGGTCAGCATACTGACCTTTAATTTTCTGTTCTCGATCCAACACCGACCCCTTCTTATTGATTCTAGGTCGACCACTCACTGGATCTTTTCTAAGAGTAATATTCAAGGATTTTAACAACTCACTAATCCCTTTTTCAAAACTCCGAATCTCACTCGCCTCTCCAGAAACTCCCGATTCCCCACTAAAATTAATTACAGAATCTGCCAAATAAGAAACAACTAATAAATCATGGTCAACGACAAACGCAGTTTTTTCTTTCTCAACCATAATATCCTTAATCGCCTTTGCAACCGAAATCCTTTCCTCAACATCCAAATAAGCAGAAGGCTCATCAATCAAATAAATATCAGCCTCTTTGGATAAACACCGAGCAACACTAAATCTTTGAAGCTCCCCACCAGATAACTCACGGATTTTCTTAGATTCCAAAACTCCAATATTAAAAATAGATTTCATTTTCTTAGTTATTTTTTCTTTGAAGCAAATATCTCTAACAAGCTCAGTATCCTCAGTAAACAAATATTGTGGCTTATATGAAATTTCTAAATCAAGATTCAATTTTCCATTTTTTGTTTCCAGCTCACCAGCCAAAGCCCGAACAAAAGTTGTCTTACCAGTTCCATTTTTTCCAAGGATTCCAATAACATGATTCTGATGAATCGCACCCTTCTCCGTCTTCAACTTAAATCTACTCTCGAATTCAATTTCAAAAGCAGGCCACTCGCCAATCTTATTACCAGACAAAATTGGATTCTTAGTAAAATTAAAATTAAGCTCCTTATCTCGAATTCTAACATTTTCCTCTTTCAAAAATCCATGCAAGTAAGCATTAATTCCTTCTTTACTCCCCTTAATTCCACTCACGGTTCCAAAAGCACCTTGCCCTCCAAAGAAAATATTCAAATAATCAGTAAGATAGTCAAGTATTAACAAATCATGTTCAACAACAATCAACACTTTATCCTTTGCGATTTCCCGCATAAAGTCTGACACCCGAAGTCGCTCTCCAATATCCAAAAATGCCAAAGGCTCATCAAAGAAATAAATATCAGCCTCGCCAAGACTAGCCGCCAGAATAGCAACTCTCTGCAACTCCCCACCAGAAAGCTTATTCATTTTATTATTCAAAACCTGAGTCACACCAAGTCGTTTAGCCAATTCCTTAATTTTCTCTTCGCTTCCACGCTGAGACAATAATTCCATAACCCCAATATCAATTGCCAACTGCGACAAATTCTGAGGCTTATAATTCACTTTCTTTTTATCTAAATTTTCAAAATATCTCAAAATTTCATTCCCCTTAAAAAATTCTTTAATATCTTCGTCACTAGCGTCTTTACCCAAATTAATTTTTTCAGTTCCAGCCAGAAGTTTAACTGCCGTAGATTTACCAATTCCATTTCGACCAAGCAATCCTAAAACTTTTCCTTCTTTCGGAGTTGGAAGTCCATAAAGCGCAAATCCATTTTCCCCATATCTATGGACTAAATCATTTTCAGACACAGAAGGCAAATTAATAATATCAATCGCTCCAAAAGGACATCGCTTAACACAAATAGCACAACCCACACAAGTATTCTCATCAATTTTTGCCTTCGCTTCAATAGTCACACAAGTATCCGCCTCCTTTTTCTCAACAGGACAATACTTCTTACACTCATGCCCGCAAACCGTAGGCTTACATTTTTCCTTATCAATTATAGCTAGCTTCATTTATTCTTCTCCACGAGAGAATAAATGCGTGCAGCATTTTTAATGCTTCTCTCATAAAATAATGAATAAAATTAAGGTTTTAAGTTTAATCATTTAAAGCAACAATCAAGTATAAGCTTGGCGTCCACTCCACTTTTATAGAAAAATATCTTGCCATTCCCCGACATCCTTTAACCTTATTTAATTTCGTATCTTCCAAATAATAGCCACCACCAATTTCAAAATCAGAAGATATATTCCTCAATACATCTTTAACATCTGACCATTCAGCATCTTCAGAATAAGAACTTCTATCCTTAGTCAAAACAAAAGAAATTCCGTCTAAACTTTTTCTTAAAGAAGAAATTCTCGCTATGCTATTAAAAATCCTTGAATATTTATCTTTAGGGAGGTAAATTCCATCAATCAAAAAAATATTTTTATCAAAAGATCCCTTCAAAAAAATATCTAAATTGAAATAATGCCCACCTATAGATGGACCATATGCAACACTTTTACTACTCCCATCCTCAAACCACGGATAAAACAAAAATAACCGGATTTAGAAAAAAAATAAAATTAACGCAAGAAGAATTAGCAACAATTGCCGATGTCACAAGACAAACAATAAACACCTTGGAATAAGGAAAATACAATCCAAGTTTAGAATTAATTTATAAAATTACAAAAATTCTAAGAGCTAAAAAATCGAAGATAAATTTATTTTCTAAATTTATTTTTTCTTTTTCAAATTCACAATAATAGCCATTACAAGAAATCCTAAGCCAAGTCCAATCATAATTCCTGAACCAGGATTGCCAACTAAAAGTCCTACGCCAAGCCCAATTAAACATCCAGCTGGAATAAATAATCCCGCGCTATCTTCTTTAGATTTATCTTTGCTTTTTTTATCGATTTTCTTTACCATAATAATATTATTATTTTATATTATATAAATCTATTTAAGAATTGTTTCACATTCGTTCAAACAACAGTATTCATTATTTTTATCAAAACAATTAAATTTCAAGAAACATAATAAATAAACTCAAAAATAATTTTATTTTTTAAAATCTTTATATTTTCAAAAACTCTGACAAATTTCACAATAAAAAAATCCAACAGAAAGTCCTGCTAAAACCACAAAATTCCATTCTCCAAAAATTGGCTAATTGCTCAAAATCAAGAATAAAAAAGCAGATACGAAAAGTCTCATAGTGACAGTTTCTTTTTTCTCAGATGCATTTAACCCGTGACCCGTGACCCCAAACCCGTTACCGTGCAAAAAGCTTTGCTTCTTACACCCTTGTTCCACATTCCGAACAAAACTTCTGCCCAGCCTCGATTGGCCAACCACATTCACATTTTCTTTGCTTCTCAGTTTTCTTCTCTTCCAAAGCTTCATATCCATCATGACCCGACAAAACTTTTCCCATAATCTTACGAATCTTTTCTTTCTCCTTCTCGTCTTCCTGATATTTTGTTAAATCTATTCCTTCCATTTTTGTTTACCGAAGATGGTTAAGAGTTGTTTCAACGACCTTCCATTTTTGTTTACCTAAAATGTATGCAAATCATACAACTCGACTTTCATAATATAATAATGCACTTTTTACTTTTAAGTTTTATCTTTCTGTAATTTCATATTACCTATTAAAATTTATATCGATAATACATAAACTCTAAATTTATACAACAATATTAATTAAAATTATTACTTCTTCCCCTTCAACCGTGTCTTCAAAACTGGCAACTCCTGATTAATCTGACCAAGTCGCTCGTTATATTTCTTCATCCTAATATTATAAACCAATTTAGAAAGTTCACCTTTCTTAAACCTCGCAATCTGCGCCTTCTTCACCAAACCCTTCAAAACACTAACCTCCATTTCCATTTTAGAAATCTTACCTTTAAGCAAACTCCTCTTAATTTTCTTATAAAAAAAGAAAATAATCCATGTAGTCAAAACAAGCCCAATCAAAATGAAAACCCAATATCTCTCAAAAAGGTTCTTAGCCCCACGCTGAACCCCCGCAAGAACAGTCCTCTCAGCCCGATCATCCTCAACACTAACCCTATATAATTTTATCAACTCCTCAGTCTCAGAAAACATTTCGGCATAAAAAGAAGTCTTTGCCTCCCTTAATATCTCAACATTCCCAAGAGATACCGATCCAGGAGGAGGCTCCTCAACAATAATCTTATCCCACAACAAAAACGCCAAATCTCTCCGAGCAACAATATCATAATAATAAACCATAACTTCGCTATAATCAAGATCCTCCCAATCAATCAACCTCAAAGCACTCCTAGCGTCACTCTTTCCCTCATAAGAAACATTATCATCTCTCAAAACCTCAGCATAATTAACCTGTTCAAAAATCCTCTTCATCTCAATCAAAGAATCTTCAACATAAACAACAGAAAAATTATTCGCCCTCATTTGCAAAATAATATCATCAACTTCTTCAAATGCCAACATTACATCTTCCAAACTAACATTACTAAGAACCTCCACTATTTTCTCGTCACCTAATAAAAAATTATCCTCTATCGGGGAAACATAACCAATCACCGGAACCGAAGAACCAACAACAAATCCAGTAAAAACAAAACCACCATTAACAAATTGAAAAACAAAAATACTTACAAAAAAAACAAGAAAAGAACTAACAACAAAAACCTTAAAATTACTTTTCATTTTTACCTCTTTTCATTTTAACTCGTCTGCCATGAACACCTTTACGAAAAACAACTTTTTTCTCAGAACCAGATTTATTCTCATAAATAACCTTCTTCTTAATTTTTCCTTTAATCCAAGCATCATCTTTATCTCTCTTAGGGGAAATCTTCTTACCCTTATCTCTCATCAACAAAGCAGTCATCCTCTCTCCCTCAATCTCAGCCAACCTCTCATTCAAAATTCTAAATTGCAATTCATAACTCTCCGCCCCAATTTTTTTATCTTCATAATAATCAGTCTGCAATTTTTTAACTTCTCCTTCCGTTTGAGATTTCTCACTCTCAAGCTCCAAAATAATTTGCTGTGGCTTCAACAACTGGACCCTCCGATTCCTCAAAATCAACCTAGCCGTTTTCAAATTAACTAACTTCTTTTCATGTTGATTCATAATCCGATGATACTCTCCAGAAGAAATAGCGCCCGTAAAATATTTTTGCTGAGAGGCAATCATCAACTCACGAATATTTTCTTCTTCCCTATTAATATCCACAACCCTAGCACTCGCAACACTTCTCTGATATTTACGATATCCAACGATGCCCCCAAAAGAAACGAAAAACACACTCACAAAAATAAACGGCCAATACAAAAATAAAAATAATCCAAAATTCCCCTTCCTGTTAAGCAACAGTAAATTCTGAGCTTCTTTAACTCTCTCACTAGCCAAACTATAATCCCCACGATTAAAAGCAGCCTTAGCTAAATTCAAAATATCCTCAACAGATTTATCACCAAAAATAGCCCAACCAGTAAACACAGAATTCATACCAGCACGAATACTATCATCACTATAAGCATCCTTCACAGCGTTCCCAGTAAGAATACCCATCTTCACCGGGTTCCTCAAAGATTCAAAAACCCCATCAATCAAATTTTGAGTTTTAAAAGCCAAATCCCTCATCTCCAGAATACTCTTAGCCAAAGCAAAAGCCTCCGCATTCTTTCTCTCATCCAACATCAACCTAGCCTCAATCAAAGCACTTTCTGCCTGGATAGTATTAAAACCTGCAATCTTCATTTCAGAAATAGCCTTTTCAGCCTCAACCAAAGAAAGATTAGTCTCTTCAAAACCAGTTTCTTGAATAATCAACAAAATATTTTGAGTCTCCTTATGATCTCTGGAAATACCATCAGAAGAAACCAAGTGACCATTAATAACTGCAACCAAAGTATACCTCTCATAATCTTCCTTATATGAAGGGATCTGAACTGAAACATTAAACTTCCCAGATTCTCCATATTCTACCGAATCAATAATTAAAGGAGAAATTTTAATATACTGAGATAAAAATCCAGTTAAAGTCATTGTCAAATCTTCCAGAGTAGAATTAATATATATATTATCAACTTCTATCTCAAACTTGTCTTCCTTCCCACGCACAATCTCAACAACTTTAGAGTATACCAAAAATTCTTCCCCACCGCCACCGCTACTAGAACCCATGCTACCTCCACCGCCTCCAATAATAGTTATTGTTGTTGCAACAGCCCCAGCACCAATTGTCACGTCCTTACTGGAATTAACCAAATCAGCATTACTAGAATTTGCAACCGCAAGAATAGAAGTGTCGCTGTCAATTGCAGAAGATGAAACAGAAACCACTAAACTATTAGAACCACTTCCCCCAATAGGCAAGGCCCCTAGGTTTCTAACCAAGCTACCAGAAGTAACACTAAAGGCAGAAGGAAGTGTCCAAGTCAAATAAACATCCGTAGCATCAGCCGTACCTAAATTAGTAACCGTCGCCACCAAATCCGCACCAGAACTTCCAGCAATCACACTAGAACTATACGTGCCAATATCAACAGATAAATAAGGACCAGCAGCCGTCTGAAGATTCAATTGCCTTTCAAAAACCTCAGTTCCGGCCTCAGAAACAACAGTCACATTATAACTATACAAACCAGAAATCAAACCCGTAGTATTCACATCAATAGCTATATTTGCAAACCCTCCAGAACCAACAGAATAATCAACACTCAAATTCCCAGAATAATTAACACTCAACCGAGATGCAAGCGAAACCGAAACTAACGAAACACTAAAATTCAAATCAACATCTCCAGTATTATTCAAAATTAAATTTCCCAAAGAATTATTAGAAGCCCTGTCAGCATAAACCAAAGACACAACAGAATCAATCGTCGTACTAACATCATGCGAAGTATCATTCTCAACAATTATCGTAATATTCTCAGAAACATTCACGTTCCCTGTAGAGTCAGTAGTATTAATCTTAAATATCCAATCATCACTAGTAGGAACAAAAGAACCATTATAGACAACTGTCGAAGACGCTCCAGTAATCAAAACAGAATTATTACTCATACTAACAAAATTCCAATCCGTTGCCGTAGAATTTTTATACATCAAAACAACCGAAGAAATATCATAATCCTCAGTAACACTAGCATTAACATTCACAGCAACACCAGGATCCAAATCATCGCTAGAATTAGGAGCATATATTATATTCCCAATAATTGGAAAAGTATCATCCGAAATAACAATCGAATCAACACTAGTAGAATTAACTCGTCCAGACAAATCATAAACATAAAGCCTAGAACTAAAACCAACGGGCGAATGATTCCCAGAACCAATAATATAATTCGTAGAATTCAAAACCCCTGACAAATCAATATCAGAGCTATTAACCCAAGTCCCAGTAGCATTATGACCAACAATCACATAATCCAATCCAACAGCATCGCTAACATTCACATTACAAATAACATCAACAGAATCATTCACATCCATACAAGAAAAATTACTCACGGCAGGTACAGTCAAATCAACATAAACAGTCACCAAAGAATTCCCCTGATTACTAGAACTGTCATTTGCATAAAATATTATATCATGAACACCCTCAACAAAACTCACCGTAGCATTCCAAGAAGTCAACGAAACATTTCCCAAATTTGTAAGCACACCAGAATCATTCGCATACCCAGCCCAACTCAAAGCCTCATTCGTAGTAATATTCAAAAGGACACTCCCATCAAGATTATAAGAACCATTAATCGGACGCTGCACAGTTACCGTCGGAGCGGTAACATCATCAGCCGTCGCATCAATAACAAACCAATTTCCAATCAAAATACCCTCATTGCCATAACTATCATTGGCCCAAAAAGTCATATTGTATGTTCCATCCGGAGTAATACTCGAATTAGTATGAGTATAAACATTCATAGAGATATTTGTCATCGTTACATTCGTCACCCCGCCATCAAGACTATACCATGCACTAGACAAAACTTCATTTCCAGAGACCGTAAAAGTAACAGATTCCTGAGTAATCGTCGAACCATTTATAGGAGCAATAAGGGTTATTACCGGACTAGTCACATCAGTAGTGTAAGTTCCAGTCAAAGTATTGTTAGAAGCCGCTTCACCCAGTTGGTCAAAAACATAAGCATACCAAGTATGCGAAGAAGAATCTAATTCCGAAACAAATGCACAAGTTAAATTAGAACTACCCGAAGCACTACAATACTCAGTTCCAATACACCCACTCGAATTAACCCCAGAAGAATTACAAACGAAAAGAGAAATCAACTGAGTCACATCAGAATCATAAGAGACAGTAGAAACATTAACAGTATCTCCACCTCGAATAATTATAACATTATCACTAGCACTTACAAAAACAGGAAGCTGATTAATATTAATAGTTTTATTTTGGACAACTTGAACATTCCCTGCATCATCACTTGAGTTATATCTCAAATAATTTATCCCACGGTTTGCAGAAGTAAAAATAACCTGTCCATCATCATCTATGCTAGCCGAAGGCATACAAGTCCCAACACTATCAGTACAATATAACGTAGTTGGATCTGCATCCACATTATCAGCTTCCGTAATCGTGACAGTATAATTAGGAACCTGAATTGTAGAAACTGAATTATCCGAAGTTGTAGGAGAAGTATAATCTAAAAAAAACTGAACATTTAAATTTTGAGTAGCATTTTGCCCATTCGTATAATTATCCTGACAAGAAACATACCTTGTGTTAAATCCCTGAGATGCCACATCACTTACAGAACAATTTGCCTGCACTCCAGATACAGTACAAGCATTAGACATAGAAGAATAGGCAACATCACTCGAACTCCATCGGCAACTCATACTCGCCTCACCAGAAACAATTATCTTCGTCACTCCATCATTTACCATATCAAAATAGCTAGCAACACTATCTCCAGCAACACTAACTATCGAAGTCGTAGGCGGAATAGAATCCGTAGTATACGTTATATTGGGAACTACAGAAGAATAGGAAACCCCATCATAGACTCTACAATATTCAGTATAATTCGTACTCGTAGCAACCGTAGGAAAAGTACAAGATAAATTATACGGATAAGAACCACTCGTAGTCCCACCAGTACAATCCGTATTCGCAGCCGTAGGTAAAACACCAGAAGCACAAAACAATTGTAATATATCCACGTTACTATCATCCACGCCATTGCTCGTAGTGTTCGCATAAATCGTTATCGTATCTCCCCCTTTAATCAATGAATGACTTAAAGTAAGGTTAGCAACCACAGGCGCAACATTTGCAGAATAAGTTACATTAAAATACATCACATCCCATATCCCAGTCTCAGTTGTTCCAGCCCCAGTCCCAATTCTTGATATCTCAGACTTTGCAAGAGCTCGTACCCCACTCGCTCCAAAAAAATTCCCACAACCCCATATTTCCGAGCCAGTTACATTCGTACAGGTTATGGAAGCCGGCTCACTAATTGCAGGACAAGTTGTGCTCACAGCACTATAACTAGCCCCCCCATTTGCATCAATAGAAATATCACAGTCCTGAGGCGTCGCAGTATCAGTTCTCCACCACTTATAACAAACAAAAACCTGGGTCACCGCAATACAATCAGTTATAGAACTATTCACCGACTGAACCCTTATCCCACCATAAGAATTTTTAGAATATGTATGAGTCTCAAGAGAAACATCATCATTAATCAAAAAAGAACCAGTAGTATCATCACAAACTCCCCCAAAACTTTCCTTAGCTGCCTTATCTTCTGCGCTACAAGTACTTACTGTATTTGTAAATAGAGCAGCACTTCCAAATCCAACCAATAAAACCCCAAGCAATAAAACAAAAAACAATCTCTTCATCCCTCATCCTCCATATGCGCCTTAATCAATCTCTCAATTCGCCTAGAAAGCATAATGTCATTCTCCTCACAAAACTCCTGAAACTTAAGATAAACATCCACGTCCAAACTAAGCGTCACCTTCTTTTTCATAAAGAAACAAACCAATTTTTATTATTAATAACTTCCACGCACATATACGTACATAGTTACATTTACATACACTTACATATACCATAATACCTTACATATACTTACAAAGAAATACAAACCCGATTATTCAATCTCACTAAAAACTTCCTGCTCAGGATAAATCATAATTCCCTCTCCCGTAATCTGCATAGCAACAATCTTCTTCTGATGTGCCGCTCCCCTCAGCTTCAAAACCTCTATAGCATTCTCCCTAACATTCCCATGCTTCAAATTATAAAATACAACAACACCATCAGCCAAAAACTCCTCAACACCAGAAGTACTAAAAATTTTAGGAATCTGCTCAGTCTCCGTAATCAAAAAACTCGTAGCCCCAATTTTCTCAAAAAACCTAAACAACTGCTCAATATAAATTCTATAATTCTCTTCCTTGCCAGTAAACGCCGAAGCTATAGCAGTCAAAGAATCCAAAGCAATAAAATCAGGCTTAAACCCCTTAGGAATAATAACCGGATCAATATCAATCAACAACTCACCCTTTTCCTTAGCAAGCAAAGCATCAACATTCCGAGTAATCTCAAACGGACTAATCCTTTGAATTTTCAATAAACCTTTTTTAATAAGTTTATCAGCACCCCAACCAAAACTATTCATATGTTCAACCAATCTCTCCTCTCTCTCTTCAAAACTCATATACAAACATTTCTTTCCTTGTGACGCCTGATGAACTAGAGTTTGCAAACTAAAAATAGTTTTTCCACTTCCAGCTCCTCCAGCAACCAAAATAGCACTACCTCTAGGAATCCCCTCTTCCAACAACTCATCAAAACCAATAACACCTGTCATAATATATTCTTTATTATCCTTCTTTCCCTTAATTAAAGATTTATTTTTTGTCTTAGTCAAATTCTCAAGAGGCGCTCTCTGACTAGAAATTTGTTCTGCTTTAATCTCTTTTGCAATTTCCGAAACATCAATTTTTTTACTTTTCCCAATTTCACTTTTTTCTGCAACCTTTCCACATTTATCTCCAGAAATAAATTCACAATATTTACGATCCATAATTTTAATATGGTTCAACCACCACTTTCCTAAAAATTTATGAATTTCGTCAGTACACTCTTTAGCTAAAGCCCTTGCATCTGCAGCCTTAGTCATATCCAAAGCAAACTTGCTCTTAAGCTCTTCATAAACCTTCATAAATTCTTGATGAGCTTTTTTATGTTTCTCAAGCCCAGGATAATTGTTCTTCTTCATATAGTCTTCCTCATAAGCAAAATGACCTTTTATGCAAGTACTTAAAGAATGAATGTTCTTTCTAAGCATCGGCAAGCTATCTTCTCCTATTTGGACCTTTTCTAAAATCGCTATCTGAGAAAAAATATCCTTATGCTGTTTATCAATAGCACTCTCATTCATACTCATGGCGGGAGTCCACTCAATTCCTTTTCGATCCCCATTTATTCCAGAGATGACTTTCTTTGGTGTAACTTTCTTTGAAACAACTTTTTCTGGTGTAACTTTTTCT
>JAGLQO010000030.1 GCA_023136775.1 Candidatus Pacearchaeota archaeon | reverse complement strand
TAAATAAATAGTTTGCTACTCCCCGTCTTGAAAGACGAGGTAGGCATATAATTCCTAATCCTGTGTGGATTTTTACGAAGAAAATTTCACCAGAAATTTTTTCGGTTTTACTGTGGGACCATAGCAACCAAAACTTTATAAACCAAAATTGAGGAGAGTTATTATGAAAATCCCTAAGAAGATGAACAGATATTGTCCGTACTGTCAAAAAAAGACAGAACAAAAAGTAAAACAACAATCTACTGGTAAGGCTTCTACTCTGAAAAGAGGGGCAAAGCAAAGAGCTAAGCTAAGAGGATTAAACCGAGGAATCGGAAATTTAGGTCGTTTCTCACGTATGAAGAACCAGGCTAAGGGACAAAGAAAAACAACTAAAAAAACAGCACTTGTTTACACATGTACAGTTTGTAAAAAAGGCAAAGACCAAAAGAAGGGCAAAAGAACTTCTAAGGTTGTATTAGAATAAAATGGCAAAGATAGAACCTATATATAAATTTGAGGAACGAAAATAAATGGCAGAACGTAAAAAATATATCACAGTGAAAGTACCAATATTAAACTCAGATATGAGAGTTTTAGGAACAGCAGAAGAACTTCACAATAAAACAATCAAAATAGATTTAACAAGAAAACTTCGAGGGAAAGGATTAACAATGAAGTTAAGAATTTTCAATTTAGAAGGAAAATTAGTAGCATTTCCAAACCACATGGAATTGACTACATCTTACATTAGAAGAATGATGAGAAAGAGAACTGACTACGTTGAAGACTCATTCCAAGCTAGATGCGCTGATATCAGAGTTACAATCAAGCCACTTTTAATCACAAGAAAGAAAGTGTCTAGAGCGGTGAGAAGAAACTTAAGAAATACTGCTAAAGAATTTATTTTAGAATATGCTAAAGAAAAAGAATATATTGAATTTTGCAACGATTTACTAGAAGGAAATTTAACAAGAGCCTTACTTCCAAAATTGAAAAAGGTTTATCCATTATCATTTTGTGATTTAAGAATATTTGAAACAAAAGAATTAGAAAAAATCGATTTGGAAAAGGCCGCAGCTGTAGAAGAAGTTGTTGAAGATATTCAAGAAATTGAAGAGTCCGAAGAAAATTCTGAAGAATCTGAGCAAATGACAGAAGACAAAGCTGAAACAATTGTCGAAGAAGCAGCTGTAGAAGAAGTTGAAGACGAAGTAATCGCAGAATCTGACACACCTGAAGTTGAAGAAGAAGTAGAAGAAAAAATCGAAGAAGAATCAGTAGAAGAAGCTGTTGAAAAAGCAAAAGAAGATTAATAAATTTGAAAATAAAATAAAATGCCAGGAAAAAATAAACCAAAACGACTTGACAGAAACACTAAATGGAGAGTTGCTAGACGAAAAAGAAAAATATCTCAAAGAGTTAATGGTAATTCTAGAAATAGACAACCAAGACCAAAACATAAAGGCGTTATAGCTACAGTTGAAGAAAAAGTTAAAGCTCCAACAAAAGAGAAAGTCACAAAAGCTGAAAAGAAACCAGTAGAAGAAAAAGCTACAGAAGACAAAAAATAAATTCTTTTTAATTTCATTAAATAATTTTATAGATTAATTTTAATTATATTATATTAAAAAAATGACGAAAGAAATTCCCTCCATATATCAGACCATCTGCGAGGGCCTGCCCCAACCAATCTAAAATATAAATAGTGAGGGTGCGCAAGTCGGTAAGGGGTTTGGAATCTAGAAATTCCTGCAGAATTTCCACTGACGATTTTTGCGACCACGTAAAAATGTCAATTGCTTAGTTTACATGATATTCATCACTTCTTTTGTAATCACAAATTTCATCTATTGAGAACCATAAAGATAATTCATTTTTGGCATCGTTCTCATCGGCCGAAGCATGAATTACATTTTTTACTGCCATTTCTTTTTCGTCTGCATGAGAGTAACTCACATGCGTATAATCGCCCCTTATAGTTCCTGGCAAAGCTGAAGCAGATTCTGTTGAACCAACAATTTTTCTAACGTTAGCAATCGCATTAACTCCTTCAAAAATTATTGCTACGACTGGACCTTCTGTGATAAAGCTTAGTAAATTATTTCTTACTTTTTCTCCGTGTCGGTTAGAAATGTCTTCTGTATAATGTTTTTTTGCGTGATCCATATTTACCTGAACTAATTTTAACGCAACAATCTTCAAACCGATTCTTTCAAATCTTTTTAGAATTTCTCCAGTTAATCCTCTAGCAACACCATCTGGTTTAACTAAAACTAATGTTTGTTGTATCATAATAGAATAGAATTCGAAATAACTATTTTTATGATTTACTATACTGCAGTATATAGATTAGAAAAAATCTGAGGAAAATAAGACACCATCATAAAACTTTTAAACTGAAATTTCGAAGAGGTATTATGCCTGCGTAGCTCAGTGATAGAGCATCTGTCTTGTAAACAGAGGGTCGAGGGTTTGACTCCCTTCGCAGGCTTTTTCTTTTAATTAATATAATATCCATAAGAAATTACTGACGTCTGTAGACACTATAATTTTTTGCAAAAGAAACATAATCAGCCAGGAATTTCGCCCCGAAGATTCGAAACTAGGCGCATCAAGTTACAATAACACAATCAACAATTTGGATTTTAAGCAGGTAATTTCTAGGCGGAAGGTTGCGCCGCGTACATAGGTACGCAAGTGTTCTTCCAACGACGAAATTACCGCATAAAATCCAAATTAAAATTCAAATTAATTCGATGCGGTTATCCTTGGTGAGTATCTCTACTATTTCACTTTCTAAATTTGCCACTTCACTCTTCTTAAACGGACCTATTTCATTTCCATCGAATCCTAAGAACTCTGGAACATCTTCTAAAAATCTAACCAATCGATATCTTTGCTCGTCATTGACGACACCGCTCATATCATCATTTTGATTCTTCTCAGCTCGCTCTAAAGCTTTCACTAATTCCTCAAATAACTCCTTTTCAAATGGCATTAAATTCTCAAAATCTTTTTTACTAATCCCCACCTGAGAAGCAATAAAAGCCAAATTCAAAATTTTCTTCTTCCTAATTCTAAGCAAATCCCTAAAACTAGAAACCGCATTATCAAGCTTCTTCTTATTCTTAATCGCCATATCAGAAAACAAATCATCCTCTTTTTTCAAAAACTCTTTCTTTTCTTCAAAATACCCATTACATTCCGCCAAAAACTTCTTCGGCAAAATTTGCAGATTCTCGCTATATTTTTCCTTCCTCATGGCCTCGTAAATATCACTAAATGTTAACATAACCCTTAAAGCAATTTTCTCTTTAAAACCATTATTATACTCTTGTCTTGCACAACAAATTTAAACGGAATTCTCTTCGATAGAATATGTTCAAATCACTAAAAGAAAAACTAAAAGGCTGGGTAAGCAAAAACGAAGAAGATGAAATCGAAGAAGTGGTCGAAACAGTAGAAAAACCCAAAAAAGAAAAGAAAGTCAAAAAAAGTAAAGATTCTAAAAAAATTGAAAATAAAAAATCCACTAAAGAAAAAGAAGACAAGCCTTCAAAAGAAGAAATAGCCGAAGAAAAAAAGAAAGCAAAGGAAATTGCTAAAACCGAAAAAGAAAAAGCTAAAGAAGAGAAAAAGAAAGAAAGAGAAGCAAAGAAAAAAGAAAAAGAAGATTTGAAAAAGAAAGATAAAGAAGATTTAGTTGAAATTGTAAAAGACACTGAAGAAATAGTCGAAGAAATTGAAGAAAAAATAGAAGAGGTAATTGAAGACGCCGAAGAAATTGTAGAAGACAAAAAACCAAAATCTTCAATATTTAAAAAAATCCTAACTAAAGAAAAATTTAATGACATGTTCGAAGAATTAGAAATGATTTTAGTTACAAACAATGTAGCTTACGACGCAGTTGACAAAATTAAAAAATCTTTAGAAGAAAAACTAATTGGGAAATCTTTAAAAGAAGTTAATCTAGCTAATGAATTAAAAACTTCAATCGAAGATTTACTTATCAATCCTCCAAATTTTATAGAAACAATTAAAGAATCCATAAAAGAAAAATCTCCTTATGTAATTTTATTCTCAGGAATTAACGGAGCTGGAAAAACCACAACAATTGCAAAAGTAACAGCTCTATTGCAAAAAAATAAATTATCAGTCTGTTTAGCTGCTGCCGACACCTTCAGAGCTGCCGCAATCCAACAATTAGAAGTTCATGCAAATAAATTAAAAGTTCCAATTATCAAAAAAGATTACGGAACCGATCCAGCAGCCGTTGCCTTTGACGGAGTAGCTTATGCAAAAAAACACAAAATAGACGTAGTCTTAATTGACACAGCTGGACGACTTCAAAACAGAGATTCCCTAATGAAAGAAATTGAAAAAATAGCAAGAGTAGCAAAAGCCGATATGAAAATTTTCCTTGGTGAATCAATAACTGGAAACGACGCAACAGAACAAGCGAGTGCCTTCAACAAGTCAATCGATATCGATGGAATAATCCTATCAAAAGCCGACGTAGACGAAAAAGGCGGAACAGCAATTTCAGTTACTGCCATTACTGGAAAACCAATATTGTTTCTTGGAACTGGGCAGAAGTATGAAGACTTGGAAGTTTTTGATAAAGAAAAATTAATTGAAAAAATAGGACTGTAAATTATATCTTTTTCAAATTTTCTTCAACAATATTATTTTCATCTATTAGCAATTCTAAATATTCTCCCGCAGGTTTCTCATTTCCATTATTCTCACAAACTGACGGAGCAGTGAGATAATTTATTCCATTTATTTCTTCCTTATGATAAAAGTGCATATGCCCATTCAATACTAACAAAACCTTCTTGGAATCTTCAAGAATTTTCCTTATATCCTTTCTTTCTTCAACTAAAACCATATTTCCTTCAAATGGACCAAAATAATAATTATCCTTTGAGCTTTGCTCGGTTAATAAAAAGTGGCAATAAACAATTACTGGGAGGCTTGTTTTTTTAATGTCTTCTTTTAACCAATCTATTTGTTCCTTCGAAACATGTGGGTCAAATCCCATATGATGTGATTTCGCTGTAAGAATTATATGATGAATCCCACCAATATCTTTCGAATAATATTCTTTCTCTTCTCCAACAAATTTATTCAATTGTTCTTGAGGAATAAATTTTGTGTCATGGTTGCCAAATAAATGTATAATTGGAGTCTCTACATCTTTGAACAAATTGAGAAATTCATTATATCTTCTAAGATCCGTATCTTTATCTTTATTAAATATAGAATCTCCCAAATTAACCACCAAATCATATTCCTCAAATCTAGGTTTTAATTTTTCTAATAATTTCGGAAACTGGGATCCAAAAACATTCACATGCTCTTTCCCGCCAATAATATCATAATTTATATCTTCTCCAAAATGCACATCAGCAAATATCAATATTTTCATTTTTCTAATAATCTAGTATACATAGGGTAATTAATAAACTTTATCAAACTGGGCAAAAATACGACGACTTAGAAGTTTTTAATAAAGAAAAATTAATTGAAAAAAATATTTAGTTAACAATATTTTTTATTTTTACTACCAACCCATTGCCTTAGATCCGTGAACGCTGAAAGCGTCCGTGTAAATCCGTGAGCAAAATTGCCTTCCTTCCCCTGTCTTGAATCCATAAAATCCCCAGAATCCGCGAGTCATTTTGCCTTGAAATTTTAACAACAGACATTCATCCCTAGTAATTAATTAATTTAAAAATTGGCTAATAAATATCTCTAAACCCAAAACCTAAAAACACCTATTTCTTCGCTAAATCATGGTATTAGACAAATTAGGCAGCGCCTTAAAACTCGGAATCAAAAAAATATCAAACGCAATTTTGATAGATAAGAAACTCGTAGATTCCATCGTAAAAGATTTACAAAGATCTTTGATAGAAGCCGACGTAAACATAGAATTAGTTTTCGCACTTTCTCAAAAAATCAAAAAATTAGGACTCGACGAAGAAATCAAAGGAATCGACAAAAAAGAACAAATGGTCAAATTGATTCACGATGAAATTGGAATCTTACTTGGAGGTGAATCCGCAAAAGAATTAAAACTTCCGAAGAAAGCAAGCATTATGTTCTTAGGATTATACGGAGCAGGTAAAACAACATCTATAGCAAAAGTCGGACACTACTACGCAAAACGAGGAAGAAAAGTTGCATTACTAGGTTTAGATGTTGACAGACCAGCCGCAATGGACCAACTAGAACAAATGGGGAATAAGGCAAACTTACCAGCATTCATCAATAAGACAGAAAAAAATCCAATGAAAATTATCAAAGAGCATGAAAAAGCTTTAGAGAAATATGATTTAATTTTAATAGATACTGCCGGGAGAGATGGATTAAATAAAGAATTAATAGAACAAATAGAAAAACTAGACAAGAAATTAAAACCCGATTACAGAATTTTAGTGATGCCAGCCGATGTTGGACAAACCGCTAAATTACAAAGCGAAGAGTTCCAAAAAGCATTATCAGTTGACGGGGTAATTATTACAAGAATGGACGGAACATCAAAAGCCGGAGGAGCTTTAACTGCATGTGCCCAGACTTCTTCTCCAGTTTACTTTATCGGTGTCGGTGAACAAATCCAAGACCTAGAAATATTCGACCCAGAAAAATTTATCTCCAGACTTCTGGGAATGGGCGACTTAGAAGCCTTACTAGAACATGTAAAATCCGCAACTGACGAATCTCAAGCAAAAAGAATCGAAGACCGACTCAAAGAAGGAAAATTCACACTTCTAGATTTATATTCCCAATTAGAACAAATGAACAAAATGGGCTCAATGGATAAACTTATGGGAATGATTCCAGGAATGTCTGCGGCTAAAATCCCTAAAGCAGAATTAGAAAAACAAGAACAGAAAATGAAACATTGGAAAAACGCAATTTCATCGATGACAGAATTAGAAATAGAAAATCCAGAAGTTCTAGAAAAACAAACTTCAAGAATAGCAAGAATTGCTCACGGTTCTGGGACTACTACAACAGAAATCAGAGAACTCCTAAAACAATACAAAATGCTAAAAGAAATGATGGGAATGCAAAATGGACTTACTGAAGGAAACATCGACCAAAAGATGATGCAGAAAATGGCAAAAAAATTTAAAGGGAAGATGAAATTCTAAGATGAAACAAGAAAGATTAATAACATTACTTCTAATACTTATCTCATTCTTTTTAGGAGGAATGTTATTTAGAGTATTATCTATAACTATCACTAAAGAAATAATGCAAAATTTAATGATAGTATTAGCTATCTCTTTTTTAGGACTAGGATTTATAGGGTTTCAGATCAATGAAAAATCAAAATATTTCAAATTGCAGAAAGACTTTCTAATGACAAGTTTAATTCTTTTGTCTAGCATTATTTTTTCTTTAATTTACATCTTAGAGGACACAAGCCTCCAAGTAGAAACAGTGTTTAAACATCTCAGTATTATCTTTTCTACAAGTGGGCTTATATATTTCCTAATAATTTTAATCATTTCAATATTCTGGATAGATTATTTACCATGAAGCCCAAACTCCTCCAACAAGGCGCCGAAGCCAAAATCTACCTCCAAAACAACACAATCCTAAAATCAAGAACCCAAAAATCCTACCGCCACCCTTCTCTAGACAAAAAAATCAGAACCCGTCGAACCAAATCCGAAAGCAAAATCCTAACCAAAGCAAAATCAGCAGGAGCAAACGTCCCCAAGCTTATTCTACCGACCATCGACTACCGACTACCGATAAATTCCATATCTATATGGAATTTATTAAGGGCGACCACCTCTCTCAAACCCTAAACTTTTACCCAGAATCTAAACAATTCGAAACTATGCAAAAACTAGGAGAACAAGTAGCTAAATTACATCAAAACAAAAGACTTATTTTTCTTTATCCCAAAAGCTCGAAACAAAATAAGAGAAGAAACTAATCCAAAAAAAAGTATGAACATAAATATCATACTCTATTCCAAAATAAAAATTTCTATACAAATTAAAAACTCCGAGATTATGAGAAATTAAAAATAACCCGAACAGAAAAAAATGAATTGGATTAATATTTAATTTCTTTCTCAATAAAAACACAGCCAACAATAAAGCAAAAAGAAAAATCGCATCCCATTTATATCTACTATCAATTCTTACAGAATAAAATTCCAAAGCAATCAATCCAAAAGCAACAACTACAAAAATAATCCAATTAAAAATATCTTTCTTCATAAATCCCAAAATAATTAATATTTTAAATAAGCTTTCACGAATATTAATATGAAAAAATTAATCGCACAAGGTGCTGAGGCAAAAATATTCCTAAATAAAGAAAGAATATCAAAAGAAAGAATATCAAAAGGCTACCGTCATCCAGAATTAGACAATCAAATAAGAAAATCTCGTACAAAACACGAAGGGAAAATCCTCCTCAAAGCAAAGCAATTAAAAATAAATGTTCCTGAAATTTTTAACATAAATAAAAAAGGAGAGCCCTTAAGTAAATTTAATCTAGAAATAGAATACATCCCAGGAGACAGATTGTCAGAAAATTTAAACAAATATCCGAAAACAAAACAAAAAATGGCAATGGAAAAGTTAGGAGAACAAGTGGCAAAACTTCATGAAAATGATATTATACACGGAGACCTAACAACCTCTAACACAATTTTATTTGAAGAAAAAGTTTTCATAATAGATTTTGGACTCGGTTGCATCTCAACAAAAATAGAAAACAAAGCTGTAGATTTACATTTAATCAAACAAGCCCTAGAGGCAAAACATTTTCAAAACCACGAAGACTTATTTAAACAATTCTGTAACGGATATAAGTTTGAAGAATCAGATAAAATTTTAGAAAGATTAGAAGTCGTAGAAAAACGTGGAAGATATAAACATTAAGCTTAAAAATCCAAAACTTCTTTCAATATTACTAGTCCCGTAGTCTAGTGGTCAAGGATTCTGGGTTTTGATCCCAGCGACCGAGGTTCGAATCCTCGCGGGGCTATTTTGATTCGAACCGATTGGTTTAAGGAAAACCCTTGAGGTTTTTCTTAGAAAAATTTTAATTTTTTGTGTCCAAACCTCCTTGTGAGGTGAAGGTGGAGAAAATCTCTAGATTTTTTACAGGAAATTTTAATTTCCGTGTCCGAACTTCTTTGAAGTGAAGGCGAATCCTCGCGGGGCTATTTTCTGTTTTTTGCCCAAAGTAATTTCTCTTTTACTTCATCAAGATTTGTCCCATCATATCTAACAACTCTTGGATGAGAAAACCCCTCATTATGTGGATGCGCTGGCATAATCCCAATTCCTCTAGGTCTTTTATTCAGCCATGCCTCTAAAAACTCAGGATAATCATCAACTAAAAATCTCCCATAAATTAAAGACTTCTTTCTAGTAATTGTTATTATTGCTTCAGGAATTTCTCGTTGTACCCAATTAAACTTCTCAGTCCAAGCGTTCGATGACGCAATCGGTCCTTGCGTTGCAACATGCAGTTGATACCCCAATTCCTTTGCCAACTCATAAACATCAAACCCCAATTTCAATCTCTTAAGATTCTCCCACCAACCAGGAACATTTCGAATAACATCAACTCTAGTTTTATTCAATGGATTTCGAGGGATAGGAGACTTATATCTAGGCTCATTCTCTCCTTTAATAGCATTTAATGAACAAGTAATTCCGCCCGTATAATCGACCAAAGTATCATCCATATCAAAAAGTCCAATCAAATCCGCATCTTCCATATAATTCACAAATCAACACAATATATAAACTTAGCACATGCCAAACTTTAAAAAGGAAAATTTGTAACATTTAACATGGCAGAAATAGTAAAACCAACATGGGTTAAAATGAAAGAACCAGAATTAAAAAAAGTAATCCTAGAGTTATCTGAAAAATACGCACCATCTCAAATCGGTATCGTTTTACGAGACCAATACGGAATCCCAACAACAAAAGTATTCGGGAAAAAATTAAAAGAATATTTAGTAGAACTCGGAATTGACAGAAACGAAGACCTAGAAAACGCAGAAAAGAAAGTTACAAACTTAAAAGAACACTTAAAAAATAATATTACGGACAGAAGCGCAAAACACAAGCTGCAACATGCTCAAAGTCGTCTGAATATAATCAAGAAGTACTTCGGAATCCCAATCAGAGATAGAAAGAAAAAGAACTAATTTTTTAAATTTATTATATACAATATAATTTTTAATAAACAACCCATCGTTCGCTGAGGCTCACTTCAAAGCTCGCTGCGGGATATTTCTAAACTCGGGACAATTTCAACTGCCCAACCTTCCGACCTTGATTCTCAACATATCTTTTAACATCATCTAGTCCCCGACCATCGCCAACAGTATCAATATGTCCACCATCGCTCCAGAATTCGCCACCCCACAGTTCTTCCTTCAGCTTCGGGAATTTTTTAAAAATCTGAATTGCCAAAATACTTTTGCAAATTTGCATAATTCTTGACGGTGAATTCTTTGGAGCACTTTCAACAACAATATGTATATGATCATCTTCATGTCTCAATGCATCAAACCAAAGATAATATCTCTTGGAAATTCCACGACAAATTTCTTTCATAAAATCAAAAACGTCGTCGGTGATTAAATCCGACCTATACTTTACAACGAAGACCATGTGATATCGGATCCTATACGAACAATGACTAGCCTTTCTAACTTTCATAAAAAAACAAACTTCAAAACCTAGTTAAGCTTATCGCAGCAAGCTGCGGGGTATTCACCCAGTGAGGAATAAATATAATTTTACCACATAAAAGCTTTTAAGCAATTTTGATTTCCCAAGGTCATGTTAAAAAAGATTGATGCCATAGCGAAAGATTTCTTAGAAGCAACAAAAGATAAGCCAATCAGAATCATTTCCCACTTCGATACCGACGGCATAACATCAGCAGCTATCCTAATAAAAACATTTCAACGACTAGATAAAAAATTCACAGTAAATATTGTAAAAGGCTTAACCGAAGACATAATTAAAAAAGAACTAAAACGCCAACCAAACGAAGTTATTATTTTCTCAGACTTAGCCTCTGGTAGCCTAAATTATTTCCAAAACCTAAAAGCCCCAATTTTCATATTAGACCACCATGAAATAGACAAAACTAAACTAAACGACAACATAAAAATATTAAATCATCATTTAACAGACGACCCAAAAGCAAATGAAGCAACGGGAGCTGGAGTTTGTTACTTCTTCGCAAAAGCAATATCAGAATCAAATCAAGATTTATCACCTCTTGGAATAATAGGGATGATTGGAGATCGCCACGAATCAAATCTATCAAAGATAAATCAAAAATTAGTAAACGATTGCCTAGATCTAAACATCAAAAAAGGTCTAGTAATCTACCCAGCAACTAGACCGCTAAGACGAGCACTAGAATGGTCAACCTCTCCTTATATCCCGGGAGTTACAGGAAACGGACCTGGAGTAATGGAATTACTTCGAGAAACTGGAATTGACTACAATAAAACTTTACTAGAACTAAACGAAAACGAAATGTCAAAATTATTAACCGCAGTAATGGTAAGGCGCACGCAACAAAACAAAACAGAAGACATCTTAGGAAATTTGTACGTCCTAAAATTCTTTAACACAAAAGAAGACGTAAGAGAAATCTCAACATTAATCAACGCATGTTCAAGATTAGGTCATTCAGACATTGCAATTTCATACTGTCTCGAAAACGAAAAAGCAAAAACTCAAGCACTAGACATTTACACGAAATACAAACAAGAATTAGTCTCTGGATTAAAAGTTGCAGAAAAAATGGACAAAATACAAGGAAAAGGATTTACCATATTAAACGCAAAAGACGAAATAAAAGATGCTTTAATTGGAACAATTTGTTCAATGCTTGCAGGTAGCCCAAAATACACCGAAGGAACAATCCTAATCGGAATGGCATACAGCGAAAATAACATCAAAATATCAGCAAGAATCGTAGGAGATGAAGGACGAAATCTAAAAGAAGTTTTAGAAAAAACAATTATAACTTTCAAAAAAGAAAATCCAGAAACAACAGCTGAAGTTGGAGGCCACCACGCAGCCGCTGGTTGCCTAGTTGAAAAAGATAAAGAAGAATCTTTCATTAAGACTTTAAAGAAAGAATTAGAAATAGAAATAGTAAAAGTATAAGATTAAGCTTATAAAAATTCTAAAATACGCTATTAATTATGCTGTATATTTACATGCCCACATACAAATATTATAATTTTCTCCATACCTTGGCTGTTCACTATCATATTTCAAAACGTCGCATCCAGGAACAAAACGACAAACCTTTTGAGCCTGAATCATGCACTCATATGCATTAAAATCATCAGTAACAAAACTTAATGAGCCACTCTGGGCATAACACTGAGATTCCTCTTTAGACACTGTTTCAATAGATGGACATTCTCCACCAGAGGTTGATTCTATAATATTAACAGTTGAACTAATATCTTCAAGATATAATAATATTTCATCATTATTCCCTATCTCAACTAAAGAATTACTAGAAATAGCCTCTTGCAAACTCATAATTATACCATCAGAAACATTGACCATAATCTCACCAGAACTGTGTCCCATGACTTCAGGAGAATTCCCACCATAAGCAAAAACCAAACCAACGCCTAGAAACACAATAAGAATTGAAATCCAAATAAAATCTTTCTTTCCTAAATCCAAACTAACTTTCACCATATCTATTATTAACAATGCCCCTTTAAATAACTTTTCAAATTTAAGTTTTCCTTTCTCAAAACTCTACACTTCAATTATATTATTGCAATCAGAGGTCTGCCCAGAATCACCAGAGTCATTCCTAATTGGAGACCTAATTGGAAATCATTTGAGATCAACTGATATTCTATATATTTTATAAAAGTGCAACAATATCTCCCACTACTTACTCAATCACTACCAACTACCAACTGATTTCTGTTCTCGAAGATGACCCACATCTTTAAAAACAGAAATCTTCATCTATTTCCATGGAAAGAAAAGGAAAATTCATAAGAGTAAAATGCTCTAAATGTAAAGCAGACCAAACTATCTTCGGAAAAGCATCCACTAAGGTAAGATGTCTAGAATGCAACACAGTTCTAGCCCTACCCTCAGGCGGAAAAGCAAAAATCCGAAGCAGAGTAGAAGAAGTTCTATAAAGTTTATATACACTAAATAATTAATATAATTATAGAAGCTACATAGCCAAAGTTGCACAAGACGGGAATTTCAAAGAAATTTCCTTCACTTAAATCAAACCATCTGCGCTACGCGGTAAGGGGTTTGGAATCAGAAATCCTGTGTGGATTTCTTCCAACGATTTTTTTCACCAGAAAAAAATGTTGACTCATTATTATGGAAGAAGGAGACTTAGTACTTTGTAAAGTAGAGAAAGTAACGAACACTATTACTTTTGTAAGCCTCCCAAACGGAGAAGAAGGAACAATCGTCTCCTCAGAAATCGCATCAGGACGAATCAAATTAATGCGACAATACGTTGTACCAAATAAACAAATCGTTTGTAAAATTATAAAAATTGACGGAAATCATATTGCATTATCTTTGCGTCGAGTAAACTCAAAAGAAAAAAAAGAAGTGATGTCTGCACATAAACAATCTCAAGCAGTTCACATCGCATTCAAACAAATTTTAGGTGACGATGCCAAACAAGCAGAAAATAATATTTTAGAAGAATTTGAAAACTTAAATGAATTTGCAAGCGCAGCAAGAACTGACGAATCTTTAATTAATCAATATATTCCAAAAGAAAAAGTTGAATCTTTCAAAAAAGTATTAGAAAAGAAAAGAAAAGATACTGAATTAAAGCAAAACATCAAAATCAAATGCTTAGAAGATGATGGATTAAAAAAAATTAAAGATTTATTTGACTTAAACAATCCAGATATCACCGTCAGCTACATTTCTGCAGGAAACTTCCGACTTAAATTAATTGTAAAAGATTTCAAAGAAGGAAAGCATCAAATGAATGAACTTCTAGAAACTCTTGAGAAAAAAGCAAAAGAACTTAATTGCGAATTCCACGCTAGCGAGGAAAGATAGAATGAAAATAACTTCATGCCTCTGGGTCACTAGTGAGGAAAGATAAACGATGTTAAAAAAATGTCCAAAATGTAATTCTTATACATTAAAAGATTCTTGTAAAAAATGCGGAAACGAAACAAAAGTAGCTCATTACAAATTCCCAAACATAAGAGATGCTCCTCCAAGAAGTGCGCCATTTAAACGAAAGTAAATTTACAAACGCGAAAGAATCGTACAACAATGTATTCCACCTCAGACCTGATACCCCTTACCACAAACCCAAAGGTTTGCTCTTACCATTGTTAAAAATAAAATTTTTAACAATCCTCATATCCTCTTCCCAAAGCGGAGTTAACTTAGTACGATTATAAATTATGGCTGCTGGATGAAACAGTGGAATCAACTTAAATTTAACTCCTTCCATTTCTAATTCTTGAACTTGTCCATGAACTTGGCTTATCCCCTGCTGCTTTTTCATCAAGTCAACGTCGCCAAGACTCATAAAAAATTTAGTGGAATAATTCCCAAGCGAACAAACAACCTTCGGCTTCATATCTCGAATCTGTTTCAACAGCCACGGAGTATGCGCACGAATTTCATCTGGCATCGGATCTCGATTCAACGGCGGTCGACATTTCAAAATATTAGCAATATAAATGTCGCTCCTACTAAGTCCAACATTATCTAACAACTTATCTAAATTTTTCCCAGCAGCCCCGACAAATGGCACTCCCTGCAAATCTTCATTTCTACCCGGAGCCTCTCCGACAAATAAAATATCAGCATCAGGATTGCCATCCCCCACAACGATATTAGTACACTCCTTAAACAACTCCGTTCGCTTAACCAAATCAGCCTCGGAAAAATTAAATTCAGCAGACTTCTTATTAGATTCAATTTCCATAATAAAATAACGCAAAATCAACTTAATAAAAGTTACATAACCTCTCACAACAATTTTTATTTTAGGCAGGAGATTTCGCAGCGTAAAAATTTTCGCCGTGTGCAGATGCACATAAGAAAATTTTTACCAAGAAATCACCGCATAAAATAAAAATTAAAGATCGAGGTCGCGTAAGCCGGCGGTCTCAATCATGAATGCCGTTGCATCATCAGGCAAATCGGGACTATCTATCAATTTACAAATTCTAGAATCTTTTTTTCCTCGCCTTAAATACAATCTATATGTACATGCGTGGCCCACAATATTTCCACCAATTGCTTTTGTTGGATCCCCAAACATTTGAGCTGGATCACTCATTACTTGATTTGTCACATAAATTGCAATATTATTTTGCTCGGCTAATTTCATCATATTATGCAAATATCTATTCAATCTTTGTTGCCTATCTGCTAATTGCCCTCGACCTGAATACTCCGCTCTAAAATGTGCAGTTAAAGAATCAATAATCATTAACCTAATTGGCTCACCATCTTTAATCAATTCAGCAACTCGGTCAAGTAAAAGCATTTGATGATCTGAATTAAAAGCTCTAGCAACTAAAATATTTTTCAAAACCTTATCTGGATTTGCCCCAATCCCTTCGGCAAATTGCCTAACTCTCTCTGGCCTAAAAGTTCCCTCAGTATCAATATAAACAGCCTTACCATTCGCTCCACCCTGTTCTACTGGAAGCTGAACTCCAACCGCCAAAGACAAAGCAAGCTGAGTCTTCCCTGACCCGAAAGCCCCGAAAGCCTCAGTGATAGACTTTGTCTGTATACCTCTTCCACCCAGAAGATTATCTAAATTTTTTGAACCAGTAGTAATATGAAATAATTCCTTTCTTTTTTCCTCATGAGCAAGCCCATCTGAAAATCCTAAATCCATCATTTGACGAGAAGCCTGAATCGCTTTTCGCGCAACACTCTCACTCATCCCAGACATATCACTTAATTGTGCAGGCGTCAAAACCGCTAAGCCCATTAAATCATAAATCCCCGCAGCCTCTAATTTCGCAACAGCCCCGGGACCAACTCCCGGAAGATCAATTAGCTGTGGTTTATTTTCTTCTTTTTTCTTTTTGGAACCTTTTTTAGACTTTTCAGAGGCTTTCATCTCCTTAATTAATTCATCAACTTTTTCCTCAGAAATCTCAACGTCAGCATTTTCAATTTTCTCCTCTTCAACCTTTTTCACAACCATAATTAAAATAATTCACATTTCTTTATAAGGATTTATATCATTAAGAGAAGATATTAAACGCCATTTTGCCGACGATAAAGATATTACCTAAAAGTAATAAAACAAAAATTACATCCTCAATAACTCCGCCACTTTTAATAAATCCCTTAATTTTAAACTTCAACGGCCAAAATAATCGAACTCCAGCTTTAGTAAAACAATCCATTAACAAATGCGAAACATAACCAACAAAAAATCCAAACCCAGCCCAAAGATTAAATGATCCAACTAATCCTGACAATAAAATTGTCGCAAGCAAACTGTGAACTACTCCACGATGCCGAGTCAACCATTGTAAAGGACAAAAAAACCATTTTTTACCAATCTTACTACTCTTAATATCCACATCAACAAAAGCCGTAGCAAACAAAATAAATCCTAAAACCCAAAAAGGCATCTCTAAAATATAATTTAATAAAAAATAAACAGCCAAAGAAAATACAATATGAGTTCTAAATAACATAAATAGAATAAGCAAATCAGCTATTAAAAATATTCAGTTATATAACGAATACAAGCAAAACAGATTATCAATATAAGATTTCGCAGTATAAAAAAATTCGCTGTGTGTAAATACACATAAAAATTTCTTTTATCAAGAAATCTTTATTGAGAATCTGTTTTATTTAAAGATTCAATTAATTCTTCAACATTAATCTTCTCAACATTATTTGCTACAATTTCCAGATTATTAAATAATTGATTTCTATTAACCCTTCCAATTAAATAAATTTCAGTTCCAATTAAATCGTCTCTAAAAGCTGCTGCCTTAACTTCATCCTGCAAATCTTCTTCGGGAATAAGCGCCTTAATTTGTTCGCTAAACATCACGGTCCTAACAGCTTCAGTTCCATCATCAATTACAAAATTCAAAATAGCTTTTTTCTTTGGAGTAACTATTCCATGCTCTGCACATTTGAAAACATCATCTTCTCCCTTCACAACCTTCTTATTACATTCTGTACAAACATTATAGAATCGTGGCTGAAAAACTTGACAAACAACTCCCCTAGCTTTAATATTTTGACCTTGCTTAATTTCTTCTAATGTAACCTCAGAAGCACTTGGAGTACTTTTTACTTCTTCCATAACAGTTCCACTTTTCTTAAATTCACTAAAACCACTTACATGAATTTCGCTATCTCGAGTAGATGCACTTCTAATCTCAACAACATCTCCAAGCTTAATTTCTTCATTTTCAATCAAAGCAATATGATTCATATCCCAAAGAACACACCTTGTACTTCCTGTTTCATCCGCCAAAACAAAATTAGCAACTTTTCCCTCTCGTCCATTCTTAGAAAATTCCCTTACTGGAAATAAATTAATTATTTTACCAACAATATTAACCTTTCTCATTCCCGCCATTAACTCACTAACCTTCAACTCCTGATCTTCAAAATTAATACCAAGCTCAGCAGCAATAATTTGAGCCGCACCCTCTTTAGAAATCAGTCCAGATAACTTAGCCTTCTTAGCCTCAACTTTCCTTTCAACCTCGTCTTTTTCTAATCCAGAAGACTTCGCAATCCTCTCAACAAGTAATTCATAATTTTGCATACTTCAAAAAACCACTTTCACTATATAAATATTATTGGGATAAAAAGCAAGAAACAAAAATATAGAAGAACGATAGAACAATATATTTCACTACAAACTACCTACTACGAACTATTTACAAAATCCAACTCCCGCAAGGTTTATAAAAAGAATTTAAGATAAATAATTATGAAATGCATAAGTTGTAATAAAGAAACATCAAAAAGCGTAAGATTCCCATGCCCAGCATGTAGCGAAGAACTTCTTAGATGTGACAAATGCCGAAGCTTATCAATTGAATATAAATGTCCAAAATGTGGACATAAGGGGCCTTAAAATGTTGTTTACAAGATTTTCATGGACTTTGGGACAAGGTGCTTAAAATGTCAGTAGCAGGAGTTCGATTTAAAATAATGCCAGAAAGTTTAGATGTAAACTTAGAAGATCTTAAAACAAAAATATCAGAAGTTATAGAAACTTTCGAAGCTGGAAAATTAAGTGAATCAGAGGAAGTCCCTATCGCATTCGGACTAAAATCTTTAAACATTACAATTGCACTTTCTGAAGACGAAGAAACAGAAGCTGTCGAAGGAAAAATTATGGAAATTGAAGGGGTATCTTCAGTTGAATTAATCGACTACAGAAGAGCCGTAGGATAAAACCCATTTCTTATTTACGACCGTATTTATATTAACAAATTGTTTCTCGTTAAATTTATAACCCTTAATCAACTATTTTTAACATGGTGATAACCAAGGAAGAAGCAAAAAAAATAAAAAAACACCTTCTAGGACAATTAGAAAATTTCCCAGAAGAAAGAAGACTTGAGATTAAAAATCAAATTAATTCTATGACAAATGAAGAAATCGAAATATTTATTGAAAAAAACAACCTAACACATTTAGGAGGAAAATGTATCTTCTGTTCAATTGTCGCTGGGAAAACCAATTCTTATAAAATAGCAAGTGATTCAAAAAACATTGCAATTCTAGAATTAAATCCATTAAGCAAAGGACATTCCTTAATAGTTCCAAAAGAACACTTAGAAAAAATGCCAGATTATTCTAATCAACTAGCCCAAGAAGTAGCCGTAAAATTAAAAGACAAATTTAACCCACAAGAAATCAAGCTTAACGAAATTGAAATAATGGGACATGCAATTCTTGAGATAATCCCAATCTACGGAAACGAATCCGAAAGAAAACAAGCAACAGAAGAAGAATTAAAAGAAATTCAAAAAGAATTAAAGAAAATTAAAGAAATAGAAATCAAGAAAAAAACTGATGATAAACCAATAGAAAAAAAAGAGAGTATTCCAATTTTACCTCCAAGAATTCCATAAATAATTTTAAGATAAATTAAATAATTTTAATAACATCCAACATGTGTTACAACTGCCCTACAAATTCTAGTTCCTCCACAGTAATAAGTAAGAGTCTCTACTGCTTCTGTAGAAAAATCATGCGAACCAGTTGTGTAACTTTTACTATCACATGTACAAGTTCTTGGAATAGTTGTAGTCCAACCAGTCTTAGTTCCCCACTTAGAAGGACATGTAGTTCCTGAAGTTTCGCATATATTTATTTGAGGTGTTTCGGAACAGCTGTTTCCTTCACATGTTGTTTGAGAAGCAACAAACTTAATTTTTCCACCCAACCCAAAAAGACATTCCCCTTCTATATGGCTATTTGCATTATATACATTAAAATCGCCATACAATAAATCCTCATAAGTATTTACTTCATGAGTATCTTTATCTGAACCGCAAGTCCACACTCCATCAACTGCTTTTAAAACTTGCCCATCGACACAAACAGGTAAAACAGTTTCGCTATCACACCCCCAAATAAGATTACCTTCTACGTTTTCAAAAACCTTTAATACTTGCCCATCAACACACCTTGTAGGAATTCCCATTTCATCAGGACTATGCCCCATTACACGAGGATTACCAGAATTATCATCCGTAAAAGCATAAACACCAACACCAACAAATAAGCAAACCACAACAACAACAAAAGAATAAAATATCTTATTTGTCATCTTAATCACAACTTCCATAACTATTGTTAACAATTAATCTTTATAAACATTCCTTAAGCCAAATTAAACAGCAACCCTAAAAACCAATTCTTACCAAACGAATAAATTAAAAATGCTATCAAAAACGCGGGAACAAAAGGAAGCCCTTCTTTTATTGTAATTTTCTTTTTACTCTTAAGCAACTTAATATCATCACGAGTAAGCCCCTCCCAATTTGCCTTAATTGTCTTCCCTTTGACTTTTACATCATCAACCAACCAATCACCCTCTCTCAATTCTTTCCCAGAAATAATCCTAATCATAGAAATCTTTTCCAAAGCCTTAGAAAAAACAAAAAGGAAAGGAAAAACTAACAATAAACTTCCAATCAACATAACAATAAATCCAAACTCAGAAATAAATAATTTAATAATTCCCCCCGCAACAATCAAAATAAAACTCCCTAAAATTCCATACTTAACCCACTTGACTTCTTTAAATTCCAACTTAATTTCCTTATTTACTTTTTTCATATCCCTAAAATATAAAACTAAAGAATAAAATAACCCATAAACAGAACCCGAAATCATCAAGAACAATAAAAACATTCCAATATTACTCAAAGTTGAATTGAAAGTCACTCCAATAAAAAGAACACTCATAGCCAAGAGAAGTTTAGCATCGCCCCCCGCAAAAACCCTTCCATAATAAAACATATTCATAGCAATAAACATAACACCAAAAGAAAAACCCGCCTGAATTAAAATACTAACATCCTTTTCAAAAAAAGCCTTATAAAAAATAAAAATAAATCCAAAGACCCCAAGAAATAAATTCAACCAATTATCAACCTCTCGCCTTTTCAAATCCTGCAAACTAGCAACAATAATTCCTCCAAAAAATAACCAAAACAAAAATCCTAATTCCATTTAACTTACTCCCTCAAAACAAAAGTGCTGATGAGCAGCGCAACAATGTATTTTACCCGCTACCTCCGTCCTCAAACCCCCGTCCGTGAATCCCAAAGGATTCACGCTCTTTTCTCCAAGAAACAACCAAAACAAAAATCCTAATTCCATCATCTTTTACCTCTTTTATTTAAAATATCTACCGTATAAATAAATACCGAAAGAATCAAACCAAAAATAGCAATAGTCATTTCAGATGAATTAAAACAAGATGTATTAATAGTATTCATAAAAATATAGATGAAAATTAAATAATTAATAAAATTGCTTAAAAAATTAAGAAGTTCAAAATTCATATCACAAAGATTTAATTATTCCATAACTTAAAACAATTATAGCGATAATACCTGCTGCCACAGCCAACCAATTTAACCATTCCATAAAATCTCTTTTCTTCTTTTTTGCCCTTTTTTTCATAATAATTAAACTCGAGCCATATATATAAATCTTAATACCTAAAAATAAAACACCCCCAACACTCTATTACTTAAAAATACAATCAAATTCAAAAATTAACACACTCTACCTCAATTTTAAAAATTTATAATTTAAAGTAAATATTATATTAGAAATTGTCTTGATCCGTGAATGACGAAGTCATCCGTGAAATGACATCCTCCCCGCCCTAAAGGTTCTCGCCTCCAGCTCGAATCGCGCGTCGCGCGAACGGGGTATCCTGTGCAAACGCTTGAGCTACTTATCCCAACCATTTGCGCTCCGACCTTCCTGACTATCTCGAATATAC
>JAGLQO010000003.1 GCA_023136775.1 Candidatus Pacearchaeota archaeon | reverse complement strand
TTTAGACTAAATCTAATTGATTTTTACCCCAGGGGGCTTTTTCTAAAAAAGTGGCCTACAACAATATTCTTAAACGAATTTCCCCCAAATTTCTCATGACAGAGCAAATAGAGGATTTCACAATCAAATTTTTCCAAAATTTAAAATGTAAACTTTCTAAAGTTGGAGAATTTTTAATAGTTGAAAATGTTCCAAAAAGTTTTGAAGATTTATTGGGAACATCCCCGCCTTACAAAATAAATTTCACAACTCCAGGGGTAAATCATTTTGTAGGAAAAGGAAGTTTAATGTTTACCACTATGACAAAATATTTATCAGGTACAGGAAAAACAACTCTACTGAAAATAGATTTTGATGTAGACCCAGTAAAAGAAATTAAATCAGCTATTAGTTTAGAAAATTGTGAAATAGATAATCTAGAAAAAAGGCACAGGAATAATTTCTTTTCAAGATTCACGTTCGTAACAACTTTCAGGTATATGAACGAATCAGAACAAATTATAAACGAAATCTATATTCATAACGGAAAAATTGTAAACGGAGACCTTAGCGGGTATACAGTTACAGAGGGCGAAAGTGACAAAGCATCAAGTAATCATATAAAAAAAGATTACAAGACGGCAAAAGAAATATTAAAAGAAATATTAAATAAGAAGACAGCGGAGATAGGAGAAAATTTAGAGAAAAAGGCAGAAGAAGAAATAGCAAGAATTAATATACATTATGATAAGTTGATTAGGGAGCTAGGGACAGATTTAGCAACCCAGTTAGAAAAAGTAAAAAAAACAGAATTATCTTTAAGAACTGCCCCTCAAGAAGAAATTGAGAACCTAAGAACTAAATTAGACAGATTAAAAAAATCTCTAATAAAAATAGGTGATGACGATGCTCGGGTTAGAGTCCTAAAAGAAAAAGAATTTACAATTAAAGACGCAATACATAAACACAGTTTAAGCGTCGACAATAAACTCGCAAACACGACGATAATTTACTACCCAGTTTTCAGTTTTAACCTATTTCTAAAAGGTGATTCTTCTGGAAGATTTATAGAAATGAACTATGACCCCTTGACAAAAACTTTAAACAAATTAAATTGCGAAAGTTGCGGGAAAGAAATATCAAAAATAAATCTTTGTTCTGCTGGACATATTAGTTGTGATGATTGTTTGAGTACTTGCAACGACTGTGGGAAAACTTTTTGTAAGAATTGTTTAAAGCGAAGTTGTTCTATTTGTGGGAAGTCACTTTGTAAAAGTTGCTTTATAGTGTGTCATGGTTGCGGCAAATCAATTTGTAAAGAACACCTCCGAAAAGATTGTGTAACTGGTGACGAAAGATGCAGAAATTGTTTAAGAGCATGTCTAAGATGTCACGGAATGACCCAAGAAAAATATTTCGGAATAGCAATTGACGGTTCAAAAGTTTGTCAAAAATGCTTAGGCGAAGAAAAAAGAAAAGACGCAATGGACAGAATATTTAGGAATTAAAACACAAAAACAAAAGCGTCGACAAACGACGCAACAATGTTTTCTACCCCAGACCCGCCACCCCAGACCCGCCACCCCAGACCCGCCACCCCAGACCAGTAAATTCCGCAGAATTACCCCTACCGTAAATCCAAAGGATTTACCTCTACATTTATAAAAAAACATAATGTTTATTCTATATGAAAGGTGATTTCATTAAAGGTAGAGAGCTTGACGATTCTTATTTTTCAAGTCATGACGGACATTGTTCTGGATTTTTAGATAACCCCAATGGAAGATATGTTGTTTTGCCTTATCTCGGAGTTGCATCAATTACTAAAAAAGGACGCCCACAAAAATTAGAAGAAATAGCGGCATTTGATGCTGCTCAAGTTAGTTTCGCCAATGCTGGAAAAATAAATGCGATTGGCGTTTCTTCTTTTATCGGCCCCAATGGAAGATTGGCAGGATATGATTTTTTTAAAAAAGAAGATCAGGTAATTGATAGCATTGAAGGTATTGAGATTTGCAGCTTGGATCCTCTACTAGAAGTTACTTCCAGTATACTCGGAACTATTAAAAATCCCAATTATCCATTCTTCCCTGGTTCTATGGTTCCTTGTGCAATGAAGAGTTTGTCTTATGATAAAGAGGGCAGCAGTATTTATTCTGCTTTGTCTATTAGTGTTCCAAAAGACAAGGCAATTAATCCATTTTTGTTAATGGAAGACGTTGGACTTGTGGAAAATATAGATGACGATTATTTTGAAAAGGCGGTCATGAGTTCTCTCGAAGTTGCTGACATGCAAAAGATTAATGTTGAGAAAATTTATATCTCAAAAAAAGAAATAGAAATTGGTTTTAATGAAATTGGGATGGCTTTAGTTATGTGTCCATATGTTCATTTGCCAAAGAATTTGCAAGATGAAATTGGAAAAGTATAATGGATTTAGAATATAAATTGCTTGGTAGAAATGATTGCGAAGGCGCGATTAATTGTATTGCAGAATCTTTTTTTAACAAAGATTCATTGAGTGTTGCCCTTGGGATTAGTTTTAATGATTGGGTTTCTTTTGCAAATGGAGAAGTTAATAGGTCTATTGATGAGAACTTGTCTTTTTGCGCAATTGACGAGAAGATAGTTGGAGCGCTTTTGGCCTATGATTTTTTGGATTATAAGCCTAGTAATTATATTTTAGTTGATTCTTTTACTCCTATTTCAAAGCTTATGGGGGAGTTGCATGAAGGATATAATGTTTCTGATAATGTTTTACATTTTTCTTATATTGGAGTTCTTTTAGATTATGCGAATAAAGGAGTAGCTCATGAGATGATTATTCGAAATATTGATTTGGCAAAAAATGTGGGCTATAGAAAAATTATTTTAGAAGCTACTTCCCCATATTCTCGTAAGGCTGTTTCTAAGCTTGGATTCAAAACAGTCAATGAAATTTTTTATAAAGATTTTTCTTATAATGGCGAAAAAGTTTTTGAAGATATTAATAGTACACCTTCTTGTGCGCTAATGGAACTTGAGCTTTAGAATATATTCGTAGTTTGTTATATAACTTTATTTTTCTACATTAGTACATGAAGAAGCATTTTATTGTATTTTTTTGTGTTTGGTTTTTAATAGTTGTTTCATTGATTTTTGGAACGTTTTTTTTAGTTGGTTCTACTACACATCCTAATAAGGACCCCATATATTTGATAGTTGATAGCTGGGCTGGATATATTCCCTTATATGTCGCTTATGAGAATGGTTTTTTTGAAGATGAAGGGGTTGATGTAAATTTTGATATATTAATTGATAGTGAAACTATAGGAGAAGAGGTTATTAAAGAAGATTCTCCTTATGATGGGTACCCTGGAGTTTATCCCCCATATTCTGTAAATGGGACAGTTGATTTTGATTCTCGAGTGGTCTATATATTTGATTATTCGTACGGAGGAGATGTTATAGTCGCAAGTCCTGATATTCATTCTGTTTTTGAATTGAAAGGTAAGAAGGTTGGGGTTTCATTTTTGAACGGTTTCTCTCATAGATTTTTGGTTTATTTACTTGAAAAAAACAATTTAACAGAAGGCGATGTTGAAATTGTAGAAGTTTCTGCCTATAATGTTCTTGACGCTTTAGAAAATGGCGAAATAGATGCGGGGCATACATGGGAACCAATAAAAACGAAGGCTGTAGAAAGTGGATATAATTTAATTGCAAGTTCCAAGGACGCACCCGGATTTATTGTTGACGTTTTGACCATTAAAAAGGATGTTATAGAAGATAGAGAAGAGGATATTCAGGGAATAGTCAATGCCTTGGTTCGAGCTCATAACTTTATAGCAGGAAATAAAAATGGTGCTTATTCATTAATGTCAAACAGAACTGGTGTTCCTTTGTCGGATTTGATGGGAGCTTCTGGAGGAATTAAGCTGCTTAATTTAGAAGAAAACAAATTGGCCCTGAGTGATTCTAGCAGTGATATTTCTTTATATAGAGTTTCAGAATTCATTTCAGAATTCATGTTAGACCATGGGCAGTCGGATGAGACATTTCTTGCAGAAGGTCTTATCGATTCAAGATTTGTTTTGAATGCTTTTAGTGAATCAAATTAAACTATATTTTTTATTGATTAAAGTATATATTTGATTTTTCGTAAATTATATTTTAAAAAATTCTTTACAATATATACAGTAATCATTTGGAATTCTACAGATTCCATTCTTTTCAATCGGAGCCCAATTGAAAGGTAGTTTTTCGCAGAATTCTTTAATTAAAATTTTCTCTAAATTAGTTTTCATAATTTCCCTAAGCACTAAGAGTTTAAATTATTTCTCACTGGGTGAATACCCCGCAGCTTGCTGCGATAAGCTTAACTAGGTTTTGAAGTTTGTTTTTTTATGAAAGTTAGAAAGGCTAGTCATTGTTCGTATAGGATCCGATATCACATGGTCTTCGTTGTAAAGTATAGGCCGGATTTAATCACCGACGACGTTTTTGATTTTATGAAAGAAATTTGTCGTGGAATTTCCAAGAGATATTATCTTTGGTTTGATGCATTGGGACATGAAGATGATCATATTCATATTGTTGTTGAAAGTGCTCCAAAGAATTCACCGTCAAGAATTATGCAAATTTGCAAAAGTATTTTGGCAATTCAGATTTTTAAAAAATTCCCGAAGCTGAAGGAAGAACTGTGGGGTGGCGAATTCTGGAGCGATGGTGGACATATTGATACTGTTGGCGATGGTCGGGGACTAGATGATGTTAAAAGATATGTTGAGAATCAAGGTCGGAAGGTTGGGCAGTTGAAATTGTCCCGAGTTTAGAAATATCCCGCAGCGAGCTTTGAAGTGAGCCTCAGCGAACGATGGGTTGTTTATTTCTCAAGATTTTTCGTGCTAAGCTTTATAAATCAATTTTTGGTTTTTTATATATGATAAAGAAAACAAAAATTGTAGCGACTATATCCGACCTGAAATGTGACGTGGATTTTATTCAAAAATTATACAACGAAGGAATGAACGTAGTAAGATTAAACACAGCACATCAAGCCCATGAAGATACTCTAAGAGTTGTAAAAAATGTTAGAGCAGTTTCAGATAAAATTCCACTTTTATTAGACACTAAAGGTCCAGAAATTAGAACAAATAAATTTGAAACAGAACGATTTTTTAAGAAAGGTGAAAAAATCATGATTAAAGGAGATATTAAAAAAAATCATACTAAAGATACAATTTATGTTTCATATTCAGGAATTGTAAAAGATGTTTCTGTTGGAAAGAGTATTTTAGTTGATGATGGAGATATTGAATTCAAAGTTATGAGCAAGTCCAAGGGAGCTTTAGTTTGTAAGGTTATGAATTCCTCTTCAATTAAAGGAAGAAAAAGTGTAAATATTCCTGGTGTTTCAATTCGCTTGCCATCAATAACAAAAAAAGACAGAAATTATATTGAATTTGCAGCAAAAATAGGAATTGATTTTATAGCTCACTCATTTGTTAGAAGTAAGAAAGATGTTCTAGCCGTACAAAAAATATTAGATAAATATAATAGCCACGCAAAAATTATTGCAAAGATTGAAAATCAAGAAGGTGTTGACAATTTAGATGAAATTTTGGATGTAGCTTATGGAATAATGGTAGCTAGGGGAGATTTGGGAATAGAAGTTGCCGCAGAAAAAATTCCAATGGTTCAATATTCTATGATTAAAAAATGTATAGCAAGAAAAAGACCAGTGATTGTTGCGACACAAATGCTTCATAATATGATTGAAAATCCTCGAGCAACAAGAGCTGAGATTGCAGATATTGCAAATGCAATTCGTTCTGGAACTGATGCAATAATGCTTAGTGGAGAAACGGCTTACGGAAAGTATCCTATTGAAGCCGTTAAAACAATGACCACGGTTGCCAGAGAAGTAGAAATGGAGAGGATAGATAAAATTCAAGATACCGCAGTTAAAGCAGTAGGAAAAGAAATCCCAGCATTCTTATCTAATATGGCAGTTAAAGCAGCATTAGAATTACCCGTAAAAGCAATTGTTGCAGATACAGAAACTGGAAGAACTGCAAGATATATTTCATCATTTAGAGGAAATAAATTTGTTTTCGCAGAATGTTACAACGATAACGTAATGAGAGAATTGGCTTTATCTTACGGAGTTTCTGCATCTCATTTAGATAAAACAAAAACTCATGATCATTTTATTGATTTATCTTTGAAATCTTTATTAACAAAAAAAGAATTCAAAAAAACTGATTTAGTCGTAGTATTAGCTGGAAACTACGGACCAACTCACGGAGCAAGTTTTGTAGAAATTAGTACAATTGAAAACTTGATGAAGCAAAAGAAAATTGCTAAAAAATAAATTCTAATAATTAAATAAGTTCTAAATTATTCTTCCCGCGAATTGTCAAAATTTTATTTTTAACTCTAGATTTTAAATTTTTATCCATCGTCGCAAGAACAATATCTTTATCCATTATGTAATTAACAATTTTTATATCCACGTTAGGATTACGTCCACTAACCTCAATGACCTCTGGCTTCACAAGTTGAAGCAATTCAAACCCAAGCTCAGCGGCTTGCTTGTCCGCAGTCTTCATCCCCCCTCTGTCCTTAAGGGTCCCGAGTTCATTCAAAACATCCTGAAGAACAATCCATTCAACAGGCTCGCTAGTTATCTCATTCACAATTTCTCCAAAGTCCAATTTGTTCTTTGCACAAGTTAAAATAAAATTTGTATCAAGTAAAATTTTCATAAAATTCAAAGTCAGCATAGCTTTAAATAAGTTGAGTTACTTATGGTAAAATGAAAGAGATTGATAATATTTTGAGGATACTTCGTGAAGCCAGAAAATTAATTGGAGATGATAGATCCCACGAATTAAAAATACTTTCTGGACAAACAGTACACTCTGCAACAATTTCCCAAGATGCCGATAATATTGTCGTGGCAGTTTTAATTTATTCTATAGGAAAAGTTTTAGAACGTGAGCATTACAGAAAAATGGAAGGTTGGGTAGAATTTGAAAAATCACTTTCTAAAAATTTAGATCTAGTGATAAAAGCTTTGGAAAAAGAAGATGTAGATAACGCTCGAATATATCTTGGAAGAATCAGGAACTCATTAAATAAAATTTCTGGTGACCTTGGTCGGTACATTAAAGATGTGTTTAGAAAGGCTGAAATAAATAAAGCTTTCAAATTATATGAGCATGGTTTATCGACGGAAAAAACAGCAGAGTTATTAGGGATAAGTCTTTGGGATTTGTCTTCTTATATTGGACAGTCTTCCATCGGAGATTCAAAAGTAGCAATCAGTATGCCGATTGCAAAAAGGGTAAAAATTGCGGAGGACATTTTCGGATAAAATGAAATATTTAATATTTGACGCAGGTCCTATTATTTCTTTAACGATGAATGGAATGCTTCCAGTAATTGAAAAATTAAAAGAAGTTTTTGATGGAGAGTTTGTTTTGACTCCAAGGGTTAGATATGAAGTAGTCGATAGACCAATGAAAATTAAAAAGTATAAATTAGAAGCCCTCCAAGTTAATGAAATGATTAACCGTGGAATTTTTAAAATGTCAACAGAAATTATTTCTCAAGAAAAAATGGACAAAGAAGTTAAGAAAATTTTGAAAATTACAAATGGAGCTTTAAGAACAACCGCTACTGGAGAAAAAATAAAAATTATTCATGAAGGAGAAGCTGCATGCTTAGCGTTTTCAAATCTTTGCGGTTGTGATAATGTTATAGTAATAGATGAAAGGACAACTCGTATGTTAACAGAAGCTCCAGAAAATTTAGAAAATATGATGGAGAGAAAATTACATACCCCTTTAGATTCAAATTTGGAATTACTAAAAGATCTAAAACAATTCAAATACATTAGATCTGCAGAGTTGTTATTTGTGGCATACAAGAAGGGATTAATCCCAATAAAAAAAGATAAAAATCTTTTAGATGCTTTGCTTTACGGTGTAAAGTTTAAAGGTGCAGCAATTTCTTCCGTAGAAATTGAAGAAATGAAAAAGATGATATGAGCAATTGACATTTTTTTCTGGTGAAAAAAATCGTCAGGTTGGTCTTCGAGAGGCAAGTCCTAGATCCCAAATTACTTACCGACTCGCGTCGCAGATAATTTGATATAGGTTTTTAGGAGAATCTTCGATTCTCATATTTTGCAGCTGGTTTTTTTGCCCGATTAAAATGCAATCTCAGATTGCCTATCTAAAGGGTACACTTTTACGTGAGATTAACGGGCATCCGCCCTAAAAAAACACAGACTGCAACTTGGCTATTTAATCGCGGAAATAATTTCCGCTCCATTGATTAACACAACTTTTGTTATATTTATTAGATAAGTTTAAATCTTAACATGATTTTTTATTAATATGAAGAAATGTCCAGCATGTAATTCTAGTAGATATAAAAATATTGAAGGTGAAATGAAATGTGCTCGATGCGGATTCATAAATAAGTCAATTGATAAAATTAATGAACAATTAGATTCTCAGATAACTACTTTTTAGGCTTCACTATTTTTTCTTTCTTTTCTGCCTTTTCTGCCTCTTTTTCTAAATACTTTTCTTCCTTGGCATCTTTATCAGTTATAGATTCTTCTTTTATCCTTCTTCTATAGCTCAATATAAATGCTATAAATATTGTCAAAATTACAGCTATAAATATTGATGTTGAAATGACTTCTTTCATGAAAATAGATAGACAATTTTCTTTAAAGTAGTTGTTGCGAAGATATTAGGTTCAAATTATTAATAATTAACTTTATAAAACTAAATTATGATAATATAATATTGACTCCATAAGCTATAGTAGCAATCAAGTTGCTTCACGAAGCTTATGAATTCATTATATGACTCCATAAGCTAATGGTAGACTATTTCGCTTACACCGAAAAGGCCCAGGTCCGATTCCTGGTGGAGTCATTTTTATTTTTAAAAATTACTACAACCGAATGGAGCTGGGCCGTGGCCTAGGTGAAAATTTTGCTTTGAACAAAAATAAACATAACTAGATTTTTGTGAGATGCAAAATTTGAGTAGATTCCTGGTGGAGTCATTTTATTTTAAATTCAATACATAAATACATATAAGTCTAAAACCATAAGTATTTCCATGGAAACGCTAGAGGATGAAGTTTTAGGATTTGAAGAAACCCCTAAAGGTATTAGAGTAATAAATTTTTCTGAGTATTTTAAAACAAAATTTAATTTAAATCTAGAAGATTTACAAAATCCATCAGAAATAGAATTGATTCGCGTTAACCTCAGATTATCATTAGACCAAACTAATTTTCTTCATTATGCAATAAGAAATAATTATTGGAAAGCAAAATCTAGTGTAAATATGGTTTATATGGAAAATGAGAAAGTTATACAAACTAATCCAGGGCCACATATCCAGCATGAGCTTATAGAAAATCAACTCAATAGTCATTACATGAAAAAATGCCCAAATGAATGGCTAGAGAATTGTTTAGCATATAATGCAGATCGTAAAATTGGAGAATTAAAAAATAAATTATTCCCAAAAAAACAATTCATATATTCATCAAATTCCAGCAACAACATTTAAATAACAAATTGATTAATCTAAACCATGACAGAACACAAAAATAATTCTGAAAAATCTGTTGAACAAAACTTGTCAAAGAATTTTGTACCAAAACAAAATCCAAATTCTATTCCAGCATCAAACCAAATTGAAGATGCCTTAAAAAAAAAAGCGAATAAAGCACAAAAAGATATTGAAAAATTAAAAGATGAAATTGCTAAAAATTATAAATTCGTAGAAGCTTTCGGGGTAGTTCCGTCTCAAGCTGCGAAAAAGATAGAAGAAGAATATGAAATTTCTGAAGAGGATTCTAAGAAAGGTTTGATTCATTTGCTCGTTATAATTCCAGAAAAACAATTTAAGAATATCGGAAAAATTAGACTTGAGATAATTGAGACCGCTAAAAAGATTAATGATAAATTCTGGATTCATGTAATGACCCCAATAGATTTTTGGAATTTAGGATTAGATTCTAAGTTTGAAGTAATGGAAGCAATCGCAATGTCTTATCCAATTATAGATAAAGGAATCTTAAGCCATATTAGAGTTGGACAAATTCATAAATCTTTAGTTTTAAAGAAGTTCGAAAAATATGTAACAAGTTATGTAGTCGGAGGAAGTCTCGCAACCGGAACAACAAAAAAAGATTCTGACGTTGATGTCTTCGTTATAATTGACGATACAGATGTAAAAAGAATGCCAAGATTAGAGTTAAAAGAAAAACTTAGAGGAATTATTTATTCTTATATCCCCGAGGCTGAAGGAATGGCTGGAGTTAAGAAAAATACTCTTAATGTTCAGATTTATTTAATGACAGAATTTTGGGAAGCAGTAAAAGATGCTCAGCCAGTTATGTTTACATTTATCCGAGATGGAATTCCACTTTACGACAGGGGAACATTTTTACCTTGGAAATCTTTACTTCGAATGGGAAAGATTAAACCAAGTTCAGAAGCAATTGATATGTTTATGTCTTCGGGAAATAAGCTTAAAGAGACGATTCAGAAAAGAATTTTTGATGTTGCGACTCTGGATTTATTCTGGGGAATTTCTACGCCAACACAAGGTTTACTTATGCTTTACGGAATGTCTCCACCAAACGTTTACGAAACAGTAAAACAATTTAGGGAAGTTTTTGTGAATAAAGAAAAATTAGTGGAGAAAAAATATGCAGACATTTTAGAAGAAATAATCATCAAAGTTTGGAAAGCTTATGAACATGGCAAATTAAAACCTGGAGATATTAGTGGAAAAGAACTTGACAGATTGTCAAAAAATGCCTTAGACTATATTGACAGATTAAAGGAACTCCGAGAACAAATTGAAAAGAGAATTCAGGAAAAATCAATTGAACAAATATATAATGATGTTTTCGGAATGCTTGGAAGTTTATTAAATAGAAAAACTGAAGAAGCTATTTTAAAAGAATTTAATTTAAAGATGATTAAGACTGGGAAATTTCCACCAAGATATTTAGAAAATTTGAAATTGATCTCCAAAGTAAGAAAGGATGTCGAAAAGGCAAAAGAAAATGAAGTGGTTTTGGCAAAAGATGCTAAAGATTCTGCTAAGAAAAAGAAACATGAATTAACTGCAAAGCAAAGACGAGCAGTAGATAATGCAAGAAAACTTTCAACAGAAATAATTACAGCCCTGGTTGAACATTCTCAAAGGAGTGATTTGGCAGCAACAGAAAAATCCAGATTTCAAATTAAAGCTAGAGATCAAGACGCAGAAATATTCTTCTTGAAAGATGCATTTGTTGTTCAAGGTTCAAAAATACAAAAAATCAAAGACTCGAATTTAGTTAAATCAACAACAAAAGAATTACAAGAACAATTATCGGACAGCAAGGATAAGGAAATGAAAATAGATTTCAATTCACTAGAAGTTTTGAAAAAAGTTTTTGGAGAATTCGATTTAATCTATTAAAATGAAGATTTGTGCGATTGGCGATCCTCATGGGGAGATTTCTAAAATTAAAAAGATTCCATTTAAAGGTATTGATTTAATTTTGGTTACTGGCGATGTCGGCAAAGCTGATTTTGCCCGTAATAGATTTTGGGAGAACAAAAAGCTTAGAGATGCTGGATTAAAAGAAATAAAGTACACAGGCAAAGATAATAAATTTGCTATTGTGGAAATTCATGATTCCATGGTTAATGTTTTGAAGCATACTTGTAAATTTGCTCCGACTTATACTATAATGGGGAACACAGGCGGGAGCATGATTTACAATTCTTCTATTAATAAAGAAGAAAAAAGGTTTGGACTGAAATTGCCTAGACTTAGGGATAGCCTTAATAAAATTGAAGATTTTTATCTTGTTAGAAATGCGGTTAGAAATATCGATGGGCTTAGAATTGGATTTTTAGAATGGTTTTTTGATTCTTGTCAAAACAAAGAGCTTGGATATACTGATGAGTATATGATATCTAAAGCAAAAAAAGAAACAGAAAAAACAAAAAGAATTTTAAAGAATTTTGGAAAACTAGATATTTTAGTTTGTCATCAACCTCCATTTGGATATTTAGACAAAGTGAACAATACTTTCGCTCCAAGTTCTAGAAATGGCAAACATGCTGGAAGTAAAGTTATCTTAAATTACATCAAAAAGTTTCAGCCAAAATATGTTTTTTGTGGACATATTCACGAATCCGAAGGTCATACAAAAATTGGCAAGACAGAAGTTCACAACTTAGGCGTTGCAGGTCACAAGATTATAGAGATTAATAAATTCTAAAAGTTACATAGCAAAATACCAACAAAATTAATTATTGCGACGCGAGTTTCAAATAAATCACATGCGTGATTCCAGTAACTTCAGTTAATATATAAAAATTATTTAACTAATTCTAAAAGTCATATAACATCCATTCCCCAAAACGGGAATTTGGAACAAATTCCCTCATATATCTAACCGTCTGCGACCTGTGCGGTAAGCGGTTCGGAAATTAGAGTCCTGTGTGGACGATACCTGACGAAAATTTTCACCAGAAAATTTTGTCAATGTTTTTAATCATCTACTCTTGTTGTGTTTTTACACTTAACACATTCATAAAATTTGGATTCTGGCTCATCTCCAGATCTCATTTGCCTAATCCAAAAGTATGCTCTTTTATGACCACATTTTTTACATGGAAAATCAGTAATTGGATTTGGATTATCCTTCTTTTCGTCTACTACAGCAATTTCAACCCTTTCATTAACTTCTTCTTTCATTTCTAAATTAACTTTCCCCTTGGCAACATAGTTACACTTAGGGCAACCAACTTTAGTCACTTTCATCATCAAAATAGCTCCGCACTTAGGACAAAATTCCATTGAAAAACCAAGATATTCCAATTTATAAAATTACCGACCAACGATTGTTGACAAATTAAAAGGATATGTTCATCGGCAAAGTCCACGGTCATTTGGACTTCTTCCAGCCTCAAAGAAAATTAACTTCGCCCATCCAATAAAAGGAACTCTAAATAATGCCTTCCCAACAAATTGTTCCTCAGAAATATTTTTTTCAGAAGTAAGTTGCCTTGCATTTGTTTTGTAATTATCCCCCTTCGTAGCATAATTATCTTCGTCCTCAACAACTCGATGAATCAAAGGATGTTTAGCTCCAGCATTAAATATAATCACATCTCCAATTTCAACATTTCTAGCACCAACAACAAAGATAACATCCCCCTTGTTGAATCCATCTCTAAACGACCATTCGTTAGTATCAACTATAGAAATACCATTTTTTTCATAAACAGGACTTTCAAATATTTTTTCGAATCCACCTTCATGGTGATACATAGAACAACTTTCAACAATAACCAAAGGCAAAGCAGTCCCAGTCAAAAGTGATAATCCAGGAAAGAAAATAAATTTAATCAAGACGAAAGCAAGTGCAAGCGTAACAACAAATGATGGCCAAGTATCTTTTTGTAAAAATGCCCAAAATCTCTTAAAATAATTAGAGTTCTTTTTCATTAAAATAAATTGTCAATACTACTTTTAACCCTTCCGTTTTCATTTGTCGAATCTATCGATTCGATTATATATCGCTCGACATCAGGCTTCTCCTTTTTCGCCCTTGGCGAAAGTCTCGTCTCTCATGTAATCGCGAAAACAACTTTCGCTCGGGGTCGGAAGACGCTATGCCGTTTGAGGCCCGTAACTAAAAAATCTATCGCGAGGAAAAATCCTCGCTCCAAAAATAAAAAATAAAAAATAAAATTGAACTTATTCAGATTTCTCCGAAGCTAAGAATGCCCACCAAGGCTTCTTTGATTTAATAACCTCTCCAGTCTCAGCATCAACTTGAGCCTCAACCTTCATATCAGCATTAAAAATTCCAAACACCTTAGCTTTCTTTTGAGTTTTAACCTCATAAGCCATCTTCATATCATCGCCCTTTCCAACTTCTTTAAGTTCGATTGAACAATTCTCGCAAGATTTTAATCTCAATCTTTCAAGTGCTTTTTCGTTTGCTTGGTCTGGCATAACTTTAATCTCAGCATTTGCGCCGTTAGACATTTTTGCCTTAAGTTTACCATCTTCCTGAGTTAGTTCACATCCTTTACATTCAGCAGAATGTTCTCCAGCTTGAAGTCTAATTTGTCCACCTTCTTCAGAAAATCGCATGAGCTTACCACTTTCAGACGTAAATTGTCCATCTCCTTGAAGTTGAGTCTTGGGCTCGCCAATTTTTCCAGCGTCCCCTTGTCCTTCTCCATCGGATCCAGCAGCCACAGTCTCGTCTTTACCACTATCAATATCTGAAGCAGCATTAGCAATTCCAATAACCAAAAAAGTCATTATCATAAAAATAAATATTTTTTTCATTTTTCACCTCCCTTTTAACGGATATAAAAACAAAGAATAAACCGTATTTAACACTTTTGTTCAAATATTTACCAGTGCACCCACTCCTCGTCATTATTCTAACAAGAAATTCACTCTCAAAATCATTGTCCTCAATCCGTGAATGCCGTTAGGCATCTGTGCAAATCCGTGAGCAATTAAAATTAACAAAACATTCTCAAGCAAAATTTAGCCAAAATCAAAATATCAACAAAAAGCACCGCAGGTTCGTGCGCGCAATTTATTGCGTTAGTGTACACCGAAGGTGTTAGTGGCTATTCCAGTTCTTAAATCCCCAAAATCCCCAAAATTAGAATGCCCCAACCAATATCTACCATATATTTGTGAGGGTGCCGCGAGCAATTTGCCTTCCCCCAGATTCCAAAAATAAACCCCCACAATCCTTATATAATATACACACGGTGTATATACATGTCAGACATATTCGAAAATACAATACTCTGCAAAGATTGCCAAAAAAAAATGCAACCAATTCTAGTAAGAAAGAACGGTTTTAATCTCAGAGCGCTTGGATGCAAAGATTGCAATAACCAAATCATCCACCCAGAAGACTTAAAAGAATACGCTGATTTCCAAAATCTGAAGAAGAAAAACTTTAAAGTTAAACTTCGGTTCGTTGGAAACTCCTATGCGGTTTCAATACCAAGAGAAATTATAGATTTCATGAACGAACAAGAAAACGAAATGAATGAAATGGTGGATTTGTCTCTAGAAGAAATCGGGAGAATTTCACTACATTTCTAAATAAAAATGGCAAAAGAAAATTCAAATAAAATTAAACTTCGAGTTGTCGAAGCCTTGCAAGATGACGCCTACAAAGGCATAGTCAGAATTGATCCAGCTCTAATGCAGCAATTAAATCTAGGCAGAGGAGATATTATTTCCATAAAAGGAGACAGAATAACCTATTCAATAGTTGATCAAGCTTATCCTGCCGACAGAGGAGAAGATATAATCCGAATGGATGGTATCACAAGAAAAAATGCAAAAACAGGCATAGGGGAAAATATTGAAGTAGCAAAAATAGCCATGAAAGAAGTAAAAAAAGTAACCATTGCTCCAGCACAAAAAGGAGTAGTTGTTCAAGGTGACCCAGACAACTTCAAAAGAGGGCTTCTTGGAAAACCAGTTAACAAAGGAGATATAGTTGTAATGGGTGGAGCTCAGCGAAGAAAGGATTTAATGTCAAATGGAATTGGAGATTTATTCGGAGGAGATATAGGAGATATGTTTAACCAAATGGGGTTTGGAGGAATTCCAGGAGGACTTACTCAAATTCGATTTTCAATTATTTCAACAACCCCCTCTCAGCCTGGAATAATAACCGAAAATACACAAATAACACTTTCTCCAAAAGCAGTTGAAATTTCCGAAGAATCAATTCCCTCAATTACTTACGAAGATATAGGTGGATTAACCGACGAGGTAAAAAAAGTTAGAGAAATGGTGGAACTTCCATTGAAAAGACCAGAAATTTTTATGAGACTTGGGATCGAACCACCGAAAGGAGTCTTACTTTATGGCCCACCAGGAACAGGAAAGACTCTATTGGCAAAAGCAGTAGCCAACGAATCCGAAGCACACTTTATTTTACTTAACGGTCCAGAAATCATGAGTAAGTTTTATGGAGAATCTGAAAAAAAGATTAGAGAAATTTTTAACGAAGCAGAAAAGAATTCACCATCAATTATTTTCATAGACGAAATAGATTCACTTGCCCCAAAGCGAGAAGAGGTTTCCGGAGAAGTTGAAAGACGAGTAGTTTCTCAATTATTAACCATGATGGACGGTCTTCAATCCCGTGGAAAAGTTGTAGTTATCGGAGCAACAAACAGACCAAACGCAATTGACCCAGCATTAAGACGACCAGGAAGATTCGACAGAGAAGTTGAAATTTCAGTTCCAGATAAAAACGGGAGATTACAAATTCTAAAAATTCACACCAGAACAATGCCCCTAACAAAAGATGTTGAGTTAGACGAAATTGCAAGGAAAACTCACGGCTTCGTTGGAGCAGATGTAAATTCTCTTTGTAAAGAAGCAGCAATGATTGTGCTTCGAAAAAATTTACATAAATTTAATTTAGAGGAAAACGAAGAAATTCCGCAAACACTTCTTGATGAATTAAAAATATCTCAAAAAGATTTTGACGAAGCATTAAAAATTGTTAGACCCTCAGCCATGCGAGAAGTTTTGGTTGAAACCCCAAGTACAAAATGGAAAGATATAGGTGGAGTTGAGGAAGTGAAGCGAGATTTGAAAGAAGCTGTTGAATGGCCTTTGAAATTTCCAAAATCATTTACTCGAATGGGAATTAAACCACCAAAAGGAGTTTTACTCTACGGTCCCCCAGGAACAGGAAAAACCCTACTAGCAAAAGCGGTAGCCAACGAATCCGAAGCAAATTTTATTCAAGTTAAAGGACCGAGTTTATTGAGCATGTGGGTTGGAAAATCTGAAGAAGGTGTTCGTAAAATTTTCGAAAGGGCTAGGCAGGTTTCGCCCTGTGTTATTTTCTTTGACGAAATTGATTCATTGGCTAGCAAAAGAGCTGAAGGTCACATGGGGGGCGCAAAAGTAGCAGATAATGTTCTAAACCAGTTATTGTCAGAAATGGATGGAATAGAAGATTTGACAAATGTAATAGTTATCGGGGCAACAAACCGACCAGATATTCTAGACCCAGCTTTAATGAGACCAGGAAGATTTGACAGAATTGTTTTTGTAACAGTTCCAGAAAAAGAAGGTCGACTAGCAATTTTAAAAATTCATACTGAAAATATGCCACTAAATAAAGATGTTAACATAGAAAAGTTATCTGAAATTACTGAAGGTTACACAGGAGCAGATTTAGAATCTTTAGTTAGGGAAGCCGCAATGCTTGCTCTTCGGGAGAACATAGAAACAGAAAAGGTTACAAAAGAACATTTTGAAGAAGCAATGGAAAAAGTTTTGCCGTCAGTTTCAAAAAATGACCAAGAAAGATACAAGCAAATAGAATCCAAATATTTGAAAAATGCTAAAGCTGCATTAAGCGATACCAGTGTTAGCTATATGGGATAAACATTTAAAATAATTCTTCACAGCAATCCTTTTATATTAAACTTGTTTTTATTTTATATGAAAAAAGGGAGTGTTTCATCTAAGAAAGTTAATTTGGAAAAAAGGGTAGTTAAAACTAATATATCAATATTCTCTTTTATCGGAATTATTATATTACTTTTACTTTCTAATATAAGTTTCATTCAAGCTGAAGAAAACCAAACAGAAGAAATTCCAATCACATCCACTTTGCAATATAAGGCAGTAATCGGAAGACCAGTTAAGTGGATTAAAAAAATAGAATCTAAAGATAAAAATATCAATATAAAATTACCAAAAGGTGCAGAAAATATTTCTATCTTAACAAACGAAGAGGTAACAAAAGCCGTAAAAAAAGTTAAAGAATACAAGACCGTAGTCGAAAACACCGATAGAAAAACCATAATTAAAGGTACTGCCTTGACAGGAAAAGTAACTTTTAATATTGATAGAAAAACAGGGATTTTAACCAGATTTATGAATTATTTATCCAGTCTAACTATTACTGGCAAGGTTGTATCTGAAGAAATTGAAGAAAATATTATAGAGACCCCAAATGAAACAATCATAGAAATTAAAGACATCTCAGAAGAAATAACTGAAGTTGCAATTGAATATTATACAAAAGCCCCAATAGCAAATGAAACAGCTCTAACCAACGGTAAAAGAATTATTGTCTCAGCTCCAAGCGAATTAAATTATACAGAAATTTTAGCATATTCAGTAGTAGAAGGAATGCAAATTAAAATGAATGACCCCAATTTAAAATTATACTGGTACGAAGACCCAATCGAAGATAATATTCCAATAACAATTCCAGAAGTTATAGATGTTCAAACAGAAGAAATTATTGAAGAAAACATAACCAATGTAACTATAAAAATTCCAACCGAAGAAGACAATGAAGTTCTAATCGAAAACCAAACGGAAGAAAACATAACCATACTCATTACTGGACAAGTTATATCGCAAGAAGAAGATTTGGATTCAGTTGTAAAAAAATATTTGAGTCCAAGCGTTAAAGTCAACCGAGCAAGAAAGCAAGTCGAATTTATACCTTATGATTTTGACAACGACGGTTATGTCGATTATATAGAGTGGATTGTTCCACATTTGTCAGCACAGATTTACGAAATAATTTACATAACACAAGCAGAACATCTCGGAGTTAATAAAGAATTTATCACCAACATTTACAATGAAGTTTTTAGTCAAGATAATATTTGGACCAACCCAATCCATGAAAACGAATATATAAGAGTTAGATTTGAAAAGCAACTTGACAATACTAAAGATATAACAATCCACGCAAAGTCTGAAGGGATTAGCGACATAATAGTTTACATAGAAGACGAGACAACAGAAATCGCAAGATTCAGAAACGTAGAACAAGAAGCCACTCATAAAATTTATTTAACTTCTCTAGTAGGAAATGAAGACACTTTTGATTTGAAAATTATAGGAAATTCAGTTGAATTCGATTACATAGTGGACCCAACTCCAATAACCGACGCTGTTCCTCAAACTTTTAACATTCATGGTAAACTCTCCAATTCATCTGGTTCAATGAACGGAACATTTCAATTTACTTTTAATATTTATGATTCTTATACGGGCGGAGTTTCACTCTGGAATTCTGTTAGAGATGTGACAATTACTGATGGAATTTTCTACGACGTAATTTTAGACGCAACAGGACTTAATTTCTCCGAACAATATTATCTAGGAATTACAATTGAAGGCGACAGCGAAATGGCACCAAGAATGAATTTAACAACAAGCCCCTATTCTTTTATGGCTCAAAATGTTTACGTTGGCGGAATCATATTCGACGAAAATTTGAACGCAACAGGATATAATATCACAGCAGATTATTTTATAGGAAACGGAAGTTTACTCACGGGAATTTCTGGAGCAGATAATCAATCATGGAATCAATCTTTGGCCGAAACATTATTTTATTCAATATTTAACCCATTAAATTACTGGAACGACACATACGCCACATTTAACAAAACATACGCAGATACCCTATATGCAGATATCGCAGTAGCGGGAGACAATGAAAGTTGGAATGAATCATACGCGGACACCCTATATGCAGACATTTCAGTAACAAGTCTTTGGGAAAATTCATCTGGAAATATAACAACCAGCAGCAGGGTAGGAATAGGAACAACTACCCCATCTGAAACTTTAAAATTAGATGTTGAAGGTCAAGTCGGAGCTACAGAATATTGTGATGAAAACGGTATAAATTGTAAAGATATTTCAACAGTTGGAACTGGCTCGGGAGATTTAACCGAAGTAACTGGAGGAAACGCAATAACAGTTACATTTGGAACTGGTCCAATCCCAGATATTGCGGTAACAGCAAACAGTATCGGTAATAATGAAATTGTTCAAGACTCAATTGGTACTACTGAGATTGCAACAGGCGGAGTAGCAACTGCAGAAATTTTAGACAATACAATTCAAGAAATAGATTTAGAAGCTACAAACACTCCAACTGATAATTATATTTTAAGTTATGATTCAGCAACTGCAGGATTTACCTGGATAGTTGACGCTATTGGAGGAGCAGGAGACGTTGCAAGTGTAGGACTTTCAATGCCTTCAATCTTTAATGTCGCAAATTCTCCAGTAACAACTTCTGGAACTTTGACGGCGACCCTAGTTAGTCAAGCAGCAAACTTAGTATTTGCTTCTCCAAGTGGGTCAGCTGGTTCTCCAAACTTTAGAAGTTTAGTGGCAAATGATATTCCAAACCTAGCAGTAACAAAATTAACAACAGGAACATTAGCAATTGCTAGGGGAGGAACAGGACTTTCAGCAAGTATTGAAGACGCTATAATGATTGGAAATGGTGTTAATAATTGGGAAGCTAAAATAATTCCAGATTGTACAACTGGAAAATTATTATATACTGCAGGAACAAATGAATTTAGCTGTGGAACAGATGCAAATGATGGAGGAGATATTTTAGGCGTTACGGCAGGAACTGGGCTTACTGGTGGTGGAACTACAGGGACTCCAACTTTAAATGTTGCAAGTCATGCAGGAACAGCTGGAAGTGTTGGAACCGTAAATTTAGGAGCAGACACAGTTGGAGTAAATCTAGGAACTACAAGCACAACAGCATACAGAGGAGACTATGGAAATATTGCTTATAATCATGTCACAACAGATGTGATAGAAACAGCAACTGACGTTCAAGGAGTTGGAGTTGGAGGAGATGTGACAGGAACTATTGGGAATATAGCTATAGGAGCAAATTCAGTTGCACTTGGAACCGACACAACAGGAAACTATGCAGGTTCATCTTCAGAAGGAGGTTCTGCATTAACTGGAGATTCAGCAACTAGTTTTTTCCCAAGTGGAAATATAGAATCTATTAGAATGCCAACGGGTGGAGCTTGGACTTTAACTAGTAATCTTAACTTTGATTCTAATACTTTAGTTATTGATCAAACTAATAATAGAGTTGGAATTGGAACAACAACTCCTTCTGCTAAATTAGATGTAGAGGTAAGTTCTGGTGGGGCGGCGACAATTGGTTCGTCTTTGAATAGTGCGACAGGTGATTATGCTGTGGCGATGGGTGGGGATACAACTGCTTCGGGTCCATCTGCAACAGCAATGGGGTATCGAACAAATGCTTCAGGATTTTATTCGACAGCAATGGGTTTTTGGACAACTGCTTTAGGTTCTACCTCAACAGCAATGGGCGCCTATACAACAGCTTCAGGTACTTCTTCTGTAGCTATGGGTTCTAATACAGATGCTATAGGGAGTTATTCAACAGCAATGGGGCGTACTACAAATGCTTCAGGTGATTATTCAACAGCAATGGGCGCCTATACAATAGCTTCAGGGGATTATTCAACAGCAATGGGAAGAGAAATCCAAGCAGGGGCTGATTATGTTGTTGCGATTGGATTGGATGATATGAATGGGGTTAATTGTAATCAGGCGAATTCTATGTGTATTATGGGTGGGGATGTGGGGATTGGAGTAACAGATCCGCATTCAAAACTAGAAGTTAATGGGGCAATATCTTCTTCTGTTAAGGTAATCTCAGCTTCAAGTGATGCATTAGATGTAAGCGGAGTGAATTCTGTTATAGTTAGTCCATCAGATGCAAATATATATATTGCAGGATTAGCTAATGGTGTTGATGGACAAATAGTTCATATTTATAAATCTCATCCATCTTATACCATGATTATTGAACATAATGAGGCAAGTGGAACTCAAAAAATAATATGTCCAGATGGTGTTGATTTGTCTTTTACAAATTATGGGGGGGTAACTCTTGCCTGTAATGGTATTTCCTGGTATGTGATAGGATGAGATTTAACTCAAAACTGAGAACGATTTATTAAAAGAGGAACTTTGTACCCGAGATAATAGTTATAGTTTTTGTTAGCATTTATTTCAAAAACGAGAAACTTATTTTAATATTTATCCTCTTTAAAATAAATATTTATAAATTATAATTACATCACTACATAATGGGACGATTAATATATTTCTTTGCAATAGCAGTTCTAACTATTTCAATAGCTGCGTCAATGAGTTCTGAAAATTATAAAATTGAAGGGCTAGGGACATCCTCAGGTGGAGTAAACACATCTTCAGCTGAACATATTGCGAATTTCATTGTAGGTATTTTATCGGGGGAAATATTTTCAGCTATTCATGTAGCAGATATAGGATTTTTTCATTCGTCCTCAGAATCAATTCCACCTTGCGTCCCAATATGGTTTCGTCCAGAATGGGAAGATGTGGTATGCAATGGAACGCATAAATCAAGAACCTGGACAGATAGTGTACCATGCGATTTAGATAATATTTCTTGGGTGGAAATTATTCCTTGCTGTTTAGAAAATTGGACCTGTACAGATTGGACAACTTGTGAGGGAGGCTCTCAATCAAGAACCTGTAATGAGACTAATATTTGTGATGCAGAAAACGTGAATAAAACAGAATTTCAAAATTGTTCAATTGAGGAAAAAAGTTCTAGTTCAAGTGGAGGTGGAGGTAGTTCCACCATCGTTCCAATAAAAACAGTAAACGAAACAACAAACATGAGTCTCATAACAATGTATCCAAACGAAACAACAAACATTTTAATAAATAATACAGATTTTGGATTAACCAAAGTTTCAATTAATGTAAGAGAAATGGTCAAAGGAGCTTTCATTATAGAAGAAATTGAAAACCTAAGTCAATCAAGTATTGATTTGGGATTAGGCCTAGATTTCCAAATTTATGAAGTTTTTACTGTAGATAAAATTATAATAACAAATGACAAAATTAAAAATGTAACCCTGCATTTCAAAGCAACAAAAGTTTGGCTAAAAGAACATCTTGATGGCTCCATGAATTTAGCAGAAAAATTATTTAAAATATATAAACGAGAAAATGATTTTGATAATTGGAAAAATATTAACGTAACTTTTCTTTATTCCAACGACGATTATTATTATTATAGTGTAGAAGCTTTAGGTTTTTCAACTTTTGTAACAGGATTGGATAAGTCTGAAATATGTCATGGGGAACAGTCAAGATGTAGAAGAGACGATATTCAAAGATGTGGTAATGAATCATTATGGGAGATAGTAGAAGATTGCGAGTTTGGATGTAAGGATAATGAATGTATTAAACTGATAGACAAAGTTATTAATATTATGACAATTATTCTGGCAGGACTAGTTGTTCTTTTAATTATGCTCTTAATCATTTACAGAAAATTTTATGCACCACGAAAAATAAAAAGAGCTAATTAGGATATTCTCTAAAAAAAAATTACAAAATTAAACTATTTATTCTACTTTAGTAGTATTGGCAACTTTCCCGTCGAAGATTACAAAAGTATTTTCAAATTGACTTACGGGTGCTCTGCTTTTTTCCATAAGCATTGGATACTGATAAATAATACCAGCTTTTTCCATCATTGATAAACTAAATCTAATTTTCTTAAATCCTTCTTTGTCTAGCCATCGAGAACAAAAGGGTAATGTGGAATAAGTTTCTTTGATGTATTCTAAAATTTTTCTAGCGTCTCTGTCGCGAACATTTCCTTCATTTTGTAATACATAGATTCCGCCAGGTTGTCCTTCGTAAATATCTCCGTCACCAGTTGTAACAAAAGGCTCAATAGCAAAAGCCATTTCATCTAACTTTTTAGTATTTCCATTTTCGTAATTTGAAATTGTAAGTCCAGCATGAATATTATATTCTGCAAGAGAATGCCCGCATAGTCCTTTGATGATAGAAAAATTAGAATCATGTGTTTTATTCCATTGTTCAAAACTAATCGCTGCGGCATTCCCAACATCCTTTACTTCCATTCCATGTTTTACAACTTTGGTAACATCTGCTAAAATTTGCTCATTCAATTCCATCATCTCGCTAAATCTTTTGTCTTCGGTCAAGTCGATTGAAAGAGCAGTATCTGCGATGAATCCATCGACTGCAACACCAATATCAATTTTCAAAATCCCTGTAGCGATTATCTCGTCGCCTCTTGCTGGAGTAAAGTGCGCAGCGCATTCATTCAAAGATAAATTTAATGGGAATGCAGGTTTCCCTCCAAGTTCAAAAATTTTAGCATCAATTGCTTCTGCAATATTAATCAATTTCATTTCTGGCTTAACAATTTCTAAAGCAAATTTTTTTATCTCTTGAGCAATTTTTCCAGCCTTCACGTACTTATCAAATTCTTCTTTTTCCATTATAGTGTTTGACTTTTTCTCCTCCTTTCTTTAGGTAAGAATCCATATAAGATTTTCCCCTCGCTTCCGATTTTTCCCATCCCAACAAAATCATCTCCAGAAAAAGATTTTACATTTACAAACCCGTCGGTTATTCTTCCAATTTGTTCTTCGGTTAATATAACCTCATCTCCTTTAAACCAAACTTCTTCTTGGCTCTCTGTTAATTGAAAAACTCGTTCAGTTAATTGTTCTTTCCAAAGATGCATTCCGTCTAAACTAATTCTAATTTCATGAACACCATTTCTGTTAATCATATCTTTTCCAACGTAAAGTCCAACTCCTTCAATTGGCAAGAGTCTCCAAATTTCCATAATTTGTTCTGTTGACAAATCTCCTGAATAAGCACGAATTCTTTCTTTTCCACTTTTGACAAGTAATTGTGGAATTTTTTTTAGCCCTAAATCATCTAAGCCCGCTATTAATTTCTTTTTCTTGGCTCTGTCCATTATTTGTATTTTCATTTTTCTTCCTCACTTAATTTTTTAATTTTGGTTACAAAGAATCCATCAGTATTGTTGTCTTGTGGATAAAGCCTTAGGCACTTTGCACATTCTTTAGATAAATTCTTTCCTTCCCATTCAGTAATTCCTTCTCGAAATTTCAATGGAAGATTTAGTTGTTCAATTTCAATATCAAAATGTTCCAACAAATTATTCACAATCATTTCGTTTTCCTCTGGAGCCAAAGTGCAAGTTGAATAAATCATAGTCCCTCCAACTTTTAATAATCGAAGTGCAGCTTCGCTTAAATTCCGTTGAACCCCAGCAATTTTTTTAATCATATTAACATTCCACATTTCAAGAGTTCTCGGAGATTTACGAAGAGTTCCTTCTCCTGAACACGGAGCATCAACTAAAATTTTATCAAATCTAAATTGTGTTTTTTTCAAGAATCTTTCACAAAGCGCAACACCTTCTTTTCTTGTAACAATAGTATTCGCAACCCCACATCTTTCAAGATTAGAATTTAAAATCCCAACTCGTCCAAGACTAATTTCATTAGCAATAATTGTTCCCCCATTATTCATCATAGCCGCAGCTTGAGTAGTTTTACTTCCAGGACTTGCACACAAATCCAAAACAAAATCTCCATCAACTGGCTGCAATGCAAGCATAGGAAGCATCGAAGAAATTTCTTGTACATAATAATATCCAAGTAAATGTTCTTTTGTTTTTCCTATTTCACCAGGGTTTAATTTGGAATCAATAATCATCACTTCTGGAAATTCATCGTAAGGTTGTCTAATATCCCATCTATAAGCATTCAATCTTTTCTTTAGTTCTTCAGAAGTAATTTTCAAAGTATTACATCTAATCGAAGTTGGACATTTAGTATAAGAGATATCAAAAAATTCTTCGGTGTCTGCTTTTCCAATTAAAGCTTCCATCCTTTTTACAAATCCTTCTTTGGGCGGAAATTTCTCTTTCAAATATGCTGAATAATCTTCTTGTTTTGTCATAGTAAAATATCAGATAATACCTTTATAATTCTAATTAATTAGTTTTTTGAAATAAAATACTGCTTGTTTCATGAAAGATAACAGCCACTCCCCTAAACGGGAATTTCAAAGAAATTCCCTCCATGTATCGAACCAGTCTGCGGCCTCGACGGTAAGCTGTTTGGAATCTAGAAATCCTGTGTGGATTTCCCCTGACGATTTTTTAGACCACTAAAAAATGTCAATTTACCTCAATAATGCTTATTAATCTAATAGTTTTAATATTCGCATGGGGGGAAGTAAAACTCACATAGTGCATTCCATAATTATTGGATTAATTCGGTTAATCCTTTGCGTGACATTTATTTATACTCTAAAATCCAATCACCCAATTATTCAAGTAGTTTCAGTAATTGCATTTTGCTTTACATTCTTACCAAAGATTCTAAAGAATTTATTTGGCATTGATTTACCCATGAGTCTTGAAGTTCTTTATTTAATGTTGATATACGGAATTTTAAATTTCGGAGAACTTAGAGGACTCTTCTCAGGAGTTTGGTGGTGGAGTATTCTAACAACATTCACAGCCTCAGTTGCCCTAGGCTTTATCTCACTAAGCGTTGTTCACGTATTACTCAAGAAAAGTAGAATTAGTGCAAATCCAATTTTTGCAGGATTTCTAATTTTTAGCTTTACAATAACTCTCGGAGTCTTTTGGGAAATCTTTGAATTTGCTTTAGATTTACTAATTCATTCTGGACTTCAAAAGGGATTAATGGATACAATGCAAGACATTTGCGTTAATATTCTTGGAGCCTTTGCAGTTTCAATTGTTGGAGCATTTTATTTGAAACAGGGAAAAGATTATTTGGTGAGTACTTTTTTGTCTGGGATAATAGAGAGAAATTTATGGAAAGTTGGAGATAAAAAAGTTGCGAAGAATCCTCAGATGAGACTCTTGGATCTAATTAATGAAGGAGAAAATGACAGAACAGAATTCAAATCAAGCTTCAGAACCAATTTACACACAAACGAATTTGACAAAAGAATGGAACTTGGAATTTTAAAAACAGTTGCAGCGTTCTTAAATACAAAAGGGGGGAATTTATTAGTCGGAGTTAGCGACGATGGAAATGTTTTGGGATTAGAAAATGACAAATTTCAAAACAATGACAAATTGAGTTTGCATTTTACAAATTTAATTAAATCCCATATAGGAAATGAATTCTTGCCGTTTATTAGATTGCAAATAATGCAATTAAAAGATAAACAACTCGTAATAATAAACTGCAAAGAAAGTAAAAAACGAGTATTTTTGAAAAATGAAAACACTGAAGAGTTTTACGTAAGAAATGGTTCAGCTAGCATAAAATTATCAGGAGGTTCTTTAGTTGATTATATCCAGCATAAATTTTAATTTAGTTAAATTACTAAAATGAAAATTATAAAAGGATTGATGTTATGAAATTAATATGCAATTAGACAATTATAAATACCAATGGGAAATTAATTCGGAAAATACTGAACCTAAAAATAATTTAAAAGATTGGGTTTCCAATTATGGTGCGAATGTAATTGACAGAGATGAAGATGGATTTGCTTCTAAAATTAAATTTAACGTCTTAATTGATAATGCTGATTTAGATGTCTTTGTTGTTGGAGATTTTAATAATTGGGAAAGTGATATTTTAAAATTAAAAACATACAAATTAAAAAAAGATCAACATTCGGTTATTGGGAATGTAGATTTAGATGATGTAAAACATAAGGACGAGTATAAATTATTAGTTCACAACAATAAGACTAAGAGTCAGTTTATGATTCAAGATCCTGCTGGTGCACTTTTCAGTGATTCTGGGAATAATATTTTTTGGGATTATAATGATCCGTCAGCTTATTCTCCGAAGTTTGATTTTGTAAATACATTTGAGCGTTCTGTAAAAATTATGCAAACCGATTTGCCAGGACTTGTTGCGCATTTTGCGAATAAAAATAATATTTGCGGAAAAGATATTGACAATAAGAATTTGTATAGATTTATAGCGGAGAGCGGAGTGATTGAGGAAATAAAAAATTTAGGATTTAACACTGTTCAGTTTTTACCATTTGCCCAGAGTATTGACGGGGACAATTGGAAATTTAGATATTTAGTTCCATTTCAATTTGCCGTTCAAAAAAACTGGGGAACTCCTGACGATTTCGCTTACATGATTGACATGTTTCATAAAAATAAAATTGCAGTCGTAGGAGACTTTGTCCTTGGGCATTTGCCGAGTAAGGATTTTAGTATTTTTGGCCAAAGTTCTGCTGACCATGGACTTCATCAATGGAAGAAACAAAATTCGTCAAACGGACATGAGCGTAGATTATATATGAAAGAAGAGACTTCTTGGGGGACTATGAGAGTTGATTTTGATAATGCTTATGTTCGGGATTTTTTTATTTCCAGTTGTATTCATTTTATGAAATATTATCACGTAGATGGATTTAGGGTTGATAATGTTGACGGAATAATTAGATATGGCGATTCTGGACAAGGAGAGGATCGTCCAAATGGAAGAAAATTTTTAAGAGAATTAAACCAAGCAATTTATTCTTTTAATCCAGCTGCTTTAATTAATTATGAAGCTCATTTTTTTTATGATGATAATGCTAAAATGTTGATTGCTCCAATTAATAGTGACTCAAGAGCACTTGGGGGTACAGCTTATAACTCATCAAGAATGACTCATTATTTCCATACAAAATATATGTTTAATGCTTCCGAAAATATTTCTGTTTGGAAGTTCAGAAATATTGTTGAAGAAAAAGTTTGGGGAAAGTCAAATTCGACAATAGCCGATTTTCATAATCATGATGCAGCAGCTGGTTTGATGGAAAACAGATGTACAGGAGCTTATGCTTACAATTGTATGATGGAAGGAGGAGAATCAAATCACATTCACGGAGTTGGAAAAATAAAAGTTATGGAGGCCTTAATTTCATTGGCCGGCGAAGGGAGAACTCTTGATTTACTTCAAACATTTTTATTACAACCAGGAACTTTTGAGCATAATTCTTCGATAGAATGGTTTCAGTCTTTTAACGAAATTTCACGGGCTCTTGTGGATTATAAAAAAGATATAAATTTATTGATGGATGATTCTGCCTTTTGGCCAAAGAATGTAAAACATAGAAATTTTTTAAGTGTGGATGATAAAAATAAAGTTTTAGTAATTGAGAGAAAAGGAGATGACTCAAAATATATAATAGTTATTAATACGTCTTCTTGGAAACATTATGATTATAGCGTCGGTATTAAAGATGGTGAAGAATATATTACTGTTTTTAATTCAGACAAATTAAAGTATGCTGGATTTGGATTAGCTAGTTATCCAGATAAATTAAAAGTCAATTCATCAAATAATTTTGAGTTGTTAGATAAAGAAATTGTTCTGCCAATACTCCCTCCATATGGAGTAATAGTTTTCAAAAAAGTAAATCAATATTGACATTTTCGCTGCTTCTCGTGAGTGGTGTACTAGGTGAGTATGAACCAGAAAAAAATGTCAATTCATTTCTTTACAAATAATAGAGGGAATATAATATCACTTATACAACATGGAATATAAACAGCAAGAAAAATTATTAATGAAGTTAGCATAACCGTCAATGGATTCATTTCAACACTAAATGTTAATAAATAAAATAAGCTAGCAAAAATTGAAATAAAAACATGTACGGAATGACTTGCATTAAACAAATTCCATTTTGAACCAATCGCAGCCCCAATTCCAGCAACTCCTAAAATAAAAAATGTTTTTTCAATTATCGGTAAATGAAAATGAGTATGAAGTGAAAATAAATTTCCAGCAACCCATGGAAAAATCACATCACTTAAACTTCCGATAAGAATAGCCCCAACCATTCCTATAAAGATAGATTTTGGAATAGATTTTTTATATTTATTATAAATGGCCGCAGTTGCCATAGCTGAAACAAAAACATGGGCGGGATGCATAATCTCAAAAAGATTAGATACCACACCGACAAAAAATGTTTTATTAATTAAATAAAAAATTGCAACCAAAATACCAGCAGCTATACTAGAAGTTAAAGTAAATGGCAAATGATGTTTTAGCTCATGTAAAATAGTGTTACCCCTGTTTTTGTTCTTTTTCATAATTAAACTATATTTTTTTGTTTTATAAGATTATTGCAGAGTAACTAAAAACCTTTATAATTAACATATCTATTATATTTATATGGTAAATAAAAGAGGGCAAGTAACTATATTTATCATACTTGCAATTGTAATTGTTGGGGCAATTATAGCATATTTTTCTTTAAACAATAATTCAAAAGATATTGTAAATCCAGCTACTAATGAAATATATTCATTTGTAAAAGATTGCATAAAAAAAACAGGAGAAGATGCAATTTATCAAATAGCTCAAAACGGAGGATATTATTTACCAGCTAAAGTCTCTACAGCTAACGGAATACCTTACTATTATTATAGCGGAGAAAATTTACTTATTTCTAAAACGGAAATTGAAAATCAATTAGCCCTTTACATAAATAATAATTTAGAATACTGCACAGGGTCTTTTGAAAATTTTCCGCAGTCAAGCGTAGACTCAGGAGAAGTTCTCAGTGAAGTGATGATCGAAGAAGGTCAAATCAAAATTAATGCAAATTACCCATTAATAATAACTAAAAATGAAAAAACATATTCTCTGAAAAATTTCAAAGACATAATAGTTAGAACAAGGTTTGATGCTATCTATAAATCTTTAGAAAAAATAATCAAAGACCAATTAACTCGTGAAGACGTTTGTCTAAGTTGCATAACAAATATTGCATTAGAAAATGATTTAATTATAAATATTATAGGATTAGAAGAAACAACGCTTTTTGTCATTCAAGATGAAAATTCTAAAATAAATGGGGTGCCAATCAAGTGGCAGTTTGCTAATAGGTATTAAAATGAAAATAAAATTTTTACAACTATTGATCATAATAGTATTTTCATTTTTTACAATCCCATTTATTATTGCGCAAGAAAATCCTGACTGTCCAATAGTTGGAGGACATTTCGAGAATAATGAAATTTATTATGAGTGTATAGATAAAAATATATTGACTGACCCAGGATGGTATAAATTAGATGAAAATAAACAATTTAATAGATTAAGACATGAAGACAAATTTTTTTATACTCAAATTTGGATAGACAAAGGATTTAATATTAACAATAAGGAAAGTTTCATAGAGTTATCAGGAGTTGTTTTAAAGGAATTTTCAAACAAAACTATTACATTAGGATTTTCAAACGAAAATAGTTTTTTTAAAATGTATAACGACACATTCGCAAACATCATTCCGTTAGAAACTAGCTTTATAGAGTTTGATTACATAAATGAAGAAATTATTAATGCAAATTTTATAGTAAATAAAATTGGGGGGAATTACACATTTGGAAATGATACATTTTATGCGCCCCCAGAATCAAGAATTATATTTACTACAGAAGACGGCGTTGAAATAAAAATTAAAGATGGCGTTGATTTGACAGGTTTTTTTAGTTTATTTAATTTTAAAGGAGGCAGTCCAGTATCAATTGAGGGAAAAAATATAGAATTTCCAGACGGATTTAATTTAATTGAAGGAAAAGTTACAATGGGCAATAAAGGTTATGCTTTAGATGAGGGAAATGCTATCTATAAACAAAATTCTATTCAGGTGGAAAATGATAGTGGAACGGTTTTAATAGCAAGTAAAAATACAGATTTATCAAACTATAAAGGAAATTGGATAAGGCAAGTAGATAATAGTTTAGAAATTCAAAGTTATGAAGGTAAAAAAGTAAATATTAAATTTTTAGAAAACCATGATATATTGTATATTGATAGCAGTGATTTAATGTCTGCGCAAATTGAAAATGGTGACGGTTTAATAATCAACGAAAGAAATAGCCTAGGATTAATTCCAGTAATAAATCACATAAGTTCTGAAAACGGAAAGACAATTATCCAAAACGGAAATTTAGAATTTAGTCTAAATAAAAATGAGCTTTCGATGATACCCTTAAAATCGTCAGAATATAAAAATGTATTAAATAATAAAAGTGTTGCATTTGACATAGAGTCAGACTCGTTGAATATGGATACAAAATTAAGAATTAACAACGAAGGACAGTTTGATATTTTATCAAAAGATGATGAGTCTTTGGTGACATGGAATAAATATAGTTTGCCAGTCAGCGCAAAACTAATAGATAATAAATTACAAAGAGATGAGGTGGCAGAGGATAATGCAATTTTTGAGTCGAAAGATACTACAGAACATCCAAGATTAAAAAAGGGAAAAATTCTACCATTTAATGTAAAGGTAGATATAGATTTGTTAGAATTAGCATCGTGGGGGGATAATGATAGAATAAATATTGGAGGAAATAGTTATTTTGCAGAAACAGATGATAAAAGAAGATTATTAATTGATGTCGGCAAGGGAAGCGATATAGATTTTCAACATATTATCTTAGACAAGTTCATTATGGAATACGTTGTTATAGAGGACAATGGGAAAGGTTATTATTTAAGAAATCTTGATACCAGCGCAAGCACTTCTAGGGATGATAGAGTAAATTGGAAAGTAGAATTTAAATTAGAAGAGGTTATGCTTCTACCCAATAATTATAGATTATATGAAAATAAGGAATCTGGAGGGGTTTTTTCTGGATTCGAACTCAATGCTGTAGATGATAATCCAATAATAATTGAATCATCTTCTAATAATAAAGAAAGACTCTTATTGAGAAATTCAGTTGTAAATTTAAAACAAGAGCCAGATAAGTCTTCATTCTTATATAGCCGTGATTTATCATCTTATTTTGGTGCCTGTTATTCTATTGAAGAAGATTACAAAACTCTTACCATCGGAAAGGGGGATTTTTGTGATGAAGTGTTAAAGAAAAAATTAGATTTTGAAAGTTATGCAAAATATGAAAATTGTGTTAACAATATTAATATGTATAAAAAATTGTATGAATATAATGATGAATTTTGTGTTTGGAAAGAATTAAGAAATACATATAAAAAGATTTGTCCAAGCTTGAATGAAAAAGATATAACGAATATATTTAGAAAAAAAGAAGATTATAGGAAGATGAGTGATAGCTTAATACATATAAATCCAGAAGAAGATAGTTGTGTTCCAATTATTTATGATTGCACAAGTATACTTTATTATAGCTTATCTATTCCGCCAGAGGCTTCAGGATACTCTTATGGCTCAGATTCTCCAATATACATGAACCCATATATTTTTGACGGAAGCAGAGATAAAGATAATTTTTATTTTATTTTATTACATGAAGGTTATCACGGGCTACAATCAGGAGAAGCAAAGATTGAGGGAGATTATAATTTTGGAGATGAAAGAACTAGTAGCTATTTATTAACTAATGTCGAAATTGACCCAAGAGTTTCTCTTATTCAATTATGGTGGCTTGAAAAAACTTGCAGTGAAGCAGATGATAAAGATATTATTCTAAGTGATGGGATTATTGATAATGAAGATGAAGCCAGAGTAGTTTTAGATGAATTTTACCATTATCCACGTAATGATTTTATAAGTAAATTTAAAAATTATTATGTTTATACAATGTTACAAAGTGCATATATTGATTATACAAGATTAAATGAAAAAGATTGGGAAGGATTCAGGGACGAAATACTTGTTAAAAGATTGCCAGGTATTGCCTATGGAAAAACAATTAATGAATTATCATCAAGTACTTTTGCTTATGTTTAGGGTTTTTTAAAATATTTTTTATTCAAAATAAAGTTTTCTGAGTTTCTCCATCGACGATTCCTTGAATATCGACACCAAATACATCAAAAATATTTTCAATCGCTGGAAGAATTTGACTATTTAAATAATAATTAATATCATATTTGACATTTTCATTAGGCAGCATAACTTTATCACGAACTAATTTTCCTTTGGCTTCACCAATATAATATTCAATCACCATTCCAACTTGAATAGGAATCCCAGTCTCACCTATTTTTTTAGCAGCAATTACGTGGGGACCTTGAGAAGTATATTCATTCAAGGGTCGGCGAAGTTGAGTTTTAATTAAAAGGTCGTTTTTATCAATCTCTCTTTTCTTTAATTTTGAAATTACATCTTTCGCTAAAATAAGTGCGGCTTTTTCATTTCCTTCTCTTAAGATTTTCTCAAGCATTTCACTTTGTAATCTTCTAGTTAGTTTACACCAATCTCGCCGAACAGTTTCAAATCCACGAATTTTTATTTTGTCTTTGCTGTCCATTAAAGCGTATTTTTTCTTAGCACCTTCTCTCGCTCCACCTTTGGTTGCACTTCGTTTAGCAACAAATAAACCTCTCTTGTAAAAATCTTCTAAATCTAATTCCATAATTCCAGGAAGCTTATCATTTAATTCTTTTAAAAATTTCATAATGTCGTCAACTGATTTTTCATTTTGTAAAAATGCGATGGAATCCGTATCGGAATATACAATTTCAAAGCCAGCGTCTTCAATTGTTGCAATAGTGTCAGTTGTAAATTTTCTAACAAAAGCTAAGGTTGCTGCCGCTGCTTCTCTAGAATAATATCTAGCTCCAAAAAATCCTTGATAACCAAAAGTAGCATTTGCTAAAAGTTTGTAGGCGTTACTTCTAGCTTTAGTCATTGCATTTTTATTAGCAGCATATTCTTTTTTGAATTTCTTTCTTTTATCAACAACTTCTGAAAGAAGTGTCGCAAAAAATCCTTGTTTTTTGTCGAAGTAAACTTTTGTTGGAATATTGTCTAAATCGAATTCTGGAGATTCGTAAACGTCTTCACTTTCTTCTTCGTGAAGAGTTGCCCGGGAAATATTAAATGATACAATTATACTAGCATGCATAGAAGTAAAATCGAACATTACAATATTCTCATAAAATCCTGGTTTTGGTTCACGAACTAATGCTCCACCGAATTTACCTTTCATCTTTCGCTCTTGCAGTTCACTATACCCAGGACGTTTTTCTGCCACCTCATTAAATCTATCTAAGTTATGTAAAATATGATTTTCAACGTGTGTCGCCATGCTGTCTCTAGTTATGTCAAACAAAGGCTCTTTGATAATTTTACAAAATTCAAAAATATCCGTCCAAATTTTCAAGGCTAATTTATGGGTAACTTTAGAGTCTTGTAAATTGTAAGACATAAATTTCCCCCAGTCAGAGTCAGACATATTACTTAGTTTACTAAAATCAAATTCTTCTTTTGTTTCACCAATTAATTCTTTAGCAACTTCGTCTAACGATAAAGTTTCACTTTGTAAATATTGTGAAAATACAGAATTAATAAATCTGTATAAATCAACATGAACAGTTCCTGAAATTTTACCAGAAGGAATTCTTCCCTTATTGAAAGATGGATTTTTTCCATTAGTTCCTAAATCTAATTTCATTTTATATTTATCACATCTTGATTTTATGTATGGCAAATCAAATCCATCCGAAAAATATCCAGTTAAAATATCTGCATTAGCTTCCCTAACTTGTTTGGAAAATTCTTTTAACATTGTTTTTTCGTCTTCAAAAAATTCAACATAGTTACCTGCAGATTCACATTCTTTCCAAGTTAAAACTTTTCTGATATTATCGCCAAAAAGAGAAACCATAGAAATCTCACCCTTTCCAATTTCCCTTTCGCTTGTTTCAATATCATAAGCTAGAATTTTAGGAGTAAATTCTAATTCTTTTTCAGTCAAAAAAATAGACTCAGCAATATAGCATTTATCCAAATTTATTTTTTTATTAATTCCATTAAAGTCTTCATCAGTTAATTCTCTAGCCTCTACATCGTGCCACATCAAAGGCTGCACTTTTTTCTCCTTAATATATTTAGTAATAATAGGAATGTCATATTCTCGCCTTTTCCAAATTTCATCAATATCCCCAATTTCTGACGCTATATCATGAGCATCTTTGTGATTAGTAATAAAAATTTTAATTGCCTTTACGTCTTTGCCAAGAAATTTCTTATCATATATTTCAGTTTTTAAAACAACAGTAGTTCTCGATGGCTTAATAATTTTAGCTTTCACTATTTTAGCAGCAATTCCCTCAGCATCAGCATTCTCTTTCAAAATTACCCAAAAGTTACTTTCGTAAGAATCGATAACACAAATTTTCTCGCCTTCTTCGTTTCGCCCAACTAATTGCACATAATTTTCCCCTTCAAAATCGAAGTAATCAAAATCAATAGGTATAAAGTTAAATCTCATTAAATGAATTTCGGAGACAAAACATATAAATGTTTTGTCGAGAAGATTGTGTTTAACAAAGTTGTAAAGCGAAGCGAACTGCCGTAGAATGAAAAACATTGAAGATTTATATTATTTTGTAAGAGCTATTGTGACTACTATTAAGAGACAACTAACAAAAACTTTATAAAGATAAAAGGTCTATAATATCATGGGAATAGAAAGTGTGCATACGTACAACGGAACAATAGCAACCTACGCATCGATGTTGCAAACAAGCAAAACCTTGGGAAAAGCAAAAAATCCAATAAATGGAAAACAAGAAACAGTAGAAAATTCTTATAAAATAAATCCAGCTCAAAAAATTTATCAATCGACAGACAAAAAAAATAGGGAAAATAAAATTCATATATATTCACCAATTAAACAAGATTCTAAAGAATTGTCTCTTGAAACAAGGGTAGAATCTCATATAAATATTCTAGTTTAAAATGGGTAGCAAAAGAGAATTTGATTATTGTGTTAGATTACCCAGATTGTCTTATCTTCCCACGAATTCTTATGCGCGCGTTGAAGAAAAAGTAATTGGAAGAGTTGCTTATAGTAAAGATCAAGCCGTTGCTCGAGTTTTATTTGAAGAAGTTGGAAAAGACGCAATAGGAGTTGTAATGCATTATTTACAAAACAAGAAAGGAGACGCCAACGGTCATTTACAAGAATTCGTCTTAGATTTTAAAGATTTAGATGACTTAGAAGCAAGAGTTGCAGTTAGTAAAATTAAGGGATCCTTAATGGATGTTGAAATTCTTCCAGATGTTAAAATGGATGAATTGACCCTTGCGGCTTCCAAAAAATTAGGGGGCAAAGAGTCAGATTATCATAACTTTGTTGAAAAATATTTTTTTAAAAGAGATAATCGATAATCACTAAATATATTAACTTTATTAACATCCTTATTCTATGGGCATTCAGATATCAGACATCATTCCAAGAAAAGAAATTAGTCTTTCAGACTTAAAGGGTAAAACTTTAGCAATAGACGCGTACAACGCACTGTATCAATTCTTAACAACAATCAGACAATTAGATGGAACTCCACTAATGGACAAAAACGGAGACGTTACCTCTCACCTTTCAGGATTATTTTACAGAAACATAAATCTACTTCAAGAAGGAATTAAGCCAGTGTATGTTTTTGATGGAATCCCTCCAGAGTTAAAGCAAGCTGAAATTGAAAAACGACGAGTTGCCAAAAAAGCCGCTGAAGAAAAATTTAAGGAGGCAAAAGCAAGTCAAGATATTGATGGTATGAAAAAATATGCTGGAAGATTTGTAAAAATAACCGATGATATAATTTCTCAATCAAAAGAATTACTTATTGCCCTCGGTATCCCAGTTATTCAAGCTCCTTCAGAGGGTGAATCAGAAGCTGCCGTTTTAGCTAGGGCACACAAAGTTTGGGCAGCAGCATCTCAAGATTACGACGCACTTCTCTACGCAACCCCATATTTGGTAAGAAATTTAACATCATCCAGAAGAAAGAAAATGAGCACAGGCCTTTACGAAGAAGTTAAAATAGAATTAATAGAATTTCAAAATGTTTTAAACCAATTACAAATAGATAAAGATCAACTTATTTGTTTAGCAATTTTAGTTGGAACAGATTATAATCCAGGTGGAGTAAAGGGGCTTGGCCAAAAACGAGCTTTAGAAATTGTTCAGCAGTTCAGATATCCAATCGATATTTTTGCAGAAGTAAAAAAGAAATTTGAAATAGATTTTAATTGGCAAATAATATTCAAGCAATTCCATGAATACGAATCCAGCTATAACGAAATCATAGAATTTAAACAAGTAAATGAACAAAAAGTAAAAGAACTTTTACTAAAACATGACTTCTCCGAAAGTAGAATAGAATCAGGATTAAATAAATTAAAAGCAATCAAAGAAGCAAAAAAACAAAAAGGACTTTCAGATTTTTTTTAAAATAATTATTAATAATTCATTTAGAGAATATTTCGTTCCTATATTTTTCAGACCTCAGACCCGTTACCTTAAACCCGCTCACCGTAGACCAAAGGTCTATCCTATCCTCTCGCTATTATATAAATAACATAAATAACATAAAACAGAACAAAAGTTATTCCATCCTTTCTTGTTAATTCCTTCTTCTTTCCAAGAAACATAAACACAAAAAGTAAAAGCATAGAACCAAACATAATTCCAATATCAATTCCAATAAATGGCGGAATTTTTATAGGACTAATAAAAGGAATTACTCCAAATACCCAAAGTATATTGAAAATATTGCTACCGACAATATTCCCAACCGCCAAATCGATATTTTTCTTAGTTGCCGCAACGATACAAACAACTAATTCCGGAAGACTAGTTCCAATCGCAATTATCGTCGCTGAAATTAAAAATTGACTAAGCCCCAATTGCCCGGCCATAAACACAGCCCCATCAACAACCCATTGCCCACCAAAATAAATACCAACAAGACCCACAATTAATTTAACAGTTATTTTCCAATTAGATACATCAACCTCCTCAATAAGCTCAATTCTTTTTTTATCCTCAATCGCAGATTGTATTATATAATAAATAAACATAACAAGAAGAGCAAGCAAAACCAATCCATCATTCCAAAGTAAACTTGTCTCATTTGTAAAAAATATTTTACTAATTAAAGCAAACAAAACGAAAGTAGCAAGTAGTGCAAATGGAATTTCTTTCCAAACAGTTCTAGACCGAACTTTAACATTTGTAATAATAGCAGTAATCCCAAGAATCAAAAGAACATTAACGATATTACTTCCAGCGATATTTCCAAACGATACTCCACTAGCACCCTGAACTGAAGCAAAAATATTAACAACTAACTCAGGAAGACTAGTCCCAAACGCAACGACAGTAAGTCCAATAATAATATTTGAAACTCCCAGTTTTTTGGCTAAAGAAGAAGAACCCTCAATGATATAATCAGCACTCTTAATCAGAATAAAAATCCCCAAACCAAATAAAATATAAGGCAATACCATATATCTTCGATATAAAATAACTTTATAAAATTATATAACAGTTCTAATAGGTTGTATGACAAGGTTAAATAAGCCGTGAATAGAAAATTCATTTTTTAAAGAAAAACTCCACAATTTGCTTGCGAAAATTTTTGGAATCTGGAATCCCCCAATTTTCCCTCAACAATTTTCACATCAACGAAAATGTCAACCACTATATTTATATAAAAACTTAACTTGTTTAATTTATGGTGATGATAGGTATGCTTTTAGGCGTCAGTCTTGCGATTATGTTCTCTTCTTTAGGGGTCATTCTCCTCACAGCCACGGGAGCAGTAAAGCAAGGATTAGTAACAGGAGCAGTCATCGGATCAACAGGTGCGATTTCCTATGCAGTAATATCTTTTATTTTGTCACTAGTCGCAGTTTTCTTTTTAGCATTAATTATAAAGAAGCCAGAAAAAGAATTGGAAGAATATTATGCATCCTGAGTAGCTTTTTGAATAATTGTATCTAGCGCCTGTCGGTCTAAATCCTGTTTTCTTTTGGCTTTCTTTTCTTTTGCCTCTTCCCTCTTTTTTTCAAAAGTACGTAGAACCTGTGGAAAATACATATAGAGAACAGCGAGGACAATCAAAGCAATCACCCCTACAATTATCGCGACGGCAATTCCCAATATCAATAGTTTTTCCCATGCAAGTATCCAAGCGTTAGTGGCTATTTTAGCTAATGACACAGTAGTTTTTGTTATATGTAAAATTAAAAAAACTACGATGCCCATAATATTTGCCCAAGTAGTTTCAATAAATCCTAAATCAATTTCTTTTGTAAGTCCATCAATAAATCCGAAAAGTGACTTCCCGTTAAATACCAAGATTGTAAGGAATAACAATATAAAATAAAAATTAACAAAAAACAAAATAGTAAAAGATGGAACCATCCCAAAAACTGCTTTAAGCCAAGAAGCATTTTCTTCTAGCCATTTATTTATTTCAGCAATTTTTTCTTCAACCTTACTTTTTACTGGTTTATATCCACTTAAATCAATTTCCCCACCCTCATCAAATGGAGCATACTTGTCAATATTCTCCTGAAGTTTTTCAGCGTCGCTTTCGCCAACAATCGCAGACGGTTTTTCTAATGCCAAAGCAAAGCTCATAAACACAATTAAAAAAACTACAACAAATATTTTCCCTCTCATGGTTTTTCTAAAGCATTCAATCTTTTAAATCTTACTCGATGAATATTTAAAGTTGAAAATAGTAATTAAATTATGAATAAAAGATTTATAGCGGTGACGTTTATTTTGATGTTTTTGGGTTTGACCGCGTTGGTACTTGCGCAAGAAGATGTTGATGAAGGGGAAAAGGAAGAGCCAGAAAGATTTCTTGATATCGGGGAAAAGAAAACTGAATTCGGAGCTATTAAGGGAACTCTTAACGATGAAACAGTAAATATTCTTGAGAAAGAAATTAATTTTCCAGTACCACTTCAATTTTTTACGAAGTTGATTTTTGGACTTGGATGGAATGAACCGATTACTATAGAAAAGTTGGCGTTGCTTAGTGGTATTTGGATATTGATTTTTGCGATGATTTTTGCGACAATAGGATTTCTTCCGATGTTCGATGATAAGAAAATACAAATAGGTGTTTCCGTAATAGTGATGATTTTGATTGGAATGACAGGGACTATCAATAATTTAACGACGAGCTATTTTCAGTACCTTGCTACGTTGAAATTATTAGAAAATTCGAGTCCGCTCAGATTAATTTTGGGAATAATAATCACAGTAGGGATAGCATATTTAGTAGGCAAAGTTGTTAATAGATTTAAGGAAAAACTTATTTTAGAAGAGGCGAAAGTCACTGGAGGAGATATAGGATTTTTGAAGTTTATGGGAAAAGTACAAAGAAGTAATAAAGTTTAGACTTTCGTCACATTAAAAAAATAAATCTTGCCAAAATCTTTCGGTTTTGGCAAATAAAAAATAACTCCTAGAAAATAAAGGAGTGAAATAATAAGGGTTAAAAATAAAGATCAACTTGTTTCGGCATTGAATTTATTTATTTCTTGTCTTGCCACAAGTCTTCTTTTCTCTTCGTCTGTTTCATATTTTTCTACTGATGCATCATGCATTTGTACCCTCATGAATTTAAAAATAGCCGTCATACCAATAGTTACAGCAGCAGATAATACTATCATTATCCATTGTATTGCGGTTCCATCAATATTTTCAGGTGTTTGTATAAGCTTTATTATTAAAAAGCCGGTGAAAGCTATCCATAGTCCAAAAGCCATGATTCTAGTTGTTAATATCTCTGTCGCATTTTTCTTATATGTTTCTCCTGCCATAGTTATCGTAAAATATAGTAGAATAACTAAGGGCATAGCTCCACCGAGAATAAGACCCAATGCAGTATATCCAGTCATTAGATTGTAAACTTCATCCGGAGTAATGTAAGCCATAGTTAGGAATCCAATAAGTATTGCAAATGCCCATTTTATTCCATCTTTTTGAGAACCTATACCAGGTATATTCTTGGCTATAGCGAATATTACTATAGAAATTAAAGCCCAAAATAAATATTTTGCAATATTTGCACTAAAATTCTCTCCAGTTTCCCAATCTCTAAACCATCCTCCGATTGGATTATCTTTTATATTGAATTTCCAATTATCATATACCTGCTCATTTTCTATTCTTTCTGCTTCAGCTTTAGCTAAATCTGAAGCTCTATCCGCCGCAACAAATTGCATAGCAAACATAAGCATAAACAAACCAAGTACACTAAATGCTAAAATCTTTTTTGTATTTTTTTTCATATTAACCTCCTTCTCCACTTTTATTTGTAAAAATAATATTAACTCAACGCCAACTCATTTTTACTGATTAGTTTAATCAACAATATCAAGGATAATTCGGTTATAAGTATTTCTACATTCACCTATATATATTAATATCGCTCGATTCCATCTTCACTCCAACAATCCTAGGAATAAAATCCGTGAATGGGCAAGCCCATCCGTGTAAATCCGTGAGCCAAAATTTGTTTTCCCTATCTTAAATATCCCATCGCTCGATTCCATCTTCACTCCAACAATCCATCCACCTCATCGCTCGAACAAGTTCTCACTCCAATAACCTAGTATCTTGAATAAATATACCCAACCTATTTAATTATATATTGTGAGAATGCCGTGAATGGGCAAGCTCATCCGTGTAAATCCGTGAGCTATTTGTCTTCTTGTCTTGAATCCCCAAAATCTACGAGCCAAAATTTGTTTCCCCTGTCTTGAATATTTATCAAAATTAACACAAAGGAAGATTTATATATTAAATAAGTTTAATCTTACTATGACAATAGGTATGACAAAATTAAGTTCCCGTGGGCAAATAGTAATTCCTCAAGAAATGAGAAAAAATTTTAATGAAGGAGATAATTTTATTGTAGTAATTGAAAATAATAAAATAATACTAACAAATGAATCTGATGTTGAAGCAAGCATATTAGAAGATTTAGAATTTGAAAATAGAACTAGGGAAGCTGAAAAAAGAATGGATACGGGTGAATATGTGGAAGTTGAACTAGATACCTTAGAGGAAGAAATGAATAAATGGTGATTGTTCGTTTTGATAAAAAATTTACGCAAATTTTTTCAAAAATTAAAGATGAAACTTTAAAATTAAAAATACAAAAGCAAATAAGAAAGATTTCTGAAAATCCTTTGGCTGGGAAACCTATGAGAAATGTCAGAGCAGGTACAAGAGAATTGTATATTAAGCCGTTTAGATTGTCATATATTTATAATTTAAAAGAAGATGTCATTTTAATCAGAGATTTATACCATAAAAAATTTCAATGATTAATTTCCAAAACAAAATTGCCCCTTTGTTGACATTCCCAAAATCATTGCCTTGAATCCGTGAACACCGAAGGTGTCTGTGAAAATCCGTGAGCAAAAATTGTCCCCCATTCCACTACCTTGAATACATTAAATCCTATAAATCCGCGAGCCAAAATTTGTTTCCCCTGTCTTGAATATCCCATCGCTCGAACAAGTTCTCGCTCCAACAATCCGCCACCTCAATCACTCAAACCCCGTTTTCTCTCTAAATCAGTGTCACTTTAAAATAACAACAAACAGAAAAACTTATAAACAATAATTGTATCACTTTAGAATGGTAAAAAAAGCATTATTAACAGGAGCATTTCTTTTGGGTGGAATAGCTAGCGTGTTCGCCTCTGGAGCTCAAGATAAATCTTTAGAAGAAAGTGTTAGAGAGGCACAAATTAGAACCGATTATGGGACTAAGATTCCTGCTGGAGATTTTATGCACCCTTCTGGTCAAGAATTTGATTTTAGTGAATATGTTTTAGCTGGAAGTTTTTTAGCTACAAATACTCACCCAAAGGACGAACTTGGTGGGGCCGAGAGAGAATATAATATTTTTGTTAATCCAGAAACTGGAGAGAATTTTGCAACTTTAGCTAGTAATGATAATGTTAGATACGGGAAACAAACATTTTGGAATATGGATGGAGATGTTACAGATAGCACAAATCCAAGAAAATTTGCATTTGATTATGCTACAGAAGGAGAATTTATAAAAAATGGCGGATTAATTTTTAAAGATAATGAATTTACAAGTCAATGGGATAATACCTTAGCTGATTTCTATAGAGAGCAAGGTAAAAAATCTGTAAACACTTTAGAAAAAGAAGTAAGTGACAATAGATTAGTACTTTCTGCTGGACCAATATATTCAAACTCAAAAGAATTTGGAGACCTAGCAGGTGGAGAATTTGATTTCGGTTTTTATGGGAAAAATTTAGGATTTTCTTTTAACGCAGGTTTTCTAAGTGGACTTGAAAATGGCGAATTGTTAAGTGAAGAAAGAATAGAAGACCCGGCATACAACATAGTTATGAATAAAAATGAGACATTGAAAAAAGTAATAAATACAAGAATCGGAGGAGATTTTAAAATTGGAGGACCAATAAATGAAGATATTTCTCTTTATGCCTCTGGTGGAGGTGGATTTAGTATTTTTAATTACACAACAAACCAGTTCGATAGTGTTTCACATAATGGAATGATTATGGATCAAAGTAACACAGAAAATTCTGGAACAGATTTTAGAGGATATGCTAGAATTGGAGCCGAGCTTATCAGCAAAAACATAGGGATTGGACTTTACGCCTCACTTGATACAAAGCTTGACCCATCAGTAGCTTTCCAAGTAAAATATAGCCTCCCAAATTTTCAAAAAAGTAGAGCAGCAACACAGCAACAAAGAGCATTAGCAGAAGTTAATGGAGAAAAAAATTAAGATGAATATTAAATTTCTTACATCATTACTATTAGGATTAATTTTGATTAATTTTACAAGTGCATTATCCAGCTATGCGTTATGGGAAGATCAAACTGAAGTTATCTCCATAAATGACGGGGAAAGTATTGAATTTAAAGTATTTGCAATATCAAACATCCCTTCTATAAATGTAAATGTTAATTTATATGATTCTGAAGATAACTTAATTCATGAATTTGGTTCAACAAGTACCTCTAACGGTATTTACAGTAATACTTTTATAATAACTCCAGATATGTATTCTGCGGGTTCGTTTAAAATTATAATTCAAGTAGTGGATTCTGAGAATAATATTAAAACAGATTTATTATATTTAACAGTTAATCCAGCCCAAACTCCCCAAGACACAACCGCCCCAATAATCACACTACTAGGAGACAATCCAATCATAATTTTATTAGATTCAAATTATACAGACGCAGGTGCAACAGCCAACGACACCGTAGATGGCGACATAACCTCTTCAATAGTAATAGTTAATCCAGTAAATACATCAGTTTTAGAAACCTACATAATTACTTACAATGTTCAAGACGCCGCAGGAAATAATGCAACGCAAGTTACAAGAACAGTAACGGTCGTAGAAGAGCTAGACACGACTGCTCCACAAGTAATAATTATTTTTCCAAAAGCTAAAACTTATTATTCTAAAGATAGATTATTCAAAGTTCAATTAAACGAAAATGCTGATGTTAAATTTAGTTTGGATGGAGAAGATAATGTCTCAATGGATAAGATTGCAGATTATATTTTTACTTATGAGGACAGAGTAAGCTATGGGACTCATGAGTTAATTGTTTATGCGACTGATGATGTTGGAAATGTTGGAAGTTCAAAAGTGACATTTAAAGTTAGAAAGAAATCAAGTAATAACGATGAGGAAGAAGATGACGAAATTATAATTCCAAATAATTATTACGAAGAAGTTAATGGAACTATTGAAGAAATAATTTTGTCATCTAGTAAACCTAAGTCAATGCTTGGTTGGATTATTTTATTATTTCTTGGAATCGGAATTTTGGTTATGTTATTATTAATTTTGTTAATCAAAAGAGATATGGAAAAAAAGCCTGAAGGAATTTATGAGCAAGAGATTTATGAAAGTGCTGATGAGTTGTATTAGGTTACATATCAATGAGTGTTTGCAAGACGTTCTTCAAGTTCTTTTCTTTTTTTCTTATATCTTTCCGGAGTTACAATTCCTTCATTATTATCCCTTTCAAGTTCTTTTAGTCTTCTTCTTATTTGAATAGCTCTATCTTCCCTTATATCTTGATTTAATTTTTCTCGTCCTTGAGCTAATATTATTTTTTGTATTCTTCCATCCCATAAGAAAAATAGGAATGCTATTCCAGCACTCGCTAGATATATCCAAGCTATATCTCCTACTGTATCATATCTGGTCCCCCAAACTGTTAAAAATATAACAATATAAAATATCCATAAAGTTCTTCTTACAGTTTCCGTAAAGCCATTATTATACACAAATGCAAAGAAAATCAATAGAGGTAGTGCAGCTGTTAAAGCTATTCCTAAAGTTGAATATGGCAAGAGCATAGTTTGAATCATTTCTGCAGACATAAATCTTGTAGAAAGAAGGGATATTGAAATTGAAACAATCCAGATAACAGGTTCTTTATTGCCAAATACGGGCATTTTTTTCACAATCATATAAACAGTTGTCAAAATAATTGCCAAGAATAAAACTTTTTCAAAAAGCATCCCAGACCCACCACCAAATATTGCAGAAAAAAATGGTCCAAGTAGTCCTTCAATCATTCCAATCACTTGACTCATTCCTTTACTAAGTCCAGTGGCGACATTGTTTTGAGCAGAAACTAAAGTTATCATAGATAAAATAAATGGTGATATACTAAGTAATTTTTTCATATTTGTTAAGAGCGTTTGAAGTTTATAAAAGTTAGGAATTATTTTACAGATAAATGATTTATTTTTATTTTCAATTCTTTAACACGCTTTTCAAATTCTTCATGGTCAATATCTCCTCTAGAATATCTGTCATCAGCATCTTTTAGCTTGTCCCTTAATTTATCAAGTAAAGTTTTATTTGCATATGTCCTAGTCTTTTCTAGTTTTGCCGCATGTTTAAGTCTTTGTATTTGAGCATCCGTCATCATTGCAATAAATCCAAGGATAGCTGTTATTGAATATATATATGAAAACCCTGCATCTCTTCTCATTAAAGACAATGAAGTGAATATAACAATAAAGAAAATCCAACTTATTTTCCTATATATTCTTAACATATTACTAAATTCTGTTATCGTGAACCAAACTACAAACGGAATACCAGCAGTTATAGCTATTCCAAGTGCAGAATATGGAAGTATAACAGTCCGAATAATTTCTGAATCTCCAAACCATCTGATTGATAATATAGAAACAGAAATACTAACCACCCATAATACCCATTTTGTATTAGAGCTACTAAAGAATGGAATTTTTTCTAAACTCTTATAAATAATTGCAAAAATAATTACTAAAAATAAAATTTTAGCTAAAAAGAATTCTGCAGTATCAGTATCTCCAATTATTCCCTCTAAAACAGGTCTTACTAATTCATAAGCACCACTAACAACACCTTGAATAACATCAACTGGTCCAGTTGCCGCACTAACAAGGCTCATACCAGATGAAAATAAAATTAATCCCAAAACAAAAATACTCAACATCCTTTTCATAACAAAATAAGTAATAAATTCTTTATAAATATTTAGATAACTAATAATTCATACGTCTATATTTATATCTAAACTAAAATCTCCAAAATAAAATAACATCCACTTCCAAGAACGTGCGAATAAATATTCGCACTAAATATATCGAACCAGTCTGCGGCGTGACGGTAAGCGGTTCGGAATCTAGAAATCTTTGCGGATTTCACCTGGTATTTTTTTCACCAGAAAAAAAGCCAACTGTTTCAATCATTTCTATATCCAATAACTTTTCTATTTTTCCCAGTTCCTTCGTAAATTGGAACCTCTTTTTCACCAGAACTTTTTACCCTAGAAGTTTTTTTACTAGAACTTCCACCAAACTTCAAAGCAATAATCACACCAACAGCAATCGCACCAACTCCAATCATCACTAGAATTTTTGAACCAATAGTTTTTACGAATTCCCAAGGAACATTAACCATTCCAAATCCAATTACCATAGTTGCAATACCTGCAACAGAAATTCCGTAACCAATCACCTTCTTCATAAAATTCCTAACCCTCAAAACTTTATAAAATTAACTAGAAAGCAATTTAGATAAGGCTCACGCCTTATCGTATTTATTCGCTTAGCTACCACTTCGTTCCAACACTCGCTCATATCGCTCAGATTCCTTCGCTCCCGTAATTTGGTCAACTCAATCGCTTTGCTCCAATATACCTAATTAATCTGCATAATTCTTATAAAGAAATTACTCTAATTTTTAACATGAATAAATTCGTCGGAATATTAGTTGGATTGGTGGTATTACTTTCCCCAGTTTACGCTTGGATTATTAACTTCAAAGGCTTCGGTGACGCAGCTCTAGTTTTCCTAAAAGGCGGCCTCATGTGGGTCATGCTTTTAGCAGGATTAGTTTCTTTAGTAGTTGGATTTACTAGTTTGAAAGAATAAGTAAATTGCCTATCTTAAGTTGAAAGTAAAAAGAGATAGTTGGACAAGTCACAAACAGTGAATCCAAAGGATTCATTATTATACTATGCAGGATTTTAAAAAATTACAAACATGGAAGCTATCCTTTGAATTTGGGAAAGAAGTTTATAAAATAACAAAAAATTTCCCTAGAGAAGAAATGTATTCTATAACTTCACAATTAAGACGAGCCTCTCTGAGTATTTCAGCAAACATAGCAGAAGGCACAGGAAGAAACTCGGACAAAGATTTTCTAAGATTTTTACATATAGCAATGGGAAGCCTAAAAGAGTGTGAGAATTTTTTATTAATGTCAAGAGATTTAAATTATATATCTAACGAACAATTTGAGAAGTTAAATCAAGATATACAATCAATAGGACTAAAATTATCAAGTCTAATCAAAATAATTAATAATTCAATTAAACTAAGGCTTGAAAACAGAAAAATAAATAGCGTCGAAAAACGACGCAACAATGCATTGGAAAGAACCACAAACTATCAGCCACAAACTACAAGCAGATTATCCCATGGATAATCTATGTATCAAATGCAAAGGAAAAGGAATGTGTGGAAAGCCTTGCAAGATTTTAAATAAATTTATTGACAACGCCCCAAAACCAAAATTACATTTCTCTGGAAAATCAGCCCCAGAACTTTTTGTAGGAAGAATTGGCTATCCCTATATTAATTCCGGAATCTTAACCCCGCAAGATAATGACAACGTTTCAAATTTCGCAACAGCCGAAGAGTGGAGCAAAAGCAATTTCTCAATAGCAAATGTACTTAGATTAAGAGGACAATTAATTTATGGCAAATCAAAATCCCATATCAAAATAGATGATAGGTTAAAGTCCGTTACAAAAGAATTGGCTCTTTCTTCAAAACCAGTCTCGACAGAAATTTTTCTAAAAAGAAAACCAACAATGGAATTTACCCCAGACTCAGTTTTTAGACCGATGACAAATCCCGCACCAATAAAAAAAGCAATCCTAGAAGAGAACGTAAAAGTCTCAAAGAAAGTTGATTATTTGACCAGCGACTACGACGTCAAAGCAACTGATGCCCTAAAGGAATTATATAAATCAAACACAAAAGTTGATCATCTACAAAAATTATTATCCATCGGTTTGCTCGGTAAAAAAATTCGAAGAAGAATGGTCCCAACTAGATGGAGCATCACCGCAACCGACGACACAATATCAAAACAACATTTAGAAAAAATAAGATTCTACCCAGAGATTAATCAAATAATGCTTTTCTCAGGAAACTTCGTCGGTAATTATATAGAAGCCTTACTTCTTCCAGGATATTTTACATTTGACGCAATTGAAGCATGGAAAGCCGGAAACTTTTACGTCGGAGATAAAACTGTTATTTCTCAAGATTACGAATCTTTCAAAGGTCGAACAAAATACGCCTCAAACATCACAGGCGGTTATTACGCAATGAGACTTCCCCTAACAGAATACCTAGAAAAAATAAAACGACAAGCCACAGTTTTCATCTTCAGGGAAATCAGGGCAGAATATTACGCACCACTAGGAGTTGGAGTAGTAAGAGAAACAGCCAGAAGAACTTTCAAAAACGAGCCAAAATATTTCGACTCAATCGATGACGCAATAAAAAATATGCAAACTAGAATCGATATTAACATGGAAGATATAAGAAAAGAATCTTGGGTCTTGAATAATTACGGAAAACAAAAAAGTCTAAATCAATTTTTTTAAATTGTTGGAGCGAAAATTATTTCGCAATTGAACAGCCAAGTCGGCAGCCTGTGTATTTTTAGGGCAACGCCCGTTAAGAAAATGCCAGCTGCAAAATATGAGAACGAAGTTCTCCTAAAGAATTATATCGAACCGTCTGCGGCCTTGACGGTAAGCGGTTCGGAATTTAAAATTCCTGCAGAATTTTCTCAACGATTTTTTCACCAGGAAAAATGTTGATATTATGAAGATATAAGAAAAGAATCTTGGGTCTTGAATAATTACGGAAAACAAAAAAGTCTAAATCAATTTTTTTAAATGTTATATGGCATTCACTTCTAATACAAAAGCGTCGAAAAACGACGCAACAATGTCTTTCACTGCCTACTACCAACTGCCAACTACCCACTACCAACTAGCCGAGTATGGCTATTAGTAATCCTTCAATAATCCCAGCAATAAGTAAAAGCGGGAACACAACAAAAACAAAAAACCTTAACCCTTCTCTGAAATTTTTCCGAAGCTTTTCTTTCGCTTTTTCTTTAAATAAATCAGTCCCAATTTTTACCCCAATCCCAATTGAAAATAAAATTGCAGGGATTTCAAAAATTCCATGAGGAAGAAGTTGCCACATAACCCAAATCCCCTCGACAGCCACTACCTGCCTAGAAACAAATCCAAGTATATATCCATTAACAATTCCCGTAAAGATTGGAAAAATACCAATAGCAATTCCAAGAACCATCGCCATAAAACTAGCTTTCATATTATTGAAAAAAATTAATGACACGAGTTCAAACGCAGATTTTCCATCTAAAAGACCAATCATTTGAGTCATTATATCTATAATTTGTTCTCTAAAAAAAATAGGAAATAAAAATCCAATAAATGCAGTTATAAAAAATAATAAAGTTGCAAATAAAATGTGTTTTTCACTTTCTTTAAAAAATTTAAAACACGCAATATAATTTTCCTTCAACCAACTCTTTTTCATAAATCAATAAAGAAAATAACCTTTATCAATCTTACCAAAATAAAAAACCGAAGGTGTCGACAAACGGCGAGATATATTCATGGCACTAGGGTCATCTTTAGTTGGGAATCTAATTGAGAGTATGAGAAATCAAATAGGTTACATAGCATTCACTCCGAATAACGGGAATTTGTAACAAATTCCCTAAATATATCAGACCGTCTGCGGCATGTACGGTAAGCGGTCTGGAATCTAAAATCCTGTGCGGATTTTCTCTGACGATTTTTTTCACCAGAAAAAAATGTCAATGCTTCATTTTGTAAAGTATCGACTAATCATTTTAGTTTTATGTGGATATTTTTTCTTCAAATAAAATCCATATCCAAGGCCAATAATAAGTCCTCCGAGGTGAGCAGTATTCCCAATTCCAAGTCCAGCTCCAAGAGACACTGCCCAAAGTCCAAACATTAAAACAGCCATAGCAATCCACATTGGCATAGGAATAATAAAGAAAACCATCACCGGAAGCTTCGGAGTTAACACCGCTAAAAGTCCACCAAGAGCAAATATAGCACCACTAGCTCCAACGGCATAGGCAAAGGGGCTTCCAACAATTCTTTCACCAAGTAAAGTATTCCCAAATAACCCAGCGAGTGTCACAAACAACAATCCAGCAAACAAACCACCAATAAGATAAACTCTCAAAAATCTTTTCTTTCCAATCAACTTTTCTACGAAGCTCCCAATAAATGAAAGCGAAATCATATTTACAAGAAGATGAGTAAAGCTCCCGTGCATAAACATACTAGTAATAAAAGTCCAAACACTTTTCCCAGAAAAAATAGCAGCAGGCATCAAAGCAACCCAAGAAATGGCTTTTTCTCCGCCAACAATCCCAACAAAAATCATAAACGCAAAAAATGCAATAACATTAATAACAATTAATTTCCCAGCATAGGTCGAGAAGAGTTCATATTTCTTCATTTATTTCTTCCCTTTTTTCTTTACAACTTTCTTTCCAGCCTTTTTTTTAGTAACAGCTTTTTTTTTAGTCACCGATTTCCTTGTAACAGCCTTTTTGACAGGAACTTTTTTAGTAGTAATTTTTTTAACAACAGCCTTTTTCTTCGCAGCCGTTTTTTTTACTGGCAAAGTTTTTCCTTCAGCTTTTGCTTTAGCTTCTGCAACTTTTTTTCTCGCAGCAGCTCTTACCTGCTTCATTAATTCTTTTCTTTCAACTTCTTCTTTTTCAGCTTTCTTTTCAGCTCTGGCTTTTTTCTTTCGAGCTTTCTCTCTAATTAATTCAAGTTCATCTTTAATCAACGTAAGACTTTTTTCAGTTCTAGTAATCTTAGCTTTTGTGTCCCGTATTGGACCAGAATTATCAGAAAGTTCATAAACTTCAGCACACTCTTCACAACTAAATCCATGATCAAGTGCTTTCTCCTCGGTAACTTCAATGCCACATGGCTTACAAACATAAAATCTTTTTGTTTCTCTATTTTCTAAAATAATTTTTAACTTTTCAATTTTATTGACAAGCGAAAGTTCCAACTTCATCAAACATTTTTCAGTATTAAGAGTCCAATAATAAATATACCAACCCTTTCTCTTATCTTTTTTTCTTTCAAAAGAAACAAGATTATCAGCAGAAAGTTTATATAAAATATTTCTAACTTGATTAATTGTTAAGTCCATTTTCTTAGCTATTAAAAATTCATTAACATTCTTCTTTCCAAATAAAATATCAACAATTCTACCAGTATTTTCACCAGCCAGTTCTTCGACCAAATCATGTAAAAGTTTAATCTGCATAGTGAATAAAATAAGATTTCGTTTATATATCTTTCCAGACTTTGTGTCGTAATTATATAATTACAATAAACCTATAAAAAAGAATTTGAGCTAAACCTATTATGGGGTTATTTAATAAAAAGGAGTCTGTGCCAGAAATACCAACAGCACCAAGTTTACCAGAACTTCCAACAATGGGAAAAGCATCAGAAAAAAAAGACCTTCCCGAATTACCATCATTTCCATCTAGCCCCAAAAATGAATCTTTTAATCAAGCAGTGGTAAAGTCAGCAGTTAGTGATTCAACTATCCCAAATACAGAAGAAACTAAAGAGTCATTAATTCCGCAAATTCCAAAAGTAAATGAAACTCCAGAACCGACCCCCGTAGCAAAACCCTTTGAGGCTCCAGCACCATTAACTTTTCCAACCCCTGCTTCTTCGGTAGGGCAACCCACCCCGGTTCCTTCAGTCCCTGCTGTTCCAACTCCAATTGAAAGAACCAGCGAGCCGATATTTGTTAGGATAGATAAATTCCAAGAATCTCAAAAAGATTTTGATGACATCAAGGATAGAGTTGGAGAAATAGAATCAGTTTTACAAAAGATAAAAGAAGTTAAAATAAGAGAAGAGGAAGAATTAAAGGGCTGGGCAGAAGACGTTGAAAAAATTAAGCTGAAGTTGGGCGTTATCGACACAGATATTTTTAGTCAAATTTAATATGGCAAGTAAAGAAGAACTCTATGTTTCTATAGACAGAGGTGTTTATAGAGGAGGAAAGTCAAATTTATTAATGTGTCAAGCGAGTACTCTTGCCTCACTGAAGAGACTTTATAATCTGAAAGTATTAGCTAGACAAAAAAATGATTTAAAGAAAATATTACTGAGATTAATGAAATCTGTTAACTCTGAGATTAATGCAATACAAAAAAGAATGCCAACTTCTTCAATCCCAAAAACAATCCAAGTAACTACCCCCATAATAGAAATTCAAGTAGAAAAGCCCAAGCCTAAGCAAAGTGTTTCTAGAAGAAGTGGGCTCGATATAGAATTAAGATTGATTCAAGAAAAGTTAGCCCAACTAAATTCTTAGTTCATAAGAGATATCTTGTTTCGGTAAAAACTCCATCTTTTAAGAATGTCGCAACATTCTTAAAAAGGTAAATACTTTATTTTCTATTATGGATAGGAAAGAATTAATCGAGAAGTACGTGAGATTTTTTGAAAGTAAAGGGCATGTCAGAATTAGAAGTGCGTCTTTAGTCCCTGAAAATGATCCAACAGTTTTATTTACAACCGCAGGAATGCAACCATTAATTCCATATTTTTCTGGAGAGCAAACTCATCCTCAAGGAAAGCGTTTAGTTAATGTTCAAAGATGTGTCAGGACAGTGGATATTGAAGAAGTAGGAGATACTTGTCATCATACCTTATTTGAAATGCTTGGACATTGGTCTCTTGGAGATTATTTTAAGAAAGAAGCAATTGAATATATTTTTGAATTTTTAACTAAAGTTTTAGAAATTCCATTGGGAAAATTAGCTTTTACAGTTTTTGCTGGAGATAATAATGCCCCGCGTGACGTTGAAGCTGCAAATATTTGGAAAAGTTTAGGCGTTAGCGAAAACAGAATTGCATTTTTACCAAAGTCTGAAAATTGGTGGGAGCTTGGAGGAGAAACGGGACCATGCGGAACCGACACTGAAATGTTTTATTGGATGCCAAATGGTATTCCAGCTCCAGAGAAATATAATCTCGAAGATTCTAATTGGGTAGAGATTGGAAACAATGTTTTAATGGCTTATTTTAAAAATAAAGATGGAAGCTATACTGAATCCTCTCAAAAAAATATTGATTTTGGGGGAGGAATTGAAAGAATAATTACTACGCTGGATGGTCTAGAAGATAATTATTTAATCGATGTATGGAAACCAATTATAGAAAAAATTGAATCTATCTCAAATAAATCTTATATTGGAAATGAAAGAGAGATGAGAATTGTTGCAGACCACATAAAAGCCGCAACTTTTATGATTGGCGACGGTGTTGTCCCTGGAAATAGTGAGCAAGGATACATCCTTAGAAGATTAATTAGAAGAGCAATTAGAAGTCTTAGAAAAATTGACGTTCCAATTTTGGAGATGGACGCAACGGTTGAAATTTCAAAAGTAGTGATTGAACTTTATGATGATTATGATATTTTAACAAATAACAAGGAAAAGATTTTATCGGAATTAAAGAAAGAAGAAGATAAATTTCAAAAGACGCTTGATAAGGGATTAAAGGAATTTGAAAAAATGTGTAGTGATGAAAAAATTGATGCCAAAGAATCATTTTTACTTTACCAATCTTATGGATTCCCAATCGAATTAATTAAAGAACTAGCCGACGAAAAAGGAATTAGCGTCGACGAAAAGGGATTTAATGAAGAGCTTTCTAAACATCAGGAATTGTCAAGAACTGCCTCAGCTGGAAAATTCAAAAGTGGTTTAGCTGATAATTCGGATGAAACAAAAAAACTTCATACAGCTTGTCATATGTTGGGTGAAGCTTTGCGAATTGTTTTGAAAGATAAAAATATCCATCAGAAGGGCTCCAATATCACACCTGAAAGATTAAGGTTTGATTTTAACTTTGATAGAAAATTAACATCAGAAGAAAAAATAAGTGTCGAGAATTTAGTTAATGCAGAAATACAAAAAGAAGTGGAAGTTAAGTTGGAGGAAATGACAGTTGACGAAGCAAAGGCTTCTGGAGCCGAAGGAATTTTCGATTCTAAATATTCTGAAAAAGTAAAAGTTTATTCTATCGGAGATTTCTCAAAAGAAATTTGTGCAGGACCCCACGTAGACAACACGGACGAAATGGGAAGATTTAAGATTAAAAAAGAAGAATCAAGTTCAGCAGGTGTAAGAAGAATAAAAGCAGTTTTACTTTAGAGAAACTTCGTTTCTCATATTTATTCGCTCATTACGACTCCGTCTTCATTCGACTCATAACCGCTCCATTTCATTCCGCTCGAAAGACTTGTCCATTTAATCGCTAACGCTCCAGTAAAATAAAGCTCAAAGAGACTTGCTTAATTTTCTCTCGATAGATTTCAGTTTCTTTTGAATAGCCTCGATTCCACGTTCAGCTTTTCTATTCACAGAATAATCATATTCCATTCGCTGTCTATCTTTTTTCGCCGCTCTATTCTGACTCATAAGAATTACAGGAGCTTGAAATGCAGCCATACAAGACAATATTAAGTTAAGAAGAATAAATGGACGTTCGTCCCATTTCCCAAATAAAACCATAGATGTATTTAAAATCATCCATGCTGCTAGAAATGCAGTAAAAGACAAAATAAAAGTCCAACTTCCAGCCCATTTTGATATATTATCACTAGCCTTTTCCCCAAACGAATGAGAACCGTTAACAATTTTTTGCACAGATCCATTTTTCACAACAGCCCCATTTTTTTGTATCATTATATTATTAAATTTTAGGAGTTTAAATAACTAATTACAAGTGTAAAGATTTTTCTTTTATCACAGTTTTAACTTTATCTTTCAGATTTCCAAAAATACTACTGGCTTTTTTGAATTTATTAAAATCAATTTGTTTCGTTCTCATTTTAGTAGCTATTTGTTTTATCTTAAAAGCCATATTGAGAGCATAGAATTCGTCTAGTAAAAATATTCCAGCGATTGCCCCATAAAAGAAAATATAATTTGTACTAGATAATATTATAGTCAAGTATCCATCGACAAAATTATGCAAAACAAAAAGATAAAAAATAGAAAGAATTGCCCAATAAAATGACGCCTGAAGACAGATTATACCCCTATAATTCCAAAATTTTCTATGATAATCCCATATTTTTATTTTAAAATATTTTTCAAAGACAACCCCAGTTATTAATTCGATTAGCGTAGGGAAGATAATAAACAAAAATATTTTATAAATTATATTAATACTTAGGACAGATATAAAGTAAAGAAAAAGTATAGTAAACCCATAAATTGGCAGATAAGGACCTTTTAAAAATCCGGGATTCACATTTCTTTTTTCTATTAAATTTAAATATAAAAATTCTAATATCCATCCAATAATGGACCCTATTAAGAATAAAATAAATATTTCTATCATGCTCATAAATCGTAAAGATAAATGTATTTTAAATAATTAAGTACTAACGATTGTAATTTAAATCACTATCATTATATTCTCTAGGGAAAAAATTCCCCTTTTGTGTCTTTTCTCTTCGGATTCCTTTAGCAGCTCTTTAGCCCTAAACCATTCCTCATATGTTTCATTGTCGGATACCACAACCCTATATATCCCAAGTTCAGTAAGCGTAGGTTCTTTATTTATATTTAGAGAACCATTCCAAACTTCTCGCCATCGCATAGAGTAGGTTATTGGATTCCCCATGCTATTTACTAAAGACCCATCACTATTAGTCAGATTATTTTCACTCAGGCTCCAAGTCATATAAGCGTCTTTAAAGTTAACTGGTTCTTTGATGGTTTTCCCTAAATCGGATTTGAAATATTTTCCAATAACACCTAATTGTCCAAGCATAAAATCAGGGAAATGAGCCCTCATAGCAGCATATTTCATATCACACGGTTCGTCCATATCTTCCCCACATAGGTCTTCGATTATTCTTCTATGTGGATGGTCTCCTTTGGGAAGGTCTCTTTGTAAAATATCCATTACTCTTTGATATGGTTTCAATACGTCTTCGTATACACAGTATTCACAAGTATTACATTTCTTAATCAAATCATCTCCGCTAGAATATCTTTCACTCAGTGTTGTTTTATCGATAGCCATAATCCACACAAATAATAAGACTTTATAAGTTTTGCTATCTGTCGTCACTAGAAAGTGATACAACATTTGTTAAATAATTACCTAGATGTTTAATATTAAACCCCGTCTTTCTCCCGTTTCAAAAATAATCAGTCACAATGCTTTTTATAACTTTCTCAGTTATGGATTATAAAGTTGATTTCACCAGAAAAAATACCAACATCTTTTATTCTAAATAAATACTGGGCTTCCCCGGTTTTGCTTTCTTGGCTTTTCCTTGAGGGTCGTGCTTATCTTTATCATTAACTGCGAATACTTCTACAGTTTTTTTAATCTCATCACTAATTTTTGAAGAATCTATTTTGGAAATTTCAAATGGCATAATGTAAATATAAATTTTGGAAAAATCTCCCTCGACTTTTTCAATAATAGATTTTATACTTTCAATAACTTTATCGTTCAAATCCCCACTTTGACCTTTTTTTACAATTTTGGATTCATCCGCTTTTGGCCAATCACTTGTCGAAATAAAATTATCATTTCCTAATTTTTCCCAAAGCTCTTCAGTAATATGTGGACAAATTGGATTTAGTATTTGTAGAAATTTACCAAGAGTTTCTTTTGACGCTTTGTTTTTGTCAATCAAATCAAACAATTCACGAAGTTCAATCGTCGCTTTTCGGTATTCAAAATTGTCATAATATCCACTTACGTTTTTTATTGTTTGATTTAATAAAGATAAAACACTTTCATTGTCGTCTGCAAATTTAATATTCTCAAAATACCTAAAAATTTTACTTACAAATTTTACACTACCAATTATTCCCTTGTCGTCCCAATCAATATTTTTATCAGGCGAAGCTAATCCAGATAAAAAGAATCGAGCTGTATCAATTCCAAATTTGCCAGAAACTGTTTCGGGTAAAACTACATTTCCTTTTGATTTACTCATTTTAATTCCACCTTCGCCGTTAAGCATTCCTTGATGAAATAATTTTTTTGCAGGTTCATCAAAATCAATCATTCCTAAATCTCTCAAGAACTTAACATAAAATCTTGAATAAATCAAATGCATGCAAGCGTGTTCAGCTCCACCAATATAAGTGTCAACTGGACTCCAGTATTTTACTTTTTCTTCATCAAAAATCTTTTCAGAATTATTAGGATCACAATATCTTAAAAAATACCAAGATGAATTTACAAAAGTATCCATAGTGTCAGTTTCTCGTCTAGCGGGATTCCCACATTTAGGACAAGTTGTGTTTATCCAGTCTGCATTAGTCTCTAAAGGATTTCCTTCTCCGAATGTAACATCTCTAGGTAGCTTTACAGGAAGCTCATTTTCTGGCACAGCAACAGCCCCACAATCTTCACAGTGGATAATTGGAATAGGTGTTCCCCAGTATCTCTGTCGACTAATTCCCCAATCTCGAAGTTTAAAATTAATAACTTTTCTCCCCTTGTCTTCTTTGACTAACCATTCTGTTATTTTTTCTTTGGCTTTTTTAGAGTCTAATCCATTAAATTGCTTAGAATGAATAAGCTCACCCCGGCTTTTCCATGCCCTATAATGAAAGGTATTATTGAAAATTTCCTTTCTTATTCTTTCTGCATAGTTATCATAAGTTTCTGTCGTTTCCCCATTTATCCCACTGCTAATTAAAGAATTTCCTTGTAATACATATTCTTTCCCATCTTTACGAGAGTAATCTATATCATATTCAAAATTCTCAAAATCTTCTTTTCCCCTAGGACAAACAACCGCTTGAATTCCAATATCATATTTTTTAGCAAATTCAAAGTCTCTTTGATCGTGAGCTGGAACTGCCATAACCATTCCCGATCCATAATCAGCGACAACAAAGTTTCCAGCATAAACAGGAATCTTTTCACCATTAGCAGGATTGATTGCATAACTTCCAGTAAAAACTCCAAGTTTTTCCATATCCGCCAATTCCTTTTCACTAATAGAACCTAAGTTTTTCAAAAATTCTTTAATGTTTTTTGTTCGTTCTTCAGTGACTAGTTCCATTAACTTCTTATGTTGAGCAGAAACTACAACAAATGTAACTCCAAAAATTGTATCTGGTCTAGTTGTAAATACTGTCCAAGTTTCATTATTGATTTCAAAATCAATTTCAGTTCCATGGCTTTTTCCAATCCAGTTTTTTTGCATAGCTTTAGTCTTGTCAGGCCAATCCATATTATCTAAATTTTCATAAAGCTCATCGGCATATTCTGTGATTTTGAAAAACCATTGTTTCAAATGTTTGATATTTACATCAGTATCTTCATGTCTCCAACATTTTCCATCTTGAACTTGTTCATTCGCTAAAACAGTTTCACACTCAGGACACCAATTAACCGCAGAAGTTTTTTGGTAAGCAAGACCTTTTTCCAACATCTTTAAAAAAATCCATTGGTCCCATCTGTAATATTTTGGGTCGTCAGTAGAAAGGATTCTAGACCAATCATAAGAGAGTCCCAACTCACGTTGTTGTTTGATATAATTTTGTATAGATTTCTTATTATAGTCTTCAGGATGAGTCCCAGCTTTTATAGCAGCGTTTTCAGCTGGAAGCCCTAGCGCATCGTAGCCCATTGGATGCATGACATTAAATCCATTCATAATTTTATATCGAGCTAAAATATCCCCGATGGTATAATTCCAAGCATGCCCCATGTGAAGACCAGAACCCGATGGATACGGAAACATTTCCAAAACATAATACTTAGGTTTTTCACTTTGGTCTGACGCTTCAAAAATTTTAGCAGCCTCCCATTTTCCTTGCCATTTCTTTTCAATTGTTGAAAAGTCAATTTCTTCCATTCATTTTTATAACGATAAATGGTTTTAAAGATTGTTATTGTTAATTTCATGTGCAATCCAGTGACATATGT
>JAGLQO010000029.1 GCA_023136775.1 Candidatus Pacearchaeota archaeon | reverse complement strand
AGGATGATAAGTGGCTTTTGTATGTAGAGGAGGTTGTGACTGCACCGGCTTTGTTTACTCAGGATGTTTATACTTATTTGGTGACAGTGATTGATGATGCTTCGAATACTAATTCTACGGAAGAGAGGACGATTACTATTCTTTCAAATGTTCCTCCGAGTGATCCAGTTGTTAATTTGGTTTCGGTTGGTGGAGAAAATGAGACGAATGATGATTTGAATTGTTCGGCTGTTATTAGTGATGCGGATGGGGATACTATGAATGTGACTGTTCGATGGTATAAAGATGGAGCTTTAAATTCGAGTGTTAGTTATAATAATAATTATGTAAATAATAGTGAATTTAGTGTTTTGCTTGATTCTGATAACACGATGAAACACGAAAATTGGAGTTGTGAATTACGGGTTCATGATAGTGAGGATTCGAGTAATTGGTCTATGTCTAATAATTTAACTATAATTAATATCTTGCCGACGGTAACTCTTGATTTTCCATCGGATGATGCTTCGATTAGCGACAGGGCTCCTAATTTTAATTGGACGTCTATAGATATTGATGGTGATAGTTTGACTTATGAAATTAATATAACTCCATATGATGGGGATAATCCTTCGGTTTTGGATGAGAGAAGTGCTAGCGGAATTAATGATTTGAATTATACTCCAGTAACAGACTTGAAATTACTTTATGATAATGGGTATCATTATAGATGGAAGGTTCGAGCAAATGATGGCGATGGCGATGGCGATTGGAGTGAAATTTGGAGAGTTAATATTACGGCTTTAGTTGGGATTACCCTTTTGGATGATGAAATTCTTTTTGGCAATTTGGGGATTGGAGATTCTAATTCTACTGAAGGGACTGGGCTTAGTCCTTTTGTTGTTGAAAATAATGGAACGGTTGTTGTGAATGTTAGTGTTAACGCTTCGGCTCTTTGGGATTCTGTGACGGTTGATAGTGATAAATATCAATTTAAGGCGGATGAAGTTAATACTAAACCCAATTCATTTAATTGGATAGGTTCTATTACCAATTGGTTTAATATGCCTTTGACTGGTTTTGTTGTGGGAATTGATAAATTAAATTATAGTGATGCTGAAGACAGTGCGGAGATAGATATTAATTTGACGGTTCCTGATGATGAAGATCCTGGACAGAAGTCTTCTAATATAGTATTGCTTGCGGAGTTGGCGGAATGAAACGAGTTTTGCGAGTGAGTAGTGGGTTGGTCGGTAGTGGGGCATTGTACCACTCTTTTTTCGTGGTTTTGGATTTGATTTGGAGGATGGATAAAAAATGGTGAATGGTAAATTTTATAATGGAGGGTTGTCTAATAATTTGGACTTAAGTCTATAACATGGGACAAGATAGTGAAATTAAAATGTTGAAAATTTATTTTGAAAATGGTCAGCGTAGTTTTACTGTCAGGGAAATGTCAAAATTAGCCAATATTCCTCGCTCAACAGTTCAGGTTAAGTTTAATTCTTTGAGACATGAAAAGCTTATTGATAAAGAAAATGCTATAATAGATGGTTTGTTTTTTAGAACTCGAAAGATTAATTATTATATTGAGAAACTTGTTCAGTCTGGATTTGTTGATTTTGTTGTTGAAGAACTTAATCCATCCTGTATTATTTTATTTGGAAGCTTTAGAAAGGGGGATTCTATTAAGGCAAGTGATATAGATATTTTTGTTGAGAGTTTTATTCGGAAAGATTTGAATTTAAATAAATTTGAAAGAAAGCTTGGGCATAAGATTGATATGTTTATTGAATCAAATATTAAAGATTTGCAAAATAATTTATTTAACAATGTTATTAATGGAATTAAATTATATGGGAGTATTAAATTAAAATAATGGTGGGAATAATGAATAAAAAAATAATTGTTTTTAACGACAAGAATATTCGTAGAGTTTTGCACGATGGAGAATGGTTTTTTTCAGTTGTTGATGTGGTTGGGGTTTTAAGTGAAAGTGTTGATTCTAAAGATTATTGGTATAGATTAAAGAGAAGAGAGTTAGAACACGGAATTCAGTTATCGACAAATTGTCGACAACTGAAATTAGAATCAAAAGATGGCAAAAAATATATGACTGATTGTGCTAATAAAGAGGGAATTTTAAGAATTATTCAATCTATTCCCTCTAGAAAAGCTGAGCCGTTCAAATTATGGTTGGCGAAGGTTGGAGGTGAAAGAATTGATGAAATTGAGAATCCTGAATTAGCTCAAGATAGGGCAAAATTGTATTATGAAAAGAAAGGTTATCCTAAAGATTGGATTGATAAAAGAATGAGAGGAATTGCAATTAGGCAAGATCTTACCGATGAGTGGAAAGATAGGGGGGTTGAAGAGGGGCAAGAATACGCTATTTTGACGAATGAAATTTCTAAGGCTACATTTGATAAAACCATTGGTGAATATCGGGAGATTAAAGGAATTCAGAATAGAAAGGAGAATTTAAGGGATTATATGACTGACTGGGAACTTATTCTTACAATGATTGGAGAAAAGGCAACTACTGATATTACTTCATCTAGAAACTCTAAAGATTTTGAGGAATGTCGGGAATCTGCGATTGATGGCGGTAAAATAGCTGGAAATACTAGGAAAGAGATTGAAGAGAAAACTGGGAAATCAATTGTTACGAAAGAGAATTTTATTGATAAAGCAAAAGATTTATTGGAGGAATTAAAATGAAGAAAAAAATAGAGTTAAAATATAAAATTGATATGGTAATGATTTTGGTAAGTGTGTTTGTTTTGATGGGGATTGTTGGATTTTCGCAGCCTTTGGTTATTGCTCCGTTGGATGAATTAGAAACTTTTGATACCGAGGTTTTATTTACGATTGAAAAGGGTGAGAAGTTATTGATTGATGATAATTTGGATTTTACGACGCCTGATGAATATGAGGTTGAAGATGGGTTGAAAATTAATTTGAAGCCTGGAAAATATTATTGGAAAGTTGTTGGGATGATAAGTAGTGAGGTTCGGACTTTGACGATTAATTCTAAGGTTAGTTTGGAATTTGTCGAGGGCGAAACTGATTTTGACGTGGTTAATGCTGGGAATATAAAACTTAATGTTGATATTTATAATGGGACTGAAAAAGTCGGGGAGAAGAAATTATCCCCTGGGGAAGAAGTAGTTGGTGATGGAACTAAATTTATTGGAGAGCAAAATGATGATTGAAAATTTTCATTCTCGGCATTCGGTATTCGGGGCAGAAAGGCAAATTGGCTCGCGGATTCTGAAGATTTACAGGATTCAAGGCGGCGGACAGAAAGACAATTTTTTGCTCACGGATTTACACAGACACCTTCGGTGTTCACGGATTCAAGGCAGAGGGCGGGAATCGGTATTCGGTGTTCTGGGTCTCGGAGGAATCGAGAATGAATAAGCGGTTTATTATTTTATTTTTAGGATTGTTTTTGATTAGTTCCGTTTATGCTTTGGGGGTTAGTCCTGGTCGAACGACGATTGATTTTAAGCCTAGTTTGGAGCGAAGTGTTAATTTTGAGATTATTAATAGTGAGGGTAAAGATTTAGAATTTGGGTTGTCGATTGATGGAGAGTTGGCAGAATATGTTAATTTGGGAAATAGAAAAATTTCAGTGAGTGCTGGCGAAGATAAAAAAACTTTTAGTTATGATTTGAAGTTGCCTGCGAGTTTAGAGCCAGGTCTTCGAACGGCTAGAATTATTATTACGGAAATTCCAAAAGATTTGGGGTCTTCGGAATCTTATGTTGCGGCGACTTTGGCGGTTGCGACTCAGCTTCATGTTAATGTTCCGTTTCCTGGGAAGTATGCTAGTAGTGGATTTATAGTTTATAATACCGAGCAGGGCGAGGATATAACTTTTGTTTTTCCAGTTGTTGCTAAGGGTGAATTTGATTTAACTTCGGTTCATGCGAATATTGATATTTATAATAAGGCAAATGAAAAGGTGGCGAGTTTTAATACGAAATCTATTTCTATAAAAAGTAGCGATAAAAAAGAGTTGGTTCATAAGTGGAATGGGAATTTGTCTATTGGAGAGTATAGGGCGGATGCGACTTTGATTTATGACGATGGGACTTTGAATTTGGAGAGAATTTTTAGTGTTGGGAGTAAGGAGTTGGAGTTGCAGGAAATTACTGTTAATGATTTTAATTTGGGTGAGATTGTGAAGCTTGAGATGTTGGTTGAGAATAAATGGAGTGAGCCGATAATGGATGCTTATGTTGAGACTAGAATTTTGGATGAGGGTGAGGATGTTGTTGCGAGTTTTAAGTCTTCTAGTTATGATGTTGAGGCTTTAGAAAAGGAGGTCTTTGTTTCTTATTGGGATACTGCGGGAGTGAAGGAGGGGACTTATGCAAGTGACGTTGCGATTCATTATGGGGAGAAGGTTTCTCGAAAGAATTTGGAGTTTGAGGTAATGGACAATGAGTTAGTTGTTATTGGACTTGGTTATGTGATTTCGGTTGATGGTGGCGACGGGGAAAGTTCTATTGTTGTGGTTTTGGTGATTGTGATTGTTGTTTTGGTTTTGATTAATTTATTATGGTTTTTGATTATTAGAAAAAAGATAGAAAATTTTAAAGGAGGGAAGAAATGAATATTAATGTGGGGAATGGGAAGGCAATTTTAGCTCACGGATTACACGGATACCTTCGGTATTCACGGATTCAAGGCAATGGGTTTGTAAGCTTGTTGGAGCGAATGGAATGAGCGATTGGTTGAATGATAGGCGGATGCCGTAAAGGGAGGAACGAAATCAACAAATAAAAATATGAAAAATAAAATAGGAATTTTAATTTTAGGAATTATATTAATTGGAAATGTGTTGGCTATTTCAGGAGTAAGTCCAGGAAGTTATGAAATTGTTTTTGAGCCGAATTTGGAGAAAGAATTTGTTTTTGTTTTTGTTATTGATGGGAATCGAAAAGTTGATGTTTATGCTGAGGGGGATTTGAGTAATTTGGTTGAGTTGGATAAAAGTGAAATTTGGGAAAGGCAGGATGTGAAGGTTAAATTGACTCTTCCTGCAAGACTTGAAAATCCAGGAATTAATCAAATAAAGATTAGGGCTGGAGAAGTTGTTGGAATTATTAAAATAAATGTTGCTTATCCAAATGAATTTGTTGAATTAAAATTGAATGCACCTGATGTTAATTTGGGGGAAGTTGTTGATGTTGAATTTGGGATTTTAAGTAAGGGGAGAGCAGTGAGGGTTGTTCCGAGAATCGAAATTTATGAGGTTGTTGGGGGTGTAGGAGAAATTATTAATACAATTAATTTAGAAGAATTTTTTGTTGAAGCTGAAAAGGATTTTTATTTGCAACTTGACACGGCTAATTATTCTGCTGGAGATTATTATGTTGTTGGTGTTGTTGAGTTTGGAGGTGAGGTGGCCGATATTAAAAATTCTTTTAGAGTTGGAGAAAAAAGGGTGGAGATAAAGGATTATACAAAGAGTTTGAAAGAGAATAAGGTTGGTAAGTTTGAAATTAATGTGACGAGTTTTTGGAATAGTGATATTCGAGAGATGTATGCAGAAGTTAAGGTTGTGGATTCGGCATATAGTTTTGTTACTGCGAGTGTTAATTTGGAAGCTTGGGAGGAAAAAACTTTAAGTGCGTTTTTTGATGTTTCGCAAATTTATGGTTATGATAAAGAGCTTGAAATAATTTTACATTATGATGGAGAAGAGACTAAGGAGACAGTTTTGTTTGAAGTTTTGAAGGGATTTGATTTTATATTATTAATAGTTTCAATTTTTGTTTTAGGGATTGTCGGGGTTTTAATTTGGAGAGGAAAGATTTTTTTAAATAATATTAAGAATAATAGAATGGAGGATAAGAAATAATTTTTTATATTAAGAATTATTAATTATTTTATGATAAGTAGAGGTGTTAAAACGTCGTCGGTTATTATTGTGTCTATTTTAGTTTTGATTCATGTTTTGGCTATTTATTTTTTTGGAGTTCCATTTTCTCCAATGTCAATTACTGGAAAAGCCGTTGATACAGGTATTGTTCAAATTTTAATTGAGAGGCAACAAGAAGGGATTATAATTTATTCTCCTGAGAATATAACTTATAATTTTAGCAAGGGGGAGGCTTATTTAATTGCATTAAATGTAAGTGCGTATTTTTTAACAGATGCTTGGGAATATTCTATTTATGATGTGAGGCATGATGTTTATGTTGAACAGAATACATCGTTTGTGCCAAACAGTTCCATTAGTGCTGTTCGATGGGGTAATGTTTTGACAGTTCGAACTCATGAGGTTGATGGGGATTGGTTTGAAAATAATGTTACTTTTTTTGTGGAGGTTCCTAATTCTGCTCCGATTTTAACCAATATAAGTGATGAGTTGTTTGCTTGTGAGGGGGAGAATTTTTATTTTGAATATAATGCGACTGATATAGATGAGGAGTCTTTGACTACAAGCATTTCTCTTTCTAATATTTTCTTTGATAGATTTATTAGTTATGATAATAATGTGACTAGTTTTTTTAATATTATTTCTGCGCAACTTACAAAAGATGAGGTGGGAGGAATTGGTGGAGTTTCTCAATCTTATTCTAGAACTATTACGGTTTATGATGGTGAGCCTTTGGTTGACAGTAAGGCTGTGAATATTACAGTTATTGAGGTTAATAATATCCCTGTTGTTAATAATGAACTTGGTGCTCAGACTTATGTTTGGTTAGAGGGAGAGGACTCTAGTTTTTATCATGAATATAATGTGACGGATGTTGAAGATGGAAATACAACGGATGGGAATTTGGATTTTAATTTGAGTTTCGAGGGGATAGGTAATGTGTTTGAAATTGGAGCTATTACGGGGATTATGCAATTTGTTCCGACGGTTGACGAACTTGGGCATGTTTATTCTATTAGAGCTTGTGTCGAAGATAATTCATTGAGTGTTGTTCATGAAAATTTTAGCGTTTGTGAGATGAATGGTAAGCGGTCGACTGAATGGTCTGTTTGTGACGATTTTACTTTGACGGTTACTGACGCAAATCGTGCTCCAGAAATTATAGATTGGAGTCCAATTTCTATGAGTTTGAGTGAGAGTGGGATGGTAGGTATTCCGTTTTTTGTTGAGGTGCGTGACCCTGATGGAACTGTTCCTGATATTGATTGGTATGTTGATGGGGTATTAAGGGAGCATAATGAGAATAAGAGTAGTGATGCTTATTCTGTTACATTCGCGTGTGGTGTTGGAGGTTTGCATTCTGTTGGGATTGTTACAACGGATGGGTTGCTTAGTGATTCTCTTACTTGGAATATTGATGTTGAGATGGTTGAATGTTCTAGGCCAGTTGGCGGTGGTGGAGGAGGCGGAGGTTCTATTGATTCGGATTTTTGTCGTGAAGACTGGGCTTGTGGAGATTGGGATGTTTGTCAAAATGTTAAGAGGTCGTTTGATTCAGGAGTTTTGGCTATCGAGGATTATACTTTAATGACGGAAATTTGTGCACAGAATAATTTAGATGATGAAAGGTTTTGTGGATTTCAGATTAAAAGTTGTATAGATTTGAATGATTGTACTAATGAGGTTTTAAGAGAGGAGAGGCCGAGTGAAAGGCAACATTGTTATTATACTGAAAATCCTAGTTGTAGCGACGGTATTACTAATTGTCATGATGGGTCTTGTGAATCGTTGGTTGATTGCGGAGGTCCTTGTCCTGCTTGTCCTACATGTAGTGACGGGATACAAAATCAAGGAGAGGAAGATGTTGATTGCGGAGGTCCTTGTCCTTATCTTTGCGAGGTAGAACTTCCATCTAAAAAGGGATTGACTGTTTTTCTTATAATATTTTCTATAATTTTAATTGGAGTTCTTGGATATTTCGGTTGGAAATTGTTTTTAATTCTTCGAGAAAGATATTATAGTTATTGATTTTTCTTTGAAAAATCAATAACGGTGAGCGGGCAGCAGGTGAATCTTCGATTCATGGTGAGCAGGTAACGGGTAACAGGTGAGCGGGTTGGTAGGTAGGTGAACTTTGTTCACGATTATTTTTTAGGGGCATTGTTGCGCTCTTTATTCGCGCTCTTGGGTTTTTTGTGAGTTTTAATATGCTTGACTATCTAATTGTTTAAAATTATCTTTACTCCAATAACTTTATATACTTTTTAAAGTACTTTTTAAGTATATCTTAAGGGTATAAAAGGGGTGTAGAAAAAGATGGGTGAAATAATTTTTAAGGATAATTCTATACAGACGGGTCACCGAATTAAAATACCAAAGGCTATTATAGACACTTTGGATTTAAAAGTTAAGCAAAAAATTATTATTAGATTTGATTCGGATAAGAAGACAATGCTTTTGGAGGTTGAAGATGAATAAAGGGAGACGAGGTAATTTAGTAGGTGTTGTTTTGATTTTAATTGGTATGACGGCAATTATGGTTGGAGCGGTGACATGGAATAAAGATGCTCTTTATCATGTGAATGAGGATTCTACATATACTCATGATTTAAGTATAAATGTGTCGGGATTTAATTCTGATATTACTTTCGCGATTGATACATTGACGAATAAAATTAATTGGACAGATATAACTGGTTCTAGACTTGTTGAGGAGTCAGCTGTTTCCTCTTGGATTTATATATCTGGAAATAATTTAATAATTAATGCAACTGAAGATTCTCAAACAGGATATTTCATAATTCCGATTCAAGCTAATAATGCTACGGGCGACGATACTACGACAGATTTTGAATTTAGAGTTAATGCAACTAATGACATTCCAATTTTCAGTTTGGATAATAATTATACTGTTTCGATTCCAACCTTGGAGAATGCAAGTTTGAATATTAGTTTGGTTGGGAGTGATGATGAGGGGCATTATCCACTTAGTTATAATATTAGTTTTAATAATTGTAGTTTCGCATCGTGGAGTACTAAGACTCCAGGGGATTGCGGTTTAAGTTATAATATGACTAGTTTATCAGATATAGAATCGAGATTAGCGCTTAAGGATTTGTCATATAATGATGTGGGTGTTTACAATATTACTATTTGCACTTGGGATAATATTGAGGGGGCGGCTTTGCCGTCTCATTATAATGCTGATTATGTAGAGAATAAAAGTTCTTGTCAGAATACTACACTTAATCTTTTATCTTCTCTAACTATTGATGCGTCTGATTGTGAAGGGAGATCTTGGACGGAAGGTGATACGCTTAGTTGTACAATTAATATTACGACAATTGGGGCAAATGATAACGTAAGTATTATAGCTCCTGCATCTTTTAGAAATGACCCTAATCCAGTTCATAATGCTAGTTGGTTTATTTCAACTCAGGCTAGAAATGCTACTAATAATTTAATTTCATTACCTATTTCTATTTTGTTAGATAAGGAGGAGGTTGGTAATTGGACAATTGCTTTGGAGGTAGATGACAGTCGACCACTTGAAACTCCACGACCGGTGACTGAAACTGTTAATTTTTTTGTGGATTTTAATGAATCTTCGGTTTATCTATCTAGCATTTTAGATTTGACTAATGATGACGCACTTTATGAAAATCATGATTTTCAAGTTACTGTGACGGATGAAGATTTGCGAATTTGGGATGATAGCGTTAAAAAAGAGGCTTTTAACTTTTCATCGAATGTTAGTTGGGTAACAATTAGTAACTCTAATGCGGGAGATGTAATGGGAAATACTAGACCAGCTACGATTAACGTTGACCATAATGCGGCTCTTAATAATATTAGTTTTGGGATTGGGAATCATTCTGTTCGAATTATGGTAAGTGATGAGGCTTTTAATTTTGATTTTGAGGTTTTTACGATTGAGATTAGAAATGATACTGCTCCGGAGTGGAATGCTTTGCCTGTCCCTGTAAATTTATTGTTGACTGAGGATGAGTTATTTACCTATAATGTTAGTATGAATGTTAGTGATGTCGAGGGGGATCCGATTTCATTTTCTTTTGTAAACGAGTCTGCGGAATTTTGTGGGTTGAATTCTACTAATTTTAATTCTAATGGAATGATTAATTTTATTCCGACAGATTGTGATGTTGGTTATCATAATGTTACAATAATAGCGACGGACGGAATGCTAGATAGCCCCTATGAATTTAATTTCACTGTTATGAATGTTGATGATTCACCAGTGATTGATACTGTTCTTGGAACGATTGGTGCCCCCGAGTCTGAAGTAAAAACTATTAATTTTTGGGTTTCTGATTCTGATTTTTTGATACCAACTAGTCAAGGTAGTTTTTATAATGAAGATTTGGAGGTAGAGTTGACTATTGTGAATTTAACTTTTGTTACAACTCCAATTTATTTTACTGCTGATACTAATGGGGTAAGTTCGAATGAAGAATGGTTCTATATATCTTTTACTCCTGATGATGATAATGTTGGTGATTATAATGTGACTGTTAATGTAACGGATAATAGTGGAATTTCGGATGTTGCATATTTTATTTTGAACATTACTCAAGTGAATGATTTACCTAACTTGACTTTTGTTCCTAATCAAACTACAACTAGTAAAAGAATATTTTATATTGATATTAATGCCACGGACGTAGAAGATTCCCCAACTTTACCAGAAAATGGAATTTTGAATTATAGTTTGGAAAATTTGACAGTTGGTGGAGATTTTTTACAAATTAATTTAACGACTGGGGTTATTAATGCGACGATGAATGAGGGGTTGGCGGGGATTTATGAATATAATTTATCTGTTAATGATAGCGAGGGCGCGGTGGACTTTCGGATTTTTAGTTTGACAGTTCATGGAACTCCAAATATAACAATGCCAAATAGTAGTCAATCATTTTTGTGGACGGAAAATTTAAATGTTAGTAATTTGGAGTTTGAAGTTGATTATGAGATTAACGAAACTTATTTGACGTATGAAATTTATATGGACAGAATAGTTTTTTCTAATTCTACTGCGTTTAATTATACTAATTTAACTAATCCTGTTGAAAGTCAAAGACATTTTATAAATTATTATTGGGCGGATAATAAAAATTTTACTTGGAATTTTACTCCTGATTATACAGATGAAACTTATGGGATGGAAAAGAATTTTACTTTGTTAGTGTTTAATGCGGAATTTCCAGAACTTAATATTTCTAAGAATTGGAAAGTTAATATAACTCATACTAATGAAAATATTAGTTTTAGTGGAACTATTGAAGACGCTGCAATTACAATTAAGACTGACGAGCTTGTTGATTTGGTTGATTATTTTAGTGATGCAGATTATTTTGATAAGAAAATAAATCAGAAAATAAATTTTACTATTGAGACTATTAATGGAGGAACCAATGTTCAGGTTGCATCTACTTTTAGCGACTGGATTTTAAGTTTGAAAACTGATGTGGATGGAGATGAGACAATTACAGAAAGAATTAAGGTTGTTGCGTATGAATATGATATGGATAATTCTTCTCTTGGGAATGTTAGTAGTAATGAATTTAATGTTAAAATTCTTCCGCCAGCACCAGAGGAGGTTCCCAAAACTAAAACTAGCACTAAAACAGTAGTGAAGCATTTTTCTTTAAAATTAATTGCTCCGCAAGATGTTATATTATCTGATCAAAATTATATTGAGGTTCCGTTTTCTTTGGTAAATAATGGGGCAACAGATTTGACTGGAATTAAATTATGGACTGAAGTTCGGTTTAATAATATTTATTCCGAAGATATTAAGATTGAATTGACAGATACTTTTGTTCCGTCTTTGAAAATTGGACAATCGGAAAATTATACGTTAAAGATTTATGCGGATACTCAAAAGTCTGGGAAATATAAAGTAAGTATTTTTGCGAATGTAACGTCTCCTAAGTTTTCAGATTGGGGAGATTTTTTTATTGATTTGAGACGAATAAATGAGAGTGATGCTGAACAGATTTTACTTTTTACTGAACAGTTCATAACCGATAATCCAGAGTGTTTGGAGCTGTCAGAATTATTTAATAGAGCTCAAAATGCTTATGACGAGGGAGATGTAGCTATGGCATTATCTTTAGCTGAGGAGACTACTGTTGCGTGTGAAAATGCGATTTCTTCTAATTCTCAAGTTAGATATAGTGTACAGGGATTTGTTGAAAGGAATTTTTATATTATATCTTTGATTACTTTGGCGATATTTTTTATTGGATTTATATTTTATATTTACAAAAGGATAAGGTTTAATAAATCTAAAGGAGATTATTATGAGTGATATCAACATTTTTTCTGGTGAAAAAATCGTTGGAATTTTTCTGCAGAAAAATAGATTCCGAACCGCTTACCGTCGAGGCCGCAGACGGTTCGATTTAATGGAAGGGCGAAATTTTATTTCGCCCGCGGGGTGTAACCAAGAAGAGTTGTTCATTGGAGGCATTATCAAAAGGATAAGGTTTAATAAATCTAAAGGAGATTATTATGAGTGAGGTGATGCATGGTTGTTAAAAGAAAAGAAGATATTGCTAAAATTTTAATTGAAGTGGAAAGAGAAATTGCTAAGGTTGTTGTTGGGCAAAAAGAAATTGTTCATGGATTTTTAAGGGCTGTTCTTTGCAATGGACATGTCTTGGTTGAAGGGGTTCCAGGTGTTGCGAAAACTTTAATTGTAAAATCGATTGCAACTGTGCTTGGATGTGAAATGAAGCGTATTCAGTTTACTGTTGATTTGTTGCCGACGGATATTACTGGTATTATGAGTTATACTCCTGATAAGGGATTTGAAGTTGTTAAGGGTCCGATATTCGCACATTTTGTTTTGGCTGATGAAATTAATAGAAGTCCCCCGAAGACACAATCAGCTTTACTAGAGGCAATGCAAGAAAAGGCGGTTACTATTTCTCGAGATACTCATGATTTACCTTCTCCATTTTTTGTTATGGCAACTGAAAATCCGTTAGAAAATAGTGGTGTTTATAATTTGCCAGAAGCTCAAGTTGATAGATTTTTGTTTAAACTTATAATGGGTTATCCTAAGGGTGACGAGGAAAAATTTATTTTGACACAAAATACTACGACTTCGAAATTTGAAAGCTATAAATTAAAAGCAGTTTTGAGTCCGTCCAGAATTATTACTTTACAGGAACAAGTTAAAGATGTTTTTACTTCGGATGCTATTGAAAATTATATTATTCAAATTGTAGCCAAAACTCGAGATGAGAAAGCTGATTTTGGGAAGTATGTTTCTTATGGGGCAAGTCCTCGAGCTTCCATCGCTCTTTATATTTCTTCTAAAGCTGAAGCTCTTATGAACGGCAGAGATTATGTGATTCCCGAAGATGTTCAAACTGTTGCTTATCCGATTCTTCGACATCGAATAATTTTGAATTATGAAGCAGAGGCTGAGCAAATTACTACGGATAAAGTGATTAAGAATATTCTTGGCGATGTCAATGTACCTTAGTGTGAATCCTTTGGGATTCACGGACGGAGGTGCTTCGCTAACGGGTGAGCGGGTAGCAGATGAATCTTCGATTCATGGTGAGCAGGTAACAGGTAACGGGTGAGCGGGTTGGTAGGTAGGTGAGCGAGTTTGGGGTGACTGGTGAGCGGGTAACGGGTGAGCGGGTCTGGTAGATAGGTGAACTTTGTTCACGATTATTTTTTTGAGGGGCATTGTTGCGCTCTTCATTCGCGCTCTTGGGTTTTTTGTTTTTGTTTATTATTTTTAGTTTATTTTCATCAATAGATACCTCGGTGGGTAATGTTATAAATAAGTATTTCTTTATTGTTTTAAGATGGTGATGAATTCTGTGGGGGCTAAAGGTAAGTTTGTTTTGAATATTCCAAAGGCTATTTCTCAGTTTGAAAATGCTATGCAGAAATTTCCAGTAAAGAAAATTTTGTATAGAACTATTTTTAGGGGAAAGGGTTTAGAGTTTGATTCTTATCGGGTGTTTCAGCCTGATGATGATTCCTCCTTAATTGATTGGAAAGCTAGTCTTCGTTCTAATCAGGTTCTTGCAAAAAAATATATTGAAGAAAGGGATTTGAATGTTTATTTTTTAGTTGATGTGTCTAATAGTATGTTATTTGGTTCTGGAAATAAATTGAAGGCTGAGTTTGCTACGGAATTTATCTCTTCGCTTAGCCATTTGATTCTTGGTGCTGGAGACAAGATTGGGCTTGTTATGTTTAGTGATAAGGTGGTTAAGATCTTAAGGCCTTCGAGTAATAAAAATCAGTTCCCTAATTTTACGAGAGCGTTATCAGATTCAAGTTTGTATGGTGGTGGATTTGATATAGATAAGGCGGTTGAATATTGTCTTCGTACGGTTAAAACTCCTTATACAATTTTCATTTTGATTAGCGATTTTATTAAAACTAAAAAAAGTAATCTTAGAAATATGAAGCTTATGGGAAATCGTTTTGAAACTTTGGCTGTTGTGATACGAGATAGGCTTGATGATAACTTGCCTAAAACTAATTATCAGTTTTCTATTCAAGATCCGTATTCTAATAGACAGATGATTTTAGATCCAGTTATTGCGAGTGACAGATATAAACAAAATGTTATTGCTCAAAAAAAAATGGTTGCTCAAATGTTTAAGGATTCTAATATAGATTCGATTGAACTTGTGAGTGATGAGAATTTTGCCGTTCCTTTATCTGTATTCCTTCGAGGGAGATCTAAGGGGGGACGAATATGAAGAAATCGAAGATTTCTTCGGGTCGCGGGTCAATGTATTATTACGATTTTTTCTCTCGTTTATATGAATTAAATTATTTTGGATTTAGTGGAGGTTTTGCTACATGGAATTAACATTTCTTTATCCGAAATTTTTATCGTTACTTTTGTTGGTTCCGTTTTTTGTTTTTATTTATTTTTTTAGCATTATCTATAATAAAAAGAAGGCGGTTTTATTTGCAAATTTTGAAGCTATGGAAAGATTTTATGATATAGAATTTTTTTCTAAAAACTTTATTGCACTTTATGTTAATCTTTTTGTGTTGGTTCTTTTGATTTTTAGTTTGGCTGGAACTGCGATTTCATTTTATGCAGATACTTCAGAATTTTCCTATGTTATCGCTATTGATACGTCTTCTAGTATGGGGACTGCTGATGTAGGTTCTAGTCGTTTGGCTGTTGCTAAAGGTGAAGCTAAGAAGTTTGTTGATTCTCTTCCGATAGGGGTTGAGATAGGGGTGATTGGGTTTTCTGGAGATGCAGAAGTTTTGCAGACACTTGACAGTTCTAAATTGAAGGCTAATATGGCTTTGGACGAAGTTGATTATGGAGCTATTTTTGGAACTAATATTTATAATGCGTTGATTGCTTCAAATAAAATGTTTGGGCTTCGACAGAGGAAGTCTGTTGTTTTAATGTCGGATGGACAATTAAATGTGGGGGACGCTCCACAAATTATTAGATATATTAATCGTAATAATTTAGTTGTAAATACAATTGCCGTTGGAACAGAGGAAGGTGGTTTGACAGAGTTTGATACGATTTCCAAAGTGGATGTAGATTTTTTAAAATCATTAGCGTTTAATAGTGGTGGTCAATTTTTTGAAGTAGGTGATGCAGCAGAATTAGAATCGTCTTTTAATAGTCTGATTACCGAAACAAATAAACAAATTAATGTTGATTTAACATTTTATTTATTACTAACAGCAATTCTAATTTTTACAATTTTGTGGATATTGTATAACCTTCGTCTAAAAGTAGTCCCTTAAGTTTTTATTTTATACGAAAAATTCTTGGTAAAAAATTTCTCGCGTATTTTTATACGCCACTAAATTTTTTACGCTGCGAATTTTTCTGTCTAAAATAAAAACTTGCTATATTTTATGTGTTATGTAACTTGTTGTTATTACAGTTCTACAGATTCTAAATCTTCTGGGATGATTACATCTTTGAAAACTTCTTTTGCTTCTGCCAAAATAACTTTAGGAATAGCTTCATATCTTTGAGACAAATGAGTTAAAACAAGGGCCTTAACCTTTGCTTCTTTAGCAATTGTTGCGGCTTCAACTGAAGTCATATGTCCATGCTCACTGGCAACTTCTTCTTCGTCTTTAGAATAAGTAGATTCACAAATCAGTAAATCAGAATTTTCAGCTAATTGAATTGCATTTTCATTAATTCTGGTGTCCATAACAAAAGTTATTTTTCTAGATTTCTCAGTGTAAATTAATTTCTTGCCGTTAATTTTCTTGCCGTTAATTTCTATGGTCTTTCCTTCAACTAACTCAGCAACTAAAGGAGAATTAGGAATATTTAATTCTTTTAATTTTTCTTTATCAAGTCTACTTTTTTCCTTAACTGTAAACGAATAGGCAATTGCAGGACAGTCATGATCCATTTTTGCAGCCTCTAAGCAAAACTCTTCGTTGTCAAAAAATACTTCATTATTAATTTCTTTAATTACTATATCTAACTCATTTTCCTTATGTATAAACAAATCAAGATATTGTTCAAATTTGGCTTTAGTTCCTCGGGGTCCGTAAACTTCTAATTTTTTATTATAGCCATTAAGCATCATGGTTTGAATAAGTCCAGGGATTCCTAGGACATGATCTGCGTGCCAATGAGTAATTAAAAGCTTAGTAATCTTACAAGGATTGATATGAGCTTTACGAAACTGCCTTTGTGTTCCTTCTCCACAATCAACTAAAATATTTTCGCTCTTATATCTCAAAAGCATAGCTGGATGATTTCTTCTAGCGGTTGGAATTGCACTTCCAGTTCCAAGAAATGTAATATTAATTTTTTCTACCATTTTCCTCCTCCAACAATTTATTAACTGATTCTTTTAAAACTGGCAATTTATTTTTCACAAATCCCCAAAGGCGCAAATAATTAACTCCGAAATAAACATGTATTAAAAAATTTCTAGAATCAACATATGAGTTCCATAAAACATCTGGATACTTATCTCTAACTTCTTTTGGAATATGCTTAATCGCTTCTCCAATTATTTCAACTCTACGAACAACTGAATCAACCAGTTTTATATCTTTTCTAAACTTAGAAAAATCCCCCCTACCAATATATTTTTCAATCAAACAAATAGAATCATAGATATCTCCATAAAAAAGTCTCAAATCTCTCTTCATATTATCCTAATCTCCTCTGCTAAAATCTGTTTCTTAATCTGTTTCTTAATAACACAATACTCTACCAAATCAACATTTCTTTTCAAAACTTTTTCTAAGTTCTTTTTTATCCTAACTAAATCAAACAAATCAAAGCTTCTCGGCAACTCAACAAGAATATCTACGTCACTTCCTCTTTTTTGCCCTCCACGCGCATAGCTACCAAAAAGACCAGCTCGAGAAGCCTTTTCCTTTTTCAAAATAGGAAAAACTTTTTTAATTATATCCTTACTTTCCATAAAATCTTAACTAAAATATAGTTTTTAACAGTTGGGGGTAAACTTTTAAACCAAATTAATTACCTAATTCTAAGCTCTCGTAACTCAGCCTGGATAGAGTGCTTCCCTTCTAAGGAAGAAGCCGCAGGTTCAAATCCTGCCGAGAGCGCTAAGGATTCGAACCATACAGTTCAACCTTCGTGACAAAGTCACTCGGAACGAAAATCAGAGATTTTCTAAAAGTTCTAAAGAACTTTTAATCCAACCGAGAGCGCTCGAGTTTTATATAAGGTGAGGTAAAGAATCACCTTAGAATTCTAAACAATAATATGAGAAGACCTTTACCGCCAAAAGAAATAGAATTTTTTCCAAGAAGTAAATTGGAAAGTAAATTAGTAGAACTTCAAGATCAATTTAAAAAATTTGATAAATCTATTTGGGGAACTGATGAGTGTGAAAGATGTGGGATTTGTTGCTATAAATATGAAATTGAAGAACTAGGAATAGAAAAACAATATACGAGATGTCATAATATGGAAATAGTGGATAGTGTTCCATATTGCAAAATTCAAGAAGAAAAACCAGAAGTGTGTGAAAATTATGGATGTTATAAGGGGCGTGGGAGCCCCGTAGAAAGATGGCAAATGATGCAAATGGCAGAAAAAATATTAAAAACAAAAACTCACAAAGATTTAGAAGAAGTTGCAAAAATACATTTAATGAGTTATGAAGAAATAGATATAATTGAAAAAGCTAAACGAGAAGAAAAATTCAATCAATTATCAGTCGAAGAACAAGCCAGAATTTAAAAAGATATAGATGATTTAATTGAAAGCATTTAGATTAGTTAACTTTAAAAGAATTCTAATTTATTAATTCTTATGCAGATATAGCCAAGCAGTAAGGCAAGCGGCTGCAACCCGCTGATCCTGGGTGCAATTCCCAGTATCTGCTTTTTTGTATTTTGGGAATTGTTCAAAACCCTTTCCCAATATTTTTATAAACCTCCAAATCTTTTTTCTTTTATGGCAATTACAATTGACGAAATGGCAAATTTCTGCAAGAGAAAAGGATTCGTTTATCCAACAGCCGAAATCTACGGAGGACTAGCCGGGTTTTGGGATTTTGGACATTTGGGATCTGAATTAAAAAATAATATTAAATCCCAATGGTGGAAATTTCATGTTCATGGACGAGATGATATTGTAGGAATTGATGGGGCAATAATCACAAATCCAAAAATTTGGGAAGCTTCAGGTCACGTTGAAAATTTCACAGATGTAGCAGTAGTTTGCAAAAAATGTAAAAACAAATTCAAAGTAGATGAAGCGGAACTTGCTACAGCAGTTTGTGATAAATGCGGTGGAGAAATAGAATCCAAGGGAAAATTTGTACCAATGTTTACAACTCAAGTTGGACCTGTAGAAGAAGATTCTACCATGGCTTACCTGAGACCAGAAACTGCTCAATTAATTTTCTCTAATTTCAAATTAGTTCAAGATAATGCTAGACAAAAATTGCCTTTCGGGATTGCACAAATAGGAAAATCTTTTAGAAATGAAATTGCACCGAGAAACTTTTTATTCAGATGTAGGGAATTTGAGCAAATGGAGATAGAATATTTTATTGATCCAGATAAAAAATATGCTTGTTCAAAATATGCTTGTATTGAAAATTTCGAACTTAATATTTACTCTGACGAAATGCAAGAAGAAAATCAAGAGCCTAAAATTATGAAAATAAAAGATGCTTTAAAAAATAAAATAATTGCTTTACCTTGGCATGCATATTGGTTATCGACTGAATTAAATTGGTTCTATAATCTTGGAGCAAAACCAGAAAATTTCAGAGTAAGGCAACATGTAAAAAATGAAAAATCACATTACTCAACTGATACTTGGGATATAGAATATAAATTCCCATTTGGATGGAAAGAGCTTCAAGGAATAGCTGATAGGGGAGTTTATGATTTAACTGCACATCAGGAAAAATCGAAGAAGTCTATGGAAATGGTAGACAATATTTCAAATAAAAAATTGCTCCCAATGGTAGTAGCAGAACCGTCGCTAGGTTTAGAGAGGGCGTTTTTGGTTTTTATGTTCGACGCGTATGAGACCAATGAAAAGGGAAATGTTATCTTAAAACTCTCGCCAAAAATTGCTCCAATAAAAGTGGCAATATTGCCACTTGTAAAAAAGGATGTTGCTTTGGTAAAAATTGCGAAAGAAATTTCAAAAGAATTAAAGCAAGAATGGAATACGGTTTATGACGAATCGGGTTCGGTTGGGAGAAGATATGCTAGAAATGACGAAGTTGGAACTCCATTTTGTATAACAGTTGATTCAGAATCTTTTGAGGACAAAAAAGTAACGATTAGGAATAGAGATGATGGAGAACAAAAACGAATAGATATTTCTGGAATAAAGGATATAATTAGAAAATTAATTAACAACGAATTAACTTTTGAAGATTTGCAATGAAAAAGATTATTAAATGTGAGTATTTGAATTAATAATGAGATGTGCTATTCTTCTGGCGAGTAAAAATTCAGATGCGTGGCAATTTTGTGAGAAAATTCATGAGTATATAAAAAAAGAAAAATTTGTGGATATTCCGATTTGCGAATTGGAAATAAATAAATTTAGAAATGATGAAATTTTGCCCAGAAGTATTTCGAATATTAGAGGAAAAGATGTTTATTATATTGCTGACTCTTCAAAAAGTCCGAATGATTGGTGGGTTGAGATTTTATTAGTTAAAGATTTGATTCTAAATGCATCTGCGAATAGTCTAACATTGGTTTTACCGGATATGTATTATTCTCGGCAAGATAGAAAAAATGAACCGAGGGTTCCAATTTCAGCAAGAGCACTTGCGTCGTCAATAGGTCCTGGAATAAAAAAAATAATTACAATGGATTTACATGCGGCACAAATACAGGGATTTTATCCGTCAAAAGTTCCAGTAGATAATTTATATAGTTTCCCTGCAGTTGCAAAATATTTGGTAGAAAATTATAGAGAAGAGTTGAAAAATTTGAAAATAATTTCACCAGATGCAGGAGGGGTGGAAAGAGCAAAGTCATTTAGAAAGCGATTGGGAAAATTAACTCCTGAAAACGATTATGATATTGGATTTATGATAAAGCAAAGACCAAGGGCTGGGGAGGTTGGAAGTGTAAAATATATTGGAGAAAGCTATTACGGGAAAAATGTATTAATAGTTGATGACATTGTCGACTCGGGCGGAACTTTAGCATTGAATGCGGAAGTGCTAAAAAAAGAGGGAGCTAAAAAAATATTTTGTTATGCAACTCATGGATTATTTACGAAAGGAACAGAAATTTTAACATCGAGATTCGATAAGGTTTTTACAAGTAATACTCGATATAATAAAGATAATATCGAGGTTATTGATATCTCTTCATTATTCGCAGAGGCAATTTATCGTGCACAAACAAATGAATCAGTTTCAGAATTATTTGAGTGATAAATTTCAATTAAATTTTTACACAAACTCTTAAATATAATATTATTTTTATAAAAGGGGAGATAAAATGAAATTACAAAAAAGATTAGTTTTCGCGGGGGGGATTTTTTTAATATTGATAGCTATAGGAACTTTTTCATATTATCATATTGAAAATTGGAATGTTATTAATTCTTTATATTTTACAGTTGCAACAGTTACAACAATTGGTTATGGTGACATAGTTCCAATAACTGCACTTGGAAAATTATTTACTGTATTCTTTGCATTCATTGGAGTTTCAATGGTATTTTATTTTTTCTCAATGCTTGGAAAATATGTTTTTAAGAAGGCGTTTGAAGATAAGTTAGAGGAACACGGAGCAAAGATAATGGATCACATAGAGAAGACTACAAAAGAAATAAAAAAGAAAATGAAGTAAGTTCTCGACGTAATCTTTATATAGTTCTCAAATGTTATCTATATTAGGTGATAAAAATGTCTAATATATTAGCGTTCGTTTCGATAAAGGGAGGAGTAGGAAAAACAACATTAGCTTTAGAAACAGCTTCTTCTTTAGCAAATCAATATGATAAAAGAGTTCTTTTGGTAGATGCAAATTTCTCGGCACCAAACATTGGACTCTATTTAGATTTAACAAATGATTTGACTTTGCATGATGCATTAAATGGGACTATGCTTCACAATGTAATATACGAAGCTCATGGATTTGATGTAATTCCAGCATCTATGAATTATCACGAGGATGTCGATCCATATAAGTTAGCACAACTTTTGGAAAAATATAAATCAAGATATGATTATATAATAATTGATTCTTCACCAAATTACAAAGAACTTCGTCCAGTAATAGCAGCTGCTGATAAAGTATTTTTGGTAACTTCTCCAGACAATGTAACGCTAACAACAACTATGAAGGCTGCAGAAGTTGCAAGGGAGCAAGAGACTCCGATAGAAGGAATAATAGTGAACAAAATAAGATCTCCAAAACATGAATTTAATTTAAAGGAAATTGAAACAATATCGGAGATTCCTGTTTTAGCAAAAATAAAGGAACATAAAAAAATGGCACAAGCATTATTTGAAAAATCTCCAATTACTGTTTTGGATTCTAACAATCCTATATCAAAAGAAATAAACAGCTTCGCTTCAGCGATTTGTGGATCTCCTGAAAAAACAACTTGGATAGATAAATTTATTCCATTAAAGGATGTAGTTCAAAGAGAAAGGATGAATAGAAATTATTTAAGAGAGAGGTTCTACGAGTAAATATGGAAAAGTCTAAGAAAAATATTTTGGTGATAAAAGCACATCCTGCGTTAAATACATTTAATGAAGCTTTGGCAGATGAGTATATTAAGGGTGCAAAGGAATCTGGAAATAAGATAAAAGAGATATCTCTTCGAGAATTGAAATTAGCAAAGTACCTAAAACATGACCATAGAACTTCTGCAAAATTAAGTCCAGATTTAATTAATGCTCAAAAATTAATTAAATGGGCGGACCATTTAGTTTTTTCTTATCCGATTTGGTGGGGAACTTGTCCAGCACTAATGAAAGAATTTATTGAAATAATTTTTGTCCCAGGATTTGCTTTAGAGTATCCAAAAGAAAAAAAAGGACTTCCAGTAGGACTTCTAAAAGGAAAATCTGCAAGATTAATTGTAACAATGAATACCCCAATTCCTATTTACAAAATATTCCTCGGAGATCCTAATGGAAAATTAATGATAAAGGGAACCTTAAATTTTTGCGGAATAAAATCAGTAAAGAAATCTTACTTTGGTCCTGTGAAAAAGGTAACACAAGGAACAAAAGATGCTTGGATATACAAGGCTTATGAAACAGGTAAGGCTGAATTTAAATAATTTTTATTCTTGAATATGATAGAAGATAAATTAATAAATAATATTTTTGTAGGTGTGTTATGAATGTAATTATAATTGGTGCGACTTCTGGAATTGGAAAAGCTCTTGCTTTGAAATTTTCTGAGGAGGGATTTGTGGTTGGGATTACGGGTAGGCGAATGAACAAACTTAAGGAAGTTCAGGGTCAGATTAAGGGGAAAAGTTATGTCAAATGTTTTGATGTTTCTGTTGAGGATTCAGATAAAGCACTTTTAAAATTAATTAAGGATATGGGTGGTGTTGATATAATTGTGATTTGTGCGGGGGTTGGGTATCTTAATAAAAAGTTTGATTTAAAAAAAGAACTAGAAACTATTGATGTTAATTCTGCTGGATTTGTTAGAATGTCAAATGTTGCATATCATTATTTTAAGAAAAAAAGGATTGGACATATAGTTGGCATTTCTTCAATTTCTAGCATTCGTGGAAGTATATCTCCGTCGTATAGTGCAACTAAAGCTTTTGTAGTTAATTATTTGGAGGGTCTTCGAATGAGGGGATATAAGGATAAATTTAATTTAACGGTTACGGATATTTGTCCAGGATTTGTTGATACCAAAATGGCGAAGGGCGAAGGGCTTTTTTGGGTTGCTTCAAAAGAGAAAGTAGCTTCTCAAATATTTGATGCGATTAGGAAGAAAAAGAAAAGAGTTTATGTTACAAAGAGATGGGGATTGATTGCGTTCTTGATGAAAATTCTTCCTTTTGGAATTTATAAGAGAATGTAGGTTGTGTATTGTTCTAACTAATAAAAATAATTTTTTTTGTTTCTAAGAGTTTTGTTAATTATTTTGGGATATTATACTTTAGTCAAATTTGCTAAACATTTATAAATATTTTATTATTGGTTATAATATGAAGAAAAAAAGAGGCAAACAAATTAATATTCAGATTAATTTTTCTAATAAATGGCTTTATACTTTTATTATTGTTGCTGTTATTATTGCTGCAGGTTTTGTAGTGTAGAAGCAAGTGACATATGTC
>JAGLQO010000028.1 GCA_023136775.1 Candidatus Pacearchaeota archaeon | reverse complement strand
TTACACTCGCCACTCGAAGAGCGTTTTTATTCATCTTAGTTTCTCCCTAATTTCTTTAATCTTCTCATTATTTAAATCTTCCAAAATTCTCTCACATTTTGAGACAAAACTCTTAACTTTATTTATTTCTTCAAGCTTAACTTCTTTTAAATAATATTGCGCATTAATCCTTTTCTTTTTTAATTTTTGAATAAATAAAATATCCTCATCAATAAAATCAAACAAACTCATCAACTTAATTGAACAATCATGAATCTCTGACTTTATCCCACATCTCATAAGAACTGAATAAAACGCATTATAACAAGAATAATATCCCGTAACAACTCTCCATTTACCCTCTATCTTTAAACAAGTCTGAAAACTATCCCACGATTCTTTCAAATAAGATTCACTTAAATGCTTTTTTTCTTCAATCAAGCTAATCCCCCGAACCTGTCTTTTGCACCAAGCCAAATCAACCATTTATTTTATCCTCCAAAAATATTTTAATAATAGAAGAAAAATTTCCAAATAAAATATGACTTCTAGAAATCTCAATAGCCAACGCATTTTTACTTTTAAGAATTTTTTTAAATTCTGAATAACTACTCAAGTGCTCATTAATCTCTATCGGACTAATTAATTTTACCCTACTCACTTCCTTTTCATTAACTTTACCAAGTAAAACAACATCTAAATCAGAATCTTTTTTATTTTTGGAAGTTGCATAAGAACCGAAAACAATCACCCCATCAGCACAATTTAACAATTTAGAAACCATCAAAGAAATATTCTTATTTTTAAAATTAAAATTCATAGAATTATTTATTTCAATTAAATTAAATAAAGAAAAAGAATTAAATTTTTTTAAATCAAAATAAAATAATTTATTTTTTCCTTGAATTACAAAATCCATCAAATTTAATGAAACCAATTTATTCAAAATTCTAGAAATTGTTCGTCTTTCAATTTTTACTTCCCGAGAAATTTCACTAGCACTTAATTTTAAAGAATAGTCTTTAAGATATGGCATTAAAATATCTGGACATAATTGTCCCACATTGGACAATTTAATTACCACAGAAATTACCTCCAACAGCCCAACAGCCTTGAATCCGTGAATGGACAAGCCCATCCGTGTAATCCGTGAGCCAAAATTGTCTTTTGTCCCCTGTCTTGAATCCATAAGCCAAACTTAAAATTAGCAAAGCAACCAATAAAATAAATCCTTGTCTAAAATTTCCTGATTTATCCATCTTGTTTTCCCAACCAAAAAAACCTTCTTTATTCAAACAATCTGTTAATCTAAATTTACCATCTTTAGCTTCCATTTTTAACTGTCCCCAATTTGGGGACGGTTGGAAATCTTCAAATTCTCTAACCTTAATCTTTTCCCAATATTTTCTTGGAGTAGGGCTTTCTGACAAAACCCCAATAACATCAACAACACTAAACCACCACTCACCATCCTTCAAAATTCTCCTAATCTTCTTATCATTAAACACAATTATTTTTTTATTCATCTTTTCTCCTCCATTGACGCGACCACAGAGCGTAACAATGTATTTACCCGACACCCGCTACCTCCGTCCGTAAATTCCGAAGAATTTACACATATCTCCCAGTGTCCACCCTTATCTGGACCAACTCGTTTTATTAAACCTTTTTCTTTAAGCTTTGAAATATTTCTCATAATAGTAGTCCTATCAACACCCTCTTTAGATGAAAGTTTATCATAAGTTAAATAACCATTCGCCCCAAGCAAAGAAAGAATCCTATTCTCCAAAAAACTTTTTACAGGTGCATTTACAGGTGCATTTACAGGTGCATTTACAGGTGCATTTTCTCCCTCTTTTTCTTCCTCTTTTGCTGCAACCCTCATAGCGTCTTTTTCAGATACACTCTCAAAAATAACAAAAAAATCTTTTTCCCTAAGCTCAAATTCTACCTTATTCTTATTTTCCAAACAATTAGATTTTATCCTTTCAATTCCCGTCCCCACCCTTTCCATAAATATAGTCCTTGATAACAAATCTGCAAGTAATCTATTTCTCAAACGACTTTCACTACCTAATTCCTTATCCGAAACCAAAGAATTTCCAGGATTATTTATAATTAACTTATCTTTTAATTTTTCAACAGCAACCTCTCCATTATAAAAATAATCTCTATGTATAACCGCATTAACAATTGCTTCCCTATATGCCTTTTCTGAAAACTGAGGATATTCTTTTCTCCGTACCGATTCAATCTCAAATCTAACTGGAACACACTCATTGAGATACTGGATAGCAAACTCAATATTCCCAATAATCCCCCTGTCAACTTCCTTTTTATCCAAAATATCTACTCTTTCATTTCCTTTGAAACGCACACATCTTAATCTAGAATTTCCAATATATTTATATGGCTCTCGAGCAAAAAATAAAACTCCCGTATTCGTCATACCCTTCTTAGTTAAAACTTTTAGATTTTTCAAAATATCTTTCTGATTCAAATTATTAGAAATATTCGCAACCTTCAAATAATAATTAAATTTTTCTAGATCAAAATCACTCCAATCAAAATTCTCACAAATCTGTTCATCAAACCTAATCCTTCCCCCCATAATAGCCAAATCCATAATTTCATCTCTCCTCATTTTCTGAGAATTCGGACCAACCCTCATATAAAATCCACTTGAACAAGAATGGGGCTTATTTTTCCCCTCCTTAACATTTATAACAAGTACATTTCCAAATTTCCCAAAATCAATACCAATCAAAGGATCACAATTATTAGCCAAATCCTGAATTTGAGATTTTAATTTATTTGTTATATTTACACCCCTAATTTGATTTTTATCATCAATTCCCAAATAAATCTTCCCACCACTAGCATTAGCAAAAGCAACAATTTCCTGAACAATTTTCTTATCTAACTTTTCTTTAAACTCAATATATTGCCCCTCACCTTCTTGTAATACAAAATCCAATTCTTTTCTATTCATTTTCTTTTAACCCCCAAAAACCTAGTGCCTTGAATCCGTGAGCCAAGCTTAAAACTGGCAAAGTCATACAAGCTACCATCAAAATATATTTTTTATTCATAATTCTCCTCCACTGACGCGACCACAGAGCGTAATAATGTATTTCCCCGACACCCGCTGCCTCCGTCCGTAAATTCCGAAGAATTTACACATATCTCCCAGTGTCCACCCTTATCTGGACCAACTCGTTTTATTAAACCTTTTTCTTTAAGCTTTGCAATATTCCATTCAATTCCTCTTCGAGACAAACCAGTCAAATTTTCCAAATCTTTTTGAGTAACTTTGGGATCTTTTTTTATCGCATCAATTATTTTCTCCACAGTTTTCTCCACAGTTTTCTCCACAGTTTTCTCCACAGTTTTCTGGATAATTTCACCAACTTTCCTTCTTTTAAATATAGTATAAAACTTTCTACCTAATTCTTTAAATTCAACAGTAGGCTCCAACCGCAAAATTTTTCCGATGCCATTACCCCACTTCTCAACAAAATGAACTTCATGAAATAAATTTGCAATTAATTCATTTCTTCGTTCACTAACCTGCTCTTTTCTAATTCTGTCTATTGTCAAATCCCCATACAACAATCCAGGACTTCTAACTTCAACTCTATTCTTAAAAATCGCCAAATGAACATTGTCATCATTCCAATAATCTCTATGACAAAATGCATTAATAACCACTTCTCTAAAAGCCTCCTCATTAATCTCTGGGATATCAATTCTTTTAAGTCCCTCAATTCTCATCCCAATATGAATATTCTTCAAAAAATATTTCAAAGACTCTTCAATTAAATAAAATAAATTTCCCTCAAACTCTTGCATATCTATAGTAGAACCAGTTCTTTCAGTCGCAAAAACTGCACACCTTAATTTAGAATTTCTAAAAAAATCTTTTGGATTTTTTCCAAACAAAATAACAGCCGCATTTAATAATTTTTTACCACTCATTAAATTCAACTTTTTCAAAGATTCCCCTATGTCATTATAACTTTTTCCAGATTCTTTCAAAAACCATTTTAGTCTTTCAATATCAATATCTTCAAAACTAGCCCCCTCACAAATTTCCTTACCCCAACTCATTTTATCCTTATTCTTTTCTAAAATTAATTTTTCCAATTCTCTAGCACTAACCAACTTATCCTCATCAGCCACCCGTTTATATGCCCGACCATAAGCATAATAGGGAACATCAATTCCATTAAACTCAATAACTACACATTTTTTATCAGAAATAATCTCCTCATAAACTTTAGGAAAAATCTTAGGTTCAATATTTAAAGTTATCTTTTGCGAAATATCCCTCAATGTTTTTTCATTAACATCTTGACCAACAACTTCGCCATTATTTTTAATTCCAAAAATAATTTTTCCATTATTATGTTTATTCAAAATAGAAACAATGGAAATAATCCCTTCTTTTAATTCAGAAGTGGATTTCTTAAATTCTAATTTTTCAGATTCTTTCATATTAATTTACCTCCAAAAATCAAAGACCCAGCCGAACTACTTAAATTAAAATTACCAGCCGCAAAAACCAAACTTGCCGAAAACAAAACCATACAAATCACTATCAAAATATTTTTATTCATTTTCTTTTAACCCCCCAAAAACCTAGTGCCTTGAATCCGTGAGAATCCGTGCAATCCGTGAGCCAAAATTGCCTTCCTGCCTTGAATCCGTGAGCCAAACTTAAAACTGGCAAAACCATACAAATCACTATAAATATATTTTTTTTATTCATCTTTTCTCCTCCATTGACGCGACCACAGAGCGTAACAATGTATTTACCCGACACCCGCTACCTCCGTCCGTAAATTCCGAAGAATTTACACTCGCCACTCGAAGAGCGTTTTTATTCATTTCCTCTCAACCTCCAACAACCCAACTGCCTTGAATCCGTGAATGCTGAAAGCATCCGTGTTAATCCGTGAGCAAAATTGTCTTTTATCCCCTGTCTCGAATCCCACTAATCCCCAGAATTGGCATACCCCAACCAAATTAATTGTATCTGTGAGGGTGCCGCGAGCAATTTGCCCTCCTTTCTTAAATTCTAATTTTTCAGATTCTTTCATCTTTTTCTTTCCCATCATCCCAGCCATATATTTACATCCCCCTGAACATCCAATTTGGCAGAAGGACTAGTCGTTCCAATACCAACATTGCCCCCCATTATAGCCATAGTATTATTATTCGTAACTACATAGTCTGAAGCTGGATTATTCAAACTTATCCCAAACGAGTTCTCTCCATCAACATTAATCTCTCGACCCATTGATATTGAGTAATCACCATTAGCTTCCGCATAATAGCCAGCAGCAAGTGTATACTGACCAGTAGCCTTTGTATAAGCCCCCATTGATGTTGAAGCATAACCAGTAGCGTCCGTAACTCTTCCCATAGCAATTGCTGCTGTCCCAGTAGCATCACAATTTGAACCCATAGATACTGAAGTAGTTGACGTTGAAGTTCCACCCGACCCAGTTAGAAATGAGCCATAAACTTCTAACTTAGCAGAAGGACTACTAGTTCCAATCCCAACATTACTATCATTATCAACATAAAAAGCATTATCCCCCGTCCCCTGCTCAATCTGAAAAGGTATATATCCATTCAACCTATCAACCACCCTAAAATTCTGATTAGAATCCAACGTCCCAACCGACCACTTATCAACACCATCCTCCGCGAAATAAATATTATTCTCACTACTCGTCCCCTCCGCATCCAAAGTCAATAAATTATTAGACCCCGTAGCCCCACTCTCAATCAAAACATTACTACCATTAACATGAAGTTTCTCCGCCGGACTACTTGTTCCAATTCCAAAGTCCTTACTAACATTTTTCAAATAAATATCGCCCCCGACTTCTTCGATTATGTTAGTAGCATTATCAGATTTAGTTAATTTAGAAACAACTATTTTATAATACCAATCATCTGCATCTGTAAATGAAATTAGACCATCATCTTCCACCCTCCCAATACCATGTACACCAGTTTGAATTTTTATATTGTTACTATTAACATATTCTACCCCTATTCCAGTTCTATATATTGTAGATGTAGTTAAATCTGACATAATAGTTTCAAAACTATTAGCATCTGTTCCATCAGTAGAAACCAAAACCTTAACATCTAAATCACTTAAAACCGAATCTAAATTATGAGTTACATTGCTATCCACATTCTTTGAAGTACTAGAACCCAAATGAACATTAGTCCAATCACTTCTACTTATCCACCCCGTATCATATTCTTCATAAGTTACATAAGCCTCACCACTCCCAGTTCCAATCTCTTCCCAAACGCTCCCATTATAAAACTCATATTTATCCGAAGTATCGTTAAACCTAATCTTACCTTCGCCTAATTGTAAAGTTCCATTAACCTCCAACTTCTCCCTCGGGCTCAAAGTCCCAATTCCAAAATTATGACTAACATTCTGAACAAAAGTAACATTATCATTCAACGTCCCAATCGCTCCAGTTGTATTTTCAGAATCGTCTGAAGTCTTTACACAATAAATCAAAGCCATACTTGCTGGGGCTGTTTCCGCTCCTGTTCTTGCCCCTCCTTGAGCAGTTGAACCTGATGAATCAAAATCCACCTGTGTTCCAGTGTTAGTGCTTTGTGCTCCTAAACCCGCAGCATTAGTAGCTGTAAAAGCTCCACTTCCGCCAGCAAATCTTGCACCCTCTCTTTGTAGTTGTCCAGTAATCTGTTGCATCGAATCATTCATATATTCCCCATAAGTAGCACTAAACGCCGTCCCATTCGCCATACTATAACTTCCCGAAGTTCCAGCACCCCGAACAAAAATACCTCTTAAATCTGGAGTTCCATCAGTTCCGTCAGCCGCAACCCAACCATCAGGACAAGTCGAACTAGCAAACGAAACAACCGCCCCAACGGGAACATTACCGCCACTTAAAGAAGCCCCAACACTAATTATTTCAGCAGCCCCACTAGTATTATAAAATATAAATTCATTAGACGTCGCATTAAAACTAATCTTCCCAGCTCCAATATAAATCGAAGACTCATTGACATAAAGACTTCCAGTAATATTTACGTCTCCATCATAAGTAGCCATATTAGAAACATTTTCCCAAATACCTCCACTACTAGCACTCGTCATATTCGTCCCATCAGGGAAATAAAGAGCCGCTCCAGTTCCACTTATATTAACAGATCCATTAACTTCTAGTTTAGCAGAAGGACTAGTCGTTCCAATACCAAAATTTCCTGCAGAAGTCAATCGAATTCGTTCCAAATCATTTGTCCACCATGACATATAAGAATCTTGAGTTATAAAGTGTAAAGGCATATTCTCCCTTGAGCTCACAGCAGCCTGCATATTTGCACCTATTCCAACAGTTAAACCATCCGTGCCCAAAGCACCAGTATCGCCCGTTGTAAAATGCAAATATGAATGGTCTGCTGCCCCCGTTCCAGGACTATGAACATGCAGTTTATGTTCTGGACTATCAGTCCCAATACCAAAATTCTTAGAAACATTTTTCAAATAAATATCATCCCCGACTTCTTCGATTATATTAGTAGCATTATCAGATTTAGTTAATTTAGAAACAACGATTCGGTAATGCCAATCTTGTGTGTTTACTCCTTCAGCTGCACCTGTACTATCTAATGGATAAAGTAATCCAAAGTTACCTGTTTGAACTATTATATTATTATTATCTACTTGATAAACCCCAAATCCAAAATTTCTTGTTCCAGATGTGGAATCAGTATAATCATTAAATCCAATCTCAAAACTATTAGCATCTGTTCCATCAGTCGAAATTAAAATCTTAACATCTAAATCACTTAAAACCGAATCTAAATTATGAGTTACATTACTATCTACATTTTTTGTCGTATTACTTCCCAAATGAACATTAGTCCAATCACTTCTATTAATCCACCCCGTATCGTATTCTTCATAAGTTACATAAGCCTCACCACTTCCACTTCCAATCTCTTCCCAAACACTCCCATTATAAAATTCATATTTATCCGAAGTATCGTTAAACCTAATCTTACCTTCTCCTAATTGTAAAGTTCCATTAACTTCTAACTTTTCACGAGGCGAAGCTGTTCCTATACCAAAATTCTTACTAACATTTTCCAAATAAACATCATCGCCGACCTCTTCGATTATATTAGTAGCATTATCAGATTTAGTAAGTTTAGTTACAACAATTTTATAATACCAATCTTCTGTATCGATTATTAATGTATTTCCTGTAATATCATTTACCCTACTTATACCACTAGCTCCAGTTTGAACTATAATATTATCATCATCTACACCATAAAGAGTTAATCCTAAGTTTGTATTTGTATGCATAACGGTTAATATCTCAAAACTATTTGCATCTGTTCCATCTGTTGAAATAAATACATGAACATTTAAATCACTCAAAGGGGCATCCAAATTATGAGTAAGATTAGAGGTGGTTGAAGAATTATCAGTTCCTAAATGAGCATTTCCCCAAACAGAAGTTTTATACAACCACCCCGTATCGTATTCTTCGTAAGTTACATAAGCCTCACCACTTCCGCTACTAGCACTTGTCATATTCGTTCCATCGGGGAAATAAAGAGCATTCCCAGTCCCACTTATATTCACAGACCCATTAACTTCCAGCCCTCCAGTAATCCTAATCCATCCATTCTTAATATTATCAATCATCTCCCCAAACGAAAAACTAATTTTCTGACCAAGAGTCAAGTTCCCTGTAACATTCATATTCCCAGTCGCACCCTCAATAATAGCAACATCAACATCACTAGAATTCTGAAACCGATAATCCCCCGCACTAACTAAACTAACCAAAACCAAAATTACGAACATTCCAACGATTAAACTTAATATTTTTTTATTCATCATTATTTTCCTCCATGAGCGTGAAAGAATCACGCAACAATTCCCCAGTGCTCCGTCCGCAGCCCTCCGTCCGTAAATCTCGAAGATTTACTCCTGCCTCTCGAAGAGCGAACATCCCAACAATTAAACTTAATATTATTTTCTTATTCATTACTTTCTCTAGTACAGTGATCCGTGAACGACGAAGATGTGGGTCTGCCCCAACCAATTTTTCTGAATCTGTGAGGGTACCGTGTAATCCGTGAGCCAATTTTTTACTTAATATTTTCTTATTCATCTTTTATAATATCCTCCAGTTTTTGAACTTCCCTTAAACTCAATCTTATTATTTCTTTTTAGCTGAGCCAACCATCGTTCAATTGTTTTTGCAGGAACATCCAATTTTTTCTCAAAACAAGGAACCCTCTTCCCAGGATTCCTATCAATATAATCAAAAAGCTCACTTACTCCCTCACTTACTCCCTCACTTACTCCCTCACTTACTCCCTCATTTACTCCGACCTTATTACTAAAAATTCTAACCCAAAAGCTATCATAGAATTCAAATTTTACCCTATTGCTATTTTTCATACAAGCAACTTTAATCCTTTTAATCCCAGTACCTGCCTTCTCCATATGTTCCGTTTTTGAAAGCAAATCCGCAATCAATCTATTTCTAGGCTCACTAACACTTCCAAATTTATCCTCATCAAAAAGAAGTTCCCCCTTATTATTAATAACAATGGAATTTTTCAATTTTTCAACAGCGATTTCACCGCCATTAAAATAATCACGATGAACAACTGCATTTACAACCGCCTCACGATAAGCATCCTCAGGAAATTCAGGAAATTCATCTCTCGCCAATTTTTTAATCTCAAATCTCACAGGAACCAAATCTTTTATATAATTTACAGCAAATTCTATATTCCCCATAATTCCTCTATCAACCTCTTTCTTATCTAAAATATCAACCCTATCGTCATCATTAAAATGAATACATCTAATTCTAGAAGTAAAAATATATTTATACGGATTACGAGCAAAAAATAAAACCCCAGCATTAGTCATGCCCTCCTCAGGAAGCCCACCAGAGGTCATGTCGTTTGAGACCAACACTTTCAAATTTCTCAACATATCATCCCTACCTAAATTATTAGAAATTCTAGCCAATTTCAAATAATATTCAAATTTTTCCTCATCAAAATCCTTCCAATCAAAATTCTTACAAATCTGTTCGTCAAATCTAATCTTTCCCTCCTTAATAGCCAACTTCATAATATCATCCCTTTTCATTTTCTGAGAATTTGGTCCCATTCTTATATAAAACCCAGAAGAACAAGAATAAGGTTTATTAGACCCTTCCTTAACATCAATAATTAAAATTTTATCTTCAAAGACTTCGATATCAATATTTATTTGCGGATCACAATTCTTTGCGATATCTTGAATTTGGGATTTTAATTTATTTGTTACATTAACTCCAATAACCTCATTATTATCATCTATACCAAGAAAGATTTTCCCCCCTGAAGAATTAGCAAACGCGACTATTTCACTTGCCAAATTTTTAGAATTAAAATTTTCCTTAAACTCAATATACTGACCTTCGCCTTCACTTAAAATAAATTCCAATTTTATTTTTTCCATATTAATAAAATACATTCTCCCCATTTAAACTTCTATCAACATTAGTCTTTCCAATCCCTCTTTTCAAGGTTAAAGAAAAACTATCCAAACTTGAACTATTTTTAATTCCGTCGAATTCCACGGGCTTAAAATCTTGATTATATATTTCTTCCCATAATCCAGTCTCTTTTCCAAGTACAATTATACTGCTCTTTTTTTCTTTTACCATCATACCCTAAAAATCATATCCCCCCCATCCATATATATCTTACCAGCTCCTAAAGTCAAATTCCCTGTAATATTCACATTACCTTCAACATGAAGTTTCTCCGTCGGACTAGTCGTTCCAATTCCAAAATTCTTACTAACATTCTTCAAATAAATATCATCTCCAACTTCTTCGATTATATTAGTGGCATTGTCAGATTTAGTAAGTTTAGTCACGACGATTTTATAATACCAATCTTCTCCATCAAGAGCACTTCCACTTCCTGTATCATCCATCATCCTTATACCACTCGCACCTGTTTGAACTTCAACTTCATTATTAGACGCATACGATATCCTTAATCCAAAATCACTCGTTGCACTCGTCTCAGAAGACAATTCCCAACTATTAGCATCTGTTCCATCTATTGAAATTAAAACATGAACATCCAAATCACTTAAAGGCGCATTGAGATTATGAGTTACATTTCCAGTAGTTGAAGAATTATCAGTTCCTAAATGAACATTTGTCCAAACAGAAGTTTTATATAACCACCCCGTATCATATTCTTCATAAGTTACATAAGCCTCGTCACTTCCACTACTAGCACTTGTCATATTTGTCCCATCGGGGAAATAAAGAGCATTCCCAGTCCCCGTAATATTAACAGACCCATTAACTTCCAACCCCCCAGTAATCTTAATCCATCCATTCTTAATATTATCAATAATCTCCCCAAAAGAAAAAGTAATTTTTTCACCAAGAGTCAAGTTACCTACCACGTTCAAATCATGACTAATGTTAACAGTATAATTTTCAAACGCCCAATTCTTCTCAGCACTGACCAATGCTCCAACTAAAATAACTGAAACACTGAGCATCAAAGCCACCAATATTATTTTCTTATTTGCCATTATTTTATTCATTTTTTTCAATCTCCATTTTGTTTTTTTCAATTAACTCTTTACTATTCACAGAACTAATAACATCCTTCCCAGTTCTCTCTTCAATATCTCTCCTAGCATTCCCTGCAACTTCGCCACCTTCGCGAGCAACTTCCAAAGATTCATCCAATCCCTCGGGATTTTCTACTTTAGAGATCTCGGCAGTAGTAGCTTCTGCCAATATATTAAGCGCCAATTCTAATGTAGTCATATTATCTCGGAGATTTTCTTTCTTCAAATTCTTAAATTCTTTGTATTCTCGTATAGATTTTCCAGACCAAGCCCTCATCATTTCATTCGTCAATATTGAAAATTCAAATCCATCATTAACTCCACTGCGCTTCCATTCATCGGTCAATTCTTTTCTAGCTTCGATTGTCCTAAGTCTCTGATTAATCCATTTTTCATTATATCCAAGAGCCAAATAATTTTTCATAGCTCGATTAACTGCCAATTCAGGATCCGCTTCTTCATCAAGTCTTTCACTACCAACTTTAGCCAACCAAATCTTAAACGATTCGGCTTTCTTAGAAGGAATAGACTGAATAATCCTTAAAATTCCTTTAGTATCCGCACAATCTGTCATATACATCTTACCATCACTAGATGGCATTTTCAGTTGTCCCCAGATTGGGGACAACTGAAGTTCGTCAAATGCTCTAGCTTTAACTTTCCCCCAATATCGTCTTGGGGTCGGACTCTCACTTAAAACAGCTACAATATCAACAATACTAAACCACCAATCATCGTTATGCCAAACTTTCCTTATTTCTTTATCATCAAATACCATCATTTTTCTATCTACCATACATGCACATCCCCATTAGCATCAATATTTATTTCAGTACTCCCAAGCGTAAAATTACCAGTAATATTAACATCTCCATCGTAAGTAGCCACCCCAGAAACATTATCCCAAATGCCACTCCCATTAATATTAGTCAAACCAGACCCATCCCCAATAAAATAATCAGCCGTAATATTGTATCCACTAGCATCCATATTCTCATCAAATATAATTCCCCCAACATAAACATGCTGTGCCATAAAAGCATAAGGCGCCGAAGTCAAATTAATCCTGGGAGTCATCTCCCCGTCCTCCTCAACCGCAATCCCCAAATAATACTGCTGAGTGAAATTAAGCCCAGTCACATTCAAAATAACATCATAAACACCCTCATCATCCGTCGTCACATTCCTCACCGAATTCCAAATATAACTCCCCCCAGTATAAACATCATAAATACTAAAATTAAATTCAAAAGTCCCATTAATAGCCCCAGTAGAATTACTAAGCCTACCATGAATATTAAACGTCTGAGGAACAGCCAAAGTAATCGGACTTGGATCCACAATATAATCAAATTGCACAGCATCCCCAACAACCCTCAAATCAAAAGAATCTTCTAACCCAACAAGCTCAGTCAAATAAATTTTATACCATCCCTCATCACTAACCTCATCGAGGCCAGCAGGGTCATCCCTTGGGGAAAACTCAGCAATTAACTCCGTACCATCTTTAACATAAACCTCAACACTAGAACTCCCATTAGACTTAGCATAAATAGTAATATCCTTGCTCGAATCAAGCTCCTTCTCAAACCAAACCCGCACATATTCACCACTCATTATAGGCTCAGTATAAACGCCATCCTGAGCCTTAACCTTATTATAAACATCCATTATCAACTCACGATTAGCATCCAAATGCTCAGCCTGTGTAATATAAATAATCTCATAAACCTGAACCGACAAATGAGGAACAACCCACTCGATATAATCAACATAACCGTCTGAATCAAAATCATAAGGAACAAACTCAACCTCCACCCTAGATCTATCCATCTCAACACTTGAATCCATATACATCTCAACCTCTCTTTCCATCTCATCTTCATCCTCGAACAAAATAACCTCACCCGTAATCAAACTAACCATCTCTTCTACCTCCTCGACAGGTTCTTCAACAACTTCCTCAACTAGTTCTTCAGCTATAACCTCTTCAACTGATTCTTCAACAATATCTTCAGCTGGTTCTTCAACAACTTCCGTAACATTTTCTTCAATAGTTTCTTCAATAATAATTTCTGTTTCATTTTCCTCCAGCACCTCTGGCTCTATTGTAACATTTTCTTCAACAGTGATATTTTCTTCAACCTCAGGAATCTCTGTAATATTTTCAACAATTAAAGATTCCGTAACATTCTCATCACTAATATTTTCAACAACCTCCGTCACATTTTCCTCCACAGGAATTTCAACTATTTCTTCCGTAACATTTTCCTCTTCCAGCTCCTCTTCTATCTGTTGCCCAACATCCCCGTCACCGCTGGTGTCGGCGTACCAATACAATTTAAGCCTCAAATCATCCATCCGAATCCCCTGCCCCTCAACAACAGTATAAGCCAAAATATCAGTATAATTAAGCTCACTCGGAGCCGAAATAATAATCCGCTTACCATTCGCAAGTCCAGTCTCATTAGCAACAGGTGACTGAGTATAATACTCAACCGCAACCTCAGTCTCATTATCAATGATATCACCAACCTCCACAATAACAGAATCCTCAGTCTCAATAATTTCCTCAGTTATCTCTGATTCCAAAATTACATTCCCAAGAATAGTAAAACTAGTCAACCAATTCCAGAATCTAGTCAAAATCCCTTCTTCCCGCTTTACATCTCGAGCAACATGTCCCGTCAAAATAACACCTTCAACAATATCTTCTCTATCTACCGTACGAACAATAGCCTCATAACTATCAACCTCCTCAATAGCCTCATCAACTTCCTCATCAGTTAAAATAGAAATATTACTAGACCCCTTTGGCAACTCAACACTTACATTAGACTCACTAACATTAACTTTCTTCAACCACTTAACAGGTCGATTAATAACAGCCCTATATTGCAAAGTCGAAACAACCCCATCCTCCATAAATACATTATCCGAAAACTCCAGCACATTAACATCAATCACTTCTTTACTAACATCCCCATCACCAGAAACTACATTTCCAGTTAACCTCAAAGTAAACCCAAATCCCAAAAGTAAAAACAGAGCAATTAAAACAAACCAAACATATTTAGGAGTAACTGGTAATTTAAAATCTTTAATCTTAGAAAAAACTTTGGCCGATGAAGATGAAACTTTAGTTCCTTTTTTAGAAGGTGCGCTTTTACGTGCGAATACAGAATGAAAAACATTCTTCTTTTCTTCTGCTTTTCCAAGATATCTTTTTTTTACAACTCCATTTTCATCTCTATAACTCTCATACTTGTACGGACCATACGTCTTTCCCTTTTTTGTAACAACTCTTTTGTAGCTCATCTCTGCTATTTCGTAGAATAACTAACTTATAAACATTTTTATGATAAAAGTTTTGTGGAATAAATGTGGAATAAAAATTTATTCCACAAAATAAAATAAGAGAAACACCCTCTACAAAAATAAAAAAATAAAAAAATACCTCTCTATCTTAAATCTTCAAAATCCATTGAATTAGAATACCTCCAACCAAATAAAATAAAATATTTATAAGAGTGCCACAAGCAAAATTGTATTCCTGTCTTTACATTTTATTATAATCCATGGTAATAAATGCAAACCAATCTCCGAACACCACCCTAAAAAAGTCAAACCAATAATCTTATAAACTAAAATTTTGTTCAACATCTATGATAGCAGGAAGAAAAGCATCCGGTGGAAGATACAAGAAAGTTAAGAAAAGAAAACTTACAGGTAGACAAGGTCAAGCTAGAATCGTAAAAATTGGAGACACAAAAACCAAGTTACTTTCAGGCAGAGGAAACACGACTAAATTAGTTTCTTTCTTAAATAACATAGCAAACGTAATGATTAAAGGCAAAGCAAAAGAATCTAAAATTACAAACGTTTTAGAAACTCCATCTAATACTTTCCTTGCAAGACAAAACATTCTAGTTAAAGGTGCAATCATCGAAACAGAATTAGGAAAAGCAAAAATAACAAACAGACCTTCTCAAGAAGGAAATATTCAAGCAATCCTAGTAGAATAAATATAATTCTATAATAATATAAATTATTTTAAAACATAATCTAACATAGATAATATGCATTTCATTTAAGCATCAATAGTCTCCATTTTATTAACTCTAATTCTAAAATTCAAAAAAAATTCAAAAACGTGGATAAACCACGTAACAATGCCCCCGCGAAATTAAATTTTAGCGACAGGTTGTCCTCTAGACAGGCGCGTTAAAAAATTTAATTTTGCCTTATATTGTTTGATATAATTTCAATTTGTTATTAGCAAATTAAAATTATATCAAAACTAATTAAAGGGGTACACAGCGAAGGGGACATTCCCCTGCGCTTGCCGAAAGGCTTTTAAACCCAATTCCTTTTTAAAGTTTACTATGGCAGCAGCTAAAAAATGTCCAGAGTGTAACAGTTCTAAGTTAATCTATGATGAAACTAGGGGAGAAGTTATTTGTGGCGCTTGTGGATTACTAGTAGAAGAAAACATGGTAGATACTTCTCACGAACTTAGAAGCTTCGACAAATCAGAAAAAAAATCACGTGGAGGAGCACCAATGTCCCTACAAAAATTCGATAAAGGATTAACCACAAACGTAGGTGAAATTTCCGATATCTACAAACTAGATTCTACACAACAAACTAGAAAATATCTTAGATTAAAAAAATGGCAAGAGAGAGTTTCAACTTCAATTGAAAGAAATTTAAGACTTGCAATGTCTGAATTACGTAGAGTAGCTTCTTATCTGGATTTACCCTCAGTTGTTAGAGACGAATCAGCAAGAATTTATAATTATGTATTACAAAGAGGATTAGTAAGAGGTCGTTCAATGGAATCAGTTATCGCAGCCTGTATTTACGCAGCTTGTCGTTCATATAACATCCCAAGAACCCTAGATGAAATTTCAAACGCTTCAGAAGTTGAAAGAAAAGAAATCGGAAGAACTTACAGATTCATAATTAGAAAAATTGGATTAAAAGTAACACCATCAAGTCCAAAAGATTATATTTCGAGATTCTCAAGCACATTGCATTTGTCCCCACAAGCTCAAAACGAAGCTCTAAAGATTTTAAGAAAAGCAGAAATCTCTGAATTAACTTCCGGTAGAGGTCCAGCAGGAATCGCCGCCGCAGCTCTTTACGTAGCAGCCCTAATCAGCGACGAAAAAAAGACCCAAAGAGAAGTGGCCGACGTTGCAGGAATAACAGAAGTAACAATTAGAAATAGATACAAAGAACTCCTAGAAAGATTAGACCTAGAAGACAAACTTAAGATTAAAGAAAACGAAAGAAGAAAGAAAAAGAATCCTTCCGCATAAATTTCTAAAAAACTATCTTTTATTATATAAAAGGGTTTAAAAACATTATAATCTATAACAACTTATTATAAAATGGTTCAAAGCATAATTAGCATCAGCGAAGGAAAAGACAAAATACTAAATATTATTAAAGCTCAACAAGGATTTAAAAATAAAAATCAAACAATAGAATTTATAATAGAAATTTATGCAGACAGTTTTTTGAATCCAGAATTAAGACCGGAATTTGTTAAAAAATTAAATAAGCTTCAAGAAGAAGAAACAATTCCCTTCAAAAACATAAACGAACTGAGAAAATTAACCAGCAAATAAGATGTCTAATTATGAAATACGTCCGAATCTCCAAAGAATTTTAAAAAAATTATTCAAAAAAGATAATCAAAGTTACGAAAGAATAATAAAAAAGATACAAGAAATAATCAACGCAAATTCAATCGAACATTACAAAAATCTAAGACATGACCTTAAAAATTTTAAAAGAGTCCAAATAGGAGAAAAAGTTTTAATCTTTAATTTTGACAAAAAAAACGATACTATTATTTTTGAAGATTTCGACCATCATGATAAAATTTATCTAAAAAAATTCTAACATAATCTTTTTCCCAAATTTAGACCTTAGTGGTTTTGCTCGACTCCAAATCTTTTTATACTCTACTTTGTCACCTATTATATTCCAATGAGGAAGTGCCGGAGCGGTCAAACGGGCTAGATTTAGGCTCTAGTGGTTTTTGCCTACGGGGGTTCGAATCCTCCCTTCCTCATATTATACTTTCACAAAGTGAAAGTATTTATTCTGAAGCAATGATTCCTGAAGTAACGAAGAACGTTAATTTACGGGGGGTTGCGGAAAATTGCGGCAGTAACTTTTTCGCAGGAAATTATGAAATAATTTCCGTGTCCGAGTGTTCTTTAGAACGCGAAGGCGAATCCTCCCTTCCTCATTCATGGTTTTGCGATTCGCAAAACCATTTCTGATAAAGTGATGATTCTAAGACTTGGGAAATTTTGAATAATCCTAAGAATCCCCTGTTTATTAGCACAATCCGTCATATGCATCTTTCCGTCGAAAGACAGCATTTTCAGTTATCCGATATTATCGTACAACTGAAGACCCCCCAATCAACTTCATCTTAACCAACTACCTTAAATTCATACCTACCGTAATTCACTATTTCAGAATCAGGCTTCGCCCGAATAGGTACATTTCGAACATCCTCTTTTAATGAAAGAAGATTAATTTTCACATAACCAAGAAGACTCATAATAGGCTCACCCGCCTCATAATTATTCCCATCTTTATCCTGGAGAACATCTCCCTCTTCAATATCTTCAATAAAAACCTTATCAACAATACTCTCTTCTCCACAAATATATTTATCCCCATAATTCTCAAATATAGAACCGTCACCACCCTCTCTATAATACATAACCTCAATCACATTAGCCTTCTTACAATCATCCAAAGAATCCCAATCACTTTTATTCATTGCAGTATGAGTCCACCTTTGCTGTCCACTCCTAGTATAAAAACCAACCCTATCAATAACTTTAATTGTCATCCCAATAGAATCTCCAATAAGCCTTGCAGTGTAATAAGTTTCTCCACCAATTCCTGAGAAAGAATCCCCCTGTTCATATTCTACGCCCAATTCCAAATTTGCTTGCTCCGACAATTCTACAATAAACGCCGTAGGATTATTGTGCCTATCTGTCCTCATATTATGATTCGTATCCCAATTAAAATCTCTCTCCTCAATTAAATCCTCAACACTATCAACTCCCCTTAATCTATTAACCCCATACTCACTCTCACTAGTTTCACTCGGAATAGTCTCTATAATAGTTCCCCCTCCCTCGCCCAAAGCAGTCTCAACTTCTTTCTCAGTCATTTTCGTCACAACAATTTTAATCTCAAGAGCTCCAATCATCATCTCTCGAGCAACCATCCTATAAAGCTCCGCCTTCAATGCTAACGCCTCAGCCTTATCAACATTAAGACCCTGTCCAATATTATCCCCAGCCCCACTTACCTCATCAAGACCAACTACAATTATAGCAACCGCCTCACTAACCTCTCCCTCAGCATCAACCCTAAGTTCCTTATCTAATTTTCCAATCTTATCTTGCAAAGTATTTAACTTATCTCGGACATTCTGATAATTTTCATTTAACTCTTCTAGCCTTCCAGAATTTCGCATCAAATCATCAACAAAATCAATATCATTAACCGCCGAATAAAGCCCTAAATTTTCTTCCACCGTAGTACTATCCAACCAACATCTAACATTTTCAATATCACAAAATCCTACATCTACCCATTTACCCTTACTAATCTGCCTATTCCCAACATCATTCTCACAAACTCCAAAATCAGTTTTAATTTCCCCGCCAATCGCAACACAAAAATATCCAACAGCACAATTCATATTTTCACCATCTTCATTGTTTTCCATATCACAATAAATATCATTTCCACCAACAATCCCCTGTTCTGGATTAGCACTCGCACAAATTCTAGAAATACCAGTCGTAGCAATATCATCACCACCAAGCGCAGTCTCAACTCCACTCTGCAAATTAGGAGAAACCGCACCCCAAGCACTTGCCGACGTAGTTACACAATCCTCAGTTTTTGTAATACTTGTAGTCTGGGCCTGATCAGAAATATATTTTTGAGAAGCATAATTTAATCCAAAATTACTAGTAACTTTTCCAAATCCACATTCCTCTCGACCATTAATACTCACACAAAGTTCCTTGTATCCAGAAGGAGCAGTAAAATCTTTTGTCTTATCAGCAGCACTACCCGGACCAGAAAATCCACTATCAACCAAAACAGTTGGACGACTAGCATAATAACTAGACTGCGGAGGATTCTTCAAATAAACTTTATACTGAACACCCTCTTCTCTGCCCGCATAAATATGATAATAAACTTTATACTGACTAGTAGACGGAACCGTAGCATCAGTAAATGCCGACTCACTAAAGTAAGCATAAAATTGCGATGGACTCTCTGGCTCTGTCAAATCATCCAACATATCTGCAACAGTTGGAAAACTGCTCCCAACAAATCCTTTACAAATAGTTGTCCCAACCTCCTCAGTACTCTGCAATCCAAATGAATCAAACGAATTCTTCGCATAAGTTTTCGTAAAATAATCCACTGATTTTTCCGCATTATCAAACGCCGCCTGAGTAGTCAAATATTCAGCCCCACCTCTAGTCTGAGGTTCACCACCAATTCCAGAAACTATATTCGGCAACAAATTATCCATCAACGGGGAAATTTGTCCCCAGAAAAACTCACATAAATATATCCCTCTAATCTCATCACAAATTCCCACATACTCTCCACTCTCAACATTTTGCTCCAAACAACTCTTATAACTTTTTAAAATTGAAACATAAGAATCAAGTCCCGCATGAATCCCAGTCAAACAAACTGGAATAATAACACCACCTTCACTTGGAGTTCCAAAATTAGGAAGACATAAAGCAACCGAACCAATAACCCCAGTTGAAATAACATCAGCTACAGGGAACTTTCCACCCATATCACACCTACTACTCGGACAAATTACTGGATCACAAACATTAAACATTAAATTACAATCCTCAATACTCATAAAATCAGTACACTCTAAATCAGTTCCATCAGTCCCCATAGGGGGAGCCTTTCCTATAAATTTACCATCAACCTCAATACCATTTCCATTTCTATTAGCTTCTCTTATAGCATCCATAGCTTTTAAATAAATTGCATTAACTTGAGAATCACTATACTTAGGACATGGTGTAAACGGTACATTTGAACCAGCACTCGTCCTAAACTGAACACAAATGTCTCCACCTTTAGATCCTTCACTGATTATGCCATCACTTCCAACATTACAAACCTCAAATACATTAGCCTCACCGCTTTCACTATAATCTTGACTCTCAACATATGCATACCAACCTTTCTTTATGTCAAATGGAACAACCGCAACAAACCCTTGCTGATTAGCTGTTTCATAATATCTTACATACTCACTAATCATAGTAGTAGTACAAGAGCTCCCAGTTGCAGTAGAAATAAAAGTATATTTAGTAAATAAGTTTTTATCCTTACTATCTTTAGCGTCTTTTTCAACTAATCTTCCATCTCTATAAATTTCATTTACCCTAAAACTTCCAACAGTTGTTTTATTTAAGACATAAAGATAAACCGAATTATCCGACGAAATACCCTTATAATAATCGCCCTTCTTTAATTCTCTATACTCTCCAAACGTTTTCTTTTCTTCGGTGACCATATCAACTGATACTTTTTGTGTGCCTTCACTATCTGTATAAATATTTTCTGATTCAACACCTATAGCATCTGCAGCTGTTGTGGCCTTAATCCTATCAACATTATCAGATAATGCTCTTATCGTATTATTCTCCGCAATTTTACAAGCACTTGATTCTCCGCCATTACAAACCTCCTCATATAACAAAACCGCCTGATAATCTCTTACATCAGTCAAATGCCCCTTAGTAACTTCAACACCCCCCACAACATAACTCCAAGAATCAGGCAACCCAGTACATCTAGCCAACTCATCAACATACTTTTTATTATTAATTACCTTACTATCAAAAAATCCACTCTCAACCGTTTCTTCCGTCTTCGCACATTTAACTCGTTCATTCACAGCCTCCATAGCATCAGCATATTCTTTCATAGAACCATCAATATCCTCCGAATATTTACTATAACATTTTTGTAATTCAGCACTACTACTCGCGCCCTCTCCTCGACACTTCTCCTCAAAAATATCCATAACTTCTCCTCGAGCCAAAGACTCTCCACCCTTTCCACTAAACATTGCTTTTAAATTTAAAGCAGTACTAGTTATGAAACAAGCTCTTTTCATTCCCTTAACCAGCTTCCCAAGATTCTCAATTCTACTTTCCCATTCCGCAATACTCTTATTTAGCTCCTTAATTTTTTCATTAGCCTTTTCAGGAGTAAGTTCAACCGCCCTTTTTTCTATCCCAATATTAAAAGTAAAATTAGCCTCCGTCTTTCTATTATTAATTTTTGGAATCAAACTTACATAAGCAACCTCTCTAATATTAGTATCAACAACATAAACTTCCAAACCACCAACACTATAAAATTCTCCATTCCCTACAGCAAAATTCTTACTAACTGTTTTATCATTTTCGTCGACCCAAACATAATTGAATCTCGCCCCAGCACTGCTAATCGAAGTCACTGTCATTCTTGGAGGAATATTTGTAACCGTTATCTCCTCACCATTACTATCATAGACTTTTCCTCGCTTCATAGAAATCAAACTCCCACCATTAAATCGAACATTAACATTATCATTCGCCCCACTCCCTTTTACAAACCCCTCAACTCTCAAATTATAATTATTATTATTAATAGCAATATTTTCAGAAGAACCCTTAACCGTATAAGTATTTAACCTAATTTTTTTATCTCTCAAATCTTCCGTATTAACACTTTCAGGATAAGTTTCCAAAAACAAATCAATCAATTTAATTTGAGCCTCTCTATCTTCAATCTTCTCTGCAATTTTAATTTGCTGATACAAACTATCTTCACCCCAATGCTCGTCATTATCTTTCATCTCAAATGGAAATTCATTAAGTAATTCCATCGTCGTTTCCTCAGCCAAATCCACATACTTAGGAACAAAAGTTTCCTTAGAATATTTACCACCAAGAATTGTATTTCCACTCCCACTAAAAATTGCATTATCGGCTAACTCATAAAATTTAGCCTCATCAACAGCATCTACTATTCCCTCATTCCCCTCAGGACTATACCACTTCCAATCATCCTCAATCTTCTCGTAAAACCATTCATCACTACGAGCTATTTCGTTTTCTCCAATAACTGTATACGTTTTATCACCATAGGAAAAAGTAGTACCAACACTAGTAATCCAAAGCTTAAACGATTTCCCACCAGAACAACTAATAATAACTTCCCCATCATTATTATCTCCAATAGTTATTTTACCAACAACACATTTCCCATCAAAAAACTTAGTCCCTCGTCGAGCCCAAATACTGTCTCCATCAATATCCAACCTAACCATATCTTCACTATTATCAATCTTATTCAGTTTCACCTGCAACGAAGCCGTACAATATTGATCAGGATAATAAATAGATTCACTAGTTTCCCCCTCAGTCAACGTCACACTTTCCAAAACTTCATCCTTACTACTCATCACCTCAATAACCGCAGAATTTTCTTCAATCCTTGTTGTCCTCAAATATCCCTTACCGCCCCAAAACGAAGAATACGGCGCAGCCTTATCCCATTCCGCCTCACTCATAGGCTCCAAATAATATTCACCTGCCCCAGTCCCAAAAGTAGTCTGCGCATCATATTTTACCGAAGCCGTCAACATCCCACTAACATATTTTTCCAAATTTGCTTCTTTTGGTTGCTTCTTTAAAACAATAACAACATAACCAATATTTTCTTCTATTGGACTTCCCATCAAAGTTTTTGAACTCGCAACAGCAGCTCTTGCAGGATGAAAACTTATCCCCGCAACCTCCTCGGGATAATCCCCCTTAAATGAAATACTCTTAATCGTAGAAACATCAATCAACGGATTAACTTTTATCGCAGTCAATTGACAAAACACCGGAACATTTTGCTCAGCCAATAAATCACTTCTAACAACAGTTGGAGAACAACCCATAGGAGGAATCGCTACAATAAAATCACTATTAGCAGCACTACATTCATCATTCTCTAAATTATTTAATATCGGCCAATAAGTATCAACCGAACCCTTATAAAAACCATCCAAAGTCGGATTACTTGCTTGCCAACTATTAGTCGGATTATCATACGACCCACTAGCCGAATTACCAAGCATATCAGCATCAACGAAAGGCGCCACACTTCCAAGTATCAAAAGACACATCAAAAAATTACTCATCATTTTCTTTTTCATTTAACCAACCCCTCTTTAATAAAATCTAAATCTTGCTTCATAGAACCCAAATCTTCTTTAATTAAACCTATATCTCGCTTCATATTATCAAATCCATTTCTAGCTCCCATCTCTAATTTTATTTGCCTTTCTCTCATACTCCACATCTTCGTAACAATGATTCCCCCGACAACAGATGAAACAAATAAATTAGTAGGACTATCTCCTAAAATCAACCACAATAATAACACAACAGCAGTCAAGGTAAATACCCAAAATAATACTCTTTCAATTTTCATTTCCACGCTCCCCCACTAAAAATCAAATACCCTATAAAAGTAAATACTATCAACAACATTATCCAAAATTCAATTCTATCCCAATTTAATTTTTTCAATACTTCCATTATATTTTTCCCCTTCTCCATCTTTTTCATTATTCAAATTCCAAGAACAAAAATGAATCTTCAACTTTCACATAATTCGCTTGCAACTCATCCAACGACTTAGGCTTATCAAACAATTCCATGTTCACATTTAATTTTACTGAATCCTTTAACATACTCTCCGCTATATATTCTTCTCCCTTACCTCCACCAATAACCGCCATATCAATTTCCATCGACGGAACATCCATATCATAACATTTTTCTTCTTCAAGCCCCAAGAATCCCCCAACCCCACTAACAGGAACATCAACACACATCCTGTCCTTCCTCTCAGGGAATTTCAAAGTAGAATCATCATAGACATACGCAGTAACATTATACATTCCCTCAATTAATTTAACCTTATCCGTCTCAGGATAAATCACAGTAGCGGAATAATCTTCTCCAGTAAAACTAACAACCGCCATAGTAGAAACACCTTCAATTTCCAAATCTAATTCATATTCCTTCTTTAATAAAACATTTGCAATACTCTCACTATTAGTAGAAATCTGGGCTTTACCTTTGCTATAACCCTCAGCACTTGCAATAACAAATCCATTAACACAACTAGGAACTTTTCCACGGAAAACCGCATCGTCATAACTAAGTACCGTCTCTCCAATATTACAAGTTGAATCCAAACACTTGAAAGTCAAACTAGCCTCAACAGGATTTAATTCACTATCATAAGTATAAACTTCAATTTCCGAATTCATATATTCACAAACCCGCGATACCAAATTTACACTTTCACTGCCCGTAGGAATTGCTTTTCTAGCTTGACTTTTATCAATTACAACCGCCACAGGAAATTGAAAAAGATTATTCGTATCATAAAATTGAACCATAACCGGAAAACTAATATCATAAACTAAATGATAAGGAGTATAACAAAACCCTAAAGCCGAAAGCCCTTCTTGAGTCCCCACAGGTTTTACGACCCTGTCTCCATAAATCTCAATACGAGTTGGCCAATTCTTATTATACATAACATTCACATTTTCATCAATATCAAATCCCATATCTTTCACAAAATATTTTCTATCTTCATTAGACAATCTATAATAACCACCCTCGAATTTAATAGAATTCATATTAGCCTCAAGCCCCTCATACAAATCCTCTCTAATTTGTTCATCGACAAAAATCTTCGGAGCACAACTTAACTCAACACCATCCACAGGCGCATAAAGTCGCATAACGTCCAAAGCATAATCTTCTAAAAACATAGTATTTTTCTCTTTTTCAAAAACCTTCAAAGCCATTTCATAAAACCGCCCAAGTTTACTCTTAACACTCAAAGCATGATTATTCACAATCACAGAATTTTCTCCCTTAAAAATTGTAATCTTATTATTAAGTTTCAAATCAACACTTCCCTCTCCAATCTTAGCTGTAGAAATTCCCTCTTCAATATAAATATCATAACCAGCTTTCACGAAATCGCTAAAATCACAAATATCAAATCTATCGTCAACATAATTAGACAACTCTTTTTCCATAGAAACTTTCGTAGGAACCTGAGTCTTCAAAAAATTATTTCCAGAAACATACATCCAATAAGGAACTGCTTGTCCAAAGAAACTCAACTGAGAAGAAAATGGCGAATAAGGAGACCCCGCTTCAAAATCTGGAAGTTCAATATATCCTCCCTGCTCGCCCAAAATTCCAATACCAGCTTCAACCTCATTTTCCATGCAAGAAATATAATAATCATAAATCGGTCTCATCTCCTCAGGAACTGATTTTACCAACCTAGGTTTCAAACTAAAAAATAAAATAATCCCAGCAACGACAACTATCGCCAAAATAATAAATAACGTAACTTGCCCCCTCTTTGTATTTCTCCCCACCTTTTCCATTAATTCACTTTCTCCTTTATGAGTTCCATAATTTCAGTATTAATATCTCTTTGGATACTCTCCTTGAACTTCTTCCAAAGCTCCTCATCCTCAACTATAAGTAAGTACTTCTTCATATTTCACCTACCCAACCTAAACCCTACTTGCTTATAAAAGTTTCTAAGTAACTAACTTAATAACTAATTAACTTAGTTACTTACTAAGTAATTGATATTGCGAAAAGTTCATAAATAATATTCTCCATTAATATTTAATTGATCCCGTTGTCTAATGGTAGTACGCGTCGTTGACTTCGACGAGGCCCAAGTTCAATTCTTGGCGGGATCATTCTCACACCATTCTTCGAATGGTGTTCTAATGACCCCGCTTAGCATAAAACAAGATCAACTATCAATACTGATTTCAATTGACTGAAGAGAATGCTGGCAAAGGCCAGTGCGCAAGCAGAATCAAAAAGTTGCCCAAGTTACATAGCAACTCCACAAGTTAAATAACAAATACTCGGGACTGGGTAGACAACGCACGAAAATCGGTTAGCACGCGAAGGGAATAATAAAAAATTTATTTATTTTTACTTACCATAAATCCTCAGAACAAAGATCAGGAGGACAACCCAACTTTTCAATTTGCCCATGCTCTAAAACATAATCTGCTCCAGCCATTCTATCTAAAAATTCTCCTTCATCAGTTACAAATCCCTGGAGTCCACGAATTGGACTATCTCCAGTCTCTTCCCTAATGAGCCTAATCACATTACTATGTCTCGCAGGTTTTGGCAAATCATATAACTTCTCCTTATATATAATCGCAACACCAGTTATCATGAATCTCTAAACTAAACATACTATAAAATCATTTCCTTTTGCTAACATGTCCACCCTTAACTCGTCCCCAGTTTTCACTAACCTCTTCAATTTCAAACTTATTTTTCCCAACCAAAGCAATCTCACATAAATCTTCAAACAAATCCTTAGGCATTGCCCGAGATTCATTATAATAATTCTTTAAAGTAGAATAAGGAACATCTACGCCAAATTGCAAAATCCCACGAATAGATGGCGCATTGATATTTTCCATAACCAAATCTAAAAACTCTCGCTGTTCACCTTTCTTAAATTTGATTCTCATGATAAAATAAAGAATTCAAACTTTATAATAACTACGAGACTATCAAAATAATTACTCCATGAGAAATGCGGCGTCGAAGATGACGCAATTTTTCATGGAAGAACAATCCCCAAAACGGGCGAAATTAAATTTCGCCCTCAATATATCGAACCATCTGCGACAAAGTCGGTAAGGGGTTCGGAATCTAAAATGACATCCTCCCC
>JAGLQO010000027.1 GCA_023136775.1 Candidatus Pacearchaeota archaeon | reverse complement strand
ATTTATTTGTTTCTGGACAGCGCTCTTTTGGTTTATTACGTTGTGCTTTTCTTTTCTTAGCTATTAATAGTGTATAGCAGCGATGTAGAAGAGAAATGTTTCGATTCAGTATTTCTTTAAATTTTGTTTTTGACAAAACTTCCTATAATCCAAATATTAAATTGAATAATTTTTTAATCTAAAGGGAGGAAGGGCGAGAAAACTTAAAGTATATAGAAAATCATATGAATATTGTAACCTTTATGTTATTATGAAGAAAAATTAAATATTGATATAATCTTTTTTCTGGATAATAGTTGTATTCATTATTGTCTAACTCATTAGGATTAATAAATTGATATTTTTTAAAAATTTGTCGCACTAAGAAATTTTTTCAGTTTAGTAGGGAGATGAATTGTGTATTTAGTTGACCGTCGCTTATAATTATTGAAAATTTTTTCAAATGGGAAGGTTCTGAAATTACGAGAAATAAATATAGAATTGATTTGTTTAGAATTTGGTTCTGAGTATGTGTATCTTTTTGTGATAAATTGTAAGAATTATGCACCTTGCCAAATAGTATAATTTCTAAAAGGTTTTTTATCAAGAATGATATGAAAGAATCACTCTGAACTTTTTAGGAATTTTCTTTGGGGCGATAAGTTTTGGAGTAAAGGTTATTTTGTTAGGAACATTGGATGTGTTATGATGGAAAGAGTTAGATATTACATCAAGGAAAGTCAAAGTAAGCATTGGAATTAATTTCTCGGAATATAACTGGTTACGCTCCGAACTTTAGTTTGGGACAGTTGACAAAAATAAATGATTCTTCTGAGGCTGATCTTGAAGAATATTTGCATAAGGTGTCTTAATTATTAATATTTCGGGTTAATGTTTTAGAAATTAAAATTCAGAACATATTCGCGCTATTTCTTTTATACTTTAGTTCTTTAGTTTTTTTTATGAATGGTAAAAATATCTTTTTTTTTAGTTTAGCCTTATTTACAATTATGTCTTTAGGGTTGGTTTTTTCGGCGCCTCTTGATGGTGTTTGTTATGATATAGGAACTTTAGAATGTGCAAATTTAACTGTTGAAAGTGCATGTACAAATATAACTGGTTGTTCATGGGATGGTTCTTGTACCGGAACTGCAACAGGTGATTGTAGCAATTTAACAGATTATGATGATTGTGATTCTTCTAATAATAATGTTTGTGGGGTAAATAGTAACCCTTTGGTAATGTGGATGTTTCCAGAGAATGGGACATCTTTTTCAACAAGTACAATAAATCTTACTTGTCGTATTAATGCTGACGATGATAATATGAATGATGAACATGATAATCTAACTTTCTTTGTGTGGAATGCTTCGGATGTAACTTCACATATGTATGCGTTATCTGGTACTAGCCAAGTTGATCAAAATTACTCCTTTACTGGTATTAATGGAATTTATGAAGCAAATTGTTTGGCTTGCGATAATACTTCTTTATGCAAATGGGGATCAATAAATAATAATATTACTTTTATACTAGCTGATTGTAACCTTAATACGGATGTTGATGCTTGTGATGAAATGGGTTGTGAATGGGAGTTTAGTATGGATACGTTTTCTTATTATTGTACTGATGAGATGAATCCAAATGATTATTGTGCTCAGTTTAGTAATTATTCTATGCCTCCTGATGGAGATATGGAAGGATGTTTGATGATGCCTTATTTGTTTGGTTGTTATTGGGATAGTGTGGAAAAGGATTGTATGCCTGTTGATGGAGATTGTTCATTAAGGAATGAGGGAGATTGTGAAAATTATGTTGGTTGTTCTTGGAATGGTACAGGGTGTCTTTTTGAGAATAATGTTGGTGAAAATTTTATGGTTGACAACGAAGGCTGTTTCCCGTTAAATGCTACAACTTGTGAAACAAATGAAAATTGTACTTGGGAAGATTTTCCAGAACCAATGTGTATGGTGGATTGTTTTCAATATGATGATACTGATAATTCAACTTGTGAGAGTGCATTTAGTGGAAACGTTTGTATGTGGGATGAAGGTTTGCAGTACTGCGACCCTGCGTTTTTTGATAAAGGTTTTGATGGTTTCTCCCCTTGTTTTGATTTTGATGGTAATCAAACTGGCTGTGACACAATGAGCGAATGTGTTTGGTTTTCAGACCCTTATTGTCCTGAGGGTCAAGAATGTGAGGCAGTGGATGGAGGGAATGATGGTTGGTGTGACCCGAATAATTTTGATTGGGGTATGGAATATGACTGTTGGAGTTATGATGGTAATCAAACTGGTTGTTTAAATTCTGTTGAATCTTTAGGATGGGCTTGTCAGTGGAGTGATGATCCTTGGTATATGGGACCAATTGGCGCTGGTGATGATGGTTGGTGTAATCCTTCAATGTTTGGAAGTGGAGGAGGAATGACAATCGGTGGCTGTTGGGATTATTGGGATCAGAGTTCTTGTGACGGGTCTGCCGATGCTGGGCTTTTGTGTTCGTGGAAAACAAGTAGTGAAACTGGTTGGTGTGAGGAAAAAGGTTGTTGGAATTATTGGGATCAAAGTTCTTGTGATGGTGCTAATTCAAGTGAAGGTTGTGAATGGAATTTAGAGTATTCTTATTGTTATCAAGAAAGTTGTTGGGATTTAGGGAATGAGTCTACTTGTGGTAGTTCTGGTTTGGATTGTGAATGGAAAAATTATACTTATGGCGACGGTGGTCAGTGTGAAGAAAATGGATGTTGGAATAGGGATTGGACAAATGAAACTTATTGTGAAGTTAAAACTGGATGTACTTGGGATGAGAACTGGTGTAATATGGATGGATGTTGGAATTATGAACAAGATCAGAATGATTGTGAAACTACTTCTGGTTTAGATTGTACTTGGAGAACTGATGTTATGGGCTGGTGTGAAGAGCAAAGATGTTGGGATTTTGATGGTAATCAAACTGGTTGTGAAAATGATTCTGTTGAAGGTGGATTAAGTTGTCAATGGGATGTTTCTAGTAATCTTTGTTTTGAAAATTTTAAATCTTGTTCAGAGAATACTAATATGTTTGATTGCTTTGGGACTGGTTGGTGTTTCTGGGATGGTGATTCTGAAACTGGAAATTGTTCTAATCCTAATTTTGATCCTATAGATTTTTTTAACCCTGGTTGTTGGATTTTTGATATGCCTAGTGGTGCTGAACCTTGTGGAAATATTACTACGTGTAATTGGACTGGGACTAATTGTGACGATTTAACAGCCGAGGATAACAATGGAATTCAGTGTGTCGATATAAATAATTCACAATTATGTAATAGTATTCCAATGCTTTCAACATGTTGTTCTTGGAATGGTACTGGTTGTGAGGATGCACCTCAAACAATAGCTTGTTGGGACAATATGCAAGAACCTCCAGAAGGTGGAATGTTTTGTGATGATTATAACGCTAAAACTAGTCAAACAATTTGTGAACAAATTGCTAGTTCTCCATGGTATATGCCTTGTGTTTGGGATAATGTTAGTAGTAAGTGCGGTTTCGCATTTGATAATTTCTTTGGAGGAGATGCAACTGACTTTAAGTTTGATGATTTAAATTCAGGTAATTGTGTTGAGGCTGGTGGTGTTTGGAAGAGCGAGCAATGGACTGATGCAAATGGTAATGTCCAGTGGGATAATTGGTGTGAAATGAATTTTGGGTTTGGAACAGATTCGTGTGCAAATTCTTGTTGGGCATGTGAATTCCAAGATAACGGAACAGACTGGTCATCAAATTTAACTGCAAGAGATGCTTGTGATAATTCTCCTTCTGGATGTAATTTCTATGAAGATTCAAATGCTTTTAATGGACGTGGATGGTGTGATATGGATTGGCAAAAACAAGGAAATTGTGAAGATAATTGTTGGGATTGTTGGGACCAAGGGCAGTGTGGAAATAGTAATGCTGGATGTAAATGGTTTGTTGATCCATGGAATGATAATACTGGTTGGTGTGATGATAAGAATATAAAAACTTGTGAAGATGATTGCTTTATGTGTTGGGACCAAAATAATTGTGGACAGAGTTCTGCGAGTTGTACATGGAATACAGATTCTTGGTTCTGTGAGCCTGCTGGTTCTGGTGATGGTGGTTCTTTTGAAGTTTGTTTTGATGGAATCGATAATGATGCTGATACTTTTGTAGATTGTGCAGACCCTGAATGTATGTTTGATCCTTTCTGTGGAGGCTCTGCTGTTTTCGGTTCTAATTGCCCTTCTATTCCAAATAATGATAGTTGTGTTGCGGAGGGATGTGTTTGGATTACTGATAATTGGAATAATTCATGGTGTGATATGCCAGGTGCACAATGTTGGCTGTATGATGATAATGAAACAGTTTGTAACGAGGCAGATAATGGTTGTAATTATAAAACAATGGATGATATTGGTAAGGTAGATATGTTTTGTGAGATTAATTGGTCTTATATGGATGAGACTGCTTGTTGGAATCATAATGATAATGTTACTTGTGATGGTGCGGATGGTTGTGCATGGATGGAAGATAAATGGTGTATTGAAAATCCTAGTGATCCTTGGTGTTTAGGAAGTACTGGTTGGTGTGATAGTGAGTTATGGTCTTGCCATAATTATGATTCTAGTCAAGAAACTTGTGAAGAACATCCTGAATGTGGTTGGGTTACTGATTGGTTTAATCCTGAAATGGGATTCTGTGATCCAATATGTTTCTCAAGAGATAATAGCACTTGTGGTAATGATGTAAATATTTCAGGGGTTATGGAGTCAGGAGTTTGTGAATCATTTGATGCGGCAGGAATGGGATGGTGTGAACCTGAAAATATGTTTAAGGGATGTTGGGACCACGACGATAATGAGACGGCTTGTAATGAAAATAATGCGAGTTGCGCATGGATAATTGATCCTTATGTATTTGGTGGAGGATTTTGTGGTGATAAGTTTATGCAAAATATGGTAGGAAATATGGATCCAAGTCCTCCGTTAATGCTAGCAAGTGAAGGATGTTCAAATACAAATCCTGCAAGTGATATTTGTGGTTTGGGTATTAAGGACGACTTTGAGGCTTTTGCTATTGGAACAAATGTATTTTCAATGGGAAGTACAATATTATGCAATAGTACGTTTAGCTTTGATTCCATGTTTGCAGGAGAAATTGCTGCTAAATTCTATTGGTATGTTGATTCTAATGGTGATGATTCTAATGGATGTAATGCAACTGATGATAATAGTTTAGGCGGATTTGATCTTAAATTTAAATATGAAACTATTGAACAGAATGGTGAATTGGTAGAAACAAAGGTTGCATACAAGTGTTTGGATGGGCAATGGTCTCCGTCGCAGATTAAAATTACTCCGTGGCCTGAGAAATCATGTTATATGGTGAATGGTGGTGTTATTAGTATTAGTAAAGACGATTTGGCTAAGCTGAGTGTATTGGGACTTTATGATACAGCTGCGGATATGAGAATTTATGCTACAACTGCAACTAGTGCTGGTAGCGATTCTAATGTAACAGATAGTATTGGACCTGTTTGGTATAGCCATGGTTCTGCAGACTTTAAGTTTGAAGATTGTAATGGATTTACTGATAAAGATGGAGATGGATTATTGCCAAGTGAAGATCCTGATTGTATTGATTTTTTCAAATATGGGTTTATTGATATTGAGAGTGGTTTGAAATGTGGAGACAATATTGATAATGATGGTAATGGGTTTACTGATTGTGAAGATTATGGTTGTATGTATGATTTAGCATATTGTACAGCTGCGGATTCTGTTGATGATTTTGCTGCACCTAAGATTACTTGGTTAGAAACAGACCCGTTTATGTATGGTGCTTTTGTAGGAGTTGATACAAATGAACCAACAAATGCTACACTATTATTTTACAAAAATGATTCTTATTGTGGTAATATTAGCAATGGAATTGTTGTAAGCGATCCAAAATTAAATAATAATTTTGCATTAGATGACTTTGATATGTGGCATGATTTCCCTGTTGATCAAATTTACTTTGATGAACAAAGTTATGATTTTACTTTTGAGACTAATGAAACATATTATTTCAAGTTAAAACTTTGTGATAAGAATAATAATTGTGCACAGAGTGCTTGTACTAGTTTTACAACTGCAACTAATGAGAGTGAATACTTTGTAGGATTTAAACTTCCGAATCCAAAATCTGACGTAACAACTCCTCTTGGTGCATTGACTGTAGATTTAGGCGGTGCTGGTTCAATTAATAATAACAATGGATTAAAGATTAACGATTCGGTTGGACGAGATATTAATATAACTTTTACAAATCCAAATGCAACAAATCCTTGGAGTATTACTTTTATTGGAGCAGATTTATTGAAAGCACAGTCTATGAATATTACAGATGCCTTCATTGTGGATAGTACTTTCGTTGGGATGGATACAGATAGATGGTCTGAATTAGCACAAAAATTAGGTGTTGATTTGATTAAGATTGTTCTTCCGTTCGGTGTTCCAAGTGGTTCGACAGGAAGCTTAAAGCACTGTCCAGATAATGCAACAAGTTTAACAGATTCTCGTTGTATGGTTATTAATTTAGATGAGGTGGATTGTACATTTACGACGGCTTCAACAACTTGTTATATTCCGACAGCTATTGGTTTCTCGGTCTTTGGAGTAGTTTCTACAACTGATGACGATGACGATGACGATTCTTCATCTAGTTCTTCTTCCAGTGGTGGAGGGGGAGTAGCTAGTGCTGTTGAGCTTAGTGAGATTCCTATAATTAAGAGTTATGCTGCGGGTGGGAAATATGAATTTAAATTCGGTGGAGTAGATCATTCAATGACGGTTGATTCAATTATCGGTGATGCAGTAACAATTACTATTGCTTCAGAACCTACAATTTTTAGTTTGAAGGTTGGTGAATCTGCTAAGAAGGATTTAGATAGTGACGGTGATTATGATATTAAGGTAGAGGTTTTGAATATAACTACAATAGTTGAGTTATCAATTTCTAAGATTGAAGAGTTAATTGAAGAGGTTGATGTTCCAGTCGCTGATGAGAAGGCAGGTGAGGGCGATTCTTTGATTACGGGAGATGTAACGGGGAGTGTCGAAGGTATTCAAAAATCTAGTATTATCTTCTGGATTATTGGTGGATTTGTTGTTGTAATATTAGTTATTGGAATTATTATTGGAAAGAAAAAGAAAAAATAATTTTAAATTTTATATCAATGTTATTAGTTACGAATATATTCGTGTTATTATATATTAATTTCTTTTTTCATAAATAAATAAGAAAAAGAAATTATTGTGATAGTTGTCCTGTTTAGTTTACTTATCGGGACTTTGGGGTATATTGGAATTGGGCAAGTAATTTGATTTAATTATAGAGGCAAAATTTGAATAGTTATGATTTTTCGAATATATTGGCATATAATAATATATAATTTCGATATTTTTTTCAAATATGAAATGGTTTTATTTAATATTTTTATTTTCGTCATCTATAATTTCAATTTGGACATTTAGTATTTTCTGTTATAAAAAAAGTAGGATTGCTGTTTTTTTACCTATTTTTTTCTTAAGTCTTTTATTTTTATTTAGTGGTGCTTTTATATTTTATGAAATACAAATATCATATTTTAATTTTTTATATGTTATTGCGGGTTTCTGGTTAGTATTTAATATTTGGAGAAAAAAATGGCAATAATAGAAGGTTTGGTTTTGAGCAATTTGCTTGTGCATTATATAATTCTAATAGTTTTGGCGGGGTCTTTAACTTTGGAATTTTTTAGAAGAAAAGATAAGCGAGGAATTAAAATTTATTATTTTGTTATATCTGGGATTTCAATTTTTATGATTATTGAAAGTTTAAGATATCTTGTCACGGGAATAAATCCAGTTTTGTTTTTTCTGAATCCAGGACTTGCTGTAATAATTGGATTTATGATTTTTTTTAATTCGATAAGAAATAAAGAAGCAGATAAAAAAAATTCTTTTTTGATATTTATGTATACATGGCTCATTGCTCTGAATGAAATTTTTAAAATTTTAAATATGGGAGAAATTTATGGCTTACTTAGTTCTTTAGTTACGGGGATTGCCACTTATTTATTATTTTTCGTTATAATTAATTTTTTGATTAATACTTCTAAAGAAGTTGGTGTTAAGAAATTTGCTGAGACTAGAAAAAAAGAAATGGAGATATTTTTTGTTGTGGGATTGATTTTATTTTTCGTTAATCTTGAGCTGTTTATTCTTTCTGCAATAGGAGTTATTTAAGTTGCTAATTAACGGGTTTTATTCCTCACTGGGTGAATATCCTGCAGCTTGCTGCGATAAGCTTAACTAGGTTTTGAAGTTTGTTTTTTTATAAAAGTTAGAAAGGCTAGTCATTGTTCGTATAGAATCCGATATCATATGGTATTCGTTGTAAAGTATAGGTCGGATTTAATCACCGACGACGTTTTTGACTTTATGAAAGAAATTTGTCGTGGAATTTCCAAGAGATATTATCTTTGGTTTGATGCATTGGGACATGAAAATGACCATATTTATATTGTCGTTGAAAGTGCTCCAAAGAATTCACCGTCAAGAATTATGCAAATTTGTAAAAGTATTTTGGCAATTCAGATTTTTAAGAAATTTCCGAAGCTGAAAGAAGAGCTGTGGGGCGGTGAGTTCTGGAGCGATGGTGGACATATTGATACTGTTGGTGACGGGGACTAGATGATGTTAAAAGATATGTTGAGAATCAAGGTCGGAAGGTTGGACAGTTGAAATTGTCCCGAGTTTAGAAATACCTCGCAGCGAGCTTTGAAGTGAGCCTCAGCGAACGATGGGTTGTTTATTAAAAATATTTAGATAAAAAATATATCTTAGTAAAAAAATAGTTTTAAAGAGGATTGCCTCTCGAGATTAATGACTGTTTATTTCTTTTTTATAAGTAAGCTAAATATAATTAAAATTCCAATTATAATAACAGCTCCAATTGTAATAAAAAGATATAATTTAATTTGACTGGCACTATTGTTAATTATAAAAAAACTCGCACTAACCTCTTCTTTCAAATCCCCATAATCTCCAATTTTCACACGAATTAAATGCATTTTAGACATAGCACTTTCTGGAACAATAATAGATTCAACAAAAGAAGCCTGTGTTTTAATAGCTTTCAAGCCCTTGGATTGTGCAATCACTTCCTCTTCTAGAGTTAAAATTTCATACTCAAGTCTCAAATCTTTTCGTCTTGGATTTTCGGGATATTCCACCCCGATCTCAAAATAAAGCCTATCTCCAGCAATAATATCTGTATATTTTTCTGGAACATAAATAGATATACTTAAAGCAGAAACAGAAGCCAAGCTAATAAAATTAAACAAAATTGCTCCAATAATAATAAAACATAATTTTTTCATTTCGTATTTTTACATAAAAATATCTAAATTATAAATATGGCTATTAAAAGATAAATATAATCTAAAAGATTTCTTCGTTTATTCTGTCTAATAAAACACTTCATAAACTTTGAAGTTAATTAAAATAATATTTGGAATTTTATCTTCCCCTGAGTCTTGTGTTTTTATTTTTACCTTATTAATAAATTGATTGTTTTGGTAGATTTAAACTAAAATTGTCACTGTTTTGCATTGCTCAAAATAAAAAACACCTATAAATAGTATTTCTTAATAATTTTAGAAGAATTAATTAGTTAAAAATTAATGCGTACTTTTTACCTCCTATGAGTATTATTTTTAATTATAAAATTAGCTGTTTCTTTCATTTATTTATATTGAAAACAATATTAATATAATGCAGGACGAACATGTTTAATTTATAATTAATCTGAATAAAACCTTCTTCTTAAAGATATTTTTAAATTTAGAAAATACCCTACAATGCTTATCTAAATAATATTTTATAAAAAATTAAAAGAGAATTATATAAATAATCAATTAATCCATTTCTCTTTTAATTTATCAAGAGTTCCATCATTTTTCATTTCCCTTAATATATTATTGATTTTTTCCATAAGCTCCATATTATTTCTATCCATAGCTATTCCATAATATTCCTCTGAAAGCAAATCTCCAGAAATTTTTAATTTATTATCATTTTTAACCCATTTATTTGCTACTTCAAAATCCACTACTATGGCATCGATTGTCCCCCTTTTTAAAGGCTCAATTGAATCAAAAGCATTATCATAAGTTATAAATTGTATATTTTTTGCATAACCCATAACTCTCTCCATTCCCGTTGAGCCCACTTGTGTTCCGACTTTTTTATTTTCTAAATCTTTTGCTGAGTTTATTTCAATATTATTTTCCTTTATAACAAGTGATTGCCCAGTCAAAAAATAAGAATCACTGAAAAGCATTTCTTGAGATCTTTCTGGAGTAATTGTTATTGCGTCAATAATTATATCAACGTTTTTATCTTTCACCTCATCAAAAATTTCCACCCAAGGAATTGCTATGAACTCTACATTCATCTCCATTCTTTTTGCTATTTCTTTTATTAATTCAATATCTAATCCTGTTAATTTATTATTTTCATCGTAATAACTAAATGGGGGGAATTCTCCGCCCACTCCAACTTTTAAATTTTCTTTTTTTAAATTATTATTTTGGAAAATTATTATTGAGGTTACTATAATAGCTATTAACGTTATTGTTCCAATTATAATAAAAACCTTCTTTTCCATATATTCTTAAACCTTCTTTTGGATATATAACCTGTGTCAAACATGTTCGTATTATATTAAATTTTAATTGGGAAAAATTAAAAATAATAATAAGATTTTTAAGAATATATTAGTGGTTTAAAGTTGTAAAAATATTTATAAAACTTTAATTATTATTAAATATATGAAACGAACGAACAAGATATTTTGTATATTGGGGGTATCTTCAGCACTGCTATTGATTTTCTTAATTTTTCTTAATTTTTCTTTCAATGAAAATACAAATTCTGATGAAAATTATATTAAACCGATTCCGGAACCAACTGTCCAAGATAACACAAATCAGGATGATAATTATATAATTCTTCCAGAAAATATAATAACTATAGAAGAATGTGAAAATTTTGGAGGAATGATTTTTAATACTTTAGGGGAAACAAAATATGAGGGGACTATTATTGGAAGAATTGACGAACTACTTTGTCCATGTGTTTGTCTAGTTAAGAATTGATTTATAAAATTACATCTCGTAATAACCTTTAGGAACTGGAATTTTCATATCTGCATACTCCCTCTCAATAATTTCGATGTATTCTCCAGATTTCAACATTTTTGAAAATTCTTTATAAAAATCTTCTCTAACTTTTTTTAGCCATCCTTTTTCAGACTCTTTAGAAAATAAAACAAATGCAACTCTAGTATCCAAAGTTTTTAATTCAACTAATTCATCGGAAGAAAATCCAGAGTTAGCAACGAAAACATAAACATCATTATTAATTCCTATTAATAAATCTATTTCATCATTATAAAACGCTTTGATCATATCTTCACCGTTTTTATAGGAGTAAAAATTTAAACCTAAATCAATAACTTCATCGACAAAACTCATTTCCTCGATCATTCCAAGCCTATGGTTCGTTCCAATTAAATCTTTAAACTCTGTAAAATTACCAAATTTTTCCTCATTTTTTTTATTTGTAAAAAGGGTATATGCGTAGAGACTCTGTGCAGTTTTGGGAAGTTTATCTCTCCAATTTTTTTGCTCTTCTGTGTAATAAAGAAAATTTTCTCTACTTTCCTTGTGGGAAGCTGAAAGAATTATATCGGCATTTCTACCTCTAACTTCTTGTTGGGCATCTTCCCAAGTCAAATCCAAATTCATGTTATAAGGTATTTTCATTTTATCTAAAATTACACGAGTTACTTCAACCAAAACACCATCGACTTCTCCAGCTTCGTTGAGATAAGAGTCAGGATAGAATTCACTTCCAACAATTATTAATTCTCTATCTGGATTATTATAAATAAAAATAATCATGATGGCAATTGTAATCATTGCTCCAATTATAATGAGAATATTTTTCCTCATATTTGACTAAACCATTTGGTTTCTAATTTATCCAAAGTTCCGTCATCTTTTATTTCCTGAAGTACTTCGTTAATTTCATCTATTAAAGCTATATTGTTCTTTTGTGTAACTATCCCATAATGTTCTTTTGAAAGCAAATCTCCTATGATTTTTAAGTCGTCATTTTCTTTAATTATCTTGTTAGCTACTCCGAAATCAGTTATTGCTGCATCAATTGTATTTTTTCTTAAATCTTCTATAGCAGTTAAAGTACCTTCATATGTTATAAATTTAATATTGCTTGCATATTTCATAGCTTCTTTGGCACTTGTTGTCCCTATTTGTGTTCCGACTTTTTTATCATCTAAATCTTCTGCTGAAATAATATCAGTATTTTCTTTTTTTACGATAAGTGCTTGTCCTGTTAAAAAATAAGAATCGCTAAATAACATTTCTTGAGATCTTTCTGGCGTAATTGTTATTCCATCAATTATTACATCAACTTTTCCTGCTTTCATATCATTAAAAATTTCTGTCCATGGAATTATTATAAATTCTATACCTATATCCAATCTTTTCATTATTTCTTTTATTAATTCGATATCATATCCCGTCAATTCATCATCTTCATTATAATAACTATGGGGAGGGGCTTCTCCTCCAGTGCCTATTTTTATTATTTCTTTATCTTTTATCTTCACGAATGAATCGTCTTCGGGAATGGTTTCTTTGGGTGCAATTAGAATTAATATTGCTATTATAGCAATCATGATTATTCCCCCAACAATAATTAAAATACTCTTTTTCATATATTTTACACGTTGTCTTTTCATATATAACTTATGTCAAACATATTCGTATTACTTTATTTAATATTCTTTAATCTTATTTTGTTATGGTTCGGTTATCAATATTAGAGGAACGTATAAAATGAAATTTTTAACATTAGTTATGTCAATTGGAATTATTAGTATTGTTGTTTTTTTATTTAGTGTAAGTGTAATTGGAATGATTTATGAAAAGGGTGAAATAGGATCTTCTCTTTTAGATTCGGTGGAAACTATTTCTGAATTAAAGGCGGAAAGAATTGGGAATTTTATTTTTGAAAGTGAAAAAGATTTAATGTATCTTTCGCAAAAAAAAGAAGTTTTGGAAATTTTTTCTTCGAATTTTTCTACGGAGGTGGAATTACTTGAAAATAAGATAAAAGGAATTTCTAAGAATGCGGCAAGGGATATGGCATATTATCTTTCGGAGAATCCTGAAATGACGTTAGAAGATTTGAAAAATAGTGAGAAATTTAATGAGATTGCCGTACAAGATGTCGGGGAAACAGGATATACTTACGTTAATTCAAGATTTGAAGGTATTTTGCATTTTCATCCAGATCCAAAAGCTAGAGGATTGGCTTATCACGCATGGAAAGAAAGATTTCCTAATATTTGGAAATATAATGAAGAAGTGGCTCAATCAATACCCTGTAAGGATTCTTATGGCTTTTATGATTGGAAAGATATTGATGGGATTGTGAGGAAGAAATTTACTTATCATAGTTGTATTAATGAGCAAACAAAAGATAATTATTCGTTTTATGTTGGTGCCTCTACTTATTTAGATGAGCTGAGTCCAATAATACAGTTTGCAGGATATATGGATGAAGAATTATTACTTTTTCAGAATTTGAATAATTATGTCGATATGAATTTAATTAATTCTAATGGGGAAGTTATTTGGACAGCTGAACAAAAAAATGATTTGGGAACAAATATTTTGACGGGAAGATATAGCGATACAATTTTTTCTAATTTATATTTAGACATAAAGCAAGATTTAAAATTTAAAATTTCAAATCCAGCTTATTCTGATATCGAAAGAAAATCTGTTGTTTTTGTAGGTTCTCCAATTATTGATAATCCTGGGAATTTAATGGGAATTTTTTTATTACAATTAGACACCACTTTAGTTAAAAGTTTTCTTTCAAATACTCCATTTGTAAAAAAATTTGGAGAAGCCTATATAATTGATTCTTCAGGGAAACCAATTACTTCCTTGAAGTATGGGGGCGGGGATTTGAGTCAAGTTTATGGAGAGGAATTAGATGCTTGTCATTCTAATATAGGGGGAGGAAGTGGAGATTATATTAATTATAAAAATATCACTGTTGTGGGGTCTTATAGAAAAATCCCAAATACTAATTGGTGTCTTTTTGTAGAAATACATAAGGAATATTTTTTAAAAGAATATTTTAATCTTTGGAACTTTGGAGGATGGAATGGTATTTATTTGGGAATATCTTTGATAATTATTTTAGGGATTACTGGATTGATTTTTGATAATTATTTTTATTTAAAAAGAGGTGGTAAATAAAATGAAAAAATTTGGGAATATCTTTTTGGTTATTTTTATATTGTGTTTATTAATCCTAGGAGGATTTTTTATGTATCACTTTATATATTCAAGAAGTGTTCCTTTTGAAGGATATTTGGAAAATTATATTAACGAGTTGTCTTTATTAAAAAATAATGGAGTTTCCGATTATATTAACGAAAAAGATAAAGATGTAAATTTTATAAAAAATTCTTGGGTCATTAAAGAAATTCTTAGGATGAATGTTACAGGTGATGAGGAAGCGGTTCGAACTGCTGTTAATGAAATTTTAAATATTGCTGTAAAAGATGTGGTAAATTATTTTATTTTTTCAGAGGAAAAAACTCTTTTTGGTTTTAAAAATGATATACAATTCAATAGATTCGCAGTGCAAAAAGTAGGTGGAGATGGATATACTTCAATTATTGATAAAAATTCTGGGAATATTCTTTTCCATAAACATCCTGCTTTTGTAGGATTGAATTTATTGGAAGATGAATCTGTAAATGAAGACTTGAAAAATTTAATTAGATTGAATCTAGAACAAGGTCATGCGGCTGGATTTTATGAATGGATGGATCTTGATGGGGAGATAAAAAGTAAGTATTTATCAATATCTGATATTCCGATTGAAACTTCAGATGGATTTAAATTAGCAATAGCCTCTACAGCATACTTAGATGATTTTCATATTGTAAATGAAGTTACTGGGCAAATGGAAAATAATTTATTTAACTTTAAAGAATATTTTGAATACGATAATTTAATTATTGTTTCTAAGGCTGGTCATGCTATTTATATGGTTGATGAAAAAAGTTATCTTGGAACTAATATTCAAGATTGGAAGTTTGGAAGTTTTCTAGAGGCTTTCAATGAAGTTAATCAAACAAAAGAAACTGTAGTTTTTGGTCCATTTTTTGAATATAATCAAAAAGATGTTTTGAAAATTGGAATTATTAGCTCAGTTTATGATAAGGGTGAGTTTTTGGGTTATGTTTTATTAATTCAAAAAATAGATGCAATAAATAATATTTTAGAAAATTTTAAAGGGTTGAAAGAAACGGGAGACACTTACATGACAAATAAGGAAAAATTATTAATTACTTCTCCTAGATTTAAGAATTTTGATTTATTAGCTCAGGAAATTAAAACAGATAATATGGACCACTGTGTAGAATATATGAAAAAAATTAAAGGGAAAGAGGTTGCTCACGAGGAAAAAGAGATTTATGAATATTTAAATTATTATGGGGATTTCGTTTTAGGAACATACTCTGTTGTTTTTAAAACTGGTTGGTGTATTGTAGTTGAGTTTGGAGAAACCGAATTGTTTAAAAATAAGTTAGAAAACAAATATTTGTATATTATATTTTTATCTTTTACTTTACTTGTTATTTTATTATTTTTTGTAAAATATTATATTGATAAACGTTATAAGGTGTTTTCTGGTTCTAAAAAATAAATATTATTTAGAGATTTAAAGTAATCTGGTTTTGGAATTTGAGTTATAAGTTGGTAAGAATAAATGCAATACAGAATTTTATTATTTATTAATGTTGTCGACGCTACAACAATTATTCAATCATTTAATAATCCAAAAAATAATATGGATATTATTGATGGGGGAATATATTCGTCAAACAATATATTAAAATAACATTATCAATGATATTATGTTTGGAACAAAAGTTGAGGCAAAAAAAGAACCGGTTAAAAAACCGCGAAAAAAACCTGCTGTTAAAAAAACCGTAAGTGTAAGTATGACAACTCCTGGTAAGAAGAAATTTTCTAGTCCAGAAGAAGTTACGGCTTATTATAAAGCTGAAGGGGAAAGGGTTAAAGAGGCTTTGAGGGAATTTAAATTAAAACAGGCGGAATTACAACTACAACTCGCAAGACAAGAATATATGAAAATTTCTAGTCAGAAAAAAGATTTGGACGAATTGAAAGTTGATTTAGATGGTCATCGAAAAGAAGTGGAAACCAAAATAAAACAACTTAATGGGATGAAGGAAAAGGAAGTCATTCATCAAAAAGTTGTTAATGATTTTACAAAGAAGATGAAAGGGCTAGAAAAAGAATCTAAAAAAATTATGAATACTAGGGAGGCTTTAATTTATCATCAAAATGAATTAATTTATAAAATGAAAAATCTCGCAAAAGAATCTAATACGAAGTTTAAAGCTACTGATTTACCTACGTCAGAAGATTTATTTAAATTTGAGGCTAGCAAGGGGGAAGTTTTGGCCAAGTCTAAAGAAATTTTATCTGAAGAAATGAAGGGTATGTTATCTGATCATACATTGCTTGATAGTATAGATAATAAGACGGCAAAAAAACTTGGAGATTTGAATATTAAAATTATTGAAGTGCAGAATGTGAAAAAAGATACTATGAAAAAATTAGAATTATTGGATATGTCTGAAGAAAAAGCTGCGAAGGAAATGGCCAAATCTGAAGAGAAAGTTAAAAAATTAGAAATTACTTATAAAAATCTTTTGAAGAAATAATTTTAGTTCTATTTGTGTATTATAAAATTTAATGGTTAAACTTAACATCGCTGAGATGCTTTAATTTGATGCGAAAAGGAGTTATTATTATTCTATTCCGTTTTTATATGCAAGAAGTAAAATTAATATAAATAATATTCCAATCATTATGCCTGAAAATAAAACTAAATTATTATTTTTTGTTTTCAACCCCTTTACTGTATTTTCAATTTTTATTTTTTCTGATACACTTACTAGTATCCAGTAATATTTATCTCCTGGGTTATCTCCCAATATTTTTTTAGAACCTTCATATAGTTCAAAGCTTCCAAATGTTGGATATATAAATCTAAATGTAAAAATATTATTATCTGTTTCAACTTTTTTCTCTTTAAAGTTTGTTAAAATTTTCTCATTTACTTCTGGATAATCTTTAAAAAAAGCATGTTCTCCGTCAAATATAAAAGAAAACTCCTTAGATCTGTTCGGGTGAGCTATGTAGTAGCCTTGATTATCCAGCAGAAACATTTTTTCATCATTTTTTTGAGCTCTCCTTATATCTTCTAAAAAATAGTCCGCGTCTATATTGGATATAAGAATTCCTTTTGGTTTCCCCTTGTCATCAAATAAGGGGGTTGAATATCTTATTGTTGGAATGTATACTTGTGAATTATCCCATTCCTTTTTTTCCAGGATTCCATTCTCTTTATTTAAATCCAGGGTAGAAATATATATTTCTTCATCCCCTAATTTCATTGTATTTTTAAAATAATATTTATCTTTTTTATTTTGCAGATACGATTCTGAAAAGATTTTGTATTCACTTCCGTTAAATTTTATTTTTATTATTTCGTGGCCATTTTCGTCGATATACCTTAATTGAAGATATACTTTGTTGGATTTTAAAAATTTTAAGAAATATTGTTCTAATTTATTTTTATAATCTTCTTTATCTTGTGTATTTATCAATTCTTGTAAATATCTAGAATTTTTTAAAAATAATATGTCATTTCCTGCATCATGTGGAAAATTGTTTATTTCTAAAAAAATAGATGAAACTCTTCGCTGTATGCTGTCGGTAATTCCCGCAATATGGACTCTTTGTTCTTCCTTGTAGTTTTCGTTTGCATAGTTTACAATGATAAACATAAGAATTATTAACACAACTATTATTGAGACAATTAATTTATTTTTTTTAAATTTCATTTTTTTCTTGTGATGACTATGCTGACAATAACCAGTACTCCAGTTAAAATTACTACCGCTAAAATTATCAATAGATAAATCATTATTTGGTCTCCTCCTGTCTTTTTAATTTGAAAGTTAGAGCTAGTTTTTTCGCTTAAAGCTTCATAGTCTTTAATTTTTACATTAATAAAATGGAGTCCTCCTTTCGCACTTGCTGGAATGACAATAAAATCAATAAATGAGGCTTGTGTTTCGACTGCTTTTAGAGTTTTTGATTGAGAAATTAAATCTCCACTTTCTGTTAAGATTTCATATTCAAGTTGCAAATCTTTTCTAGAGGGATTTTCTGGATATTTAACTTCTATTTCGAAATAGAATCTTTCTCCTGCGGTTACTTCTATATATTTTTCTGGGACGTGAACGATTAAACTTAGGGCTGATACCGAACTAATTGAATTTAAAAAAAATAAAGCCAATAATAAAATACATATATTTCTTATTTTTCTATTTTTAGCCATCTTAGAATTTTCCTCCAAAAATTTTGTTTAATCTAAATGCCTGTTCGAATTCATCCGATACGTCTACGTTGTAAATAGTTTTGAAAATTGCCACATATTTTCCATTTGGGATATCGAGCCCGCTGTATTCCCATCTCATAATTTCTTCTGTGCTAACTACTACGTTACTTTTCTCAAAATATATTTCATTCCCATTTTCATCAATAATTATAAATGTTAAATCAACTGGAGTTGGAACACTTCTGAAAGATTCATATGTGATTACCCCTTCGAGTTCATTGGAATCTTCAATTATGGAATCTTCAATTACAAAAGTAATGTCAAACAGTTGTTCTGGAATGGAGCATTTTTCTTTACACATTTCTACATCTTCACATTTTTCCTCATCTTTGCAAGTTTTTACATCTTCGCACACGTCCTTACAAGTTTCTTCTCCCTTCTTATTAGTTTCACATTCCTCTTCGCACACTTCTTCTATTTCGCAAACCTCGACATCTTCGCACACTTCTTCTATTTCGCAAACTTCCGCACAAATCTCTTCTATAAAATATTGTCCTTGAAATGCTGAAATGTCTGCGGCATACACTATGTTTATGGAAATTATTGCTATTAGTATTAATATTGTCCTTTTCATTTTTTTTATATCAGGGTTATTGCAATTACCCCAATTATCAATACCCCAATTAAAATTGCAATGAGATTATTTTTTGGGAATAATATATTCTGTAATTTTAATTGGAATTTCATTTTCTTTTTTTACATTTTCGGATTTAAATTCCGATTGATTTATTATCTCTCCTATGGAGATAACGCACTCCCCGTAGTCTACTTTGCAACTTTGACAAGTTTCGTTTTTGTCACATATTGCGTTTCCGCAATATATTGAAGTTGCGTTCTCGTTGTTTTGACCCTTAATTGTGAATTGATTATCCAAATCACCTTCGAAAAATGTAGTATCTGCTAGCACTAATGGTATGGCTACCATGATTACTATCAACAGGATTTTTCTCATTTTTTTACGGATATTTTGATGTTATTTAATCTCCCTTATATTATGATAATTATCAATAAAAATAATGTTACGAATATGTTCAAATAGCGGAATATAGGTTCTTTATTTTTCGGCAATCGTAAAATTTATTGATATGAATTAATATAAAATAAAGGGAGAACATGGATTATGCTTGGGAGTTAGCATAATCCATGGGAGTATGATGTTTTTTGTGGGGAATGTCCTTCAAATAATTGGACAAAAATGAAAATTTACGTCGTATGAGGTATTCCCTTTGAATAGGAAATTAAAATTTCCACTGCAATCAGGTATCTCAAGTTTAGCGAATAATGCTCAAATAATTTCTATTTCTATATCAGTTGAATATATCTTTGCCATTCCAACTTTTCTAAAACCAATTTTTTCGGCACCCTCAAGTCTGGCTAGCAAAATACGAACAACTGATCTAGGTAGTCTGGACATTGCAACTATTTCAGTTATCGTTCGACCAGTATCACCAGAGCATTTGATTATTTCAAATATTTTTTCGTCTTCCATTGTGTTTAATATTAATAATAACATTGTGCAAATTAACTAAACCATTATTGTTCATATTTTATCGATATTTTTATAACTTAACACCTTATTTTGTAATTTGTCAAAAAAAGACATTCAAATTAGGATATTTGTTATCAAAAAAACTTTAATTTAATTTTTGATAACAAATAAAAGATTTTATCAAAACATAAGTATACTGACTTTTCAAAATTTGTTTTTTTGATAAATTTATGAAAAATCTTATCAAAAATGAAAAAATTTGTTTTAATTTTATTGATTTGTCTTAATATGTGTTATTTTTTTATCAAAAATGAAAAAATTCAATATATATATATTTCATTTCTGAAAACAATTATGCTTTTTTTAGTCTAATTTCTAAAATTTTTCCGTCATATGAACGATGGGGCAACATTGGAACTATTTTAGAGGGAAGTAATATTTTTCCAATAAAGGATAAATTGGACCATTCATTCATAAACCAATCATTGTTTTCTTCTTCAGATTTAGAATTTTTATTTATATTAATTTCTAAAAAATCTTCCTTAACTTCTATTTCTATGTCATTTAATTTTATTTCAGAAATATAAATTTTTACGATAATTTCTTTATCTTTTTCTTCAACTTTTATTTTTGGTAAACTTGGTATTGCTTTTTGCATTTGTTTTTCTTAATTTTTAATTAGATTTTTTTGAGACGCCCATTTTTGGACTCGATTTGAATACGTCTCCCCTGACAAGAATAGGTTTTTTTCTTAATTTTTTTAAAACTTCTTTTGCTTCTGGAGAATCTCCAATTAGAACCCCATTAGTTACGTGTGCCTCATTTTTATCTATCAACCAAGTTACAGTTGCCCATCTTCCACCTGCTCGTTTTCCGACAAGTCTTTCAATGTGCCCTTTTTCACCTATATCGTGATTTCTAAATGTTACAAAATCCTTTTTATCTCTGACATTCACTCGATAAAATTTTCCTTTGCCTCCTGTGCCTGGCATTTTTCTCATTATTTTAAGCGAAGTAAAAAGCCAACCGAAACTAGCTTTATTGCCTCTATTGTGTTAGTAACACAATTAATATAATGATTTCGACTAATATATTACTATTTTTAGAAAAATGACACATATGTTAGTTAGAAATAACATTAATCATATCCAGACATGCTTCCTAACTTTCCAGAATTACCAATAGGTTTTTTTGCGGCGATTACATCATCTATTCTGAGAATCATAATTGCAACTTCTGTTGCTGAAGCTATTGCTTGGGTTTTAACTTTTAATGGTTCAATTATACCATTGACTAAATTATCTTCGATTTTATTGTTAAATAAATTAAGTCCAGCATTTTTCATTCCAGCGTCATGGGCAGCTCTAAGTTCTGTCAATATATCAATTGGATCCATGCCTGCATTTTCTGCTAAAGTAATTGGTATAAATTCCATAGCTGAGGCAAATTCTTCAACGGCTAACCTTTCCCGCCCATTAAGTTCAGATGCAAATTCTTTTAGTTTTCTGGATAATTCAATTTCAATACTTCCTCCGCCAGATACTATTTTTGAATCTTTTAATGTCGCTGCGATATCTCCTAAGGCGTCCTCAACTGCTCGCTTTACTTCGTCAATTACATGTTCTGTTCCACCTCTGATTAAAATTGTTAAAGCTTTTGGATTTTTACATCCCATTACATAAGTCATTGCTTCTTCACCATCTTTTCTTTCTTCAACATAGCCAGAATATCCTAAATCACTCGGAGCAATTTCGCTTAATTTTGAAACAATTTTTGCACCTGTTGCTTTCGCTAAATTTTGCATATCAGTTTTTGGAACTCGTCTTATTGCATATATTCCTTCCTTGGCTAAATAATATTGAACTAAATCGTCTATTCCTCTTTGAACAAAAATAACATTTGCACCGGTTGACTTTATCCATTCGACTTTAGATCTGAGCATGGCATCTTCTTGATTTAGGAAATTTTGTAACTGGTCTGGCGAAGAAACTGAAATCTTTGCCTCAGTTTCTGGACCCTTAATTTCTAAAGATTCTTCGATTAATGCTATTTTTGCCTCATTAATTCGTGATGGCATTTCTAAATTTATTCTTTCTTTATCAATAACTATGCCTTGAATTAATTCTGAATTTTCAATCGCTTGTCCCTTTTGGGAAATAATTTGGATATCTGTTAAATTAACTTTATTATTTTCTGCGACAATTTCAACAGCATCTACAATTATTTGAGCAAATTTTGCTTTCAAATACTCAATACCTTTTCCAGTCATTGCAGTTTCTGCTACTTTTAATAAATCTTCTTTTGAGCCAACTTTTACTGACAATTCTTTTAAAAGTCCTTGAGACTTTTCTTCTGCCCATCTATAACCCCTTGTAATTATTGTTGGATGAATTTTCATGTCCAATAATTTTTCTGCATTTTCTAAAAATTTTCCAGCTAACATAACTGCTGTTGTTGTTCCATCTCCAACTTCTTTTTCTTGGGTTTTTGCAATTTCAACAATCATTTTTGCTGCTGGATGTTCTATTTCCATTTCGTCCAAAATTGTTACTCCGTCATTTGTTATTGTAATATTTCCAGTTCTGTCGACTAACATTTTATCCATTCCTTTTGGTCCAAGTGTCGTCTTTACGGTTTCAGCTACAACTCTAGCTGCTAAAATGTTATTTCTTTGAGCGTCTTTACCGAGAATTCTATTCCCCTCTTCTGGTACAATATTTTCCACCATATTTAATATATAATAATTTTACTTATAAGGATTATTGTGATAGACCCCTTTTTTAGAAAAAGACCTCTTGGAGAAAAATCAAATAGGTTTAATCTAAAATAAATTTTCTAATAAAAAATTGATTTTAGATTAAACGATACAATGCGAAATTAAATTTCTTTACGGCGCTGTCCAGAGGACAACCTGCGCCTAAAATTGAATTTTGCAGGGGCATTGTTGCGTGGTTTGTCCACGCTTGTTTATTTTAATGATTGTGTTATTTTGTTATTTTATCTTACGATAAAGTCTACTGTATTATATTAAAAACTCAAACCCTATCAGTTTCGTCAATTCCAAAAAATCTAAGTTTTCTTAATTCTCTTATTATCTTTTTTCCATTTGGCATTTTCTTTAACTTGTCATATTTTTCATTGGCATTTATTATTTGGGAATTTATGAATGCCGTATGTTGTTCTCGCCATTTCTTAGGATTTTCTCTAACAAAAGTTGCCCATCTTACAATTTGCTCATCATGAGAATTATCTCGTTTCATTAAATTTAATCCTCCTTATTTTTTCTTTATATTTTTCTATATAATCTTCATCTAGTCTATCTAGATAAATCAACCTCAAATGTTTTGCGTCTTCTATGTCTTTATTACTTCCAAGAAATTCTTCCTTAAAGGCAATAGATTCTTCTATTTTTGGAAAAAAAACATCAACATCAGTAAATTCAATTTTTTTTCTAGTCTCAAGTTGCTCGTCATCCAATGAATCTTTTGCGAACTTGACTTCCATATTTGGTAATTCAATTCCTTTCCAACTATACCTTACATTGAGTTTCCCTGTTAAATTCTCATAAATATTTTTAGTTTTCAGGGGATATAAACATTCAAATCCAGCTAAAACTAATGCATTGTGCATTTCTCCAAACTTGACAAAAGATAATCTTTCAATCATAATATCAATATCTTCAGTACCCCTACTTCGCCCATGGGAAATTGCTACAAATCCCGAAACAATAATATATTTTGCAAAATTATTAACTATTTTGCAAAAATCTTCTGTAAATTTATTTAAAATATTTCTATCACTAATTTCTCTGTCCATAATATTTAAGATTGTCCAATCTATAAGTACTTTATGATTTTGAAAATTGTCACGATTGAATACTCATAAAATTATATAAAGAACGCTTACTACTTGCGATTATGGATACTGGTGTAAAGGTTGGCGACTTGATGACTAGGAATTTTATTTTTATTAATAGCGAGGCTAATCTTTTGGAATGTACTCAGATGATGGTTAAGAAACGGGTTGGGAGTCTTTTGATTAAGGATAGTGATAAACTTAAGGGATTTTTGACTAGGAAAGATATTCTCTGGGCGATTGTTAAAAAATCGAAGAATGATTTGAAGAATATTAAGGTTAAGGATTTGATGAGGCGAAAAATTATTACGATAAAACCTAGTGAAGATATAACTGATGCTATGTTTAAATTTAAACGTAAAAAAGTCAGAAGACTTCCTGTTGTGGAAAAGGGGAAGCTGATCGGACTTTTGACTATGAAAGATGTTTTGAAAATTGACCCGGGATTATTCCAGATGATTGCGGAGACTATTAAAATTAAGGAAGAAACCGAAAAGCTTAATCGGAAAAATATAGAAGCACCTAGAAAACATGGTATTTGTGAAGAATGTGGCGAATGGGAAATTTTGTATCATGATGAGGCACAATGGCTTTGTGAATCTTGTTATAATAAGAGATGAAGTTATTTAAGTTCTTAGTCAGTAGATGACCATTTACT
>JAGLQO010000026.1 GCA_023136775.1 Candidatus Pacearchaeota archaeon | reverse complement strand
TTGCACAGGATACCCCGTTCGCGCGTCGCGCGATTCGACCGGAGGCTCGTGGAGGCGAGCTGGAGGGAGAACCTTTAGGGCGGGGAGGATGTCATTTCTAGATTCCGAACCCCTTACCGTCAACGCCGCAGATGGTTCGATATATGTCCTTAGGAGAATCTTCGATTCTCATATTTTGCAGCTGGCATTTTCTTAGCGGACATTCGTCCTAAAAATACACAGACTGCTGATTTGGCTGTTCAATCACGGAAATAATTTCCGCTCCAATGTCATAATCCCTGTCGCCATTAAAAATGATTGCTAAACTTTAAAAACATCGTGGGACTTGTTAGTTTAAGATGGTGAAGTAACATGGTGATGTTGCATAGTCATTTTGTTAAAAATAAAAATGGTTCTCGTAATGAGTACCAACAATATATAAAATTAAGATAAATGGTAAAAATACATACGGTTGGCGGATTTTCTGAGGTAGGGAAGAATATGGTTGTAATCGAGTTAGAAGAGGATGCATTTATTTTTGATGAAGGATTTTTTTTGCCTGCGATTGTTTCTATGGAAGAGCGAGACAAGGTTATGACTGAAAAACGATTAAAAAAAATCGAAGCTGTTCCGGATGATTCTGTGATTGATAATATTAGACATAAAGTTAGGGCTCAGTTTATTACACATGCTCATTTGGATCATGTTGGTGCTATTCCATTTTTATCTGATAAGTATGATGCTCCAATTTATGGAACGCCGTTTACTATGGAAGTTCTGGATTCCCTTTTGCGAGATAATGATTTAACTATTAGAAATAAAAAATATCAGATTAAACCTAATACTACATTTTATGTTCAGGGTAAAAATCAAAAGTATATGATTGATTTTATTAATATAACTCATTCTACGCTTCAATGTTTGATGATTGCAATTCATACACCAAAGGGGGCAATTATTTATGCTAATGATTTTAAGTTGGATGATACTCCGGTTGTTGGATTGAAGCCGAATTATAAGCGATTAAGAGAACTTGCTAAAGAAGGTGTTTTATGTTTTATTGTTGATGCTCTTTATTCGGGTACTGAGAGGAAAACTCCCTCGGAGAATATCGCGCGATCTTTACTTAAGGAGTCTTTGTATACGGGGCAGAGTACAAGTTCAGGACTGATTGTTACGACTTTTTCTTCGCATATTGCAAGATTGAAATCGATTGTAGATTATGGGAAGAAGTTGAATAGAGAAGTTGTTTTTCTTGGAAGAAGTTTGGATAAATATTCACAGGCTGCAAAGAATGCTAATTTGGCTCCGTTTTTGGGGAATGTTTCAATTTCAAAATATCGAAGACAAGTTGAGAAAACTTTGCATAAAGTTGAGAAGAATAGGAAAGATTATATGATTGTTTGTACTGGACATCAGGGTGAGCCTGGTTCAATTTTAGAGAGGCTTTCTAGGCATCAGCTTCCATTTAGGATTACTAAAGATGATAGTTTGATTTTTTCTTCTTCGGTTATTCCAACTCCTGTAAATCAAGAACAATTTGCTAAAATGGAAAGTAAGTTGAGAAAGTTTGGTCCTAGGATTTTTAGAGATGCTCATGTTTCTGGACATGCGGCTAGGGAAGATCTTAGAGATATTATGCGAATTATAAATCCTCAGCATGTTATTCCTTCTCATGGAGGGCGTGACAAAACTGAGCCGATGGCTGATTTGGTTAGGAGTCTTGGATATAAACTAGGAAAACAATGCCATCTAATGGAAGATGGAGGCGTTTTAAAATTGTAGAAATTACAGCTCCTATTCCTACAAATGTTCCAGTAAGCCCTGTGGCTCCCGTTCCTAATCTTGTAACTGCTCCTGCGACTGCTCCTGTTTTAGTGCCAAGTAGGGCTGATGAAATAATTGGAGGTCTTAAAAATGCACTTGACCGAGGAGAGCCTATGGATAAGGCTAAACAATCTTTTATTAATGCTGGGTATAAATTAGAAGAAGTTGAGTCAGCTATTCAAAAGGTTCCACAAATTTCGTCCAGACTAAGTAAACCACTTCCTGAGGCAGCTCCTGTCAAGAAAAAATTATTTGGAAAATCTAAGAAGGTTGCTCCAGTTGCCGTAGCCCCAGTTAATAGTTCTTCTGGCGTTCCAGCTTCTGATGCAGTACCAGCTCCTAATCTTGCTAATGCTCCAGTTGCAAAATCGGTTGCTCCAAGACAGGGTAAACAGGCTTCTCCTGGATTGGTAATAACGTTAATTATTATGGGTATTTTGGTTTTGGGTGGAGTTGCTTATTTGGGATTAAATTGGGATAAATTTTTCTGATGAGGATTTATCAACCTGCTGAGGATTCATTTCTGTTAGATGAGTTTTTGGATAAATATTTGAAAAATCATAAGGTTGAGACTTATCTTGATATGGGAACTGGTTCTGGAATTTTGTCTGTTACTGCGTTGAAATATTTGGAGAAGAAAAATGTTTTGGCGGTTGATATTAATCCTAGAGCTGTTAAGCAATTGGTTGATAGAGGGTACTATGTAATTCAAAGTGATTTTTTTGAAAAGATTGATGGGAAATTTGATTTAATTACGTTTAATGCTCCGTATTTGCCACTTGATAAACGAGAACCTTTGGATTCTCAGGTTGCTACAACTGGGGGGAAGAGGGGAGATGAGTCTTCGCTTAGATTTTTGAAACAGTCTAGGAAACATCTTAATGTTGGTGGTAAAATTTTTCTATTGGTTTCTAGTCTTACTCCTATGGATAAGCTTAGGAAATATAAACCTAAAGCCGTTGCTAAAAGAAGAGTTTTTATGGAAGAATTAATAGTATATGAAATTATATTTTGATTTTTTATTTGGATAGTTGAGACAATTAATGTAATTTAATATTTATTTTATAATTTTCTCATTAAATCACAACTATCTTTAAATATTGATTAGGGGTTTTTTGTACATGGTATTTTATGAGGAAAAGATATGGTGAAATTTGCACATTTGTCGGATTGTCATTTGGGTAGTTGGAGGCAAGGGGAGCTTCAGGATTTGAATTTTAAAAGTTTTCAAGTTGCGGTTCGTAATTGCGTTGAAGAAAAAGTTGATTTTGTTTTGATTTCTGGGGATTTGTTTGATTCAGCTTATCCTCCGATTGAAATTTTAAAAGAGTCTTTTGCGGAATTTAAGAAATTACATGATGCGAAAATTCCAGTATATTTAATAGCTGGTTCTCATGATTTTTCAGCTTCTGGGAAGACATTTCTTGATGTTTTAGAAAAAGCTGGATTTTGTAAAAATGTTGAAGATTGGGAAATGCAAGAAGATGGGAGACGAAAGTTGAAGCCTACATTTCATGGCGATATTGCAATTTATGGTTATCCTGGTCGAAAGTCTGGGATGGAAGTTGAGGATTTGTCAAGTGTGTATTTTGAGTCGATGCATCAGTTTACAATTTTCATGATTCACACTACGATTAAAGATGTTGTTGGGACTATCCCGATGGAGTCTGTTGAAAAAGAAAAGTTACCTTTGGCTAATTATTATGCTATGGGACATATTCATCAAATATTTGATGTGCAGGAATCTAATTGTCGGTTTGTGTATCCAGGTCCTATTTTTCCGAATAATTTTCAGGAGTTGTCAGATTTACAATGTGGGAGTTTTCATATGGTCGAGGTTAATGGACCTGATATTAAAACTCGAAGTATAAAAATTCCACTTAAAGAAGTTGTTACGGTTAATATTGTAATTGATAATGGGTTGACTGCAACTCAAGAAATAATTAGTGAGTTAGATAAGCTTAATTTGCGTGACAAAATAGTTTTGTTGAAGTTAAGGGGAACTTTAGTACAGGGGAAAACTGGAGATATTCGTTTTAATGAGATAGAGGAATTTGTTTTGAAGAAGGGTGTGAGTGTTTTTTTGAGAAATATTTCTGCGCTTAAATTACAGGAACTTGAATTTGAAATGGAGTCATTCCCGACAGATAATCCTCAAAATATTGAGAAAAGGATAATGGATGAATATTCAAAAAAGAATCCTGCAGATTTTAATAAATATTTATCTCAATTAATGATGGCACTTTCTTTGGAAAAAAATGAAGATGAAAAATCAATTGTTTATGAAGATAGACTTTTATCGGAATTAAAAAATATTTTGGAGTTGGAGGGTATACTTTGATATTTAAAAAATTAACATTGCAGAATGTAAGAAGTTGTGAAGATTTAACAATTGAATTCCCACGAGGATCTATTCTTTTATCAGGAGATATTGGGAGCGGAAAAACTTCTATTCTTCTTGGTTTGCAGTTTGCTTTGTTTGGTTTGCAGCCTGGACAAAAGGGGGCATCAATTCTTCGTCAAGGAGCTGAAAATGCTTATGTTTGTTTGGAGGTTGAAATTGATGGGAAGGTTGTGACGTTGGAGCGGACTATTAAGAGGTCTAAAAATGGGAGCATAACTCAGGATTCTAATATTATTACAATTGGAACTTCTAGGGAAGAGCTTTCTACTTTGGAAATGAAGGATAGAGTAATAAAAATTTTGCAGTATCCGAAACAGTTTGTTAAGAAATCTAATTTGCTTTACAAATTTACGGTATACACTCCTCAAGATGAAATGAAAGATATTATTCAGGAGAGGGCAGAAATTAGGTTGGATACTTTGCGTCATATTTTTGGAATTGATAGATATAAGAGAATTAAGGATAATGCTACTATACTTTTGCAAAAAATAAAAGAATCTATTAAGATTAAAGAGGTTTTAGTTAGTGAGCTTAATTTGTTGAAGGAAAAGTTTGTTTTGGAAAACGAGAATAAAATTACGCTTGCTCGTGAAGTTAATAATTTAAATATAGAATATCAGAATTTGTTGCTTAGAAAGAATGGGGTTGAGGAGAATTTGTCAACTTCTCAAAAATTAATAGATGATAAAAAGGAATTTATTATGAGTCTTTCTAAATTGGAGGTTGAACTTTTGGGCAAGAGGGATTTGGAATCTAGAATGAAAAGAGATATGGTTTTAATGCAAAAACAAATTCATGAAAACATTGATTTTTCTAGTGATAGACTTTTAGGGGTCGGTGAATTATTAACTAAACATAAAAAAATTTTAGAAGAAAAAAATGATGAGTTTGTGTTGCTTTCTACTCGGATTTCTGTTTTGAATTCTAAAAAGGAAGCTCCTTTGAATTTGAAAGAAAAAATTATTTCTTTAGAAAATTGTCCCACTTGTCTTCAGGCTGTGGGGGATGAGCATAAGGATAGACTTTCTAAAAAGACTATGTTTGAAATTGAAGATATTGATAGGGAGCTTGATCAAAAATTAATACAACGTACGAGTATGCTTCAAGAAATTGAGAGAGAAAAAAAATTAGTTCGAGAATATGATTCAGATAAGGCAACCTTACAGCAGAATAAAATTAAGTATGAACATCAGGTTATGATTAAAACGAAATTAAAATCTGATGCGTTTGTTTTGGATAGAACAACAAATGAGATTAAATCTTTGCAGTCCCATAAGCAAGAATTGGAAATAAAAATTGAAACATTTTCACGGTCTCAAGAAGTTTTCGATAAGGCTAAGGGGGAATTTCAAACAGTTAATGAAGTAGTTCGAACTAAGGAGATTTTATCTGCTACTAAAAATAAAGAACTTGAATTACTTAAGATTAAGTTGGAAGAATTGTCTGGTGAGATTGCTAATAAGGAAAAAATTAGAGATTATTTGAATAATCTTCGAGGACTTCAGGATTGGATTCAAGAGAAATTTATTGCTATGATAAACTTGACTGAGAAGAATGTTATGGTAAAATTGAAAGTTGAATTTTCTAAGATTTTTAGTGAATGGTTTTCTATGCTTGTTAATGATTCCTTATCTGTTCGGTTGGATGAAGATTTTACGCCGATAATTACTAATCAGGGTTATGAGATAAGTTATGATTTTTTATCTGGTGGAGAGCGAACTGCTATTGCTCTTGCATATAGATTATCTTTAAATCAGGTTTTGAATTCAATGCTTTCCCAGATTAAAACGAAAGATGTTATTATTTTAGATGAGCCTACTGATGGATTTTCTGCAGAGCAAATCGATAAGATGAGGGATATTTTTAATCAATTGAAAGCTGAGCAAATAATTTTAGTTTCTCATGAGGAGAAGATTGATGGCTTTGTTGACCATGTGATTAAGGTAAAAAAAGATGGCGTTAGTAAAATAGAGAGTATCTAATTGTGAATTTTTTGCAATTAAATATATATTTTTGATTATCTAAGTTCTTATAAATAAATTTGATTTGTTGAGATTATGTCTCAAGAAGTTATTAGTGAGATTGCAAAACAATACGGGATTCATAGACGGGGAGTTAGTTTGAAAAATCAAACTCAGTTCTGGCGAAGGTGTATTGAGGAACAATCTTCAGGGTTAGAGAAGAAAATTTATTCTGTGAAAGATGTTGCGGATATTCCTACGGATGTTATTGTTGATATAATGAGTGTGGCTGAAAGTGAAGAAAGTGCATCAAAGAAAGAAGAGCTTTGGAATAAGTATGTTGCACCAAATGAATCTATTATTTTAGATGCTGAATATAGTTTGGAGGATGATAATTTGTTGTTTACTTCACCTGAAATGTCTACTATTTTTTCATTGAAAGCTGGAGAGGGGCATTCTCATTTTGGGCATGGGGCTTATAAAAAATCTAACCCAAATACGACTACGGATAAAATTCTAGATACTATTGAAATGGATGCCCCTAATTTAACTGGAGAATTATTTACTAAGGAAAAATTTAGAACTCAAAATCAACATGCTGTTGACAATATTGTATATGCCGTAGAGGATTGGTTTGAAAAAACAATGAAGAATATTGATTATGTGAGTTCGTCTGATGCTATAACTTGTTTAACGAATTCAAATGGAGTTACTCCATTAAATGGGTTTAGTTTTTATGATGGTCTTGAAATAAATATGATTGAATTTGCAAGAGGTTTTTATTTTACTTCATTGATGGATAATTTGCATGACATTAGAGCTAAGGGATTTGAGAAATATGGACATATGGCGGGAGGAGGAGAGTCTCATCTTGTTGATATGCAAAGACTAAAAAGGAATGGAATCAATCTTTCAGATTTGTCTAAAGTAGATTATAAGGGGTTGTATGGATTTATGAACGATGCATCGACGAGTAAAAAGATTGACATATTAATTAATAGAGGGATATTTCTTGATAAACAATTTAATTGGAACAATTTTAATCCTGCTAAAACTAATTGGAATGAAATTAAAGAAGATTCTAGTATAGTTGATATTATTAATAATCCTGAGTATCTTGGACAATATATGAGAGAATCTAAGGGTGGAGGCGTGGGGGATGATATCGCGATTTATCTTGCATCTTTTTTACCTAATACATTTAGAACAAAAAAATATAATAAAACTCCTCATGATATGCATTCTAGAATGATGGGTGGACTTATGGCAGATCAGATAGATACTCTGGAAAAAGATACCAGACTTTATTTTCCTGGGGGGCAAGATGAATTTGTTGGAAAATATTTTAATGAATTATTCAAACATGCTTGTAAAAATGGGAAATTTAGGAAAGCATTTGGTATTCAGAATAAAAAAGATGAGGGGTATACTTTGGTGGATGAAGATGTAATTGTTGACTATACAATGGCTAGTGCGAATATTGGAAAGGATCATGTGCATTCTTCTCAGCGATGGTTTTACAGGGATATAGGTGAATCAAATAGGAAGGAAACTTGTGCGTTAAAAGAGGAGATTAAACATATGTATAAAATATCATTATCAATGGGAGAAGAAATGTCATATTCTGATTTACCGAAACATTTCGAATTTAATCGATATGGGGAATCTGGAGATGTTTTATTAACATTTAAGAAAAAGTCCTTGTCGGAAGTTTTGAAAATATTTGATCAGAGATTAGATTTAGTTCGAGATCCGAATACTAGAGAAGAAAAACTTCTCGAGTTTTATTCTAAATAAAGAATTGGTATACCAATCCGCAACACTTTTAAACTACTAATCGGTAATAAAAATATGAGTATGGCAATTCCAATACCAAAGTACTAGAAGATTACTAGTCACTACTCTATTTTATCTAAATTATTTATTATCTTTTGGTATATTATATTATGGCTCTTAGAAAGAGTATCAATATACATAAACAAAAATGGCAAAAAAAGTTAAAGATTTTACATGGAAACCGAACATGACGGTAAATGAACTCGTGGACTCATTTGGAAATTTGGGGTATCAAGCGATTGAATTAAGTGAAGCAGCAAAGGTCGTTCTTAAAATGAAAAGAAGTGGTTCAAAGGTTTTCTTGACGTTTACATCCAATATGGTGACAACTGGACTTCGTGGATTTTTTGCACAACTTTGTAAAATGAAAATTCCAAATATTTTAGTTACAACTTCTGGCGCTATTGAAGAGGATATTATGAAATCATTTGGAGAGGCTTTTGAAATTTCAAATTTTCATGCTGATGATACGGCTCTTCATGAGAGGGGGGAGAATAGGGTTGGGAATTTGGTTATTCGAAGTGAATCTTATATGAAATTTGAGGATAAGATGACAGAATATTTGACAAAAATTTATGAGAAGAAAAAGAGATTGCCAGTTTCTGAGTTACTTTATGAATTGGGACTATTGCTTGATGATGAAAATTCAATTCTTTATCAAGCTGCAAAAAATAATATTCCAATTTATTGTCCAGGAATAGCTGATTCTTCATTTGGATTTCAGCTTTTTATGTTTCAGCAAAAGCACGATGATTTTATCGTTGATACAATTAAGGATATGGAGCGAGTTGTGACGGATTTATCTTTTGATGATAAAAAAGGATTGATTTCTCTTGGTGGATCAATTTCAAAACATTATGCAATCTTTGCAGCCTTACTTTCTGGAGGGTTTGATTATGCGGTATACATGACAACATCGAGTCCACAATCAGGTTCAATGTCTGGAGCTACGACTCAAGAAGCGAAATCTTGGGGAAAGTTAAAAGATGATGCTCAGGCTGCAACTGTAAAGGGTGACGTTTGTATTACATTTCCATTAATGATGATGAATGTTATGGACAATATGAAAGAAGAGGGAATGCTAGAATAATGGAAGCACAGTTTGTTTTATCAAAATCTAAATTATCAGAACAGGTAAAAGTTCTAGAAGATTTAGGATTGAAAGTTTCTTATTCATATAAAACTAATCGTCAAGTTGGAGATATTTTACAAATAGAGACTCCATCAGTTGATTTTTCTATTCACAGTGATCAAGAAATTGAAATGATTAAAGATAAATCTAAAATTTCTTTTTTTACTCAGGCTGAATCCGTGGACGAATTAAAAAGTATTTTAAAAACTGGAATTAAAACTTTTGTCGTTGATAACGAGATTGATTTAGAAAGGATTTTAGAAGCCAGTAAAGAGTTAGGTGTAAAAATAAATTTATCTTTACGAATGAAATTTCAAGAACATAGAATTGGATCTGGAAAGTATTTTGTTTATGGAATGTCAGCTAGAAAAGTCAATGAAATAATTTTAGAAATAAAAGATAATGAGTTGATTGATAAAATCGGAGTTCATATTCATCGGAAATCTCAGAATACTTCAGAGTGGGAAATTCAAGAAGAAGTTGAGGATTCTTTAGATAAAATTACATTAGAAAGAATTAATTCAGTTAATATTGGTGGAGGTTTGCCCGCGGTATACCGAAGTTCTACGGTAGATGTTTTCCCTTATATTTTTAAGAAATTAGTTGTTGCCAGAGAATTTTTAGAGGAGCATGATATTGAAATGATAATTGAGCCTGGAAGATTTATTGCAGCACCGTGTATTGAGCTTAATGTGGAAATTATTCAAATTCAAGAAAATAATTTAATTGTTAATATGACGATGTATAATGGTGCGATTGATTGTATTTTAACTGGAACTAAAATGTTGGTTAAGCAAGAATTATCTGATGATGATGCATGTAAAGATTTTTATTTAATTAAGGGAAATTCTCCGACGAGAGATGATATTTTTAGGTATAAGGTGAAATTGGATAATCCAAAGGTGGGTGATACTTTGACATTTCTTAATGCGGGTGCATATAATTATACGACTGATTTTTTTGGCTACAAGAAATTAGAGACGCGCTTCGCGAGGTAGAGGTAAATCCTTTGGATTTACGGTGGGTGTGATTCTGCGGAATTTACTGGTCTGGGGTGATGGGGCAAAATTATATTTCATCTCTGAATAAAAGATCGCTGATGAGTTCTTCTAGTTTGAAATTATTTGAATGTCTTTTTTGAAGGGGAAATAATTCATTTTCTAATGTAAAATAAATTCCACTTTTTCTATAGGATTCACGCAATAGTTCTACTTCTTCGTTATATTCTTCTTCATTTGTCAATAAGAGGAATTTTGTTAATCTTTTCTTTTCAGTTATTCTAAGAATGGTTCTTGCATCCTTTGAGCCCTTACTTATTTCTTTTGGTATATTGGAATCAAATTCTAAGGAGAATTTTGCGACATAGGGAAATCCTAATTTTTTGAAATCGGGAAATATTATTGGGTAAATATATTCTTCATCTATGAGTTTTTTCTTAATTTTGATGACTGTCGGTTTTGATATCCAAACTTTTTTTGATATTTCTGCAGAAGACATTTCAGAATTTTTAACCATTGCCAACAAAACTCTTTTTTCATTTGTATTTAAGGGTTGTCCGTTTCCTTCAAAATTATAAATTATAGATTTTTCTTTCATTCCTAAATTAAATGAATTGTTTACCATTCCAGAGGCTCCTAAAAGTTCTATGCTATCTAGTCCATAAAAAAAATTATTTTCTTTTGTTCCCATTCTGAAAATATCTTTGTTGTCTTCCGTGAATGCATCAATGAATTTTTTGAAAGAAACAAATTTATCTGAAACAAATATTCCAAAAAATTTATCATCTTGATAGTTGTTTAGGAATACTTCAGGAGTTTCTTTGATTAGTGTTAAATTCAAAGTTTTCACTTTTGCACTTTTGCTTAAATTTCCTTCAAAAATGGAAGTGAATTGACATCCGAGTTTATGAAAATTTGGAAGATAAATTAAACTAAACCATTTTTTTGTTTTTAGCCTATTTTTTATTGCGGTTAGAGTAGATCTTTTTAGATTAAGTTTGCTTGAAAGCTCTTCATCGTTTAGTAGGGGGTATCTGCAAAGACCCCAGAGAACAATTTTTTCTTTATCTGTTAAGGCAATTCTTTCTTTTATTTCAAGTTCTTTTCCTTTTATTTGCATAATTTTTTCTTCAAGATTAATTTTTTCTTCTTCGATTAACTTTTCAGATGTAATGTCTCTCATATCTTCTATTACATATGCTAATTTTCCCTTTTCATCACGGAATATAATTCGTTTACCCCTAATCCAAACATATCCGTCATTTTGTTTTTTGAATCTGTATTCTAGGGATATAGATACTTCTTGTTCTAATGTATTTGGTATTTGGAATTTGTTTAAATCGTCTGGATGAATTTTCTTGTTGAAGTCTTCATTTTTCATTGCCATAAATTCTCCTAAAGGGTATCCGAGAATTGTAAAAACAGATTCGCTTACATAATCAAATTTATCTTCTCTGAAATTGTATCGGTATACGAGATCTTGAGAATTCTGTAGAATATCATAAAATTTTTCTTCTATTTCCAGGAGTTTTCCATTGTTAATGTGTTCATCAGTTACGTCTTTTATTAAATTTATGAATCTATCTTTTCCAGCTTTGAAAGTTATGAATTCATAAGATTTATCATTTATTTCTACGGGAGTTTTTGTTTTTTGGATGGTATCTTTTTTTATTGCTTTGTTGAAATGATCTATATATTTCCCATATAGGTTTGGAATAATTTCACTGGCTTTCATATTCTTTACATGATTCCCAAATATGTTCTTATACGCATCATTTACTTCTAAAATTTTCCAATCAATCGGTTTATCATTCTCATAAATCATTTCGTTTAGGCAGAATCCATCTTTCATGGTATGATAAAGCATATTGTAATTTTCTTTTACTTTTGTTTGTTTTGAGATATCGGTTTCATACATAATTATACTTGCGACGTTGCCATTTCCATCTATTATTGGATATCCAGTTACTTTTAGAAGTTTTCCGTCTTGGCTATGTGTTGATGAATTTGTTTGTTCCTTTTTGCTAAGCATTACTTTATGAATTATGCATTCACTTTTTTTGCATTCTTCTGATTTTTCTTTAATTAATTCGTAACATTTTATTCCTGGTCTAAAATTTTTAGAATTAGAAACTTCTACTTCGAAGGTATTTACATTAACAATATTTAATTCACCGGTTATAGAATTTATTATTTTTTTTATAAAATTTTCTGCTCCCCTGAATTTCTCTATGTATTCGCTTATGTTAGCGTTTTGACTACTAAGTCCATCACTCATTAGTTATTAAGGGGTGCTTTTATTTTAATGTTTATTCGCTTTTTGGGATAAATTTTTTGAAATAAGGTGCAATATTGTCCATATTGTAGTAAATTCTTTGGAATTTACGGACTGGGGTTTGTGGACGGAGGCACACGCTACGCGGGGTAACAGGACGGAGGTAACGGGCATGTGCTACGCGGGGTAACAGGTAACAGGACGGAGGTAACGGGTGAGTGGGGTTTTTGATACATTGTTGCGCTCTTTTTTCGCGCTTATGGTTTGTTTTTATAATAAATTTCTTTTCTTTAGTTCTATTAATTCCAATTTGAACCATGGAGTGTATTTATTTGGATTTTTAGATATATCATTTAATAAGTCTGGAATTTTTATCCATTTCCAGTTTTCAATTTCTTCTAAGTTTACGATTGGATTGTTATTGTTCTTTCCTATAAATACATGGCAAATTTCATTTTCACTTCCAACTTCTTCAAATTTGCTAGAGTATTTGAATTTGTAAATTCTTTTTAGTTCACATGCGATTCCGCATTCTTCAACTATTCTTCTAGATGCAGCATTTTCTATTGATTCACCTTTTCTTGGATGAGAGCAACAGCTGTTACTCCAAAAAAGAGGCCAAAGCATTTTGTACTTTCCTCTTTGCTGAATTAGAAGTTCTTTTTCCTCGTTGAAAATAAAAATAGAAAATGCTCTGTGTAGTATTCCATTTTTTACATGACATTTTTCTTTTTCTTCGAATCCAATTTCATTATCTTCTGTGTCAACTAAAATTAATTCATCTTTCATATGTCGCGGTTTATCACAAAATCTGATAAGAGTTTTAATTTATTTTTAGCTGTTGATTCCTCTAGTGTTGATTCTAATTTTTCCCATGCATCGTTTACTATTTTTTTCGCAAGATTGAAAGAATATTCTATAGCGTTGGATTTTTTTATAATTTTAATTGCTTCTGAAATTAAAACTTTATTTTTTGTTTGCATATTTAGTATACCGATTAAATCATCTTTGTCGTTTTCGGAATTTTTCTCTAATGCTTTAATTATTAATAATGTTCTTTTTCCTTCGTTGATATCGTCTCCGAAATCCTTCCCCCAGTTTTTACTTGGTGTTATATTTAAAATATCATCTTGAATTTGAAATGCGATACCAATTGATTCTGCAAAATTTCCGAGTGCATCTATTTGAGAATCAGTTGCTCCAGCAAGTATTGCTCCTAGTTTCGCAGACATTCTGCTAAGCGTCCCAGTTTTAAAAGCGCACATTTGTAAATATTGTTTTTCATTTGGAATTTTATTCCCCTTGTGCCAAAAAATATCCATTCCTTGTCCAAAATGCAATTTCACCATTTCTTCGTTAATTAATTCATAAATTTTGACTTTTGTTTCTAAGTCTAAAGAATTATTTTTTGTTAAAACTAGAGTGGGCAAATAATACATCATATTTCCAGCATTAATAGCGATATCATTCCCATAGATTTTATGAATACATTCTTTTCCTCTACGTATATCTGAACTGTCCTCTATGTCGTCAATCATTAATGTTCCATTATGGATAATTTCTGGAATAGATAAAAATTCATTTATGTTTTCTTTTCCTCCAGTTGCAAAATACGAAAATTTCATTAAAAAAGGTCTCCATCTTTTTCCTCCCCTGTCGAGCAAATTCCAGATAGGATTAGTGATAGATTCATTACATGCTTTCTCATCATATTCCCATTTTGAATTTCCAAGAGTTTTGTTTATCCATCCTTTACAATTTCTTGGAATAGATTTTTCGATTAATTTATCTATTTCCAAAACTTCTTGTTTTAAAATTTCTTTAATTTCCATTAAATAAAATTTCTCCTTTAAGCAATTTTGAAACGTCGTCTTTACAGAAAGCCGTTTTATATTTTCTTGACCAATCTTTAATTTGTTGTAGCATATTTTTATATTCCTCATTGCTAAATTTATCTTCGAACCAGTATCTTAAAATATTTTCTCCAGAATGTTTTCCTGCAACAAATTTTCGAGTTCTGCCAATTTCAGTGGGATTAAAATTTTCATAACTTTTTATGTTTTTTAACATTGCATCTACATGAACGCCAGATTCATGGATAAATGCATTTTTACCCGAAATCGCTTTATGTTCTTGTAGTTGAATTCCAGAATATTTTGCAACATCTTTGCAAATTTCACTTAACATTTCATATTTGATAGGTAAAGTTGTGCCGTATTGCTCCCTCATTCCCATTACAATTTCCTCAAGTGCAGCGTTTCCTGCTCTTTCTCCTATCCCTCCAAAAGTTCCAGAAACAATATCTGCACCAACTTCCAAACCAATTAAACTATTAGCAACAGCTTGTCCAAAATCATTATGACAATGAAGCCCTAGTTTTACATTTGTTTCATTTTTTAGCATAGAAACAAAAGTTTCAGTTTGTTTAGGGGTTAATTTTCCCAAGCTATCACAAGCAAAAAAATAATCTATTTGTCCTTCTAATGTATTAATAAAATTAATTAAATATTTTTTGTCTGCTCGAGTAGAATCAACTCCAGCAAAATCAACCGTTAGTCCTTTGTCGCTAGCATAATTAACATATTCTATGGCTCTTTTTAAATTTTCTTTGCTGGACATTTTGTCCATTTGGATTTTAGAAACAGGAGAAAACATACAAACTCTTTTAACTCCACAATTATAAGCCAGATCAATTGCATTTTTTCTCATCATTGTAGAAGCTGAAATTTCTGCATCTAAATTTAAGTCTACTAAATATTTAGTAGTTTCGTATTCCTCTTTACTGACGGCTGGCATTATGTCTATTATTGTAGCTCCAAATTCACTTATTTTTTTTGCCAAATTAATTTTTTCATTACGTGAAAAAACAACCCCTGGCATTTGTTCTCCATCTCTAAGCGTTGTATCATAAATTAAATTTCCGTTCATTTTTTTAATCACCGATTATGCTGATGGCATACCTCCTTTTGCTTTTGTGTTTTCTTGGACATGGACCATCAAATTCGCTCATCAAAATACGTTGATATTTTCCCATTTGTAATTTTCCACCAAAAATTATTAATGATAAACTAGGATTGGAAAATAATGCTGCCTTCAAATGCGAATGGCAATTAATTGGTTCATCTGGAGGACAATCTTTTCTTTTATCTATATCATCATGCAAATATTTCCTTCGGATAGGGATACGTTTATTGATTTCTAAAATAAAATCTTTAATAAGTCGTGGCTCTCCCTCATTTAAATAAATTCCAACGGTAGTATGCATTGGTTGAATCAAAAGATGTCCATTTTTAATTTTAGATTCTAAGACATAATTAGTTATTTCATCAGTTAAATCATGAATCTCAGTTAATTCTTTAGTTGTTAAGTCGGATATACGAAAAAAGCACCTCATAATATATTTAGATCATAATTTCTTATATTTTTTATTACTGGATTTGGATAACAAAAAACTTCATTTAAAGAAAATATCTATATTTTTATCCAAATTGAGTAATAACAAATTAGAATTAATTAAACTTTTGCATTATATGAGAGGTGAAAAATTTGTTAACTTATTAAAAGCTACTAGGGCTACTAGAGTTCTAACAGTTCTAACAATAATTTTAATACCTGCGGCATATGCAAATAATTTTCCAAGAATCTTGGCTTTATTTCTTACAGTGCCAGCATTAATTTACTTTGCATTTAGTATATATAATGCTTATCGTGATAATGACTATGTTCTTCCTAATTACTTTCCTATAATTATTGTAATTCTATTAACAACAGCTCTAATTATTTCTTTTTCAAATAAAATCATTTTAATCGCAACATGTTTATGGATCGTTCTCGGGTTAATCTATCATACAATAGCGAGGAGGATAATCTTGGGAGATGCAATGGTAGCAGGAATTACCCATCTTGCTCTTCCAATAACAATTTCATCTATTTTGGTAGGATTAAAATTAGAATTAATTATTTTTCTTTGTTTTGCTTCATATCTTTTAGGAATATCAATAGGTCCAACTACAAATTTAAAAGATATCCAAGAAGATAAAAAAAGAAAATATAAAACCCTAGTTAATTCTATAAAAACTCCAAGATTAACAGCAGCAATTTTTCTGAGTTTTTCATTCTTAATAATTTCAATAATTTATGGGGTGCTTAATGCAACACAAATTTGGCTTTTGTTTTTCCCATTTATTTTGTTGTCCTTTACCATAAGACAAATTTGTAAAAATAAAATAAAACAAGCATTAATATATTTAAGATTTTATTTAATAAATTCTATGATAATATTAATCTGGAGTATTACATCCAACTTAACAATTATAATAATTAGTAGTGGAATTTTACTTATACAATTAATAATAATTATCAAGGGGTTAAAATGGAACACTTCGATGTAATTATTATAGGTGCGGGGATAGCAGGAGTAGGTTTGGCTTATCATTTAAATAAAATATGTCCAGAAAAAAAAACGTTAATAATTGATAAGGAAGATATTGCCTTTAATGAAGGGTATGGCTCAAGAATAACATATTCAGAAACTATAAATAAATATAATCTTCCTTACAAACATATTTTTGATGGAATGAAAATAGGTAATAAAAAAGGGGTATATTTAACTGTTGATGCACCCTTTTTTGCAATAGATTATAAGGAAGTTTGTGCAAGCTTGTTAAATCGATCTTCATTAATACTCAAAAAGGAAAAAGCTATAAGAATATTCCGAGATATACTTGAAACAAATAAAAACAAATATCATTTTAAATTCTTAGTAGATTGCTCGGGGCATAATGCCTTTTTAAATAAATTTATAAAAAGGAAAAATCCTTTATTTTATTGGATAGGAAATACAAATATTTGCGAAGGTAAATCTATTCTAAAAGAAAATTATTTTTATTTATTAGCAGAAGATAATGGATTTATAGAAGATATATATGTTACTTCTGACCAGATTTCTCTTGGACATTGGACTTATACAAAAAAAATAGATTTTAATTGCATAAAATATCCTAAACAGAAATTTTCCTCAAAGGTTCTAAATAATCTTAGTTTTATTAAACAAAGTAGGGTAGTGGTTCCAGGGACTCCTATCTTGCCATTAACAAAAAAGAATTTCGCATTTTTAGGAGATAGTATGGGAAATGTTATACCAACAGTAGGCGAAGGTGTCAGACCCATATTGGAATCTTCAGAGTTGTTAGCAAGGGCAATAAAAAAGAACAATTTAAAACTATTCGACAAAGAATGGAAAAGAATATATTTATCCCGATATCTTAAGGTTATATCTGGAAAAATTGATATTAAAGACAGATTGGCTATAGGTTACATGCTTGTAAAAAATCCAGAAATATTTTTAAAAATGATTAAATTAGAAAAATTTAAATTTCCAGAGGAAGTTTCTAAAAAAATCCCGATAAAATGGAAAAAGGAAATACTAAAAAGATTTATATTATTAAGATTTAAATTTTTTATAATGGACCCTTTTCTTTCATTTCGTATATGATTTTTATTTTAGGAATTTTGGTTGTACTAGTCTCAACAGAAGAAAAATAATATTTTCTATTTAGTATATAATTTAAATATCCATTCAAAATAAGAGACTGAAAAAGGAAGTCCCCGCTAGTAATTGGAGCAGAAATAAAATGGCAAGAAATTTCCCCCTTATCGATTTTAATAATTAATTTCCCCCAACCTAATCCACATAGTATACTGCTAAGCTTAATTATGTCATCAGAAATACTTTTTCTATCAAAAATAAATTTAGCTCTTTTTTCAGAACTTTTCAATAAAGATTGTTTTAAGAGATGAAGTAAATCATTTTGTTCGTAATGTTTTACATAAATTTCAGGTATACCTATTTCCATTGGAATAATCAAATGTTCTTTAAACCAATGTTTACCTTCTTTGTGTCGAACTTTATTAAATTTCATTAAATCTTTCAAAGAGGGATATATGGGATTGTGTGAGTTATTTTTTATTGGAAGATTAGATTTATTATACTTTGCTAAATCAATCTTTTTATTAATATTAGAAATATATTTTTTTTTAATATTTTGATTCGCTATAATTTTTTCATTGTTTAAGGATTTAGCTTCAATATTCATACCACAAAAATAACTTAATACACCACTTACTATTCCGCAAAAGAGGGATAGATCTTTAGTTTTTCTAGAAATTATATTATCTTTACCGTGAAGCACAATAGAATTGTTATTCTCATTAAAAGAAACATTATCTCCAATTGACATTCCAGCACTTGAAAATGATTCAAAAATTCTTTTAATTAAATAAGATTTTAAAAAAAGAGGAGGTGATTTAGAACTTGAAAAATTTAAATGACGTGTAACAAAATCCTTTCCTATTTTGTAATAAAGAAAAGACGCTTTCTTTTTTCCTATATCTTTGATAGTATTTTTTTGGAGGTCGATAAAATCATCTTCAAAGAAGTATATTATTCTTTTTTTACTTTGTTTTAATCCATAAAAAGCAGAAGCACAATGAATTATGAAACCAGGTTTATCTATAATAACTCTTTTTGAAAGGAATAAGTTATTCAAAACATAATTTTTAATGTTCTTCATTATCCTTCCCAGGAATCTTCACAAATTTTAATTCCATCTTTGGATATTTCGTAAGATTTGCCTTCTTTGTTTTGATCTGTCCATCTCATCTTTGGAATAGAAATTCTTCTCTCAATTGTTCCTAAATCAAGATAATCTAAATTTATCATTCCATCAACCAAATATGGAATATTGAAGTTTGATTCTTTTCCGTCTTCTAATGTTAATAGTGTGGTTAATTTTGTATGCCTTAATTTGTAAAAGGCTTCTACTATCATTCTTTTTATGGCCATATCGACTTTACTTTCAAATTCATAATTAGATGCAAAAAAACAATTAAAACTATCTATGACTAATCTTCTAATATTTTTATCGTCGTGAATTTTGTCTAATAAGTCTTCATGAATTTTTTCGTATTTATTATAGTCGAAACATTTGATAATAATAAGTCCTCTTCTTTCAAATTCTTCAAATTCTTTTTTAAAATTAAATTGATGAATCATATTGTCTATATTTCTACGTGGTTCTTCTAAGTTAATGTAGACACTTTTTTGACCTTTTCTAGCACCCTCTAAAATAAAATGTAGGCTAAATATAGATTTACCAACTCCAGGTGGTCCAGAAATTCCAGTAACGCTACCTTTCGGAAGTCCTCCATTAACCATATTGTCAATGTTTGGAATTCCAATAGGTTCTCTCTTAATTTCAAATACCATTAAACTCCTGTTTTGTCAACTACAAAAATAAATATTTTTCTTGTATCTGTTTCAATATTTTGACATTTAACATTTTTATTAAAATCTAAGCCATCTCGTAATTCTCTGGGAATTAAAAAATATTTTGTGGCTTCATTTGTTCCTCTTTGAGATAAGTTTGTTTTTATTATTGCTGCATCTTCACTGAATATATGAATATTTTTAATATGCCCTTTTAATTTTAGAGAGTCTTCATAATCCATTTCTACTTCAAAAACAACTTTGTCATCTTTTGTCATTTTTGTCCCCAATATTGTTCCCATTGTTATTAATAATACCTTGATATATTTAAACATAGCCCCTTTGAAAACTTTACCTTAATAGTGGGATAAATTGTATAAATATTTATCCATAAACGTTAACAAAGTAAGATTTATAAGTAAATTTTTCTTGGAGATGGGTATGGGACAAATTCTAAGAACTAAAACGTTGCCTCATGGAAAAGTCGTGGTTCATTTAGAGCTTCCTCTGGAGGAGGTTATTCAGTTAAAAAATCATGCGAAGAAGGTTCATATGTTTAGTGAAAATCTTTGTATTCATGAAACATCGGTAATTGAAAAGGGCGTAAATCTTGGGTCTAAGACAGTTTCAGTTCCATTGAGTTTAAAATCTAGAAAGAAGACAAATCTTTTAGATGTTTCATATCAGAAGGTTGAGACTGATTCAAAAACATTTTATATCGCTATAGCAAGGAAAGATTTGTTGACGGATAAAATTACAAGTAGTGAATTTGCAGATTTATAACAATAGATAAGTATTTTGTAGAGTTTATTGATATGATAATATCATCGACATTGTTTTTGTTGTCGTAAATAACTGGGTATTTTTATAAAAATTATTTTATTTTTTTGATATTGTTAACGATTTTTTTATATCTATTTTATTGTAATAAGTAAAAATTTTAAAGCAAATAGTTTAATTTTGACATTTATCGACGTGAAGAAGATTAAATAAAATTAGGTATTATAGTATTATTATCTAAGCGTTTATGCTTAGGGAAAAAACTATGGAGAAAAAAGAAGCGTCAAATTCTCCCGAGAAAAAAGTCCTACAAACTTTAAGGACATCTGGGGAGGGCAGAACTATAACTGAACTAACAGAGATCTCCCAACTCTCCCGTTCTGCAGTTAGAACTGCCCTCGCCAGACTTGAAGGAGCTAATAAGGTAATATTTAGGCCTATTGGAATGGCTAAGGTTTATTTCCCAAGGTAGCTTATTTTAAAGTTTAATATGGAAAACACGGGAAGACAAAAAGTTAGTGGCATGTTATTAAAATTAGTTTTTACTTTTACTTTTACTTTTACTTTTATATTTATTTTATTTTTTACACAGGTAAGTGCTCAAGGTATTTTTTCAGAAGTTATTACTACGACAGTTCCAGGGGCGGATCCAGGGCTTTTAGAGTCGATTGATAGATTTTATGAGATAAGTGAAAGGTCTTTGAAGATTGGATATACAGTTGACTTAGATAACGATTCCGCATTTAAGACTATGGTTGGAGGGGTTGACAGATATATAGTTGTAAATAATTTTTCTAATGATTCTGTGAATGTTGCGTTTCTTGGAAGTGGGAAAAATTTATTTAATAAAGAATTAACTTCTGGAGATTATGTTATTTTTAAGATAGATTATTTGAATCTTCAATTTGCTTTACATTTGGTCAATGAGTCTTTTGCTAGGGTTGAGTTGAGTCTTTTTGAGACGGAAATTCCAGATGATGTTGATTACTTCGAGTTGTTTGATATCCAGGTTCGATTGGCAGCACATACGATTTATTCTGCACAGGATTTATCGGCGATAATTGAATTTAATAATTTTGGAGAAGGGGTTACTCATGTTAGGGTTGTGTATTCGGTAATTGATATGGAGGGTAAAGAGTATTTTACTGGAATTGATGAGAAGACGGTTGAGACTGATGAAATTATGGTTAAGAATTTTTATACTTTAAAAATTCCGCATGGTCAATATGTTGTTCGGACAACTATCTATTATGGGGATGATCAAGAAGCAACTTCGGAAGAATCATTCATATATACGACGATTCCAAAATCCAAATTACTTAGACAGCCCTTAGTGTTTGTTTTAATAATACTTGCCAGTTTTGGATTGGTTATTTTTCTTAAAAAAAGAGGTAAAAGTTCTGCTAAATTACTTTAATTTATTGTTAGTTTTTCTTGGATGCAAAAAGCTCGTTTTGCAATTTCAGCAGCATTTCTAGAACTGCCTTCTTCTAATTTTCTAAAAATTTCTCTAGCTTGTTCAATATTATTCATTTTTCTTTCCTCAATTTAATTAATCCATTTCCCAACTAGGATTAATTCTTTAACGAAGCGAGATTTTTTCTCACTTCGTTAAATTCACCCCTTTCTCCTCCAGAAACTGCATAACAGCTTTATCAACAAAGTTTCGTTTCGATGGAAACTCTACTTTCATTTTTCTTTCTGAAATATAATTTTCGACTTCTTCGTCGAGCCACTTGCTAATTCTCACTGCTGTATCATTTCGTATGGTTACCATTTTTTAACAGATAATATATTAATGGTAACCAGGTATATATAAAGATATCGAAAATCTTTGGATTTTCGATATCTGGTGGGAGTAAATTCTTTGGAATTTACGGACGGGGGAGCTCTTTTGGAGCTAACAGGACGGGGTTTATTTAGAGAAACTTTGTTTCTCGTATTTATTCGCTCGCACGTGCTTCGCACTTTTCGCCTTCGGCTTCAGCTCGTCTCATTGACTTGTCCATTTAATCGCGAATTAAAATTCGCTCCAATGAAGTGTTAATTTAATCGTTCATTAACATTCACTCTAATAATTTGTCAGACTTTCGTCATGTTATTAAAATAATTAAAAAATAAAAAAAGAAAAGTAGAATAAGAAATATATTTATTTCTTCTTCTTGTTAAATTTACGATCTAGAACTTTTTCTTTTGCTAAAGTTGTCTTCGATGCTTTTGTACCATGCTTATGGTGTAAGTCTTTTACTTTTTTAACAACTTTCTTAGCAGTAGATTTTCTAGCAGGATTATTAGTCCATTTCAGTCCAGAAACGCTTGCTTTTAAAATCTTAGGTGCTTGCCTTCCAGCAAATTCCTTAGATAAAACAGAGATCTTTCCAACTTTAACAATAGCTTCCCTAATGCCCTTGTCTAGTCGTGCAAGTTCAACGTTAACTTTCTTAGCCGAAGAAGCTAAAGTATCTTCAGAGATTTTACCCTTAGAATATCTAACTTTTTCTTTTTCAAAATCGTCCATTACTGATTGCTTTTCGTTTTGTTTAGTTAAGATTAATTCACCTACTGAATCAAGTTCTTTTACTAATTTTGCAAAACCAGCAGCATTCATTTTTTTTGATTGTGCCATATTATCACTCCCTTTAATTTAGTTAAGTATCGACGTGGTGTCAATACTATTAACAATAAGAATTTATTATATTTAAAGTTGTCTCTTGCGAAAGAGTTTTTAAAATAAAATTACCAAGCAACTGTTTTTGGTTCTCGTCTGGTATATTGAAATTCTTCTAGTAATTCATAAATTTCAATACTTGTTTCTATCTGGTCGTTAAAATATCTAACTTGATATTCTCTATCATTTGTAGGATTAAAAATTTCAATAATCATTTCTTTCATTTGTTCATGATCTTGTAGTAAATATTGTTTATCAACTTTCATTTCTTTCCCGTTGATAAAGAAGGAATCACCCTCTTTCACCTCGGCAATAGGTTTGCTTTGTTTCTCAATTTTTAATGTTTCTATTTTTTCTGCCATATTATTAAGATATCTTTTCAATTTATAAGTTTAATTAGAGACATGAATTTAGTATGACTTTCCAGCGTAAACAATGACTGTCGCTTTTCTGCCACATACGGGACACTTTCCTGTTGCTTTTTCATTTTTACTGGCAAAAGTTCCCATGACCCTGGCAGTTAATTCTTTTTCTATAAATTCAGCACAGGCAGCTCCTTCTTTTTCATTAGAGCAAAAACCAAATCTGGCAATTTTTCTAGAGTCCAAAACTTTCTTTATAGAATCTTTATCTTCACAATCAATCACTTTTCCTTCAAAGAACTCATCAGCTTTTGCAAGAAGTCTTTCATCGTATTCAGCTCCAAGATTTTTAATCTCTTCACCTAAATCTTTAATTTTAACAATAACTTTTTCTTTAATATCTCGAATAAAAACAGTAGCTTCTCCACTTTCAATTTCCTTTTCTCCAATTTCAACTCTGAATGGAACACCCTTCATTTCCCAAAAGAAAAATTTATCTCCTGGTCTTTTATTAGAGTCGTCAATTTCAACATCAATATATTCATTCAATAATTCAGCTCGAATATTTTTCATTGTATCATTAATTTTATCGTTACTTTTTTCAGAATGAAATGGAATAATTACAACTTGAACTGGGGACAATGTATACGGTAAAATTAATCCGTTATCATCTCCGTGAGTTGCTAAGACTGAAGCCATGATTCTAGAGATTGCTGGTCCGTAACAAGTTTGGTATACGTGGTGTTCTTTTTCTTTTTCGTCAACATATTTTACATCGAATGCTTTTGAGAAATGTTGTCCTAACATATGCGTTGAAGGTTGCTGAATCACTTTCCCGTCTGGTAAAATACAATCACTTCCAACTGTGTAATCTGCTCCAGGGAATTTATCCCATTCAGGTCTTTTCATTGGTAAAAATGGGATTCCAAAAATTTTATGCATAACTTCTTCGGTCATTTGAATATCCTCTTGAACTTGGTTTTCGGCTTCTTTTTTAGTTGCAAAACAATCGTGAGCTTCAAGCCAATGAAATTCTCTGGATCTAATTAAAGGTCTTGTTGCTTTTGTTTCAAATCTAAATACATTTGCTCTTTGGTAAATTTTTAGAGGTAAATCTCTGTAGCTTCGAATCCACAAATTATACATTTCATAAAACGCAGTTTCACTTGTTGGTCTTAAGGCTAACTTGTCTTCACCTTGTCTATTCTCTAGCCAGAAAACTTCCGGTGCAAAACCTTCTACATGTCCAGCTTCTTTTTTGAAATTTGCTTCAGGAATTACCGTCGGGAAAAATGCTGGATCGTGTCCAGTGCATTTCAAAGCTGATTCGTAAATTCTATACATTTTTTCCATAATTCTAGCGCCCCATGGTCTAATTACAACGAATCCCTTTACCCCGTATCTTAAATCGGTAACCTCTGCTTTATTTAAAATTTCGCTATACCATTCGCTAAAGTTTTCATGCTTATCAATATTGAAAGTCTTTTTTTTGCCCATGATATTAAGTGATTATTAGTATATTTAAGATTAACTCGTGTCAACATTTTTCACTGGTGTGAAAAATCGTTGGAGGAATTTCTGCAGAAATTCTGGATTCCAAATTCCTACCGTATCCTCACAAATATATTTATTATATTGGTTGGGGCAAACCTTACACGCCGCAGAGAATTTGATTTAATGAGGGAATTTATTCTAAATTTCCAGCTTGACGGGTTTTTGTTAATTTGTCTAATAGGGTTGCCCCTGTTCTATCACCTTCGGAGTTTTATTATGGAAAAATAAATTAAGAATGCAAAAAATATTCCTGCACTGTCAGTTAGGATATCTCCGAAAGAACAATATTTTCTTGGAATTAAATATTGATGAAGTTCATCTAGGCATGCGTAGATAATTGAAAGGATAATTGCTGGGATGAAAAACTCTTTACGTCTTCCCTTTGTTGCAGAAATCATTAAGAATAATCCGAAAAAGAAGAATGCGGAGAAATGATAAATTACGGCCAAGTGAGAAGTTCCTGAACCAGTTCCGTAAGATGGAACGGATGAAATTATGAATATCCCAATTCCAATTATTACAGTTGCGAACCAAGATAATTTTGGATTTTCTTCAAATATTTTTAGCATAAAAGTTATGGGAGGTTTAGAGTTTTAAGAATTGTTGTAGCCGAGGGGGATATCCCCCTCGGCTGTGTACCCCCTTAGTTAGGTTTAGTTAAAATAAATTTTCTAATAAAAAATTGATTTTAACTAAACGATATACGGCGAAATTAAATTTCTTTACGGTGCCGTCCTTCCTAAAGGTGGACAACCTGCACCTAAAATTTAATTTTGTATTCCACAAGAAATATTGACACCTTTGGCGCCGAATATTTCTTGTGGAAATTTTGTGAGATTTGTAAGAAATTTTAACCCCAAAGGATTCGACAAATATAGACGAGCTCGCGGGGAATCGGGACCACAAATCAAAGATTTGTAGGGTCATGCTTCGCAGAACCCCAGGTTCGGTCACCGCGCAAAAAATAAACAAACGAGCTCGCGGGGACTCGAACCCCGGTCATCAGGGCCGAAACCTGACATTCTATCCGCTAAACTACGAGCTCATTATAATAATTGAGGATAAAATAAACTTATAAAATTAACTAATTGGGTAAATTTAAAAGTGGACACGTCCATAATTGTAATATACTGGGTGCGTAGTATAGTGGTAGAATGAGCGGCTCCAACCCGCTAGAAGGGGGTTCGATTCCCTCCGCGCCCATTTTTATTTTATTAAACGCTTTAAAGCTAAAGGAAACTTTTAATTTTAATTTTGAGTTATCTTATAACACTGGAGCAGATTTAGGATTATATCTATTTTTTTATATAATTACATAGCATCAGTTGCCCAACTACGGGAATTTGGGACAAATTCCCTCAATATATCGAACCATCTGCGGCCTCGACGGTAAGGGGTTCGGAATCTAAATTTCTGCAGAAATTTCCCAACGAGTTTTTCACCAGAAAAAATGTTGATATATAAATTTATAAATAACTTCTTCTTAATTTTGGTATGGTGAAAAAAGTTGTGAAGAAGACTGTGACTGAGACTACGAGTGATGACGGTATGAAGAAAACTGTTGTTAAGGAGCATGCTCCAAAAGTGGTTGGCGATTTTAAGAAATCTGATAAATCTAAGGCTAAATCTAAAAGTGAGTTAAAAGAAAAAAGAATGACTGCTAAGGAAAGAGATGAACTTTTGATTGAGAATTTTGTTGGGTTACAACATGCTATGACTAATATGTCTATTAAGTTTGGAATGTTATCAGATAATATGAGTAAGCTTTTGAGTGTTTTTGAAGAAGCTGCTAAGGGCTTTGTGGTTGGAGATAAAAGTGACGATAAGGATATGCTTGTTAAGATAGATTCTTTACTTGATCAAAATAAAACTATCGCTAAAGGTTTAGTTATTATGGAAGAGAGGGTTAAGACTAGGGTTGAGCAGACTAAGGAAGCAGAAAAGACTGTGGCTGAAGCTGGGAAATCTGGGAGCGATGTAAGGCATAAGGTGGGTGTAGGGCAAAAACCAGTTGAGCATCATAAATCAGCGATGCTTTCAAAGGCTCCATATATTCCATCTAGACCAAAGCCTCTTCCAAGAATATGAGTAGTGAAGATGTTTCAACGTTAGCATTGGCTCCTTTCGTTCGAGTTTTTGTTTGTTCTGCTATTAAATCTATTAGACATAAGAATTTATCTGGTCAGAAATATGTTTTACATGCAGATATGGTTCCGAGGGTAACTGAAAAAGTTATGATGGCTTCAATGGGTAAAAGATTGTTGCCTCCAAGCAGGGAGCCTGTTTCTGAGATGAGTGTGCCCGCAGAGACTTTTCCTGAGTCAAAAGTTATTCCTAAGCCATTAAAACAAGAATCTCTTGAAGTTGATTCTAAATCGTCAGGTTTGTTACAGCAAGATGTTCTTAGTATTATGGGTAGTGAGAGTTCTTTGCCGAAACAAAAACCAGTGCTTCCTGCCCCACCTATTCAAAGTTCCCAATTTTCTAATAAACCTTTGCGAAGAGAGCCTTTGCGAGTTATACCTCCGAGAAATGTTTCGCCTGTTCAGCAAATGGTAATGCCTGTGGCTCCGGTTAGTGAGGGAGAAGAACTTACTCAGTTTTATGGGAAGATATCCCCCCTTTTGAGCGATTCTTCTATTACTGTTATTGAGTGTCCTGGAGTGGGGAAACCCGTTATGATTGTTCGAAGAGGGCAAAGGCAACCAACTAAGATTATTTTGGATAAAAAGGAAATTGATCAAATTTTGCAAAAGGTTAGTGATGCTGCACATATTCCGTTGATGGATGGTGTTTTTCGTGCTGCTGTTGACATATTTTCTATTAATGCTGTTATATCAGATATTATTGGTTCTCGGTTTGTTATTAAGGTGCAGCCACGTATGTGAATCCTTTGGGATTCACGGACGGAGGTGACGGGCACGCGCTACGCGGGGTAACAGGTAACAGGACGGAGGTGACGGGCATGTGCTACGCGGGGTAACAGGACGGAGGTGACGGGTGACGGGTGACGGGTTTTTTAATACATTGTTGCGTGGTTTATCCACGCTTGTGTTTAGAGGATAATTTTAAAAATTAGATTTGTGTTATTTTATTATGGAAAATATTATTAGCAAAGAGAAGTTGTCGAAGTATTTTAAGTTGACTACTGAGGCTTTGGGTGAAGTTAAGAAAAATATTATTGAAGACAAGGAAGAGGGTGCTAAAGAGATCGTTGATATGGTTACTAATTATTTATCGGATGCACATCATTTTGAGGATAAGGGTGACTTTGTGAATGCGTTTGCGGCTTTGAATTATGCTCATGGGTGGTTGGATTCTGGAGTTCGGTTAAAGATTTTTGATGTTCATGATGATAGGCTTTTCACAGTAAGGTAGGAGAATGTTTATATATTGTTAACAATACATAATATAAGATGGTGAAACAAATTAATATTACTTTATCGAATAAATTGTTTTATGTAATTATATTTTTAGGAATATTTGTTTTAATAGCTGGTGTTTATGCTTATACTACAGATGGATCTGGAAATCCAGAGGTTATGGGACATAGTGTAGATGAAATGAAAGTTCCAGCTTATTGTCTTGAAGGAGAAGTTTTAAGAGTGGTAAAAGATGAATTTGGGAATTCTGGATGGGATTGTGATGCTAATCCAGTTATAGATGTTGGTGAAGTTAATGCATATAGAATTTATGCCGACATGATATGTATTGGAGATCCCAATAATTGTAGAACTAGCTGGCCAGTAGGAACTGAGGATTGGCTAGTAGGATTAGAGCATACAAAAGAAGAATGTGATAGCGCTAATGGAGGAGAATTATATAGCGATGACGAATTGGGAGAATATTATATTTGTAAATTTGACGGAGCAGTATGCCCAACAGGATGGAAGCAATATGACAAATGGACCAAAACAATCCCTAATACTGTTTCTGTTTCTGGATGGACTATTATATGTAATGATTGTATAACGGGGAGTCATAGTTTTGCCAATAAAGCAATAGAGACTTGTGATTATAGGACTGCTGTATGGTTTACTTCTTGTAGAGATGGTGATTGGTCGACTCTTCGTGCAACAGTAACGGAAGTAGGTTGTTATTAGAGAAATATTTATATATCGTTAACAATACATAATAAGATGGTGAAACAAATTAATATTACTTTATCGAATAAAATTATTTGTTCTATAATAATTTTATTTGCAACTATTCTTATTTCCGTGGGAGTCAGTGCTTTTGATTGGAGCAATCCAGTTAATACGGGACATAGTCTAGAATCTATTTCAATTCCTACAGATTGTTCAAATAATCAAGCTTTAAAGGTATATAATGGTAAATTAATATGTGAAGATAGCTCTTCTTTTGTTTTAGATCAATTGGATACGCCGCAATTAAATGCTACTAAAATATGTTTTAATGGGGTATGTAGAGAAACATGGCCACGTGATTATGTTGAAAGAACCAATTTGGTATATAATGAACATACAAGTATAGATTGTGATAGATATGAGGGAGAAGTATACGAAGATAGCATTTATTCCTTTTGTAAATTTGAGAGACCAATATGTCCATATGGATGGACTCAGTTTGAAAGTTGGAGTGAAACAGAAGGAAGTGGTGTTATTGATAATTATTTGGGTAAGGATTGCCATGATGATTGTAGAACAGGAAGTCATGTATTCATGAACAGAGGCATAGAAAGTTGTGACGGTCAGAAAGTTAAAAAAAATAGTAATGATAATTATGTATGTACAGATGTAACTGCTTACGCAATAGTAACAAAGGTGGGTTGTTATTAAATAATAAAAAATGAAGAAACAAATAAATATAACAATATCAAATAAAGTATTTTGCTTATTGATAATTATTTCTGTAGGAGTTATAGCATCCGTTAGTATTAGTGTGTTGGCCGAAGATATTCCAGAGGTTATGGGACATAGTCTAGGGGAAATAGCATCTCCTGAAGATTGTTATAATGGTCAAATTTTGAGATTTTATAACGGCGAGTTAATATGTGACTATGATGATTCTTTAGCATCGGGATTAGTCGATGTTGTTCAGCTTAATGTTTCTGAGATATGTTTTGAGGAAGGGTGTAGTGAAGGGTGGCCTTATGATTATGTTGTTGACATTCCTTTAGTTTACAGTGATCACACAGATATAAATTGTACAGAAATGGGTGGAGAAATATACAAAGATGATATTTACTCCTTTTGTAGGTTTGACGGAGCAACATGTCCAACTGGCTGGAATCAATTCCTCGATTGGAGTACGACCATCCCTATAGATGATTGTAGAGAACATCTTCCTTTTCCTTTTGATCCTTCATTTCAGCCATGTAACACTAAATTTCATGATTTTAGTAATACAAGACAAGAATATTGTAATTGTCTATATCCTGGTGATGATCAATATGAACGATATTTTGCTCCCATAAAGGAAATAGGTTGCTATTAAGAAATAAATTAAAATTAAATAATAAAAATACACAACACAAAATGACAAAAAAAATTAATATTGACTTATCAAATAAAGCATTCTATTTTATAATAGTTATTATAGTGGTAGCTTTTATTTCTGTAGGTGTTACAGCGTTCGGTGGTAATAATCCTATGATTATGGGGCATAGTTTGGGAGAATTTTCGATTCCTGATACTTGTTCTAATGATCAAATTTTGAAAATTTATAATGGTAAACTAGAATGTGGAGAAAGTACGGAATCTGGTTTAAATCAAATTAATGTATTAAAGCTTATAGTTTCTAAGATATGTCTTAATGACGAATGTAGGGATGTATGGCCAGAAGAACACGAAGTTGATACATCTTTAGTCTATAATCATCATACATATGCAAATTGTAAAGACTATAATGGGGTAGTGGATTATGAAAATTATTATACGGGAGATATAGATTATGAAAGTGGCATTGATATTAGTAGTACTTGGTTTAGTAATGCTTTTTGTGTATTCGATAGAACAACATGTCCATTGGACTGGAAAAGTTATAAAGATTGGATGCGGACAGAGACAACAACTTGTGGAGGTCGGACCACTTTTATGACTACTTGTACTGCAGAAGGACATGAGTTGAGCGAAGAAGGTATAGATTGTTGTGAATATAGTACTCTTTGTACACTTGGCATGGAAGATTGGGATGATTGCAAAGATGGCAGTAGAGCATATTTTGACTGTTGTGCTCCGATAACTCAGGTAGCTTGTTATTAATTAGAAATAATTTTTTACTAAAAATACGCCATTATATTTTCTTTGAATTTTTCAAAGTCGTCGATTGGCACCATTGCGCCTGTCGCTTCAACGTGTCCTCCACCTGTAGCTCCTTCAATTCCTTCAATTGCTTTGTATGTTATTTTTAATGCATCTTTACCCCTGATTGAAATGTTTGTTTTGTCTGGTTTTTTGAAAGCGACGACGATTAACTTATCTTTGTGGTTGTAGAAAAGTTTGTTCGCGATTTCTGAAGACATTGAAGTGTTTCCAGAATAGCTAAAAAATAATACTGGTGAATTTTTATCGAAACATTCTTCTGCTTTTTCCATTTGCTTGTTAAAAAATTCGTTTAGTTCTTTTGCTCGTTTGTGGAATTGCTTTGTATTTTGATTTTCTTCAATTACTGAATAAATATCTGTAGCTTTAAATAAATATTTTACTAATTTGACGACGTTTGTTATAGTATCCATTAATCCGAAGTTTAACATTTTTGCAACTTTCCCAACTGTAGTTCCATGCAGGGCGTCAAACGCGGATAATTTTGAATTAAATAATTCTGGATGTTTTTCTTCGAATTTTTTTGCAAAATCTGGCATATATACGTCGCTGATACAGCCAATTGTTGCTAACCATAAATTTTCTTGTCGGTTGAAAACTTTTTGTGCAATGTAAGTTACTGGTTCTGCTGTTGGCATTGAATTGTAATAAGATGTTTTTTCAATTACAGCTTTTTTTGTTTTTGATTCGTGATGATCAATCCAAGTTATTGGAATTCCTTTCATCTCAACCGCGTCTACGAATTCTTTGCTCACTTCTGCTTTGTCTAAAATGAAAACTGCATCTGGATTTAATTCGTCAACTTTTCTGGTATACTGTTCTTTTAGATCTGGGAAAGATTTAATTGCAACCCCCCTTCCTCTTCCGATTGAACGTCTTAAAATTAAAAATGAACAGAGTCCATCGACATCATTATCGAAGAAGAATAATGGATTTTGAGACATTTCTAAATTTTCTTTTATTTCATCTAATTCTTTTTTGTTTAACATTAGCAAATTACCTTCCCACTTAAAACTTGTTCTCGCAAATTTCTAATTTCTTCGCAAATGATACTTGCTCTGTTTTTTAGAATTAATTCTAAATCTACGGGATCTGCTTTCAAAATATTTTCTAAGTTTCCAAGTGATTTAACCGTTAAAGAAATTTCTTTCATTGAAAGTGTCAAATGAGATAAAAATCTATATCCCCTTGGACTTATACTTTCTTCTAGCGGTTTTTCGAAAATGAATCTTGCAATTGCATCTTTATCTAACAAGTTATCGAAAGTCAAATTTGAAAGAAGAGTTTTTGATCTTTTAATTGGGATGATAGAATAGTCTCTTAAAACTTCAGTTTCAATTTTCTCTACTCCACGAAGAAGTTCTCTGTACCTCATATGCATAATATTTCCTTCTTTTCCAAGTTCGGTGAAACTTCTTTTAATGGATTCAGAAATTTTTAAAATCATTTCTGCTCTTTGAATTACTTTACATACATCACCAACCGAAACTAAATCAGACATTTCCAAAATATTCAAGTTGTTCACATGTTCTGTTAATGTTTCTTTTTGTTTTTCTAAAACTTGCAGAGTTGGGCTTATTGTTCTAATTATTTCGTCAGTTGTTTTTAGATAATATCTAGAAGATCCGTAATAAAGGGTTGTTTTTTTCCTTCGTTCAGATACTGCTATTACAAATGTATGAGCTTGTTTCGCTATTCTTTCACTGGCTTTATGTCTGGTTCCAGTTTCAATTGAGGGAACGGAGCTATCTGGAATCATTAACATATTTGCATGTAAAATTCTTTTAAGATCATTAGAAACAACAATTGCTCCATCCATTTTACAAAGCTCGAAAAGTTTTTGGGCTGTAAATCTACAATTGATTCTAAATCCTCCTTCGCTTAAGTTTTTTTGTTGAAAATCTTTTGTGTCAAATACTATTAACGCCCCAAGTCCAGATCTAACTAAATCATCAATTACGGTTCTAAGGGAAGTTCCTGGTGAGACTAATTTTATAAAATCTAAGAATGTTTTCTCTTTGTCCGCGACCATATTGTAGAAAATACAGTTTAGTATTTATAGTTTATGTGAAGATTTTTAAATTTAATAATCTTAGATATTTTATGAATTATAAACAAAAATATAAGAAAATTGTTAATGAGTTAGTTAGGGAAAGTTTCCCTGAATTGGAAAAAAATATTCCAAAAGTGTTTGAATTGAAGTTCTCGAAACTTTTTGGTATTTATTTGCCGATTACCAATAGGGTTGGAATTAATAAATTATGCAGAAAATTTCTAATTGATGAGATTCGAGGAATTTTGGTTCATGAGCTTTGTCATGCAGAATTTTGTAGAAAGTATGGTTTTTTTAAGAATTTTTTTCTTTTCTTTATTTATTGGTTTTATCCTCCGATAAGAAAAGATGAAGAAGACAGGGTGGATAAATTAGCTATAGAAAAGGGTTATGCAAAATATTTAGTTCTTTCTTCTATTCGACTTGAAAAACTTTATCCAAAGTGTAAGAATAAAACATTTATGTCTCATGAGGAAATCAAGCTTTATGCGAAGGAAATTGGGAAATGGTAGAAAATAAAAAAAACTATCAGAAAATTGTTGATGAATTAGTCAGAAAAAGTTTTCCTGAATTAAAGAAAAATAAAATTTTTATTTCTGAGGCGAGTAAATGGGTTAGTAAATATTTTTCAGCAGCAGTTACATATGTTTTTTTATTTTCAATTTTAAAAATAAGTAAGAAAATGAGAGATTATTCGGAAGAGATAATAGAATCAGTTTTGGCTCACGAACTTGGGCATATTGTTGGTTTTAAGAGTTATGGTTTTTTTGGGTATACTTGGAGAGGTTTTAGATATTTGACTTTTAGGGGAGCAAGGACGATAGAAGAAAATGTAGCGGATAAAATTGCTATAGATAGAGGTTATGCAAAGGGACTATATGAGTTTAAGAATAAATATGGTCATCCTGAAAAATACAAGGAGTGTTATATGTCTGCAAAAGAAGTAAAAGAATATGCTAAGAGTGTTAAAAAGTGGTAGAAAAATATATTTTAGGAATTGAAACGACTGCTCATACGCGAGAAGTAAAACTTCTCGAGGTAACAGGTAACGGGTTACGGGTAACAGGAGTTTGTTGCGCTGTTCTCCAGCACTCGTCTATAGCTAAATCCAAAAGGTTTATAGGATGAAATATATTTTAGGAATTGAAACAACTGCGCATACTTTTGGTGTTGCGGTTTTGGATTTCGGGGGGAATATTTTTAGTAATGTTCGAGATATGTATACTACAGAAAAAGGAGGGATGATTCCAATGGAAGTTAGGAAACATCACGCTAAAGTTGCTCCGAAATTGTTTGAGGATGCTTTGAAAGAGGCTGGTATACTTGAGGATAAATTAGAAGCTATTGCTTTTTCAAATGCCCCAGGACTTGCTCCTTGCCTTTTGGAAGGGATGGCTTTTGCGAAATCTTTATCGGAGAAACTAAATATTCCATTAATAAAAGTTAATCATTGTGTTGCTCATTTAGAAATTGGAACTAGCGTTGGAGCGACAGATCCTGTTATGCTTTATGCTTCGGGAGCTAATACTCAAATTATTGCATATGAGGCTGGAAAGTATCGAGTTTTTGGAGAGACGTTGGATTTAGGAGTTGGAAATTTTATAGATACTTTTGCTCGGTATGCTGGACTTGGGTTCCCAGGTGGTCCGAAAATTCAAAAGTTAGCAGAAGAGTGCAAAAATAAAGATAGTTTGATTCCGTTGTCATATTCTATTAAGGGGATGGATGTTTCGTTTTCTGGGATTCAGACTCAGTTGAAAAATTTGTTGGATAAGGGTGAGGATATTAAGGATTTAAGTTATTCTTTGCAGGAAGTTATTTTTGCAATGCTCGTTGAAGCGGCAGAAAGAGCGTTAGCCCATACTGGAAAAAAAGAATTGCTTCTAGGCGGTGGAGTTGCCTGTAATTCTCGTTTACAAGAAATGTGTAAAATAATGTGTTCGGAGCGAGGAGTAAAATATTTTTGTCCGCCACGTCCTTTGTTGGTTGATAATGCTGGAATGATTGGATACTTGGGGTTGAAAATGTATAAGGCTGGAATTTTTGAAAAAGATTTATTGAAAGTGGATATAGCTCCAAGAGAAAGAACTGATGATGTTAGTGTAACTTGGAAATAAAAAATTAATTACTGATTTTACTGATGATGTTCTATAATATAGTCTTTTTTGTCTATGGTTACATATGTATTGTCTATATTAGTATGGGTTATTTGGGCTTCTCCTTTATTCTCTGGGGATATTTTGTCGATGTAGTATACTTTTCCATTATCTGGTTTCATATTTATTCCTCCGCCTTTGTTTTGAACTACTATATTACGTTCACCCTTGGCAAGAAGTTTTATTTCGAAATGTTCGAAGAATGTATTTGCACTTTTTTCTAGGTTTCCCATTTCTTTTGTTTCGCCAAGAAATTTTATTTTATTAGAATACATATCTTCGTTATCTAGTCCCAAATATTCTCCAGCTATAGTTGCTACCTCTTCGCTATTCGAATGTCCTAATATTACTACGGATGGTTCTTTATAGTGTTCTGATCCTAGTCCTCTAATCGTTTTCATGTTTTTTCATATCTAGTGTAGTATTTAATAATTTATATACTAGGAGGGATAATGTTGGAAGTAGAAGTCTTATATGGTAGTTATAGTTTGTTATAGTATGAAGAAAACTACGATACAGATTAGTGTTGATACTCTTGAGAGATTGAAGACTTTGAAGAGATTCGAAAGGGAATCTTATGATGAAGTGATTAATTTTGTAGTGGATGATTATGAGGATGAAGAATTGACCAATAAAGAAATTGTTGAGATTCAAGAAGCTTTAGAAGATATAAAAAAAACATGGCACAGTCCCTATTGAGATAGTTATGAAAGAAGCAGGATTAAGGTTGAGTTAAAATGTATTCTTTAGAATTTTCTAGATTGGCTAATAAATTTTTTCAGAGGTTGTCAAAAGAGAATCAACTAATGGTTTCTAAGAAGATGTTTTCTATACGAGAGAATCCGTTTCATTATCTTAAAAAATTGAAAGGAAATAATCTTTGGAGACTTAGGATTAAGGATTATTGTGCTATTATAGATGTAGTCGTTTCTGAGCGCTGTCCAGAATAGATTTTAA
>JAGLQO010000025.1 GCA_023136775.1 Candidatus Pacearchaeota archaeon | reverse complement strand
CTTCTGGTCCTGGCCCTGTCGATGTATTCGGGATTCGCTCTTAGCTTGCGGACCGGCTTTGGGAAGATGATCTGCATGGGTTTCTGTTTTCTGCGACGCTTGCGTCCGGTTGATTCCGGATTGACAAGCATCAGCTCTTCCATTACCATTTTTTAATTACTCTGAATTGTTTTTGGAGTAGATTTGGATGGCAGGGAAGTTATAAGGTGGAGAAAATTTCAGGAGTGAAAAGATAATGAACATGTGTTCGTGCATAAGAGATGAAAAACCACAATCCTTTGGATTAGCATACAAAGTATTTCATGGGAAAACTAAAGAAGGTATTGTTAAAGAAAGCTCTGATTTCGGTCATCTGTATTATGAGTCCAAAAGGTTTTTAGATGAAGTTTATACTCAAATTAAAAAAAAGACAATTCTGTAAGTTTCTAATTAATCATAATTTTACTTAGATCAGCAACTCTTTTTGAAAGAGAAATTGCTCTCGTTCTATTTTTTTCTTCTACTGCTGTGATAAAGATTTCTGTCTCAATTTTATCTTTAATATCTTGATTATAGAAAGATATGTTTGGATCTCCTTCTTTATAAAAAGTCCTGATTTTTGTATAATCTACAAATTTTCCTTCCAGAAAACAAAAAATTCCTAAATCTTTTAATCTTATATGCAGTCCAATATCGCCAGGGAGGCAGTTCAATTCCAAAACTTTTCCGATTCCATGTGCAATCTCTTTTCTAAATCGTCTAAGTTCTTCGCCAAATTCGGAAATTATAGATAAATTCGGCTCCACTTTATCCAAAAATTTTCCAATACCTAAAAGCCCTAAATGATTCTCGTAAAAACATTCATTTTTTTCTTCATCATTTGTTGCTTTAATATATTTGAATTCTTTTCTTTTTATAGAACCTAAATGAGCTACTACTAACTTTGGTTTATGTTTATCAAATGGTTCAACTATGCTTCCATCATTTTCCCAGTCCCATCCTGTATCTCCCGTAAATCCTACTTTATTAACACCTTCTATATCAAGAATAAAACCTATAGCATATTTATTGTCAATCACTTCATCGTGTTTTGCTTTTGTAGTATGAATTGTAATTCCATTGTAATCTTTTGTTAATTTATATGTTGTATTGGGCTGAAGCACTGTTACATTGTTTATCTCTTCCGAATCTTTAAGTTTCAACCATCCTGAATATTTCATGAAGGTTCCTACGTTAAGAAAAAGGTCAATTCTTTTCTGTTGCTCTTTAATTCTATTTTCCATTTCATTTTTAATCTCATTTTCCCTCTTATCTTTCATTTCTTCTCTAACAGAATCTTCTATATTTTTTTTATTAAGTTTATTAAGTTCATTAATAAGAGTTAAAATGGACTCTAAATCGACTGTATGGTCATTATGGGCATGTGTTATTAAGACTGCATCAATATCTGCGACCTTAAAGCCTTCTTGATAAAAATTGTCAATAAAATTAAATCCAGGGTCAATTACTATTCCTTTTCCACTGTGATATAAAAAGTATCCACCACCTTTATTGTCTCCTTTTTCTGAGGGAAGAATGGGAGTATAAGAATTCCATTTTCGTAAAATTGATAGAAAGGAGGGAAATCCTTCAGGAATACTTCTCTCATTATTAATAAATAATTTGTAACTATTTTCAATTTTCCCCATACTTTTAAAGAAATTGTCTTCTTTTTCTTGAAATGCTATTATTAATTCATAAAGAATATCTGAAGGTTTTTCTGTTTCTTTTTTTTCAAAGAACTCAATCTTAAAATTTATTAGATTTATTATTTCTTCATCTTGTATTTTGTCGATTTTTTCGTGTAACAATTTAAAAATTTTTTTCGCTTCTTCTTTTTTATTAAAGTGCTCAAAAGTATTGGCTTTCGATATGCAAGTATCCCAATCATCTGGCTTTATCTCGAGTGCTTTATCAAAAAAGTTTATAGCCTCTTTTTCCTCTTCTAATTTGCTGAGCGAGAGACCTTTTTCTCGCAAAGATTGAAAGTCATCAGGCTTTATATCAAGCGCTTTGTCAAACATTTTAATAGCTTCTTTTTCATCTCCTAATTTGCTAAGAGCAACGCCTTTAGTTCGAAATGATTGATAGCCGTCAGGTATTATTCTTAGCGCTTCGTCAAATAATCGAATTGCCTCTTTTTCATCTCCTAATTTGCTAAGAGCAACGCCTTTAAATCGTAAAGATTGATAGTCATCATGCTTTATATCAAGCGCTTTGTTAAATAATTGAATGGCTTCGCTTACTTTTCCCAATTTTCCCAGTACAACGCCTTTTTCTCTTAATGATTGATAGTCATCGGTTTTTATTTCAAGTGCCTTGTTAAATAAATCTATAGCTTTCTCTGTATTTCCCGATAAACTATATGTAATTCCTAGATTTCTTAGAAATAATGGATTTTTTGGGTCTAACCTTACTGCTTCTTCGAGATGAAATATTGCTGATTCTTGATTTTCATTCAAATTATCTAACTCGCCCAGAAAAAATTCGATATAAGATTTATCATCTCTTTCTTTTGCACGAGAAAGCCCTTCTTGAATCAAATTACGAACTTCTTCAAATCTGCCTGAACTAAATTTTTCATCAGCCTTTTCACATAATTCACTATAAATCAAAGCCCATCACCCATTAATTCCTTATATTCAAACCTTAAAACTTACTTTCCCCACATCTAGTTTGGCTTTTAATCGTATTTATTCCTTTTGACGTGGAATCAAGAATATTCGGTATAAACACTATGAGGTATCTTAAATTTCATCAAGGCCTAACATGTCGATGAAGTGATTATGATTGGTAATGCGTCTATTGTTTCTGATTTTAATTCAAGTGATTTCGCAGTCCTGCATGCTTTAGCATCACCCATCCCGCACTGCTCTTCTGCAGCCTTGCACATCTGGGCATGGAAGGCCTCTTCAACGTCTTTCACACTCTTCATTTGAATTCGCCCAGGCGTCCTGTATGTCTTCAGCAGCTTCCGCTAGGCTTCATTTAATGACATGTTAGCTTACGGGTGCATTCTATTTTCACTAACTGATGCGCTTTTATCCTTTCAATCCACTCCTGCACTTCCTCATCCCAGGCAAAAACCTGGCGAAGATGGAGATTAGCTGCAACTTGAAAAACTCCATTTATCACTAATTACAAGTTAAGCTCAAAAACGGCAACAATTTGCACAATACA
>JAGLQO010000024.1 GCA_023136775.1 Candidatus Pacearchaeota archaeon | reverse complement strand
TGTGCGACACAGCAGGTTATTGACAAACTTTTATAAAGTAAAATCGATTGTAATCATTAGGTGATACTAATGAACAGAAAAAAAGCATATGTCCTTCCATTCTCCGATTTGCATATTGAAGATGTCCCTATCGTCGGTGGTAAAAATGCTTCTCTTGGTGAAATGTATAGAGAATTAAAAAGAAAAGGTGTTGCTGTTCCGAATGGGTTTGCTACAACTTCTTTAGCTTATGATTATTTTTTAGATAAAACTGGTCTTCGAGAAAAAATAAAATCAATTTTTTCAACTCTTAATACTAAGAATACAAGAAATTTAATGGCTCATGGAAAGAGAGTTAGAGATGCAATTTTGCACGCTCAAGTTCCTGAGGAAGTAGAAAAAGAAATTATAATTAATTATAAAAGATTATCAAAAGAATATGGGGATAAATATACTGATGTTGCGGTTCGAAGTAGCGCGACTGCTGAAGATTTACCTGACGCATCGTTTGCAGGACAACAAGAAACTTATTTAAATATTGTTGGAGAAAAAGCAATTTTGGAAGCCTGTAAAAAATGTTATGCATCTTTATTTACAAACCGAGCAATTTCATATAGAGAAGATAAGGGGTTTAGTCATTTTGATGTAGCTTTATCTATTGGTATTCAAAAAATGGTTAGAAGTGACTTGGCAACTAGCGGAGTAATGTTCTCCATTGATACAGAATCTGGATTTAAAGACGCGGTTTTCATTACCGGGATATATGGACTTGGGGAGAACATTGTTCAAGGTGCTGTAAATCCGGATGAATTTTATGTTCATAAACCAACTTTGAAGAAAGGTTATAGACCGATTATTTCTAAAAAAGTTGGAGATAAGAAAATTAAAATGGTTTATAATTCTAAAGGACCTTCTCCTGTAAAAAATATTCCAGTTTCTGAAAAAGACAGGGAAAATTTTTGTTTAACAGATAATGAAATTTTAAAATTGGCTAAATGGGCAGTTATTATTGAAGATCATTACAATAAAGCAATGGATATGGAATGGGCTCAAGATGGAAAGACTGGAAAATTATTTATTGTTCAGGCTCGACCAGAAACTGTTCAGAGTCAAAAAGATCCAAATCAGTTAGAAGAATATGTGATGAATAAAAAGGGGAAAATTTTAGTTGCAGGAAGTAGTGTTGGGGCTAGAATAGGTACAGGAAAAGTTAGAGTAATTAAGGAAGTTTCTGGAATTCATGATTTTAAGAAAGGTGAAGTTTTGGTAACTACAATGACGGATCCAGATTGGGAACCTATTATGAAAATTGCCTCCGCAATTGTTACAAATAAAGGCGGAAGGACATGTCACGCTGCAATTATTTCTAGAGAGCTGGGGATTCCTTGTCTTGTTGGAACTAATGATGCTACGGAAAAGTTAAAGACTGGAGACAATGTAACTGTTAGTTGTGCTGAAGGTGAGAAGGGGTTTGTTTATGATGGTATTTGTAAATTTACAATTGAGAAACATAATTTAGGAAAAGTTCCAAAAACAAAAACAAAAATTATGATGAACATTGGAACTCCAGAGCAGGCATTTGAACAATCGTTTATTCCGAATGATGGAGTTGGTTTAGCTAGGGAAGAATTTATTATTAATTCTCATATTAGGGTTCATCCAAATGCTTTGATTAATTTTAATACGTTGAAAGATAAGGCTGTGAAAGCAAAAATTTCTGAGATTACAAAAGGTTATACAGATAAGAAACAATTTTTTGTTGATAAGTTAGCTGAGGGGATTGGGATGCTTGGAGCGGCTTTTTATCCTAAAGATGTAATTGTAAGAATGTCAGATTTTAAGTCTAATGAGTATCGAAATTTAATTGGTGGGGAAGAATATGAACCAACTGAAGATAATCCGATGATAGGCTGGAGAGGAGCTTCTAGGTACTATAAGGAAGGTTACAGGGCTGCGTTTGAACTGGAATGTGAAGCAATTAAGAAAGTTAGGAATACATTTGGATTAAAGAATATTAAAGTTATGATTCCGTTTTGTAGGACAATTGAGGAAGGTAAAAAAGTTCAGGCAATTATGGCAAAGAAAGGGCTGAAGAGAAAAACTGATGGATTAGAAATTTATGTAATGTGTGAGATTCCTTCAAATGTTATTTTGGCTGACCAGTTCGCAAAGATTTTTGATGGATTTTCAATTGGCTCAAACGATTTAACGCAACTTTGTTTAGGTCTTGATAGGGATTCAGAAATTGTTTCAGAAATTTATGATGAAAGAAATGATGCGGTTAAGACTTTAATTTCAACTGTGATTTCTCGAGCTAAGAAAAATCATAAGAAGATTGGAATTTGTGGACAAGCTCCAAGTGACTTTCCAGACTTTGCACAATTTTTAGTAAGATGTGGAATCGATTCAATTTCTTTAAATCCAGATACGATGATTAAGACTCGATTTAAAATTGCAGAGCAAGAGAAAAAGCTTCGAAGTCCAAAGAAGAAATAATTAGTTCTGTAAATTATTTTTAATTTCTTTAATTAATTCATCAGGTATATTCATAACATTAATATTAAAGTCTTTACTTCCAAGTCTCATTTTAATAGCACTTTTCAAAAATTTATTCCCCCATAATTTTTCTTTTCCTAATTCTTTTATCTGTGAATTAATACTCAAGAAAAATCTATTAATTATTTTTTTAGATAAAGGAATTTTTTTATATTCGGTCATCAAAAATGATAAAGCAACAGCATCGGTAGCTAAGAGATTATCACTTGCCAAAATTAATCCAGTATCTGGAGTTGAAACATAACTTTTTGCAAATGGGACAACTTGGGAATCCGGACCAATTGTGCATTGTATTTTTGTAGCTACAAACATTGTTAATCTTAATTTCTTTTTAACCGCTAAAGAAATTTCTGTCATTTTTTCAAAAAACTTATCTTCATTCTTATAATTAGTTTTTAGTAACTTATTTTTCTTGGCAAAATTATTAATTATAAATGCGAATGGTCCATCGTTATGAAATTCAATTCTAGAATCTTCTCGAAGTAATCCAACTAAATTTTTTATTCCAAGGGTAACTCCTGCCATTGCATGAGAACTAATCCGAGGTAAATTAATTATATGGTCAACTTCATCAATAACTTTTGTAATATAAAATCCATTTTTCCACGCAGACTCTTTTATTTTTGGTTTAAATTTTTTGAATCCATTCCATCCTTTGTCTTCAAATGCTATAAATTCTACTCCTGATTCTTTCATTCCAGATTTCCGATAACAAGTTTTGGAAGAGCCTACGGTTATTCCAAATTCGCTTTGAACTACGTATTCAATTCCTGATTGATCTCCTGCAAAAACAATAGCTCCACGCTTTTTTAGAACTTGTGAGATGACTTTTAATAAAATTGGATGAGTTGTTGCTGGATATTCATCAGGTGAGTTTAGCGCTGGTTTCAGCAAAACTTTATCCCCGTGTTTTAACCATGATAAGTTATTTGTTGATTCTAGAAAAACTTTTTCAATAGCGTTTTCTAATTGTTTTTCGGAATGTTCTTTTGAAATTCCTCTTGCAAAAACCAATGACCTTTTCACCATGATTGTTTAAGATTGATGTTGTATAAATATCTTATTGCGAATTTATATTGATTTTTGGTTAACATAGTTACCAAGCATTTATAATAAAACAATTCTAAAGAGTATTATGGAAATCGATGTAACAGACGCAAATTTTGAAGCCGAAGTAATAGAGAAGTCCAAGACTACACCTGTCCTGGTTGATTTTTGGGCTAGTTGGTGTGGACCTTGTATGATGCTAAAGCCGACGCTGGAAAAAATTGCAAAAGATTATGGCGAGAAGTTTGTCTTGGCAAAGGCTTCAACTGACGATAACCAGAATGCTGCGGGTAAGTTTGGCGTAATGTCAATTCCAGCTGTAAAGTTATTCCGGGACGGAAAAGTTGTTGATGAGTTTGTTGGAGCTCAACCGGAAGCAAAGATAAAGCAATGGCTAGACCAAAAGTTGTAATTTTTGTTTTATGCGATTTATACGTCGTTGGAAGAACGCTCGCGTACCGCTGTACGCCACACAACCTTCCGCCTAGTCTAAATCTGCTTAAAACAAAAATTGTTAACCCTTTTTAGCGCGTCAAACTTTTTGAGTGTTTAATTATTTTTAAATCTAAATTAGCACAGCCTTGAATCCCATACTTTTAGCCTTTTTTGAAATTAAATCATTAAGTTCAATTCCTTTTTTATCCGCAAGAATTTTAGCGTCTTCTAAACTATTCACTTCAAAAATCTTCTTTTCAAAAGCTCTTAATCCAGATTCACCAATAATCTTTTTTGTTTCGGTATCGTAGGCTAAAGCTTGAATTGTGAATGGAGTTTTTGATAAAATATTTTCTATAGTAGGCTTTAAATCATTTCTAATTATAGATTCAAAAGTTTTCATTGGAATAAAATCAATAGAGATATTTTCCCCAATGAATTTCGGATTCCCAAATTTATTTTCCTTAATCGTCCATCCCTTAGGTAAGTTTATTTTATCATTTTTTTCTTCAACAATGAAATCAAAATCAAAGGAATCTTGAGGAGTTTTATGGATTAATTGATTCATATTTCTAGATAGAGCTCCGCCGATTAACCAAATTTTACCTATAGAATTTTTTTGAACTATATCGTAAGCCGTTTTATAATTTTTATTTTGTTCTATATATTTTTCAAAGATTTTAGAAATGTCCATTTTACTTTCGTGGAACAATAATCCATGCAATCAAATATGCGAAAATTCCAGTACCGCCACAGAAGATTAAGAATACCCAAAGTAATCTGATTAATGCAGGGTCAACACTAAAATAATTAGCTATCCCAGCACAAACTCCACCAATCATGGAATTCTTTTCAGAAGCTCGATATAATCTTTTTACTTTTTTGTTTGCCATAATATAGTTAGTAGGTTATGTTTTATAAAATTAACTAGAAGTTTATGAAAAATAAAAAGGCGCCTAAGGGCGCCATAAAAAAAATAATCCAGTGATTTATGGACATTAAATTAAATGTCGTTTAATTCTGAATTTTTGTACACTGTATGGTCTCCATTCTAAAATACCATATCCTTTCTCAGAAAGGTATAATCCTCTCTCTTTGATAGATCTGATACAATTGTTGAATAACCCCAATCCTTTCTGTCCGTGAAAATCTGTAAAGAGAAAGTTTCTAATAAATTCAGAAATTTCATCCCAATCAGAGTTTCCGAACACAGAAAAAATTGTTTCTTTTATTGAGGGATTTTCCTCTGCATGGTTAATCAGCTTATTTCCTTGAATAGCTGCTTCTGTATTTGCAGCCTCTCCTCCAAAGCATGGCCTTATCTCTCTAAAATCCAAACTAACTAACATCTTTCTAGAATTTCCTGAAGTTGTTAGTTCCAAAATACTTCTCTTGTTTTCACAGAGAGCTTTTATTTTGGAATGAACTCCGTTATTAAGAGGAATATCCCTTGCAGGTATTCCCCCATCCTCACTTCTTCTTTCGAAGAATGTTTTAAGAATGATTTCGTAGTCCGGACTTCTTAATCCTTTAAGAAAAGGTTGAGCCTTTTCTCTGAATTCTATATATTCTTTTTCCATTGTTTTACTCCTTATATTTAGTTACACAAAGAAGTGAACAACTTCGGAGTGTAGAAGCAAGTGACATATGTC
>JAGLQO010000023.1 GCA_023136775.1 Candidatus Pacearchaeota archaeon | reverse complement strand
ACGAGGTAGGCATATAATTCCTAATTCTGTGTGAATTTTTACTGACGATTTTTGCGACCACGCAAAAATGTCAATTCTTCTAGACGGAAGGCGAGAATCGAACTCGCGTCTCACGGACCACAACCGTACATTCTACCATTGAACTACAACCGTCATTGTAATATAATTAAAGTGGAAATTTAGTATAAAAGGCTTTTGTTAAAAAAAATTAAGCCGGCGATTTTAATCGCCCGCGGCTAAATAATAAAAAGTTGTCGTAAAAGATTAAGCCGCTTCCGTAGAGGGTTTCGCCTCTGCTGCTGGTTCTTCAGCTGCAGGTGCTTCTTCGGCTGGTTCTTCAGCTGCTTTTGCAGCTGGTTCAGCTTCTGTTACCTCTTCTTCAGGTTCAGCTTCTGCCGGTGCAGCTTCTTCTGGCATAGCCGCTTCTTCAGCGGGAGTCTCAGTTGTAGCAGCAGGTTCTTCAGCTGGTGCGTCTTCAGCAGGAGCAGTTTCAGCATCTGCAACAGGTTCTTCTGTAGCAGCTTCAACTTCTTCTGGAGCTTCAGCCTCTGCAGGTTCTTCAGCTACTGGTTCTTCAGTAGTTGTTTCTTCTGTAGATGCTTCTTCGCTAGACGTTTCTTCTGGAGCGGCAACTTCTTCTGGAGCCTCTGCAGATTCTGCAGATTCTTCAGTAGCAAGAGCCACTTCTTCAGCTGGAGCTTCGGCAGTTTCTTCTACTGGTTCAGCTGCAGGTGCAGCTTCTTCTGGAGCTTCTGCGGGTGCAGTAGCAGCAGTTTCTGTAGTAGTTACTGTTTCTTCTTCCATAATTATCCTATATCAAAAATTCTTTATAAATATTTAGATAGTAAAATTACTCAGATAGTGTAACTTTAGAATTAAAACTCTGGGCACTTTGTATAAAATAGTTTGTCAGCGGGGGCGGTTTTGTAGCACATTATTTTTTCATCTTCCTTTGTAAATGAATTATATCTGTAATAATAATATTCTCCGCTATCACCTTTTTCAAAATCAGTATAGTCGTCAGAATCATCTGTATTCGTGGTTTTATATTCAATAATTATTTTATCTCCGTGTTTCTTGATGTATTCTGGTGAAGACCTATAAGTATAGCCATATTTGTAATCGGCGATTAAATATCTATCTTCATCTTTTTCGTGGAGAATATAGAGAATTTTTGATTCATCTTCACTATTTTCTTCGTCACATTTTCTTTTTCTGTCGAAATAACAATTATAGTCATCATGATCGCAATTATAATCAGAATATTTGCAATAGGAATAATCGACGTCTCTATGGCAATGATTGCAACTATCTTTGGAAGATTTTGATGTTTTTTGCTCAGATTCAAAATTATCATCAGAATAAATATTGGCTCTTGGGTCAATTTTTTGAGTTGGGGAATTCCCTTTAACGTTAATAAAAATTAATAAAAATCCGGTTAAAACTAACAAGGCTATAATAATCGCCATTAATTTTTCTTTATGTTTTAATAAAAAGTCTTCTAATTTCTTTTTTTCCATAATTGGAATTACAAAAAAGAGTATTTAAAGTTTGTTATTACTCTGTAAACGTAACAAATCATTAAATAATTGTTAATCTTAATTTTGTTATGGTATTGCAATATAAGGTTAAATCTTCTGCTCGATGGAAAGATTATCCAGGCAAAGATAAAATCGCGGGAAATGTAAATAGTTATGATTTTAGACTTTTGAATAAAGACAAAACAAAAACTTTAGTAGAAAAGGGAAATTATGAGAGTGTTATGAAACGATTCAGACAAATAGAATTTTTCAAACATAAAGGATAGGGTAAATCCTTCTGGATTTACGGACGGAGGTTTGGGGTAACGGGTTTTGGGTTGGGATATTGCTGCACTACTCATCAACACTTTTGCGTCAATGCAACTTGATAGTTAAATATCTCTATTGTCAATTATTAAAAACTGAGAAATTAATACATGTAATTAATTAGGAAAAGGCTAATCAAAGAACTTAACATTCCGATTCCGATTCCTAAGAATATTTTTTTCTTGCTTTCTTTTATATATATAAGTGAGCCAATCATTAAAGCGTAAGCTAATAGTGCAAAAATTGTAAATTGTGAATTTTTATAATAAAATGATAGAAAAATCAAAACTATTATTGCTAATCCTGAATGAATATTTTGTTTTGTAAAAAAATAGAATGCAAAAAATAGAATACCTGCGATAAGAATTTTTGAAAAATATATCCAATCTGGGAGAATTGTTATTCTAACTAATACTAATATAAAAAATGGCAACCCGCCAAGTGCAACTATATCTCTTGCTAATTCTTTTAATTTCATTTTATACTTTTCTCGATTTTCTTAATTAAGACTGGGTTAATATAATAATGAAGAGTTACTTGATAAGAATCTTCCCAACCATTTTTCTTTGAATATTTTTTGTGTCCTAATTTCTCTGCGATGCTCAAATAGAATTTTCTTACTTCTTCCTTGGATGGATGAGGATTGTTTTCGATAAATTTCATCGTTTCTTCTGTTGCAAAGTGTGATCTAACAATGTGTGGATAAAATTTTTGTCCGCAATATTTTTTAAATGCTTTTTCAAAAGCCATATCTTTTAGAGGATGACCATTATCGTCGACAAAAATAAAATCTTTTGGCTTTTTAGACTTCAAAACTTCCTTTAATTTATTTACAACAATATTAGAAAATGTTTCTGTTATTTTTTGAGGAACTCCGTCTTTTGCTATAAAATTAAAAGTAACTTTATTTCCCGAAATCTTAATATCTTTTTTCATTAAAGTTGTTAACCCTTTATGCGAATTTTTCATATAATAAATTTCATTACCCACTCTCATTTTTGTCTTCAATAGAATCATCATCGGCAAAACTATTTCATCTTTTTCTATTGCTGTGTTCAAATTTCTTTTTAATTTTGGAAGACGTTTTTCAAATTCATCAACCTTTTTATATTTAACAACTTTTGATAATTTATCTTTTTCTAATGTGTAAATATATGCTAATTTTCCCGATGGATTTTCGAAAATTACATCCCAATGTGAATTTGATTTCTCATCGTGAATTGTTAATTTCGGGGCAAACAAAGAATACATTTTATCTAGTTTTTCTCCATTTGGTAAACAATTAATTCTGGCTCCAATTGGTTTTTCTTCAAATAATCCTCCTTTAAAAAATTTAGAATTTTTTGGGTCTGTAATTAAATTTAATTTATTATGGGCTTTGAAAAGTTCTATTGCATGAATCGCACCTGGAAATTTCCTTTTACTTTTTTGGCAAGCTTTGGGAGTTACTTCGTAGACCGAGAAATTTTCAGTTTTAATTTTATATACTGGACTCACCATCTTGTAAAACCGTGGCGAAGAAGCTATATAAGATTTTACTAAAGAATGGCTGTGTTCAAAATGACTAAAAATGATTTCAAAAAATTTACTTTCGTTTGCCGAAAGGTTTTTAAAACAAAATCCAATTTTATTATTAGAGTTCTAAAATGGTTAAATATGAAAGAGCGAAATTAGTATCGATATCTGATATCGACCGAAAGTATATGAAGAAGGAAGCTATAGTGATAGGTTTAGTTGATAAGGTGGTTCAAACTGGAGGACCGACCGTTTTCGCAATGGCTGACGGAACTGGAAATTTGTCTTTGAAGGGTTTTATCGCACCTGGAGAGCGAGCCTATCCAGAAATTGACGCGGGTGACTACGTTGAAGCAATTGTAAAAATTGACGAATTCAACGGAGAACTTGAGGGGAATATTTTAAAAATTAAGAAAAGAATTGGAGCTGATGAGGAAAATTTAAAAAAACAAATCGAGCACCAACAAAGACAAAGGGCAAAGGTTGTTAATACTGATTTTATGTTAGAAGATCCGATTTTGGAAAAACTAAAGGATAGATTTATTACTGCCGCTACAGAAATTAGATTAGCTATTATTCAAAGTAGGCCAATTATTGTTAGGCATCATAATGATACTGATGGATATTGTTCTGGCTATGCATTAGAAAGAGCGATTATCCCTTTGATTGCTGCACAACATACTGCGCCAAAAGCTGCTTGGGAATATTTCAAAAGAGCTCCATCAACTTCACCATATTACGCAATCGAAGATTCAATTAAAGATTCATCATTTGCTTTAAGCAATGTGGCTAAATTTTCTAATAAAATGCCTTTGATTATTATCGCTGATAATGGTTCTGGAGAAGAGGATTTGATGGCTATTCAACAGGCAAAAGTTCATGGAGCTGATATTATTGTGATTGATCATCATGGATTTGACAATGACGTAATTAGTGCTGAAGTTTTGTCTCATATAAATCCTCATTTGGTTGAAGAAGAGGGTTCTCGTATTTCAGCCGGAATGCTTTGTGCTGAATGTGCTAGATTCATTAATGAAAAGGTTGAGAATATAATTCAAGTTCCTGCATTATCTGGATATGCTGATAGAATTGAACTTGCAAATCCTGAGTTAGTTGAAAAATATTTAGAAATTGCAAAAAAGGACGGATATACTAAGGAATTACTTAATGAAATTTCTTTAGTTATTGAATATGTTTCTGCTAAAGTTAGATTTATGGAAGTTAGAGAATACGTTGGTGTTTTATTCGGGGAACCTCGAGCTCAACAGCAAAAACTTGTTTCTTTAATGGCTCCTCATATCAGAGACTTAGATAAGAAAGGACTTGCAATCGGAAAAGCTTCTGCTCAAGTTGAAAAACTCGGAAATAATACTTTACAAACTATTGATATTGATAAAAGTTTTCCTGGATTTGGATTCTTTCCTAAACCTGGACGAAGTGTTGGATTAATGCATGATGATTTACAAAAGCAAACTGATGTTAAGGCTTTGGTTTCTGTTGGTGTAATGAACACTGCAATGACATTTAGAGCAACCGATGCGGCTAACTTTTCAGTTCATGGATTAATCGAATTATTGAAGGAAAAATTACCTAATGCTTTTGTTGAAGGTGGCGGACATAAGAACGCTGGTGCAATTAATTTTATTCCTCGAACAAAAGATGAAATCTACGCTATCGTTAGAGAATTTGTTGAATCTCGATAAGGTTTTAAAAATCTTAATCCTATTATTTATAAAGTATAAATTAGTATTTAATATATAAGATGGTGTATAAAATTTTCAATAAAATAATGGTTTTTTCAATAATGCTATTATCAATGATTGGTATCGGAATTGCTTACACTCAAGAAATTCCAAGTCCAGGACATGGAGCTGATTCTGTTTGGATTTCTGTAGATGAAATTGAATCTACTCTACAAGAGGCAATAAATAACGACTTGCTGTTATATCTACCAATATCCAATGCAACTTACACTCAAGAAATTCCAAGTCCAGGACATGGAGCTGATTCTGTTTGGATTTCTGTAGATGGAATTGAATCTACTCTACAAGAGGCAATATTAACAGGGACTCTTTGTGGAATGTCTACGCATGATTATATTAATAATGTTTATAATCATCATGTAGCAAATGAAATTTTAATCTCTATTGATGGGGTAGAAATGAATTTACAAGAGGCAATAGATTCTAGTAAATTTTGTTGTTTTGAACATAGCGATTATCAATGTTCTGGAACTGATGTTTATTGGTATGATTCCTGTGGAACAATGGAAGAATTAAAAGAAAGTTGCGGAGCGGGTACATGTTCTAATGGAGCTTGTGTTGCCCCAGAGCCAGAGCCAGAAATTGAATATTATTGGAAATTTGTAACTGCTTGTGGCTTGGTTCATGGTGGATCCGTAAGTGTTACTTCGGTTTGTGATAATTCACGCGTAGGGGATCAAGTCCCAATCGTTATGGGTCCAATAGGTAATCAAGGAGATACAATAATAGGTGTTGGCGGAAGTGGTTGTCGTCTTTCCGGAGGAGACCCATATGTTGCGCTTTATGAATGCACTATTAAATAAATAAAAATAAAAGATGAAATCCATACTATCTTTAGGGGATTTGTTGATTCAAGATAAGTTTTAATATTCTAAATTCTAAATTTCTTTATGGAAAGACTTCAAAAAATTATTGCTAATGCTGGTTATTGTTCTCGTCGGAAGGCTGAGGAATTAATTGAAAAAAGAAAAGTTTTATTGAATGGTCGTATCTCTGGACTTGGAGACAAGGCTGGTGAAGATGATGTTATTGCAGTCGAAGGAAAGGAGCTTGTTCGTCGTGATAAAAAATATTATTATATTTTGAATAAGCCTAAAGGAATTTTAGTAACAAAAGAGGATCCTCAAGGGCGGAAAACTATTTATGATTTGGATTCTATGAAAGCGTTGGAAAAGAAAATCGGATTGAAGCTTAATTACGTTGGACGGCTTGATGGGATGAGCGAGGGGCTTTTAATTTTGACTAATGATGGGGAATTTAATAATTTACTTACTCATCCGAGCCACTCGGTTTCTAAGACTTATCTAGTTCGAACGGAGCCGACTTTGAGCGAGGAGGATGTTTTAAAGTTGAAGAATGGGGTGATGATTGATACGCGGAAAATGTTTGGCGAAATTTCTAAGCGGGTTAAGAATGAATTTAAGATAACTATTGGCGAGGGGCGGAATAGAATTATTCGAAGAGTTATGGAGAGTCTTGGGTATACTGTTTATAGATTAAAGCGAGTTAGTGTTGGAGAGGTTAAGCTCAAAGGTATTCAAGAAGGGACTCTTCACGAGATGACAAAAGAAGAAATTGAATCTTTGCAGAAGTACAGTATCTCCGATGAGTTTTTGTAATTTCAGAGTTAATTATATATTTTTTGAAAATTTTGCTATCTAAGGCAATTTCATCCACGGATTTGCACGGATACACACGGATTTTTGAATTTTATGACTCGTGATTTCAATAGTGATTTCATTTTCCTTTATAACTATCGGATATACTGAAGTAGGGGATAAGAATATAAATTGGCTCACGGATTTGCACGGATGGGCTTGCCCATTCACGGATTAGGAACAGGGGGAATTTTGGAGTGGAACGATTAATTGAATAAGTTACGGGAGCGGAGTGGATACGGAGCGATGTGAGACGAATGGAAGTCGGAGACTGAAATGAGCGAATAAATATGAGAACTTTAGTTCTCTAAATAAATAATTGGGTGAAGATGTATATTTAATTCGTGGGGACAAAAACATAACCTTTTAAACCGTCATTTGCCTGTTGAATATGTATGTTACGGGAGTCCGACAAAGTGTCGTTTCAATAATTTACGTAATTAGTGAAAGGAGAAAAATATAACATGGAAGGAAGATTTAACGATAGACAACCACGAGAAATGCACGACGCAGTTTGTAGCAAATGTGGTAACAACTGTCAAGTACCATTCAAGCCTACACAAGGTAAGGATGTACTTTGCGGAGACTGTTTTAAAGCCAATAGACCACCAAGAAGAGATTCTGGAAGAAGCTTCGGCGGACGAAACAACAATCGAAACAACTTTGATAGACAGCCAAGAGAGATGCACAAGACAAAATGTACTAAGTGCGGAAACGATTGTGAAGTGCCATTCAAGCCAACACCAGGTAAGGATGTACTTTGCGGAGACTGTTTTAAAGCTAGTAGAAATTAGATTTTAATTTAATTTTGAAGTTTTTTATTTTTATTATTTATGGTCGCCCTCAGACTTTAACTGGGGAAATTTTATTTTGAGAGGGAGTGGTTGTTAATTTTAAACATTCTTTCATCACTGCCTAGTAATCACAAATAACTGTAGAAGCAAGTGACATATGTC
>JAGLQO010000022.1 GCA_023136775.1 Candidatus Pacearchaeota archaeon | reverse complement strand
AATTTATTTGTTTCTGGACAGCGCTGATTATAATTCAGAATCACAATACTTTATTTTATTTCACATCCATCTTCATAAAACAAAAAACCCACTCCCAGACCCATTGCCTTCAATCCGTGAATGAGGAACTCATCTGTGTAAATCCGTGAGCCATTAAAAATAATAACACTCATAAAATCATTGCCTTGAATCCATTAAATCTCCGAAATTAGAATGCCCTAATCAATATCTATTATATATTTGTGAGGGTGCCGCGAGCAAAAATTCCCCTGTCCTCTGCCTTCCACTCGAACACCGAATTTTCAAAAGAAAATTCATTCACCTTATGTAAATCCAGCCATGACAACTTTAAGAATTTTACTCATAGTAAAGAAAATTCCAAGACTTATAAGTAACATAACGGGCAACGTTCGAAGCCCTTCTTTTTCCGAACCTTTTCCAACCAGCCCGAGTATAAGTGACGCCATTATATTCATAGAAATAATAAAAATCAGAGAAAAATAATAAACAAATTCCACACTTATACTAATCGAAGAAAAACTAACAGGCAAATTAGAAGGAACAGAATCAGGACTAACTCCACCCATCATATCAGTCATTGTTCCAACCAAAACTCCAGAAAGAGAAAACAGTCCAGGGGCAAAAACCGACACTGCTAAAAAGATAAATATAACATACATTAAAACCTGAGACGCAGCTTTTTTCTCAACAACCCCTCGCTGCCGCATTATCCTAGAAGTGTCTTCTAATAGCACCGCCAAATTCCCGCCGGCACGAATCCCAGATAAAATTATCAACAAAGTTTTTGTAACATTTTCCGACCCAATTCTTGTAGCCATAGATCTAAGAGCAATAGCAATAGGTTTCCCAGTAGAAATTTCTTTTCCTGTTTGAAGAATTTCTCTATCAAGCGGAGCGAATTCAGGACGGGAACTAAGAAGCATAGCCTTATCAACAGTCATACCAGCTCTCAGATTACTGGCAACTAGTTGCAAGAAATCAGGAAATACTTCTTCAATCTTTTTCCTTCGATCACTAATCTTCATTGATTTTCTAAATTTGCTTAAAAAATGTAGAGATACAAACGTTATAAAAAAAGCAGCAACACTAGTTATAATGTTTTTTTTAATAATCAAAACAGCCACAGCTACAACAATAGAAAATATAGCAGAAGTTATCTGTTTTCTTTTTCTAATTGTTTTTTGTTGCCTAGTTAGCTGGTGTTTTGATTTAATAGTTCTCATAGTAAACTCGGACGTTTTGATCTAATCATTCCAAGGAACATTATTTGGAAAAATAAAACGAATATGAAAAGTCCAATAAACATAGATTTGGCAATAGTTTCTTCAACTCCCATCATAGAAACAACAACAGTCATAAAACTAACGGACAGTGCTGGAACAATAACGGAAATAAGCATATACATCATAATCAACGGATTTAATTTATTACCATAATTTTGGATTTGAATCATCTGCTCTTCATTCAAAGTATTAACACTCTCCTTAATAATCAAAGTCATATTGCTTCCAGAATTAAGCCCGTTGCTAAGCTGCCAAAGTATTCTCCTAAAAAACACTGAAGAATTTTTCTTCCCGACATCATTCAAAACTTTTGATTCAGGTTCTCCAGCACTAATTCGTTTAACGATTTTTTTAAATTCTACGCTCAATTCCCCATAATTTGAATTAGAAATATTAGTTAGAATTTCAAAAAGAGCAACTCCAGAATTCAACTGAACAAGCATATCATCCATAGCAAATAATAAATTTTTATCTATATTTTTTTGTCTTTTGGATTGAAAAAGTCCAGGATAACCGAGCTGAGTAATAGCATTAAACCCAGCAAGAACTATTGCGATTCCAGCTCCGATAAGATAAAATAATTTTATTTGCATAACAAGAAACATCAAAGAAAGCACAATCCATGCAATTACAAATAAATTAACAAAAGTGTAAAGAACAATTCCTAAATATTCTTCACGGGTTAAATCAATGTCCAAGTTTCTAAGCAAAGTTTCAAGTTTGGAATTTTTTTTATGTTTAAATTTGGAACTAAAAAGTTTAGACCTAGATTTTAATTTTGTAAAATCTCCAGAGGTAAATGGAATTTTAAACTTCATCTAGTTCCTTTCCCCTTTTGAAACATCTTGACATTATTACGTCTAATTTCCTTTAAGAGTGCTTCTTTATCAGAATAATAATGATTCATAACATTCCCAAAGCTTTCTAAATCTCTAATCTTGTTTTTTATTAACCAGTTGAGGATATTTTTTTTGTCTTCTAAATTTTTTTCAACTTCTTTTCCTGTCATTCCAGTAGTTTTTGTGATGTCTTCAAAGAACTTTGAACTTTCGGCATGTCTAACGATAGTATCGGTGTCGGCAATCCATCTATAAAGAACAGTGGCATTAGCCCTATTGTCTTGTGCGCTAAATTCGGCAACTTGAAGAACTCGCCTGATTCCTCGTCGCCTATCCCTAAACATAACAACATTTAAATTAACAGCATTAAGCAAATTACTCGGAACGCTTAACGGAGGATTTGTCAAACGAGAAATAGTTTCAGTTGCAGAATTAGCGTGCATGGTTGCATAAACGGAGTGACCAGTATGCATTGCCTCAAACATAACCATAGCCTCTTCTTCTCGACGCATTTCACCAAGAACAATTCTATCAGGACGCATCCTAAGAGAACTTACCAATAAATCAAGCATGCTAACTTCCCCCTTTCCTTCAGGATTAGAACTTCGAGTCACCATAGGTGTCCAATATAAAAAATCAGGGAGCATTAATTCTCGAGTATCTTCTACGCTAATAATTCTATGATTTGGAGGAATGAATGGCATACACGCATTCAAAATAACAGTTTTACCAGAAGCCGTTCCACCACTAAAAATAATATTCATTTCATATTCAATTGCCAACCACAATAAAACCGAAACATTAATGTCGATAGTTTTATTTCCTATTAAATCAATAATTGTATAAGGGTCTCTCGCAAAACGCCTGATAGTAATAGTATTACCCTTTGTACTAATAGGATAAAGAACAGAATTAATACGATCTCCCGAGGATAAATGGGCATCAAGCAAAGGATTTAAAACAGTGATTTGTCTTCCAACCCTTCGAGCAATAATGTTGGCATAATTAACAATTTCATCTTCTCTTCCTATTTTAAGACTAGAGGGTAGCCATCCATATTTTTTATGATAAACTCTTATAGGTTCTTTTGCCGACGGAATAACAATTTCCTCAAGATTAGCATCATTAATCAAGAACTCAATTTCTCCAAGTCCAAGCATATCTTGCAACAATTTATTAACAAGAATATCTTTCGTTCGAGTTTTTATCGTAGGAACTTTTTTATTCAACAATGCTCCAGACTCATTCAAGAATCTTCTTCTTATTTCGTCCAACGCATCAGGATTCATAATTTCATTCATACCAATTGTCGTAGTAGTAATAAGTTCATTTCTAATTTCTTCCAATAATGCCTTTGTGGCAACGTCAATTTCAGGAATCTTTAAAGTGTAAATAATCCCAACCCCTTTTTTTCTTATCTCAACATCAACATCAGTAGACTTTTCAGATTTTATGGTATATTTTTCAATCAAAATACTTTTGTCTATTTTCTTTACTTTTTTTGCAGCTAATTTGCTACTCGAGCTACCAACTACACCTTTCACTATTTTCTTTGCATATTCATCGTTGGTATTTTTCTTTTTCTTTTTTGCCATTTATTTCTTTTTTCGAGCAGGTCTCTTTACGGGTGTGCTATTTTGTTTTTTATTAGATTTTTTTACTAAAGTATTATGTTTCTTCTTAGTAGGTCTTTTTACTAGCGTACTATTTTTCCTTTTGGCAGGTCTCTTTACAGACGTACTATTCCGTTTCTTGCCCGATGAAACTGGGACAACAGTCCCCTTCCTAGAGGGTACACTTTTACGTGCGACCGATGAAACTGGAACTTTGCTTTTTACAGAAGGCACACTCTTTTGTACAATATTTTTCTTACGTAATATTTTCTTCGAAATTCCTTGTTTTTTATGAACAACAAGAGTACTTTTTCTTTTGGAAGACTTTACTTTCCTGCCACTAGCAACTTTAACATTAGATTTTTTTACTACAGGTTTAATTTTTTTTGCAACATTAGTTTTCCCAGCTACACTTTCCACAATTTTAAGTTTCTTTTCCCTGGTAATGGTATCGAGTACTTCTTTGACAATAGGTCCATTATTTATTCCTTTAATTTTTTTAGAATCCTCAGGAAGTCGTAAAACTGGTTTTTGGAAATTAGGATAATCAATTAATGCCAAGTCAGCATTTTCTAAAACTTTACACCAATCTAAAGCAACTTCTCCATTAACTTCAAATAATCTTTCAATATCCCCAAGATTAATTTCCTTTTTAGAAATCAATATCCTATACAACATATCAAGATCAGTTCTAGATTCACAGTCCCGAAAATTTCTAGAAAAACAAGCTCTAGTCAATATAGGTTTCGTTTTTTTCTTAACATACATTACAAGGGAAATAGTAGCAATAATTAGTACAATAAATTGAATAAGAATAAATACTTTATTTTTTACAGGAATAATTCCATACACATTTCTAACTATTTGAAAAAAAGATTTTGATGCGACATCAGCAATATAACTTTCAAATTTCTTGAAAAAATACGCTCCATTAGCAACAATAATTAAGAGTCCAGCTACGACGCTAGTAATAACTAATCCAATCACCCCGATAACCATAATTACTATTACTTAAACAATTTTATAAAGATGTTGTTTTCTTATTTGTCGAATCTGCGATTCGAGTATTTATTCGCCTCTCCCGCTTCGCTCTTACACTCGGCTTGCCCGATTAAAATGCGATTCAGAGAATCGCTTACTTAGAGGGTACACTTTTACGTGCTCTATACATTTTACTCGTCGCTCCCGCTCCCGTAGCTTGTTCAACCATTCGCTCAATTCTTTCGCTCCAGCAAGTAGGAATTCCGAATCACGGGCGAAATTTAATTTCGCCCTACTTATATATTTCGTAGAGGAACCACGTTTCGTCGGAGAAATGAATCTAGGGCTTTTTGCAAAAGACCAATCTGACGATTTTCCCGACCACGGGAAAATGTCAATATATACTTTTATTAACACATTTTATCTCTTAATTACAGAAAAGATGGTGAACAAAAAAGCTCAGTCTAGCATGGAGTTTCTAATTTTAATGGGATTCCTAACATTCGTAATGGTAGTAATAATAGGCGCTGGATTTTATTACAGCAACACAATAAACGACAGAATGAAATCAAGCCAAATCGCAAACTTCGCAAATAAAATAACATCAACCGCAGAAGTAGTTTTCTACGCAGGTGAACCGTCAAAAGCAACAATAACTGCCCATCTTCCCGACGGAGTAACCGACCTTCAAATAATAGAAAACTCAATAGTAATTACCCATTCGCTAACCTCAGGCGAAAATACAATAGCATATCAAAGTTCAGTCCCAATGGTAGAAAATTTTAGCGCGGAACTTTCAATTTTTTCAGGAATAAAAAGCATAGTTATCGTCGCGAACGAAAGTCACGCGGTAGTAAGTAGGAATTAATATGGAATCCAAAAAAGCTCAAATAGCAATGGAGTTTATGATAATAATGGGAGCAGTATTATTTTTCATAACCATTTTTTTTGCAGCAGTTCAAAACAACACAGAAGATAAAATGTATCAACGCGAAGCCATAATGGTAAAAGAAATTGCACTAACAATTCAAAATGAAATTAACCTAGCGTCTGGGTCAATCGACGGCTACTCAAGAATTTTTGATATCCCAACAAAAGCAGGAAATTTAGATTACACGGTAAACGTAACCGAAGGATTAGTATATATCAAAACATTAAACGAAAGACACGCAATGGCCTTTCCAGTTCCAGACACCATAGGAGACATCAACATCCCAAACAACACAATAAAAAAAATTAACGGAGAAATCTTTCTAAACTCATGAAATTCAAACATGCACAAATTTGGGGATTAGATATAATGGTAGGCTTGTCACTTTTTTTAATTGGAATAATGATTTTCTTCACATATACCCTAAATTATTCGGAAGAAACAAGTGAAACATTTGACTTGCTTTTTTATGACGGGAAAATATTAGCAAATAATTTAATGTCGGAAGGATATCCACAAGACTGGAATTCTTCCACCGCAATAATTTTAGGATTAACAACTGACAATAGAATTAACGAAACAAAATTAACGAACCTTTACGACATGATTTACACAGAAAATAATTATACAAAAACAAAAGGATTATCAAATACAATATACGATTATTATTTTTTCTTCGACGATAATATGACAATATACGGAAATCCAGTTGAAGGAATTGGAAAACCCGGAGTAACAAAAAATAACATAAACTCAAAAAACTTAGTCAAGATTACAAGATTCACAATCTGTCAAAATAAAACACTACCACTATACCTTTACATATGGGAAGAATAAAAATAATAAATAAACAAAACACAAGCGTCGATGAGCGACGCAATAATGCCTTTACTACCAGCGAAGCGAACTATCAACTACCAACTACCAACGGTAAATCTCAAGGATTTACCAATAGGGCGCAATTTTTTAGCATGGACGCCTTAGTCGCACTAACGATAATAATCTTAGTGGTAGTAGCAATTGCACCAACGGTTATAAAATCTAGGAGAGAGTCTTCAATGCCCGAAGATTTAATTCAAGCACTTAATTCATTAACCATAGGAGAATTAGACGGAGTAGATTTAGTCGCATTAAACATAAAAGATCCAAATAAATTAGTAATTGAACAAATAGGAGAATTTTATTTAACAAATAAAACAATAGCAAAAAATTTATCAGAAAAAATATTATCCGTAATATCTCCAAATGAAAATGTAGGAATATGGTACGGCAACCAACTTTTGGCATCGAGAAACATAACTCCGTTCGAAGATGCAGAAGTAGTTTCAGTGCAAAGTCAAATAATTAGTGGGATAGGAGGAATGGGCGGAGTGACGGGAATGTCAACGAGGGCATATATTTCGAGCAGTGCGAGAACAGACTATTTTTATTTTGGAGGATATGTCGGAGAAGGAAATATTACGGCCATAATTGACTATAATGGAAATATCTCGACGGTAGTAATTGAATTAGTAATATCCGACGATTTCGAAATTTTTGTAAATGGAATAAGTGCAGGATTATTTAACGGCTCAGTTAATGATTACACCCCAGTTTCTTATAATGTTTCCATTTCAAATTTCTCATCAGGACAAAACACAATTGAATTTAAAGGCTCTAATCTCCACATCTCGGGAGGATTCCTAAAAATAATTTACGATAGTGAAATAACTTATGAACAACCAGAAAGATATAATTTCCCAGGAATTACAGGAGCAATAAATCTTTATGACAGTTTTTATATCCCCGGGAATTTAACTGGATTGAGCGTATCTTTACATTTTAATAATTCAGTGGAGACATTTTTGACGATTGGAAACACGACAATTTATAATGACACCAGCTTCGGAAATGAAACAATAGTCTTATCAAATTCAACCCTGGCATCATTATTAGATTACAATGATTTGAGCAAGAAAACAATTCCTCTAAGATTTGGTATGGAAAATGTTTCATACGTAGAAAATAATTCAAGAGATATAGACGTGTTTTCAGTAACGGATACTTCAGGAAGTATGGAAGGAGTGTGTGATGGGGCAGGGTGGTTTTGTTGTTTTGGGTCTGGAGATTGGTGCGGAAGTGCTTCAACCTGTAATAGCTGTGGTGGGGCATGGTCTTCAAAAATTCAAGATGCAAAAGATGCAAACTATTTATTTATTGATATGATTTTAAATGCTTCTGGAAATCGGGTCGGTCTCGCTGCATATTCAACTATCGCATCAGATTCAACTTATCATCAACTGTCAAGCGACAATGTTTCCCTAAAGGCAGAAGTAGCGTCATGGAGTGCTAGCGGATGGACATGTATTTGTTGCGGAGTAAACAAAGCAGTAGCTGGATTATTAGCTAACTCAAGCGCAAATAAATTTCAATCTATTGTTGTTATGAGTGACGGAGAGGCAACGGAAACTTGTGCAGAACAAGGAACTGGAGACTCCGGCGAAGACGCTGTTCAATCAGCTTGTGACGCTTTCGAGAACCATGGAATAAAAGTTTACACGATTGGATTTGGAAGTGGTGCAGGAGTTGAAACCTTAACAGACATGGCAAGTTGCGGAGATGGAAGCTTTTTTGCAACAGTAGATGACTTAGAATCAATCTATGAAAAGATTGCAGAAGAGCTAATTGAAACAGCATATTACGAACAAACAATCGAAGTCACAGGCAATTTTCTGTCAAAACTTTCCCCAGATTCATTCATAGAATTTGAATACCAAAAAGATCAGTCCCCAATAGGATTAGTTTCAACAATTGAAGAACAATTCTCAACCGCATCATCAGGTTCATTTGATATTCCAGAAAATTACACAGTAATTAGCACAAATGTTATATCGTATTCTGGTCCAAGATGGACAAGCGAGGTAGATATAAACGGAAATGAAGTTTATAATTTAAGTAAGTATAATACAGATTATATAAAATTAGGAGATCCTTATTCTATTTACATCTCTCCATCGTTAGTCCAAAGTTCAAACACGGTAACTTTGGGAACAGGTTTATCGGCGGGAAATACAAGTGCAGGTTCGATAAATAATACCATAATTTATACAATCGCAAAAGAATTGGCATCGTTTAATTCAGTATCCGCATTTGCAGAAGGTTGTACATGGGATATTCAATTTGCAGATAGGAATTCAACCCTCGTAATTCCCGCAGGTTATTCAGGTTCCGCAGTTTGTAATTACGAGCTAGGTAATATTCAATGTGCAGGAGCTGATTGTGAAGACTCAGACGACGCTACTCATATTTCAGTTTATAATTTGTTCAAAGCTTTAGATTTTAATTCCGACGGAATCATAGACGTACAATTATCTTCCCAAGATTTACAAATAGAAATTTCAGTATTAGAAGGAATCCCATTTTATCATTCAACAGAGGTTCAAATCAGACAATGGCATTAAAAAATAAAAAAGGCATGATATTTACATTAATGGTCATAGCTTTGCTGACATTTTTTATCATTGTTTATTCAGGATATTCTTTAATTAAAGATAGAGCTCCAATAACAAAAAGAATAAACACATTGAATAGTTTCGTAGCTTCAGTAGAGCAAGATATTCCAAGACATCTTTTCATCTCTGGATACAGAACAATCTTTGTTCTACAACAATATACATTAGATAATTATGATTATATTTCAGATTTTAATCAATCAGTAGAAGAAATATTTTTTAACGGCTCACTTTACGGCGAACAAAATCATCTAATGGACGACGGAAAATTCTCAGATATTTTATACTCTTTAAATTTAAATGCAAATAAAATAAACGCAGAAGTATTTTTAGATAATCCAGAAATTACACTGACAATGAAAGATCCCTGGAATATGCAATTTTCTCTAAACGTCACATTGTTCATTCAGGATAAAAGTAACTTAGCCTCATGGAATAGAAGTGCATATTTCGAATCGTTAATCCCTATTAATACATTTTTAGATCCACTTTATCACATCGAAACATCAGGGAAAGTTACGGTTCAAATAAATCAAACACCTTATTCTAATTTTGTATTAGGTGCAGATTATACAAATTTAACAAACCATTTTTCAAATTCATATTATAAAGAATCAATCTCTGCTCCAAGTTTTTTAAATAGATTACAAGGAGATTTATCAGCTAATACAAATGGAATAGAATCTATTGTTTATCCTCAATTATTAGCAGACAGAGGCTTATCAGTAAAATACAAATCCCTAATAGATTACATTTATTTCTCCAGCAGTGATCCCACGGCATATTCAATACCAGCAGTTTCAAACCTAATCCTAGACGACGAAGATAATCACTTAATAATTTATAACGTATCAGGCGTAGCCGTCCCAATTTAATGAGTTTGGTTATAAAAATAAATTTACATCTCCATGAGAAATGCAGTGTCGAAGATGCTGCAATTTATTATGGAAGAAATATTTTCTAAAGCGGGAATTTCAAAGAAATTCCCTCAATGTATCAAATTCTCTGCGGCTTCGACGGTAAGGAATTTGGAATCTAGGGCTTCCTGCAGAAGACCAATCTGACGATTTTTTTCACCAGAAAAAAATGTCAATATATTATTACATTTATTTCTCCAGCAGTGATCCCACGGCATATTCAATACCAGCAGTTTCAAACCTAATCCTAGACGACGAAGATAATCACTTAACAATTTACAACGTATCAGGCGTAGCCGTTCCAATTTAATTTAAAATAATTTTAATAAACCAAAGCGCCTGTAAGAACAATTAAATTAATAAAAAATGATAACATATATCCAATAATAATTGGTTTTTCTTTGTGGACAAATCCATAAGTAATCCAAGGAAGGTTGAATAATGCATAGAGTCCCCAAGATAAAGCAGAAACCCCACTTGCATTTTTTAAAACAAAGATTTGTAAAATTTGAGGTAATGCGACCAACGGACCAATAATAGCAATTATAATTAAAAATTTATCTAACCCACGAATATACTTATTATTATGTGGAAATTTTTCTAGTTTCTCATGTGCTCTTTTTCTTTTATGTATATGATGAACTCCCATATAGTAATTTATAATAATTGATTTAAGTATTTATCTCATTCGTTTTTGAATTTCTAAAAAATCTTTATACTCAACCCGAACACGATTCCTTTCTTTAATCTTAGAGGCAACCAGAATTTCACTAAATATTTTTCTTTCCAAATACCAAGCACATTTTTCTTTTTCTTCTCGAGAAAGTTTTCCATTCATCTTAACTTCAACTCCAATAATTTTATAGTCTCCATTTTCTTTACGGCTAAATGAAATAAAATCAGGAAATCCAGTTCCAATTGTCATAACCCCCTTCCCGACAGCAAATCTTTTGAAAGTCCTTTTGCAAGGATGCATAGAGTTTGTATCTAAATCTAAATTATTAGACCACTTGTCCACAATCCAACCTTTCTCGATTAAATCTTTTCTCACCTTTGCTTCAAACGCATTCCCAGCACTTTTGCTAACAGCCCCTCGCTTAACATTACTTTTCTTCTTTTGAATTCCAATCTTACCCTCACTATCCCATTCGGTAATATATTCTTCGTTAGTTGCCTTTTCTATTTCTTCAAGAAAATCTTTTCTCTTTAGTTTTTTCTCTGTATCAACACTTTTTAATTCCACCATAGAATAAAATATCAATCAAGAATTATAAAACTTTAGATAATCATTTAGAGAACTTACGTCTCTCATATTATTCGCTCGCACGAACGTTGTCCTTTCCGCCTTCAGCTTCAGCTCGACTTATATCGCTCCACTCGCCGCTCCCGCTCCCTTAACCTTAAACTCAATCACTCATTTCATTCGCCCCAACAAGTTCTCACTCCCAAAATCATTGCCTTAGATCCGTGAACGGCGAAGCCGTCCGTGTAATCCGTGAGCCAATTCGCCCCCCTTCCCCAGTATTAATTCAAACAATAAAATATCCATAAAATAAAAAAACTTAAATACCAATTTTCCATTCTAAAATAGGAGAAATTATGCTTGAAATTCAAATTATATCATTAGTCATTCTATTAATTTTGTCCGCTCTTTTCTCAGGAACAGAAACTGCACTTATGTCTATAAATCAAATCAAGACAAAGGCTTTAGTAAAACAAGGGAAGAAGGGCGCAGCAACTCTACATAGAATAAAACAAAATCCACACAGATTAATCATAACAATTCTAATAGGAAATAATTTAGTAAACATTGGAGCAGCTTCCCTAGCAACAGTAATGTTTACAGGACTTTTTGGCTCAAGCGGCGTTGGGATGGCTACAGGAATTATGACTTTCTTAATTTTAATCTTCGGAGAAATAACTCCAAAAACTTATGCCGCAAATAACGCTGAAAGAATTTCTTTAGCGATTGCAAGACCAGTAGAAATTTTATCAATATTCCTACATCCATTAGTTTGGATGTTTGAAAAAATTTCAAAAATAATGTCAAAACTTTTGGGCTCTAAAAAAGAAGGCGGCTTGTCAGAATCAGAGTTGGAAACAATTGTAACAATGGGGCGAAAAGAAGGCTTGCTAGAAAAAGAAGCTGCAGAGATTATGCATAACGTTTTGAAATTCGGAGGAACAATTGCCCAAGAAATTATGACCCCGAGAATTGATATGAAAATGATTGATGGCGAAAAAAAGATTTCTGAAGTTTTAGACTTCATAGTAAAAACTCCATACTCAAGATATCCAGTTTACATTAAAGAAAACGAGATTGAAGGAATCATAGATATCGACGACGTTCTTCGCCAAGTAAGGGATAAAAAATTAAGTAGAAAAGTAAAAACAATCCTGCGTCCAGTTTTATTCATTCCAGAAACAAAAGAGATAGATGATTTATTGACAGAGTTTGAAGGAAAAGAAGTCCCAATGGCTATCGTCGTAGATGAATATTCAGATATCGAAGGTCTAGTAACAGTTGAAGATATTCTAGAAGAAATAGTCGGAGATATATTTGATAAATCAAAAAGAAAAAATCTTTACGTTAAAAAATTAAAAGACGACGTAATAAGAGTAGATGCAAAAATCCCCATAGACGATTTAAACAAAGTTTTAAAGCTAGGAATCAAAGGAGAACAATATAACACATTAGCTGGATATATAGAACATAAACTCCAAAGAATTCCAAGGTCTGGAGAAAAAATAAAACTTAGAAACGCAACAATTCAAATAGACAAAGCAACAAACCAAGGAATTAAGTCAGTAAAAATAATAAAAGGAAACTAATATATAAGATTTAATTGTTTATTTAAAATGCACTTGGAGAATACAGAAATTTTCAAACTTTCTTAAGAAAATATTAATAGGAATAGTATAATTATATTGTCGCATAAAATATAATAAAATTTTAATTTTATATAAAAATTCAACGAATATATTCTTTATGTTTGGATTTAACACAACTGTTATTGCGTTTAACCAGATGTTATATGAAATTTCAAATCTTGCCTTCAATTGTGAATAGATTTATATATAAGTTTTAATAATTAATAAATATATGAAAAATAATAATCAAGAAATTGAATCTCCTAAAAAAAATGCAAGAATTGCAGGATTTTTTTATTTAATTCTAGCAATAACTGCATTCTTTACTTTCTTTGTAGACAAAAAGTTAGTTATTTCAGGCGATGCTGTAATAACAGCAAATAACATCCTTAACTCAATGTCATTATTCAATTTAGGAATTGTAAGTGAATTAATAATGGCAGTATTTTGGATATTAACAGCATTTATGTTATACAAACTGTTTAAGCCAATAAATAAAAATAATGCACTTTTAATGTTTTCATTAGTATTAGTAGGTGGTGCTATCGCCTGCATAAACACACTTAACAAAATTGTAGCAATTATTATTTTAAATGGAAATTATCTAAGAGTATTTGAAGCCAGTCAATTAGAATCTCTAACAATGTTATTTCTAAATTTATATCAGAATGGTGTAGTGATTAATCACATTTTCTTTGGTCTTTGGTTAGTTCCGTTAGGACTTCTAATAATCAAATCGAGATATTTTCCTAAAATTATCAGCAGAATTATCGGAATTTTATTATTAGTTGCAGGTATAGGTTATTTAGCAGATGTCTTTATATTCTTTTTTCTCCCAAGTTTTAATATAAGGATTACAGATTATACCTTTTGGGGAGAATTAATTCTGCTTTTATGGCTTTTGATAAAAGGTGTAAAACCAAATATTAAATCCTGAATTAAAACGGCAAGGTTTGAAACTCAAGGGGACACTGCACTTAAAATTCTTTCAGAATTTCAACCTCGTATAACAAGGGATAAAAGGAAAATTGCTCAGCTCGCAATTTTCCCAAATTTTGCTCACTACGTTCACAAAACTTCTTTTATCCCAGATATTATACGAAATTTCTGAGCACACCAAAAAGTTTTTAATAATTAACTTATTAATAATATTATGAAAAATTCAAAACAATGTCCTAAATGTTCATCAAAAAAAATAATTAGAATACCTGGAAAAGTCGGAGGATTTGGTGTAGGGAACAACATCATGCTTGGTGCTACTGTTTTTAGTGCGGTGAAAATTACTAGATATTTATGTAGCAACTGTGGTTTTTCTGAAGAGTGGATAGATGAAAAAAAAGATATTGAAAAATTAAAGGAAAAATATTAATTATGAAATCAAAAACATTAAACAAAAAACAAGGGATTGGTTTATTTTTTATAGGTATTGCCGTATTGATTATTACTATTGCCAATAAATTTATTAAAAGCTATGAATGGGCAACGATAGGAATAGCAATAATATTTTTTACCATAGGAATATTTTTAGTTTTAAAATACCGAAAATAAGTGTGTTCAGAAACTCAAGGGGATGCTGCGCTTTCACTCCACTTTGTTTCGTTCACCCTCATATAACAAGAGATAAAAGGAAAATTACTCGGCTCGCAATTTTCCCAAATTTCCCCCGCTATGCTCAAAAAACTTTCCTTAACCCAAATGTTATATGAAATTCTGAACCCCTTGAAAAAGACAAAATATTTAAAAAAGTAGAAAATAACATATTATGATGAAAAATAAAAATCTCACGAAAAAACAAAGACTTCATCGCCAGGCTTGGTTAATCGTATTAGTCTTGGGTGGGGTGTTGATGCTTTACGGCGGATTGCAAGATATGTTACTATTCTTCGCGCCAGGACATACCTTCGTGCCCTCATGGCATACGGCTTCACCAATTGTGGGCTTGGTTTGTGGATTAATCGTAATGCTATCGGCTGGGTTGAACATCGTTCTGGGTTGGCAACTTCGTCAAACTACGGGCAAAGAAGAACTTGTGCTTGCGCATCGTGTAGTTTTTGTTAGTGCAATAGGGACTGTCGCAGATTGGATCAGTGGATACTATGGTTTTGGTAGTATGGTGGCCCTAATAATTGGATTGTGGTTAATACAAAATATTGAAAAGAAATAATAATTAACGACGAGGTTCAGAACTCTGCGGCTACGCCTTGCCACGCTGCGCTCTCCTCCCGTCGGTCAGACGAAATTAACAGCGATTAAGAGATTAGAAAGTCTTGCAGACTTCTCCATCCAAATTCGGTTTTATGGGTTGTCTCAAAACCGAACTTCTCATAATCCAAACGTTAGTTTCAATATAAAATCTAAAACACTCCATAAGAAATGGGGGAGCCTGCCCAGGGTTAACAGAGCCATATCGTTTGAGACCAACCAATCTAAGTAGTAAATAGTGAGGGTGCACTAGTCGGTAAGGGATTTGGAATCTAGAAATCGCTTCACAATTCGCAAATTAGAGGTGTGTCGCAACCGGATCAGAAAATTTTAGATATATCAAATCGGTAAAAAAAATAAAAGGAAACTAGATAACAATATTTATAACTTTCTCATTTATCTAATTCTATGGACAAAAATCTAACAATTAGAAATTCTACAGCAGAATTTTTAATATTCACGACTCAGTCAAAAGAAGATTCTATAGAGGTAAAATTCCAAGACGAAACAGTTTGGTTGTCACAAAAAATGATCGCGAAATTATTTGATAAAAGCAGAAATACTATAACAGAACACTTATCCAATATTTTTAAAGATGGCGAATTAAATGAAAAATTAGTATGTCGGGAATTCCGACTATCTAGTACTGACGGAAAAAATTATAATACCAAATTTTATAACTTAGACACAATAATTTCAGTAGGATATAGAGTAAATTCAAATAAAGCAACACAATTTAGAATTTGGGCAACGAAGATAATAAAACAATTTGCACTCAAAGGGTACGTCATAGATAAAAAAAGATTGGAAAATGGAGTATACTTAAATAAAAATTATTTTGACGAGCTTTTAGAGGAAATTAGCGAAATTAGATTAAGCGAAAGAAATTTCTATCAAAAGATAACGGATATTTATTCTACAAGTTTAGACTACGAAAATGATTCCAAGTTAACAAAAGACTTTTTTGCAAAGGTACAAAACAAACTTCATTTTGCAATACATCATAATACAGCTCCAGAATTAATAACGAAGAGAGCTAACAGTAAAAAAGAATATATGGGTTTAACATCATGGAAAAATTCTCCAAACGGAAAAATTCTAAAAACAGATGTGTCCATTGCCAAAAATTATTTGAAAAAAGACGAAATGGAATCTCTTGGAAGAATAGTTGGGGCATATCTTGATTTAGCAAAAGAAAGAGCAATAAGAAAAATACCGATGACAATGGAAGATTGGTCAAAACGACTCGATTTATTTTTAGAGTTTGATGAGAGAGAAGTGCTAAATAGTCCAGGAAAAATAACTGCAAAAATAGCAAAAGAATTTGCAGTTTCAGAATTTGAAACATATAGAATAATTCAAGATAATCTTTTTGAGTCAGATTTTGATAAGCTAATAAATCAAATAGAGAAAAAATAAAACTTAGAAACGCTACAATAGAAATCGATAAAGCAACAAATCAAGGAATAAGCTAATAAAGTAAATAAGTTAAAATAATAATCTAGAACTCCATAAGAAATGTGGAAGCTTGCCCGGGGTCACCAGAGCCATGCCGTTTGAGGTCAACCAATATTTATTATATATCGTGAGGGTGCGTCGAAGACGACATAATTTTTCGCCCCTTCGCTAAGGGGTGTGCTGCAGCTGCGGAAGAAGTACTCCCCAAGTCGGGAATTTAGAATAAATTCCCTCATAATATCAGACCGTCTGCGGCCTCGACGGTAAGCGGTCTGGACATAGAAATCCTGTGTGGATTTCCCCTGACGATTTTTCCGACCACGGAAAAATGTCAATGCATCAAATATCCCGCGCATAAATAGTCCGACGACCATTAGCCTTAGCCCGCTCCTCAGCATCCTTCAATAAATTCTCAACCTTCCTCTCAAAAGCCCTAGAAAATTCCTCCCCAACATTAAGCTGAGTATATTCCTTAATCTTAGTTTTCACCACCAATCCCATAACAAAATATAATTCTTGATAAATATAAACTTAACTAAAAGCGCGGACAAGTCGCGCAACAATGTCCCTGCGTAATAAAATTTTAGGTTCAGGTTGTCCTCTGGACGGAACAGTAAAGAAATTTAATTTCGCAGTATATTGTTTAATCTAAAATCAATTTTTTATTAGAAAATTTATTTTAGATTAAAACTAACCAAGTTTTGATTCCAGGGAACCTTTTTCTAAAAGGGAGCCTACATTAAGCTGAGTATATTCTTTAATCTTAGTTTTCACCACTAACCCCATAACAAAATATAATTCTTGATAAATATAAACTTAACTAAAACAAAAATTGCTCAATTAGAGAAGCGTTGCTTCTCGTATAGATAATAGTTCCTTCGTTTATTTAGCTTTCTCATTCACGCGCCAACTCCACCCCTTATCGACGTTTCAAGAACAATCGTCGATAAACGACGAAACAATGTATTCCACTACCAACTAATCACTAAAAACTACCAACTGTAATCGCGAAGCGATTACTTCAAACCAATTTCATGCTTTATCCCACGAACAGCATTAATCGCCAACTCAAAAAATTCTCCAAGCTCAATCCCAACTTCTTCAATTTCTGTAATTAATTCCCGGTCAACCCCTTTCGCAAAATTTTTATCCTTAAATTTTTTCTTTAAACCCTTAACAGTCATATCCGAAACTCGCCCGTCCCTCATCAAAGCATAAGTATAGATAAGTCCAGTCAAAGTTTCAGCAGCAACCAAAGAGTGCTCAATAGCATGCAACCGAGTATGCTCCCTCAATTCAGGAACAGCGTCGTGACCATAAGCATGAGACTGAACAATTTCAATAAAATGGTCATCAAATCCATGTTCTCTCAAAATCTCAACACAATGAATACAATGATTTTTCAAGTCGGTCTTGGTAGAATGCCAATCAACATCATGCAAGAGTCCAACCATCCCCCAATAATCTTCATCCTTCCCAAGTTTTTTAGCCAAAGCCTTCATAATAGCCTCACTTTCTAAATAATGAGTCATATCAAAATCATTCTGGTTCATTTCTCGCAAAATCTCAAATGCTTCATTCCTTGTTATCGGTAGATTTTCTTTTTTCATCTTCTTTTTTCATTCCCTCTGGTTTCATTAACGGGAACAGTACACATTCTCTAATTGGTCGCCCCATCATAAATGAAAATAATCTTTCACTAACCCCAAATCCGCAAGCAGGTGGCATTCCATATTTCAAAGCTTCGATAAAAGACGCATCGTGTTCCATAGCTTCCTCATCGCCAGCCTCTCCAAGTTCCCTTTGGCTTGAGAATCTCTTTTCTTGATCAATAGGATCATTAAGTTCACTATACCCATTTCCAACTTCACTCCCTCCAAGAATTACTTGGAATTGCTCAACTTTTCTTGGGTCACTTTCACTTCGTTTAGCAAGAGGAGTTAACTCAACAGGTTGTCCAACTAAGAATCCAGGACCGTTCAAATTTTTCCTACAGTATTTCCAAAGTAAGTCAATCAATCTCCACTTATCAACAGAATCATCAAAATCCATTTGCAATTCTTTTAATTTGTTCACGATATTTTCTTTTGAAGCTTCGTAAATATCTATCCCAGTTTTATCTTTGATTAAAGTTTCAAAATCATATCTATCCCATCCTGTACCTAAATCAATAGTGTGTCCATTAGCCTCAAATCTCAAAGTTCCAAGAGTAGCTTTCGCAATTTCCTTATACATCTCTTCAACTAATTTCATTCCATCTTCGAAGTTTGCATAGCCCCAATAAAATTCCATCTGAGTATAATCTTGTAAATGTTCGGAGTCCATACCCTCATTTCTAAATTGTCTCCCAATTTCAAACGTCTTCTCAAACCCAGCAACCAAAGCTTTTTTTTGCCAAAGTTCTCCCATTGAAATTCTTAAATAGACATCTAAATCAAGTGCTTTGTGATGAGTTGCAAACGGAGTGGCAGCGGCTCCCCCAGCAGAATTTTCAAGAATTGGAGTTTCAATTTCTAAAAAACCCTTGTCAGACAAGAAATTTCGAACAGTGTTCCAAAATCTTTGTTTCTTGATAAAAATCTCTTTAACATCTTCGTTCATAATAATATCCAAATATCTTTTCCTGAGTTTTTCATCTTCATCCTTTAATCCTTTATGTTTGTCCGGTAAGGGTAAAATAGATTTTGTTAAAATATAAAGTTCTTGAGCCATAAGAGAGATTTCTCCAGTTCGAGTTTTTATAACTTCACCCTTAACGCCAACGATATCCCCAGAATCAATTTTCTTAAAAGTAGAAATTACTTCTTCACTAACCTCACCCTTTTGGACAACAATCTGAATATCCCCCCCCAAATCTTGCAAACCAAAAAAGGATAATTTTCCAAAACTTCTTTTAGTCATTACTCGACCAGCGAGGATTCTAGATTCCCCAGACTTTTCTTCATCTTTCAGTTTTTCAAAATCTTCCTTAATAATATTAGAATGAGTTTTTTCTTCATGTAAGTCAAATCGATGAGAATATGGTTCAATGCCATTATCTCTAAGCTCATCAATTTTCTTAATTCGCTCATCAACAATTTGTTTCTCTCTGCCCTTAAGTTCCATTAGTATACTTCGAAAAATTACTTTATAAAATTAGTTGTGGCGATATTCGTCTAAAATCGCAATATCTGAAAATCTTTAAACTGGTCAGAAAACTTTTTTTCTTCAATTTGGACATGACGAATTTGAGCATGCTCAGGACCCTTTTTCACAAACTTAGAAAGTCTTTCAATTTTTTCAATTTCACCCTCTGCTAAAATCTCAACGTCGCCCCCAGTCAAGTTTCTAACAAACCCAACTAATCCAAGCTTATCAGCATGCTCCTTAACAAACCGCCTAAAAAAAATTCCCTGTACGGTTCCCTGTACAATAAATCTAGCTGCTCTTTTCATTTTTTCTTATTAATCATTTTTTTTAATTCTGGAATTTCCTCTAAAATAACTTTCCATATTATCTTCTTGTTAAAAACAATATAAGCATGACTTATAATGTTTCTCATTCTCTCAAAATCTTTCCAAATATCTTTTTTGTCTTTCTTAAAATCATTTGGTAATTTTTTGGCAGATTCTCCAATAACTTGGATTCTCATAGCAGAAGCATCAATTAAATTTTTATCCTTAGAGAATTTATTGTAATCATAACCTTTTACAGAATTTTCAATCGTAGAAATAGTTCTCTTTATTTCATTTAAATAAAGTTCATATTTTGACATATAACGCCTCTTTTTTTACATATTTCAATTCAGGTTTTAAATCCTCTTCTATAATTAAGTCAACTTTTCGTCCAAATAAGTTTTCGAAATAAGTCCATAACCCGAAATAGTTTCTAGCGCTAATATCATCCAAATTAATAAGCAAATCAATATCGCTACCTCTTTTCTGTGTTCCCTTCAAATACGATCCAAAAAGTCCAATTCTTTTAATTCCACGAGCTTTTAATCCATCTTTTCTTTCTTCAAGTTTATTTATAATCATCTCCTTATTCATAATTCAATAAATCTAATTAACTTTTTATTCCTGTCGGTTAAATCCCGAAGTAGCTAATTAAGTTATTTAATGGGTTTTCTCATTTCTAAAATAACTGGAGAAAATCCCCATTTCTCATATATATGTGCAGCTGGATTTTTTGATAAAACAAGTAGTTTTTCAATTTCACATTTATTTTTACGAAACCATTTTCCAATTTTATCATATAGTAGCCTAGATACTCCAGCACCTCTATATTTTTTACAAACAAAAATATCTTCCAGAAATCCAATCTTTTTGTTTGTAAAAATAGTAGTTTTTTTCAAACAACTTGCAACAGCAATCCCAGCAAACTCATTTCTAATCTTGGCCAAATATATTATACAATTTTTCTCTTGTAATTTTTTAGTTAAGTCTTTTTCCAAAAAACTATTTTTATTTTTAAGAATTTTTTTATGTGCATTTAATCCTCTAGCATAAAATCTTTCTTCTTCCAGATATAAATCCCCAATAAGTTTTATAATTACAGAAATATCTTTTTCAGAAGCTCTAATGATTTTTACATCATCACAGACGGGTACCCTCTTCATCTTGATAAATATTGATAGAAGTTTTTATTCCTGTCGGTTAAACATTCTTAATCAAATGTAGAAGTTATATCATCCTTAGCAACTCTTGTAATCCCAATGGCAGATGGCTTTCCCCTTTCTATGTATTCTTCATATGGCATTTTATGTTCAAATCTGAGACGTTCATCAATAGTATCTGCACTTCCTTCATAAAAAATATTATCGACTTTTATTTCATGGTTAGTGAATTTGGCGGTACATAACATATCTATGTTTACTAAAGGGTTATTAGAATCAAGAGAATCTAATATAGTTTTATATTGAGACATTATTTTAAGATATTCTTCACGATCATCGATCTGAGAAAGAACACGTCTAGGGTTTTTCAAGTCAAGATGAACAGGTGCAATCCTTTGAGCTTTCTCGTACTCACCAGAGATAGTAAAGTAAGAGAGACGTACAATAGCTTCATATCCTTTGTCATTTTTCATAGAGTATAAAACTTATATTACTATAAAAGTATTATTGTGATTCTTTCCTATCTAATTCATTATGCAAAATAGTAATCACCTGACTCGCAAATAAAATTTTTGGACCTACAGTTACTCCGTCAATCTTTTTCAAAAACTTTTTTTTGTCCGAAGGGAATCCCTCATGGTCTCCAATAATAAAAACAGAATTATTTTTTTCATCCATCTCTAATTTAATTTCCCGAACATCTTTTCCTTTCCCATCAAGCAACAAAACATCCTTACCTTCTTTATCTAAATTTTTAACCAAATGCTCAAAACTCATCTTCTCAATACTAGCCCCAGGAAAAACTTCCAGCAATCCTTCAGTAGTAGGACTCTTGTAAAGCATTCGCTTAATTAATCCAGCAACATTCTTTTTACTAATTGGCATTTCAGTGTTACTCTCCAAAACTAAATGTCTCGGAGCATGAGGCGGACCGTCAAAAATCAAATGAAACTTAACATCTTCTCTCATAGCGTTAGACGTAAAAAAGGCAGCTATAATTACATTACAAACGATATCCATCCTCCCAGCCTGCATCAAATTATCCTTAATTAAATTCCCAGCAGTAACTGCACTTTTAGAATAATAAATAAATTCTCTCATATTCAAAGTTGGTTATTTGTCTATTAAAGTTTAATGGTAAGGTTGCACAAGTCGGCGAAACATAAGTTTCGCCTCATATATCAAATTATCTGCGAGGGTCTGCCCGGGACTACCAAGTTCATGTCGTTTGAGACCAACCAATCTAAGTAATAAATAGTGAGGGTGCGAAAGTCGGTAAGTATTTGGAATCTAAAATTTACAATAATAAAAATTTATTCTACTGTCACAGATTTTGCTAAATTTCTCGGCTTGTCAACATCTAATCCTCTCATATCTGCGATAAAATAGGAGAGGAGTTGTAGTGGGATAACATTAACTATAGCAGATAAATCTTCTATGGTTCTTGGGACGTTTATTGCAAAATCTGAACACTTTCTAGCAATTTTATCTTCCTTATTCACAATAGAGATAATTTTTCCACCCCGTGCTTTAACTTCCTCAATATTACTAATTAATTTACTAAATGTTTTGGAATGTGTAGCTATGAAAACACTCGGCATGTTTCCATCAATAAGGGCAATTGGTCCATGCTTCATTTCTGCAGCAGGATATCCCTCTGCGTGAATATAAGAAATTTCTTTTAGTTTCAGTGCCCCCTCTAAAGCAACTGGATAATTTATTCCTCTACCGAAATATAAAAAATTAGATGAATCAACAAATTTCTTTGCTATCGATTTTATTTTTTTTACTTCTCCTAAAGATTCCTCTATTTTCTCTGGGAGTTTTTTTATCTCATTAATCAATCTAGGATCTATTTTACATTTTTTCTCCTGTCGTGCATACAATGCAAAAAGAAATAATGCCATTATTTGAGATGTAAAAGCTTTCGTTGAAGCTACCCCCGTTTCTGGTCCTGAGTAAAGGTAAATTCCGGAATCTACTTCCCTAGATATTGTGGAGCCAACCACATTTATGATTCCTAAAGTTTTTGCCCCCTTCTTTTTTCCTTCCCTTATTGCTGCTAAAGTATCGGCTGTTTCCCCAGATTGAGAAACCGCAATTAATAAATCGTTTTTTGAAACTAAAGGATTTCTATATCTAAACTCAGAAGCGTAATCTACCTCCACTGGTATTTGTGCATATTTTTCAATTAATGTTTTTGCTATCAAGCAGGAATGCCAGCTAGTTCCACAGGCTGTTAGAATTATCCTATTTATTTTTTTAAAATTTATATCTAATGTTAGTTTTATTTTATTATCTTTTATTCTTCCCCTTAATACATTCTTAATGACCTCTGGCTGTTCAAAAATTTCCTTGATCATAAAATGTTTAAATTTTCCCTTCTCTGCCTGCTTAATGTTCCACTTTATTTCTGCAATTTTCTTGTCGATAATTTTACCTTTTGAATTTTTTATTTCTATTCCCTCTTTTGTGATTTTAGCAATCTCTTCATCTTTTAGATAAATTATTTTTTTTGTATATTCAATAATTGGAACAACATCTGAAGCAATAAAATTTTCATTTTTTCCAACTCCTAAAACTAAAGGGGAACCTCTTTTTACTGCCAAAATACAGTCTTCATTTTTACAGATTATAGCTAAAGCAAAAGAACCGTCCAATAAACTTATAGCCTTTTTTACTGCCATCTCTAGGCTATTTACGTAGAATTTTTCAATTAAGTGAGCTATAACTTCTGAATCTGTCTCAGAAACAAATACATGCTTCTCTTTTTCTAGCATCTTTCTTAGTTGCTCCGCATTCTCTATTATTCCATTATGAACTATAGAAATTTCTTTTTTGCAATCAAAATGAGGATGGGAATTAATTTCTGTTGGTTTTCCGTGTGTAGCCCATCTGGTGTGCGCAATCCCAAAATTTCCTTGTATCTTTTTCAAAGGAGATTCGTCCTCCGATATTCTCCCTTTCTTTTTCAGGACATGAAATCTATCGCCATCTTTTATGCAAAACCCATAACTATCATATCCACGATATTCTAATTTCTTTAAGCCATTAATTAATAATGGCGCCATTTCTCTTTCTCCCACATAACCTATTATTCCGCACATTTGAATTTTAGTATTTTTACATTTATTAGTATTTGTGTGATATATTATTTTTAAAATTTTTAAAATACTTGAGTTTAAAGGATTGCCTAAAGCATCTGGTCGAACTCTTTCGGAGTTCGTTAATGCAATATATTCTCACCCATTACACTTCGTTTCATTCCCTCATTGTTCGCCTCAACATCCCCAAAATTATTGTCTTAAATTAGCATGCCCCAACCTATTTAGTTATGTATTTGTAAAGGTGCCGTGAATGGGCAAGTCCATCCGTGAAAATCCGTGAGCAAATTATCTTCCTGTCTTAAATTAGCATGCCCCAACCAATAATAAAATGTATTTGTAAAGGTGCCGTTAAATTCCCAGAATCCGCGAGCTAAAAAAATAACATCCACTCTCAAAATCTAGCAATCAATTTTCCGAAATTCATCAATCTTTCCTGCATATTCCTCGTCGGTATAAACATACCTATCTCTCAAATCTTCATCAATCACTCCAAGTACTAGCTTAGGTACAATATTAAAATGAGCATGAGCAATGGATTTCCCAACTTTCTTGCCTTCTCTATAAAGCGTAGAAAAATTCCCATAAATTTTTTCAATTTTATCCTGTGCAAAGAAAACTAGTCTGAACAAATCATCCCGTTCTCCAGAATCCAATTCAGACAAATTAACAACATGCTTTTTTGGGACAACCAACAAATGATCTTTAACATAAGGAGATCTAGATAATAAAACAGCAGCAGAATCATTTTCTTCAATAATTTCCTTTTTCGGCAAATCACAAAACGGACAATGATCAAGAGCCTTATTAAATTCTTTATAGTTCATAAATAATTTTAGAAATTCTCAATTTTAAACATTGTGGAGGTAAAATATAAGTCCGTAATTCTCTCACATGGTTCCCATGATGCCTCTGCCCTTTGGGCTGAGTGAGGTAAAACTTTTATTTCTTAAAAATATAAAATAGTGAGCCAGAAGGCCCACTACATTTGTTAACATAGTGAGAACTGGTTCAACCTAAATAAATTTAATGGAGGTAAAAATATGGTTGAAATAATTCATCACAAACATTCTATTGGACAGCTTTCTTTTCATTTTATATGGAAACCAAAATATAGTGTTCCAGTTTTTGGAGTTCCCGAAAAAAGGGGTTATATGATTTGGGCTTTGAAACAAGTCGCAGACGAATGGAAAATTAAGATATACGAGATGGAAGTCATGACGGATCATATACATCTTTTTGTAGAAATTCCACCGACAATGTCAGTTAGTTTTGCTTTTAATGTTTTGAAAGGTAAAACTGCAAAGATGTTTTTCAAGAGATTCCCAGAATGGCGACGGTATTTTATAAAGGGGCATAAGAAAGCCCATTTGTGGAGTCCTGGAAAGTTCTTTAGAAATGTTGGAAGTGTGACTGCGGAAGCAGTCCAAAATTATATCAAACATTCAAATAACTGGAACTTCGAGTTCATTGACAGAGGTCAAGTTAAGTTGAAAGTTTGGAAGTAGGTAAGATATCCTGCTCGCCGAAGGCGATTCGACCGAAGGGAGAACCTTTGAGGGCGGGGAGTTTCTCATATTTAATAAAATAATATTTATATACTTTGTAAACCCTATCCCATTATGGAATTATTAAAACAAGAAGAAAGAAAAAATTTAATTGGAGAAGTTTGCGGTAGATTCCATAAAGATGGAATTTCAAGATTAGAAATTGTTGGTCATTTTGAGAAATATACTCCCAAAGTTCATTTTAGAATAGCTGAGCCAAATGACGGAAATTTTATTTACACAACCGATTTATTTGGAGAAGTGGATATTAAACCAGGTCTTTTTAATGGAGGAGTTAGAATGCAATATCATGGAAACTATGAAGGGCTGTCCCAAATAATAATACAAGGAATTAATATGGGTTTGACCAGACCTGCTTTTAGACTTCATGCGTCAGGTATGGAATTAACCGACAAAGAAAGATTACATTTTGATGAATCTTTGAAATATATAAATGACCATTTAAAGACAATGGTACCAGAAATAAGATACTTTAATTTAGGATCTGATTTTTTCTCGGATACGTATTATATCTTTGATTAATGAGTCTTCTCAATGCTTTCCACATTTTTCAAACTCTTCTTGGGCTTACTAAAAAATTCAATAGCTTTTCTCAATTCCTCATGCTTTCGAGCATATTTTTCAATTGGCTTTTTCTTCTGATAAGCTTCACATGCCTGAACCAAAGCGGCAGCACCTGCTTGAGTTCCATCAGGGTGAGCATGACATCCAGCCCCCATAGTCGTAATAAAATCAGTAGTCCCAGCAATATCAATAAACGGTTTTAATAAAACAGGATTTAATCCACCAGAAACAATAGGAGCACATTTTTTTATTCCCCTCCATGAATCGTCTTCTAAAATAACATGATGATGAGAATCTTCTCGAACCATTTTCAAAACATCTTTATCTTTAGTTGGAATCTTCGACCAAGACTGTTCAAAGAAATGTCCCTTAGCTAATAATTTCAAAATCCCATTAGCTGCAGTTATATCATCCTTAGGTGTTCCTTTCATTTTTCCAACTCCAGCCGTCCCAGTATGAATACCACTAGCCCCAGCTAACCGAGCAAATTTTGAAAGAACCAAAACACTAAACCCAATTGGATTTTCAGGACGAGTAAACGCTCCATGCATTGCTCTATGAAAATGAATAAACACATTAGGATATCTTCTTCTTAAAGTCTGAACAGCCATCCATCCAGCAGTAAGCCCATCAATCAAATAAGCATAACTCCCCTTCTCAAATCCAGCTTTACGAATCATTTCACATCTCTTAATCATCGTATCAAAGTCACTAGCAGAAACATTAAACGAGTGAACTTTTTTCTTCCCAGTTTCCTTCACCGCTTTGTCCATCGCCTCCTTCACATACTTGATCATTTTATCATACGGACAAAAATCTTGATTTGCCTGCGGCTCATCATTCTTTACAAAATCTCCACCACCTTTCCAAAAATCATAACAAACTTCAGCATATTCAGCAGACGTTAATCCCATTTTTGGCTTAACAATAGTTCCAAGAACAGGACGATTTTTTATACCTAAATATTTTTTCATATCGTCTAAAGTATAACTTGGTCCATCATATTGTTCCAACATAGCAGGAGGAAACCACATATCCAATAATTTTAAAGCATCGATTTGTTTCATTCCAAGTACATTACCGACGACATATGTCAAAATACTTTGAATATTTCCACCTCGGTCAAAAAGTCTCCAAGGATAAGCAATCCAAACAAGTTCTTTTTTATAATCAATTTGATAAACTAACGCATCCATCTCATGCGAAAATGCAGTTTCCGTTTGAACTGTAAAATTTGTACCCGTGCTACTCTCAGCTGCAATTTCCGTCGCTGCCTGTAAAGTATTCATCCCCTTCCCAGGAATAAAATGAAAAACGCAAAGCAAATATTCCCCGTTTTGCGGATTAGGTAAATCAAAATTAGTATAATGTAATTGCTTAGCATTCAAAGATTTCAGTTCAGTTTCTAATTGCGAAGATTTTATCACCATCTTAATTATCTAATCCCTTTAGGATATTTAAAACTTCTGGAATATTTTTAATAACAAAATTAGGTTTCTGATAATCTTCATTGGATTCCTTAGCTAAAGATCCTTTCTTAATTAAAACGGTATCCATTCGAACCGAATTCGCACCCTCAATATCATTAATTGTGTTATCTCCAACAAAAATAGCGTCATGCCAAGAAACATCCAATTTATTCAAAGCTAATAAAAACATAATAGCATGCGGTTTTTCACTTCCAGCCTCTTCGGAGGTTACAAGAAAATCGATATACTTTGTAATACCAAGTTGATGAATTTTTCTAAGTTGTATATGTGTCGTTAAGTCGCTAACAATAGCAATTTTTAAATTTCTTTTCTTTAGCTCTTTTAGAGTCTCTAAAACACCCTTCCCAAGCTCCATATTTTTTAAAAGCGTATCCCAATAAGTAGAATATAATTTCAAAATTAGAGATGGGTCAACAGTATTATGAGTTTTTTCAATAAGTCTTTGAAAATAAAGAACTCGATTATGCGATGACGCAAGACCACTAAGTTCTCTATGAATTTCAATCTTAGACATTTTATATAATTCTTTAAATTTTATAAAAGAAATGTTAATCTTCTTAGATAAAATATCATAAACTGCCTTAAGGGCTTTGGCATGAGGACCTTCATAATCATACAGGGTATTATCCAAATCAAATAGAACTGCCTTCTTTACCATCAATGATTTTTTACACAATTTAATTTAATTCCATTAATCTCTTTAACCGTTTCTTCTCTAAATTTTTTTAATCCTTCAACTTCTTTTCCAATACTATTCAATTTATTCATTTGCCAACCAAATGCATAACTTGCTGCAAGAATAGGATAATATTGAATTAATAGTGGCGTGTTAATTACACCAGTTATTTTCAAGATAGTCCAAACAACAATACTTACCAACGCAACCCACGCCAGAATATCCCAAATAGATCTTTTCACCATCTTAATTAAAGTAATTCATAATCTTTTATAAATTTATTCCAAACTTTCTAAAATCTTTTTTCAGTTGTCTATAATTTTTATAATGAATTGCATTCATGCCAAGTTTTCTCGGGGATAAAACATCATTTTTTAAATTGTCTCCAATCATTATCGTTTTTCCGGGTTTAGCTCCAGCCCTTTTCAAAGTAGCTTTGTAAAGTTTTACGTCAGGCTTAATTGCTCCAACCTCGAAAGAAAAAACAGGATAATCAATATATTTGAATAATTTATTTTTCTTCATATTCTCAATAGCAAACATGCTGCTGTTAGAAACGATTCCAATTTTATATCCAAGGTTTTTCAATTTTTTCAACATAGAAATAGTATGAATATAATTTTTAGGATTTCTTTCAACTTTTTTTCTAGCACTCATAAGAACATTAATATTTTTTTCGCTACATTCCAATTTCATATTCTTACACATATTTTCATAAGCGCCCCATTCATTTTTCCATTTTTTAGTTTGCACAGATTCTTCAAAAATTTTAACGAGTTTATCTACGGAAATACTCGTGCCAGTTTTATCAATCATCTCACGAATAGATTTATGATTCTTGTTATTTTTCTTATACGCTAAAGTCTTCCACAAATCAAAAATAATTAATTTAATCTCACCCATACATTATTATAAAAAATATAATTTTTATATTTACCGACTTTTCAAAATCCGCTATAAATTTCTAGATAAGCAGACGTTAATAATTCTTTATCTGACAAAGTTTCGTATGTCTGTTCGGATTCAACATGAAAACCCTTTCCCCTAAGTTCCCAGTTTATACAGGAGCGATAACCATCATTTCTAACGATTCCCAAATCTTCAGGAAGAGTTTCGTTTATCTCCTCGTTTTGTCTGGGTGCTGGCATATTCAAAATTTCTTGTATTTCTTCCAATCTTTTCATAATAAACCCAAACAATTAAACTATATAAACATTACTATTTGTAACTACTAATCAATGACACATCCCCATCACCAACCAAAACGTTTCTCTACCTACTTTTCAAAACGCCAATCCTATCACAATATTTCTTAACCAAACACTCCGAACATTTTGGAGAAATAGGTAAACAAATCTCTCGGCCAAATTGCACAAAAGCAGAATTGAATTCCCTCCAATATTTTTTCGGCAAAATTATCATCAATTCTTTTTCAGTCTCCTCAGGAGTCTTAGTTCTAATCCACCCAAGACGATTCGGAATCCGATGGCAATGAACATCAATTGGCAAAACCAACTTCCCAAAAGCAAACGCCAAAACAATATTCGCTGTCTTCGGACCAACACCCTTAATCGAAATCAACTCATCATAAGTCCTAGGAACTTCATTACCAAACTTAGAAATCAACTCTTTAGAAACATGTTTCAAAGTTTCAGCTTTCTTATTATAATGTCCAGTCCGAAAAATAATTTTCTTCAATTTGTCCATAGGCAGTTTAACAATTTTTTTAGGAGTATTAGCAACCTTAAATAATTCAGCAGAAACAACATCGGTAACTTCATCCCTCGACCGAAGACTAAGTAAACAAGAAATCAAAATCTCATAAGCACTAGCTTTCCCTCGCATCGTATTTAACGTAGTAGTGCTTCTAGGATATTTCTTAGAAAGCAACCCCATGGTTTTTGAAATATTAACTTTGGTTTTCATACAATGGAATACATCAAATGAGCTTTTTATATTCTATCAAATCACTTCATAAAAATTTCTTTTACTCTAAAAATATTCGCCCCAACTTCATCCAAAAAGCAATCTTCAATTTTTTTACAACTTTTATTATTAATCTTGACATTAAATTTGAGTTTATGATATTTTTTTCCAATCTCTAAAAAATCATTTTTTAACAAATACATTTTTCTAGAATTAATTTCTTTTAGATTTGTTTCGATTAAATAATCATAAACTTTCAAAATCATTTTATCAGCGGCCTTCTTAAGTCCATTAAAAAAATCACTGTCAATAATAGATTCACTAAACATAAAATTATCTCCTTTGATTATTTTTTCCCTAGGAGCTTTGATTATTTTTCCAGGAATTCTGTGATGATATTCTTTCAATATATCTTTCAAAATTATAGCAAAACTTTTATTCATCTTTAACCCCAAAAAATAATCATAATTCTTATAATAAAAATCAGAAACATCTAAATAAGAATAATCAATTGCTTTTTTCGCTCTTTTTATAATCATAAGAATATTGTCTAGTTCCTTATTGGGCTTTTCATAATTAACTTTTAATCTTACTTTATCGACATGATATCTCAAACATAGTTTGTCAAAATAAGGAATAATATATTCCAAGTATTCGGAATTAATTTTTTTATCCTTAATTATTCTCAAGGTGTTCAAAAAGAACAAAACATTATTTTCAAAATCAATCCTAAATTCATTAATTGTTCTAATATAAAGATCTTCTTCCATGGAGTTAACCCCCATATCAAATGAATTTATAGCAACCATAATTCAGGCAAGAAAAAATGTTTTATAAATAATTATATCATAGAAAATAATTGTTAACAACTAACATAATTTATTGCCATCAATTCCTCGAGGGTCAGTCCAATTCTCAACATTTTGAATAATCGCTCCATTAATAGGCGTAATTTTAATCAGCACCCCATCGTCACAATAAATCTCATAATCCTGGCAAACATTATTCTCGTCACAAATCGCCTGAGTATGATAAGTAACAATAACCCGCCCAGTAATAATAAAATTGGTAATCACAAAATAAGATGCAATAATTAAAACAAGAATCCCAATAACAATTAAAAATTTATTCAAAGTTTTCATGTAATAATGTACATAATAGACTTTTTATATTTTTTATTTAGGCAACTCTACATAACAAATTATACAAAAATCCACTCCCAAAATCATTGTCTTGAATCCGTGAATGAGGAATTCATCTGTGTTAATCCGTGAGCAAAATTGTCTTCCTTGCCTTGAATCTCCGAGCTATTTACATTTTAATTAACAGTTACTTTTTTCCAACTCAAATCCATCTTTAGAATCCTTAACAACCCAGCCCTTAGCCTTTATTAAATCCCGAAGCTCATCACTCCTCGCCCAATCTTTTCCCCCCCGAGCTTTTTGTCGCTCATTTGCAATCTCAATAATTTCTTTAGGTACTTTTTCTTTCTCCTCTTCTTTCAATAAATCCAACCCAAAAACCATATCCATTTTTCGAATAGTTCCAATTTTTCCACTAGCCTTTTCATCTCGAACCAATTTCCAAAGAACAGCCAAAGCCCCAGGCATATCCAAATCATCGTTAATCCTTTCCTCGAATTCTTTCAAATACATTTTATTTTTCCCAGCAGTATTTTCAATCCCAGAAATAATATTTTTTAATTTTTTATAACTATTAACCGCAGACTCAACAGCCTCCGAACTCCAAACTAAAGGCTTTCTATATTTGGCAGAATAAGTAAAATACCTATACATCAAAGGAGCTATCCCCTCATCCTCTAATTGTGAAATAGTCTTAATCTTTCCAGCAGACTTACTCATTTTTTTCCCACCCTTAATATTCAAAAACGCACCATGCATCCAAGTCTTAACCCAAGGTTTAACGCCCCAAACACATTCACTTTGAGCAATTTCATTCTCATGATGAATTGGCATATTATCCTCACCACCAGTATGAATATCAAATTGTTTCCCTAAATATTTAGTCGCCATAGCCGAACACTCAATATGCCAACCAGGAAATCCTTTCCCCCATGGAGAATCCCATTCTTGCTGTCGCTTATCTTCTGGAAAAGAAAATTTCCAAAGTGCGAAATCGGTTTTATTTTTTTTATCTCGCAAATCAATTCTCTTCCCAGCCTCAAGTCCCTCGATTTTTTTATTAGACAATTTCCCATAATCTTTAAATTTAGAAGTATCAAAATAAATTCCGTCATCTGTCTTGTATGTGTAATTTTTCTTTTCTAAAATCTCAATCATCTCAATCTGCTCTTTAATATGCTCAGTCGCCCAAGTCCATTTGAATGGCTCAATTAAATTTAATTTCCTAAAATCTTTTCGAAAGGCATCAAAATAAAAATGAGAAATTTCTTTAGCAGTTTTACCTTCCTTAGCAGCAGCAGCCTCCATTTTATCATCCCCAGTGTCAGAGTCCGAAGTCAAATGCCCAACATCAGTCACGTTAATAATATGCTTTACCTTAAACTCATTATATAATAAGACCCTCTTCAAAATATCCGCAAAAATATAACTCCGAAGATTTCCAGCATGACCAAACCAATAAACAGTTGGACCACAAGTATAAATTCCAATCTCATCTTTCTTTATAGGTTTAAATTCTTCTTTTTCTCTACTGAGAGTATTATATAATTTTAACATAATAAATAAATAAAAATAAGCTTAATAAAAGTTTACACTTAGTTTCAACAACTTTCATAACAAAAGCAGCCAAGCATACGAAATAAAATTTCAGCGACAGGTTGTCCTCTGGACAGGCGCGTTAAGAAATTTAATTTCGTCATATATCGTTTAATCTAAAATCAATTTTTTATTAGAAAATTTATTTTAGATTAAACCTAACTAAGTTTTGATTCCAGGGAACCTTTTTCTAAAAGGGAGCCTAAACAGTTGGACCACAAGTATAAATTCCAATCTCATCTTTCTTGATGGGTTTAAATTCTTCTTTTTCTCGGGTTAATGTATTATATAATTTCAACATAATTATTAAATAAATTTGGCACTTTTAATATTATCCATTAATAAAAAACTTGACTTTCAGGGCAAAACTTCTACATCGAAAAAATCAGTTGCATAAGCTTTACCATCTTTTGTAACCTTTAAGTTAAATCGTACAATACAAAGTGGAGCAGTATCAGGAATAATAAATCTAACATTACTTGCATAAGATTCACCAGGGGCAATAGGAATATCTTTTCCAATTCTACCAGCACCAACCCAGCTCATAACTTCCCTATCATTAATTCCACACATTCTTGTAACCTCTTCTGGAGAAGCAACAACAACTTCATATGAGAACATCCCACTTTCAGCCGTTCCTCTAGCTAAATTTTGAATACCAAAAGAAACTCCCCATTCTTCATTTTGCTTAATCTTTGCAATTTGATTTGGTAAATTTACAACAGTTCTTTTGTCCTCAGTGAATAATTTATTAATTTGACCCTTTACCTGATCATTCATCTGTAAAACATTACTAGACGATCCACTAAAAATATTTTTAACCAAAACCATCCCCAAAATCAACATAGACATAGCAAGAACAATAGTAACAATAGTCCCAATAGACATCTCAATCGCCGCTTTTTTATTCCCCCTCATAACAAATCAACAACTCTTTTCTTTATAAAAGTTATTATCTATTGTCGGTTTCATCAAGAATTAATTTCTTTTCAAATCCACCACGTTTCTCAAATTTTCTCAGCCTTACTTCTTCTAAATTTTTTCGTCCACCAAAATTAAAATCAGCAATAGCATAAAGTACCTCAACAATATCAGCCAATTCTTCGACTGAAGGGTCCTCTAAAAATTCATTAACTTCTTCGCCAATTTTACTTTGAAGTTTGCTCCAATATTCTTTATCATTAGCAACATGCAATTTATATGTAGAACCATTACTTTCAATTTTCTCAGGAATCCTATCCCGAATCAACTTATCATATTTCACAAGTCCATCATACTTATTCATAACACTAATAAATTTTCAAAGATTATAAATTCTTTCTAAAAAATGGAAGTAGAAAATTAATATTTTCCATAAGAACATCGTGGCGTCGAAGATGCCACTATTTCTTATGGAATAAATAACTAAAACTCTGAATAGCGGGAGAATCCCTCATTATATCAAACCATCTGCGACGTGAGTCGGTAAGTGGTTTGGAATTTAAATTTCTACAGAAATTTACCAACGATTTTTTGCAAAGCAAAAAATGTTGATTTTAGTATGGGACGAGAGAGAATCGAACTCTCGACACCACGGTCTTCAGCCGTGTGCTCTCCCACTGAGCTACCGTCCCATTGTAAAGTGTAGGGTGAAGGTCTTCAGCCGTGTGATCTCTCAACAGCGCTACCGTCCCATTAAACATAAACAGAATAGTTGGTTTTTAAGTTTGTTGTTAAGAAAAATGAGAGAGAGAATCGAACGTCGACACCAATAAACTTCACTAAAATAACTCAACTGTTTTAGATCCGTGAATGGGTAAGCCCATCTGTGAAATCCGTGAGCAAAAATTTCCCTTTCCCCGTTTCGGAAATCCATTAAATCCCCAAGATCCGCGAGCGGGTTCACCAGAACCATGTCGTTTGAGACCAATTTGTATTCCATTTCCCCAATCTCTATAAACTAATAATCTCTAATATATATATGTCAAAATTAGCTTTCGAAATAAAACGAAAATTCTTCCACGTCGCAAGTTTAATTTATTTACTACCCTACTGGCTAATTCTAAAATATCTCAACTCACAAACCCTAGCATTACTCTCACTAACATTCATCCTAATAGCATTCCTAATCATGGAATATCTAAGAATAATCAAAAAGAAAAAAATCCCATTCTTCCATAAACTTTGGAGAGACAATGAAACAAAAAAATTCGGCGGAGAAATACCATACATATTAGGTATGATTATTGCCTTAACCTTTTTTAATTTTCAAATAGCACTTTCAGCAATTCTAATGATGGCAATCGGTGACGCCGCAGCCACCATAATAGGATTAAAATTCGGCAAACACAAAATATCAGAAAACTCTAGCATCCAAGGATCAATAACAGAATTAATAATCGACCTAACAATAGGCTACCTAATAATCGGAAATTGGTTGATAATAATTCCAATGGCAATAGTAGCGACACTCTCAGAAATGTTCTCATATAAAATAAACGACAACTTAACAATCCCAATCCTAGCAGGACTCGCAGGACAAATAGCAAAATTATTATTATTTTAAAATGTGCAAATAAAACTAATCTTCAATAATCTTTTTATACTAAAGATGTTTTTAATTTTCATGAAAAAAGGGAAATCAAAAAGTAAACCGTTCACAAATACAAAGAATATATTTTTTGCATTAATGTTTGCAATTTTCGTAATAGTTTCAATAGCAGTTTTAACAGATGAAAATGCTAAGTTTACAGGACATGCAATATTAGAAAACGAAACCAATGAGACTTTAATTAACGAAACAATTTCAGAAATTAACGAAACAAATCAAACTTTAGAAAATGAAACAATTCTAGAAGAACCTCTAGATGATTCATCTGCACCTGAAGAAGAATCAAGTGAATCACAAGGTTTTGGAATCCAATCAGACTTCACAACCCAAGGTGATTTTACGATTCAATCTGATACAGCGAATTTTTTTGTTTTCCAAATCAACACTACAAATGATTATCAAAACTTTTCATTTCAAACCGACGCTGCAGTAAGTTTATTAGTAGACTGGGGCGACGGAGGAGCAAATGACACCTACAACGGAGATGGACTCAGAAGTCATAATTATACATCAGCAGGAATCCATAATATTTCTATTCAGGGTGAAGCCTCAAGAATTTCATTTTATGAAGGAACTCCAACATTATTAACAGACATCCTAAGTCCAATGTCAAATGGACTAACTGGAATAAATAGTTCTGAAAATATGTTTAGAGATGCGGAAAATATTACTAATTTTACGACCCAAGATTGGTTCGATGAAGTTTCGGGAAATGTATCAGATATGAGTCATATGTTTTTTGGAGCTATTAATTTCAACCAAAATCTCTCCAACTGGGATACCTCAAAAGTAACTGACATGATGTATTTATTTGCTGATACATCATTATTCAATCAACCCCTAAACTCCTGGGATACTTCTAATGTAACAAACATGCAAAGAATGTTTAAAAATGCACTTGTTTTTAATCAATCTCTGAGTAACTGGGATACCTCAAAAGTAACTGACATGTCTTATATGTTTACAGCTGTTTTTACAGAATCTGATTTCAATGGTAACATATCTACATGGAACACTTCTAGTGTTACAGATATGTATAGCATGTTTTGTGCTGCTGATAATTTCAATCAACCTTTAAATAACTGGGATACTTCAAAAGTAACAAACATGGCTCTTATGTTTCGAGAAACTCCCTTTAACCAAAATCTCTCTAACTGGGATACCTCTAATGTAACAAATATGCAATATTTATTCTATGATGCCATTTCTTTTAACCAACCTCTAAATTCCTGGAATACCTCAAGTGTAACAGGAACAGGTATGCAATATATGTTTTATAATACTGATAATTTCAACCAAAATCTTTCAAATTGGGACACATCAAAAGTTACAACATTCCGATCCATGTTTGATCGTGCTTCTTCTTTTAATCAAAATCTTTCAAATTGGGACACTTCTAATGTAACAAACATGCAATATATGTTTTATATAGCTAGTTTGTTCAATGGAAACATATCAAATTGGGATGTATCAAGCGTAACAAACATGCAAAGAATGTTTAATAGTGCTTCTGCCTTCAATCAGCCTCTAAACTCTTGGGATGTATCAAGCGTAATAGACATGTCAAGTACATTTAATGGTGCCACTTCCTTCAATCAAAATCTCTCAATTTGGAACATATCAAACGTAACGACAATGCAACTAATGTTTAATGGAGTAACTCTTTCAACCAATAATTACGACGCTCTACTAACTGGTTGGTCTTCATTACCAACTCTAAAAAACAACACAGAGTTCCACGGAGGAAATTCTCAATATACTTCATCGGCTTCGTCTGCAAGACAGTCGTTTATAGATAATTACAATTGGTCAATAACTGATGGTGGAATGGAACCATTAACATACTTCACTTTCCAGATTAATACAACAACCCCAGATGAAACATTTTCATTTCAAACTGACGACGCAGTAAGCTTAGATGTTGTATGGAATGGAACAAACACTACAACTTACGATGGAACTGGACTTAGAAGTTTTGTTTTTGCAACTCCAGGTATTCATAACATATCATTAAATGGTGGGGCTTCAAGAATTTCATTCTATGAAGGAACTGAAGATTTACTTATTGATATTTTAAGTCCAATGTCAAATGGACTAACCGGAATAAATAGTTCTGAAAATATGCTTAGAGATTGTCTAGTCATTACTAATTTTACTTCTGAAGATTGGTTTGATGAAGTTTCTGAAAATATTACAACCATGTATTACATGTTCCAAAATTCAAGAAAGTTTAATCAAGATATATCTAACTGGAACACATCAAAAGTAACTAACATGCACCATACGTTTAGTTATGCTTTTGATTTTAACCAACCCCTAAACAATTGGGACACGTCTAATGTATTAGATATGAGTGATATGTTCAATTATGCTACTGACTTTAATAGTAATATTTCCACATGGGACACATCCAAAGTAACAGATATGGATTATATGTTTTATTTTGCTACTTCTTTTAACCAACCCCTAAACAATTGGGACACTTCTAATATAACAACTATGCAATATATGTTTAAAGCAGCTTATAATTTTAGCCAACCCCTAAACTCATGGAATACGTCTAAAGTTATAAATATGGGAGCTGTGTTCCAATTAGCAACTTCTTTTAATAGTAATATTTCCACATGGGATACTTCAAGTGTAACATCTATGACTAATATGTTTGAACTTGCAACCTCTTTTAATCAAAATCTTTCCAGCTGGAATGTGTCATCTGTTGCAACAATGTCAAATATTTTTTTCAATTCAAATCTTTCAACAGAAAACTACGATTCAATTTTAATAGGATGGGATGCTCTCCCAACTTTGCAATCAGAAGTTTCTCTAGTTGCTTCTCCAACTAAATATTCGTCTACGGCAGTCACTGCAAGACAAGATTTAATCAACACATACAATTGGACAATAACTGACGGTGGAATGGAACCTATAACTTGTAATAATTGTTCAGATTGTAACGCATTAATTACAGCTGCAAGTGTAGGAGACACAATTTTGTTGAGTAATGATATTGATGATCAAGTTGGTACTTGTATAGATTTTGCAGGCAAAGATAATGTAACTTTTGATTGTCAAGGATACACAATAGACGGAGATTATACAGGGACAGATTATGGAATTTATTTAAGTTCTGGTTCTAATAATAATGCTATAGAGAATTGTATCATATCTGAATTTTATAGAGGAATACAGATTTATGACAGCCACAATAATAACCTAAGCAACATTACATCTAATAACCATTATTATGGGATACAGATAGGAGCTAGTACTAATAATTCTTTTATAGACATAAATGCCAATTATAATAACTTCGGAGTATACTTTGATGAGACTGAAGGCAACAAATTAATAAATTCAAGTGTTCAAGAAAATAATCAAGAAGACATTCGTATTGAAACTTCCTCAGAATCTCATTGCAATAATATTCTAACGAACATAACTGGATCAGGAGGAAGACCAATAGAATACTACAATTATACAGCTACAATAGAAAATAAAATTTTATCAGAACTTATTCTTTGTAACGCAGATAATTCAATAGTAAACAACATAACAATAAAGGGCTCAAATACAATTAAAAATAATATGTTTAGCTTGGTAGATTCAGATAATGTAATTATCAGCAACGTAAATTCTTCAGAGAATTATCACGGAATTATTTTGTATAATTCGAATGACAATGCATTTTCTGATATTTTAACTAATAATAACAATAACGGAGGAGGGATTTATTTTAGCTATTATTGTAATAATAACACATTTACTAATGTGACGAGTATCGGGAATCAAAACTATGGTATCAATATTTATTATAATTCACATAATAACACTTTTGCAAATGTTGTAGCAAATAATAATACAGGTGCGGGGGTGAGAGTAACAGATAGTAATAACACTTTCATGAATGTTGTAGCAAATAATAATTATAGGGGGCTTGAAATTAGTGGGACATATGGAAATAGATTTGAAGACATTATAGTTCAAGAAAATATAAATGAAGATATTGTATTTTCGGCAGCCCCAGAAATTGACTGTAATAATATTCTAATAAACGTAACTGGATCAGGAGGAAGACCAATAGAATACTACAATTATACAGCTACAATAGAAAATAAAATTTTATCAGAACTTATTCTTTGTAACGCAGATAATTCAGTTATAAATAATGTAATAGTGATGGGTTCTGACACATTAGAAAATAACATGATTTATATGTTTTTTACAGATAATGTGAGTTTGTCTAATGTAGATTCTTCTAATAATAAGAACGGAATTTATTCTTATGAATCAAATAATAATTCATTTACAAATGTTTCTGTCAATGATAATTCCTATGGATTTTACTTTAGGAACTCAAATAATAATATGATAAATGATTCTTCTGTAAAATCCAGCGTAGTTTATGGGATATATTTTAGAGATTCTTTAAATAACACCTTCTATAACAACTTTTTCAATAATACAGTAAATTACCACAACGCCTCAGTTGTAAGTAATTACTTCAACACAACCCTCCAAGCTGGAACAAATATTGTAGGCGGACCAAACATGGGTGGAAACTTCTGGGCAACACCAACTGGAACCGGATTTTCTGAAACTTGCACAGATTCAAATGACGATAAAATTTGTGACTCAACTTATAGTATCGGAGGAGTTAATTACGATTATCATCCCCTGTTTATAACTCCCCCAGTGACTTGCCATAATTGTTCAGATTGTAATACAAAAATCGCAGCTGCCAGTGCAGATGACACTATCCAACTTAACACATCCCTTTCTAACATAGTAGGAACTTGTATCGATTTCGCAGGTAAAGATAATGTAATTTTTGATTGTGGGGGATACACAATAGACGGTACCGGTAGTGACTCCGGAATTTATTTAAGTACGGGTTCTAATGATAATACTGTAAAGAATTGTAATATAAGCGATTTTGCTAATGGAGTCTATATCTATTCAAGTTCCAATAATACTTTCACAAATATAACATCAAATTTGAATGATTATGGTTTTCGTCAGAGTTCAAGTTCAAATAACATCTTTACAAATATAACATCAAATTTGAATGATTATGGTTTAAATTCCTATAATAGTCCGAATAATATATTCACAAATATTATAGTACAAGAAAATTCCCTGTATGACATTGCTCTTCCAGCGAATATAGTTGATTGTACTAATAGTTATACAAATATAACTGGTTCGGGAAATAGACCAATAGAATTTTATAATTATACGGTGACTGTTGAAAATAAGATATTATCGGAACTTATTCTTTGTGATGCAGATAATTCTACTATTAATAATGTTACAATTTCAAGTTCTGACATTCTTAAAAATAATGCGCTTATCCTTTACTCTACAGAGTGGGCTAATATGTCTAATGTGAATTCTTCTGGTGTTTATGCAGGGATTCGTTCAATTTCAAGTTCTAATAATATTTTTACTAATATTACACTGAATTTCAATAAAATGAGTGGAGATTTTAGTTCAAATTCCAATAATAACATATTCATGAATGTAATCGCAAATTTTAATCGCGAGGGGTTTAGTTTGTCGTCAAGTTCTAATAATATCTTTACAAATATAACATCAGATTCAACTGATTATAATGGGTTTTATCTTTATTCAAGTTCTAATAATACCATAAAAAATTCTCAAATAATTAATAATACAGAATATGGAATACGTCTTGGAAGCACTTCCAACAACAACACTTTTTATAACAACTTCTTTAATAATACGGTAAATTATTACAATGCATCTGCTCTAACTAACTATTTCAACACAACTCTCCAAGCTGAAACTAATATTATGGACGGTCCAAATTTAGGTGGAAACTATTGGGCATATCCAAACGGAACTGGTTATTCCGAGACCTGCACAGACGCCAACGAAAATGGAATTTGTGATTCAAGCTACAGTTTGGATGGAACCAATTATGATTATTTACCTTTGGCATATAATGCGTCAGCTTGCACAGAATCTTGGTTCTGCCAAGACTGGTCAGCATGTAACGGAACTCATCAAACAAGAATATGCACTGATGCAAATGCTTGCGGAACAACAGTTTCTAAACCAATAGAAATTCAAGAATGTACGGGTTGTCAAGAAGACTGGACATGCACCGCTTGGTCAACCTGTGTCTCATCATCCCAAACAAGAACCTGTACCGACGATAACAATTGCGGAACTGAAGAAAATAAATCAGCAGAAACTCAATCCTGTACAGTGGACGACGGAGGTTCAAGTGGAAGCTCATCTACCTCAACAGTAGACCCAGAAACAGGAATAGCAGAAGTAGTAAACGACACAATAGTCACAGTTTTCCCAGAAATGAATCCAGACGAGCCAACAAATATTACAATCAATGATTCAGATTTTGGACTAACAGGGGTCTCTATAGACGTTGGAGAAAATGTTACAGGAGTTTCGATATCAATTGAAGAAGTAGAAAATATAACCGAGGCAGATTTGAGACTTGGAGTTACAATTGGAAAAGTATTTGAGACTTATGAAATATTTATTGTTGAAAAAGAAGGAATAACAAATGACCAGATTGACTCCGTGACTTTAGATTTTAAAATAACAAGAGAATGGATAGAAGAAAAAGTTTTAGAAACTGGATTTAACGAAGATAAAATAGTTAGAGAAATTGAAATGTTTAAACGGCAAAATGACAGCGACGTTTGGATCAAAGTTAAAACTGATTTCATATACTCAGATGAGGAGTTTTTCTATTTCCAAGCCACAACAGACGGTTTCTCAATTTTCGTAATGGGACTTGTTTATGATGATTTGGATGAAACCGAATTAGAGGAAATAGAAACAAAAGAAGAGAAACAAGATAAATTCATAATTATTATGATAATCGCATTAGTTTTTTCAATTTTAGTTTTATTAACTCTAATAATTTTCTACAAGAAATTCTATGGGAAGAAGAAAATAGAGAAAATAAAACTTGTGAATAAAGTAAAAGCTCATAAAATCCCGCTTACTAAAAAATAAAATATGTCATAAGTGAAAAATAGGCCACGTTTTGTCAAACCCAGAATCCAATTCTGACGATTTGTGTTAACATCTGACTAAGCCTGTACAAGACCGAATTAACGGTTTCCAGTTGCATCAAATAGATGGACTCGTTCCAGCCGAATTAAATCGGTTCGTTTCTATCTTCCTAATCACGCCTCACGACGTACGATTTTCATCGCTATTTTATCCTCAATGAAATAAATCAAAGAGAGATGCGCGGACCTTCCTCAATTTCTCAGAAATCATTTTACATTTCTTTTGCCATTTAGACAGAGATATCGAAAGTTAACTATTCCACTTATGACTGCAAAATAATAGATTATTCTACAAAATTAAAGGTTAATTTGGACTTATAAAGTTGATGATTTGGGAAAAATAATGAAATCAACAAGTAAGCCAAAAATAATATAAAACTAATCCTTCATCTTATATGATGGTAGAACTAAGAAAAATCAGTGACACAGAATGGGAAATTCCAATGACAGGGGATATGTTAGTTCCAGGAAGAATTTTCGCGAGCGAAGAATTTATCAATCAAATCAAAGCCGACAAATCCCTAACCCAAGTTTCCAACGTAGCAAAGCTCCCAGGAATTTTACGTGCAAGTTACGCAATGCCAGACATGCACCAAGGCTATGGCTTTCCAATTGGCGGCGTCGCTGCTTTCGATTTAGAAACAGGAGTGATATCTCCAGGCGGTGTCGGTTACGATATCAATTGCTCAGTTAGATTACTAAAAACAAATTTAAAATCAAAAGACCTAATCGGCAAAGAAAAAGAATTGTCTCATTCTCTATTCCGAACAGTCCCTTCGGGCGTCGGAAGAAAAGGAAATATAAAATTAACAAATAAAGAATTAGACGAAGTTTTAGTCGAAGGAGCTAAGTGGGCAATAAAAAAAGGTTACGGAGATGAAGTTGATTTCAAACATATTGAAGAAGAAGGAAAAATGGAAAATGCAAATCCGTTAGATGTTTCCAATAGGGCGAAAGGAAGAGGAATGAATCAGTTGGGAACTCTAGGTGCAGGAAATCACTTCTTAGACGTATTAATTGTAGAGGAAATCTTCGACGACAAAGTGGCAAAAGTTTTCGGCTTAGAAAAAGATCAAGTAGTAATTTTAATTCACTGCGGCTCACGAGGGCTCGGACATCAAGTAGCGTCGGACTACATTAAAGAAATGGAAAAAGAATACAGCTTCCCAGAGTACAGCAGAGAATTAGTAAACGCACCAATCAAATCAGAACTTGGAAAAAAATATTTATCAGCAATGTCATGCGCCGCAAACTTCGCTTTCGCAAACAAACAAGTAATCACGCATTTCGTAAGAGAAAATCTAAAACATTATTTTCCAGATTTTAAAGCCGAAGTAGTATACGACATTTGTCATAACATTGCAAAAATAGAAAAGCACGACGGTAAAGACGTTTTAATTATGAGAAAAGGAGCAACAAGAAGTTTTGGACCAGGCAGAATTGAAATCCCAGAGGATTATAGAAGCGTAGGTCAACCAGTTTTATTGCCAGGCTCAATGGGAACCCCAAGTTATGTTTTAGTAGGAACAACCAAAGCCGAAGAAAAATCATTTAGTTCAACCGCCCACGGAGCTGGTCGAGTCAGAAGCAGAACAAAAGCAAAAGAAGAAATGACATTCGACGAAGCTAAAAAAGACATGGAGAAAAGAGGAGTATTCGTAGAATTCGGATCAAACAAAGGAATGATAGAAGAATCCCCATTCTCATACAAAGACATCGACGAAGTAGTAAAAATTAGCGATACCGCAGGATTGGGAAAAAAAGTAGCAAAGCTACGTCCAGTATTGGTGATTATTGGATAAAATCAAAATCAATTCTAAAAAGTGTCCATAAGAAATCACTGGCGCCGAAGGTGTCATGATTTTTTATGGAATATATAACAACCACTCCCCAAAACGGGAATTTAGAATAAATTCCCTCCATATATCGAACCATCTGCGAGGGTCTGCCCCAACCTAAAAAATATATATCAGTGAGGGTGCGCTAGTCGGTAAGGGGTTTGGATTAGAAATCCTGTGTGGATTTTCATGGCATTTTTTTCACCAGAAAAAAAGCCAACATATTTATATAGTAAAACATTGTTAACAATATATGAAAAAGAGATTTGTGATTATATTAATGTCTTTCTTGCTAGTGAGTTTAGCAGTTGTTAATGCCTGTGTCGGCGGACCGGACCAATTAATTATGAAATTATCTGGGGAAACTAATGCTCATGTTTCAAATTATTCAGATACAAATTACGCAACAGAAATCTGTTATGATGACTTTTTTGAAACATATACTGGAACAAATCCCCATACATGTAATGGAATGAACACAGTAGTTAATGTTTATTCGCAATTAAATTCCCATGCATCCAACGAAAGTGATGAACTAGTCTATAATCAACAAATTTGTTATGGAAATTTACAATGTGTTTTTGATGAATCCGAAGTAAATGACTGTGCAATGGGAGACGAGGCAGAATTGATAGCTAGATTATTTAGATCCTATAATTCCCACTTAGCAACTGATGACCAAATGGATTATCCCGTAAAACTATGCTGTGCTAATGTTTATTGGGCAGGACTTGACGGGAGAATAATTACAGAAGCAGATTTTGGAGATACAATTTACCTAGTTGCCCCTAATGGATTAGAGGGAAATTTCGAAATCAAGGAAGATGACCTTATTATTAATGATGAAATTAAAATATTAGAGGGATTCACAGATGAGGTTACAGGAAACTACATGGCAAAGTGGACGATAAAGAAGGAAGATTTAGATAACACCAAAGATTTTGAAAAATTTTATTTCGAAGTTGGAGTTGGAACACAAAAAAGTACAGCTTTAAAGATTAACTTAGCAATTAACAATGATCCAATGCAAGTAAATATGAATTTGGATTGTGGAGACGCTTTTAATAAGAGTGATATTGCAAATATAATTGTTACCGCCACAGATGCAGATGATGAAATAACAGGAACTATTAAAATCAAAAAAGATGAAGAAGTGTTAAATGTAATAGATTTTGACAACAAAGGTGTTGATTTTAATTATCAGTTTGATGTTTCAGGTGAACTTCAAGTTATAGCAGAAGCAAATAACTCAAGAGGAGATAAATCTAGAACTATTTCGAATATTATGATATTGGATTTGACAACTGATGGAGATTATGCAGCAGCGTGTATTGCAAGTCCTGAAGACTATAGTGATTTTGATGCAATAACAATATTTTTTAACGCAAGCACTACTAAAGGATACAAGGTACGAAGTGGCGAGGCATTTAAACAAATTCCAGGTATAGACCCATTTATTTGGAATTGGACATTTTTAGGTGACGGAGATCAAAGTTATACCCAAAATTGGAATGATTTAACACAAGGATTTATGAAAAACCTAACACATGAATTCAATGCTATATACACTTCAGGTCAAAAATCAGCAAAGTTAAAAGTGAGTTTGCCTTAAAATGAATTTTGGAGTTTATATAAAATGCGAATGAGGAAATTTTATTTTATTAATTTTCCAACACAAAATTTGGTAGGAATATTTATAAATATTTGATGGATATAATTAAAATGAGGTATGGATTATTAATTTTATTGGGATTGTTTCTTTTTAGCATCGTAAGCGCAACAGAGGCTGAAACTAGCTTTACGGTTGGAGGATGTCCTTTTCCATATGAAGGTTCAACCATAAGTGTTCCAAAGGGAACTTGTTCCGTAGGGGAAATCACAGGAGGAATGTTTTATTGTGCTGAGGAAGAAGGATCATGGGTTACAACTTCTCAAGGAAAGGGTTGTTCGAGAGGGCAAAATTCAATTCCGTCCGGAGTTCCATTGTGTTGTCCACCTGGATATTGGTGCAACGAAACAGCTCTAGCAACTTTTCAATGCCAAAGAAGTACTGAACTTTGTTCTAGTAAATCCGAGGTTAATTGTGAAGAACTTTCAACAACATGTGTTTGGTTAGATGAGTTAGAAACTCCATCTTGTGTAGCAAGTGTAGCAGATCAAAGTTGCGCATATTATCAATCCAATGAAACATGTTTTGCTGATGAACTTAACTTAGCAAGAGTTGGTGTTGGCTCAAATATTTTTGGGAATTTTATAGAATGTAATAATCAGGCATTTTCTGTTTTGGCAGAAAATAGTTCATGTGAATGGGATAGTGTTGCACAAAAATGTGGTATTGATTATGTAGCTGTTAAAGCAGATGGCTCTGATATATCTTTTTCATGTTCAAATGTTTACACTCTTGGACTTTGTGAAGATGGAAAACAAGCAGTAGAGTGGACATCAAAAAATTCTTCTCTTGGATTCCCAGATGGAGTTCCTGAAGAATGTTTGAGAGCTTTAAATTGCGTAGGGGGAGAGACTGAAAGATTTTGTGGGGAACCACCAATAAAATTATCAGGATTTAGTTTGTTTGCTCTTCTTGCGTCATTGTCGATAATAGGAATATCTTATTTTGTAAAAGAAAAGCAAACTTTAAATAAGAGGGAGTATTAATTAAAACATGCAAAAAGCAATTGGGGGTTTATTTTTAGTAGTTATTTTGTCTAGCTTTGTTGTTGCGAGCTCAATAGCAGTAGGCTTCACGATTAAAGACGACTCTGAAGTACAGTTAGAATCGTATGAATCTTCAGAAAATGCTTTTACTAATTGTGAAATTTATTTAATTGGAGCATTGTTAATTTTAATTGGAGCATTTACTATGTTAAAATCCAAAAACAAGAAATCTGTTATGATAAAAAAGAAATTATCTTCGAAAAAAGCCCCTATAGGGAAAAAATCTGTCTCTAAGAAAAAGTAATTTGAAATATTTATAAACTATTGTTGCTAATCTATTTTATGAAAAGAGGAATATTAATTGTATTTTTATTAATAGCATCAATACTAACAGTATCTGCCGAAATAAAAATTAATAATTATAGCATAGATAATGTTCCTTCTTCGTTAGAACCTTTGAAAGGAGAAGTTAATTTAACATTAACTTCAGAAGATGTAAATATAATGATATATTCTAATGATAATGATAGTATATTTTTAAAGACTTTTTTGGATTTTCAAAATTCAGATTATGATTGTTCCCCAGTAGATTGTTCTTCCGGTTACTCTTCATCAAATGAAATATCTGGAATAATTTTCAATTTTTCATCTTCGGAAGAAAAATCTTTAGGATTCGTTTTTAGTGGAGGGATGATAAATATAGAGGGTATAAACTTCGCAATAGAAAGTGATTTCGCGGAGAGAATTAATCAGCCATTGAGTGTCGATTTTTTTGGAGAGGACAAATGGGCTTTTGAAAAATTTTCTAACACATTTTTAGAAAAAGATTGGGGCTGTTACAATACTACAGAAAGAGTAGGAGCGAGAGGATTTCAAATTGGAAAGAACCCATATTGTGAATTAATATACATTCCCGAAACAGATAAAATAAGGATAGGAGCAAAAATAGGTTCTCCAATATCTCCAGAAGAACCAGAAGATAAAAATTTGACAATGTATCTTTATTCAAAAGACAGTGGGGAAAAACTAGAAGACTGTAATTATTTTCCAAAAACTAATGAATTCCAAGGGTGTATTATAGACGAGGGCGACATGTATTTAGCTGGAGATTATTATGTTTGTGTAGGGTCACAAGATTTAACACTGACAAGATATGAAATTTATTTTGAAAATGTAGGAAACAATTGTGGATTTCCATACGGAAGTAGCCCAGTTTCTAGTACAAATGATTATGCAATTTTTGCCCAAGCAGTAAGATATGCAAATTATACATTTTTAGAAGAAGAGTTTGATTTTGATAGTGACGATATTACAGAAAAGGCAAATAGATATTTAATTGAAAAATATGGCGGGACTGAAAGTTCTGGCGCGAATTGTTCTAATGAATGCATTTTACCATTCACATTTTCTGGAACAACTCAAAGAGCAAGAATAAAAGATATAGAAATAGTGTATCAAATAAGTGGAGGATATACAACTTCCAATGAAATCTACGAATTAGAAGTTACCCCAGCAACAATTAGTTTTGATGGACTTTTAGATTTAAGACTTTTAGATTTTAATATTTCAAAGACTATGAATTATATTCTTAAAATAGGAGATGAAATAATTTTTAGTAAACGTTTTAATGTTACTTCTGCCCCAAAAATCTTATCAATATTTCCAATGGAACCAGTCGCAGGGATTCCGATGAAAGTTTCTGCTAACGTAGAGTTCCCAAGCAATAAGTCATTGACTTATAACTGGGACATGGGGGATGGCACAACTCAAACTACCTATGAACCATACATCACGCACACCTATGAAAAAATACAACATTATACAATAAAATTAAATGTAAGTGCTGGAGGAAATCTAAAAGATTCTGAGGAGTTCTACATAAAAACAATTACCCCCGAAGCTGCAATAATTAGCGGACTTCTTTCCAGAAGAAATTCAGTTGACGTCATAAAAACTGCCATAGATAAAACACCATTCTGGTACAGGCAAGAATTATCCAGCATAGCAAATATCGTTGGATTAACCACGACATTGGATACTTTAGAAAAAAATTACCAAGGGGCGACAAGTAATAATGATTATATTAGGATTGCAGCTGAGTTGTATGAGATAAGCGTCCCAGTTGGAGTGGATATAACAAGTTTTGATAAGCCATATTTAATGAATGATTTAGATGATATAAACATAGAACCAATACTAGCAATTACTAACGATTTTACAGATGGAACATCTGAAGATTATGCAAAAGCAATTTTAAGTTGGCAAAATACAAATATTGAAGCGAGTTCAACCAGCGATTCATATAATATTTTACTCTTAGATGGAAGTAGTATAGGCTCCCTTAGTGCTTACACCTTTCATATAAAATCCAATAGCAACGAGAATAGCTATTTCGCAATTGACGCACCATTAAGTAGCTTATACTTTGGAGAAGACGTAGGAGCACTAGAGTCAGAGGATTTTACACTAATTCCAATAAAAGCTGCTGGAGAAGGATACTTCGAATTTTATTATAAAAGTGCTGAACCATTATCCTATTTCGTTTCCCCATCCCTTACTGCAATAGTCATAGAATCTGATATTGACACAACCTGTAATTATAATTCTGTTTGTGAAGAAAATTTAGGAGAAACCTATTTAACTTGTAGAAGTGATTGTAAACCAGTTGGAAAGGCAATTCTTTATGGAATATTGGCAATATTTGCTGTATTCATTTTATACACAATTCTACAGATTTGGTATAATCATCGTTATGAAAAATATTTATTTGCAGATGGAAGAGAATTATATAATCTCTTAATGTTTATAGCAAACGCAAAAACAAGAGGTATGGACGATTCAAAGATTTCTAGCAACCTGAAAAGGCAGGGTTGGTCAAATGAAAGAGTAGCTTTTGTAATTAAAAAAGCGAACGGGAAAAGAACAGGCTTAGTTGAAATAATTCCAATAAGTAAAATTTCAGCAATATTAAGAAACATGAAAGTCGCAAACCAGCAAAAAAAAGAAGCTAAGCAAAA